>JBPBQZ010000159.1:0-5699 GCA_050955105.1 Janthinobacterium lividum | reverse complement strand
CCATCGATATTCTCGTGAACAACGCGGCAACGTTTTCGCGCGACGTGCTCATCGACACCAAGCACGACACGCTCAACCATGTGATGAACGTCAATTTCATCGCGCCCTTTATGCTGGTCTCCGCGTTCGCCAAGAATCTTATCGAACAGGCACGCCCTGGCAGCATCGTCAATGTTTCGTCGCTTAGTGCCAGCGTGTCGCGCGGCGAAATGGCGGCCTATCAGTGTTCGAAGGCCGCATTGGAAATGCTGTCTAAAAGCGCCGCCTATGAACTTGCCGGCAGGCATATCCGTTCGAATGTGATTGCGCCGGGTTTGATTGAAACGCCAGCGAACCTGAATCAACGCGCCAGCCAAGCAGAAGTGTGGGAACGTCGTCTGTCGACGATTCCGCTTGGTCGTGCCGGCACGCCGTCCGACCTGACGGCTGCGGCGGTCTATCTCGGCAGTGACGAGGCGACTTGGGTAACCGGCTGCAAGATCGTCGTAGACGGGGGCGCTTCGACGTTTTGAGATTTTTCTAATTTATAAGCAGCCATGTCGAACGCAAATATGTCAAAGAACCAGTATCAAGACTTAAAAAAGATGATGGCGCTCAGCGAACCGGCCTGGACCGCGGCAACGCACGGCGGTCTCGTCGATTTGCCTGTCCGTCACCTCGATGGACCGTATCTGAGCACGGCCGGTGCCGGTTTCGTCAACATGTGCTCATGCTCTTATCTCGGTTGGGACAAACACCCGGCAATTCTGGAGGGCGCGGTAAAGGGCATTCGTGACGCCGGCACGCTGCATCTCACCACCGCGCGCTGTCGTTTGTTCCTCGATCTGTTGGGAAGCTTCGAAGAGCGGCTGGGCGCACAATTCGGTGGCCACGCCACCGCGTATAACTCTTGTGCCGCCGCGAGTAGCGCCTGCCTGCCGATTTTGGCGTCGGGCGCGCTGACCGGTGGCGTGAAGCCGGTGATGGCCTTCGACCGCTTCGCGCATTTCTCATTGAGTCAGATGAAGCCTCTATGCGGCGACGAAACCGAGGTGGTGACGATCGCCAGTAACGATATGCAGGCGCTGGCGGCGCTTTGTCGCGAGCATCCGCAGGTGGCGTACGTCTCGGACGCCACTTACAGCGTCAGGGGTTTCGCCGATATTTCCGCTTTGCTGGCGCTGCAACAGCGTTATGGCTTGTTCCTCTATCTCGACGACTCGCATGGTCTGTCGATTACCGGATCGCGAGGGGAAGGCTATGCATTGAGTCGACTCGGTACCCTCGATGAACGGACCATCGTGGTGGCATCGCTTGCCAAAGCCTTCGGCGCAACCGGTGGCGTGTTGCTGTCCGGCAGTACGGCGACAAAGCGCTTGCTGGTCAGATATGGCAACGCCTGGTCGCAATACATTAATTCAGCGGGTATCGGTGGCGGCATGGCCGCGCTCGATCTGCACGCATCCGACGAATTGCCGGCGGCGCAAGCTGGTTGGTCGGAAAATCTCCAGATATTGGACCAGCATTTTCCGTCGCTCGACGCCGCTGCCAGCAGCCCGATTCGCATCGTCAATCTTAAAGATCCGGAGACCGCGGTGAAGGTGGCGGCGCAACTGATGGAGCTCGGCTTTTACACATCCGCGGTGTTCTTCCCGGTGGTTCCCAGAAATACTGCCGGTTTGCGAATCATGCCGCGCGCCGACATTCCTCAAGAAACCATGCGCGATTTTTGTAGCGCGCTGGCAAGTGTCTGCAATGAGTGATGGGTCCGACCGAAATGTGACGGATCAGCTATCTACCGTGTGCGGCGAAGCCGAGGTGGCGCGGCTTCGCCGCCTGCAGCTCTTCAACCGTTTTTTGGCCGCTTCGAGCGCAGCCTTGCTCGAAGCGGCCGGCGTGGTTGCCGGATCGCATGTGATCGATCTCGGTTGCGGCGAAGGGGCGATGAGCCTGGTGCTGGCGAAACGTGTGGGCTCGCATGGCCGTGTCTATGCGGTCGATCACGACGCGGCAAAACTCGACGTGTTGGCAGCCAGCGCAGCGCAGGCCGGCCTAAGCAATATCGTTGCAGTCGCAGCGGATGTGGAATCGGCGTTAGCCCAGTTGGAGCTAGCGGACTTTGTTTATGCGCGCTTTCTACTGTTGCATCTGCCGGCACCGCGTAACGTTTTGGCAGGCATGCGCCGGATAATCGGCAGGGACGGCAAGCGCGGGAAGATTTTGCTGGAGGAGCCGGTACTGGCGGCGACCGGCGAATATCCGAACAGTGGCTTGTGGTGTAAGCCAATAGCGCTGTACGAACGCTATTGTGAACTTATCGGAATCCGGCCAAATTACGGACAGTCGCTCATCGCCGATTTGAAAATCGCCGGGCTGGCGCTGCAATCGGCAGTACAAACAACGGCCGTTCTCGACCCAGCCATCGCGCGTGAATATATCGAATGTTCGCTGCTTGCACAGCGGCGGCAATACATTGAATATGGCTTGCTGAGTCCTCTGCAATATGCCGCACTACTTGACGAAGTGCGCCACCATGATTTGACGTCGATTGAATATTGTCGATTCCATGGCGTCATGCAGATTATCTGTAGTTAAACCACGGCCGGACACCTGCATTTTCAAAGATCGATGGCGTATCGATCGCATAACGATGTATCTGAAATTATTTTCATGTTAGACGAGGCACGCACCGTTATCGTGGGTTCGGGTCCGAGCGGTATCGCTGTTGCCGATACGCTGCGGCTGCGGGGCTTCAGTTCGCTGATTCTCGAAGCTGGCGCGACGCGCGCAATGCTCGGCATCGATGGCCACGCCGGCATGGCCGAATACCGACGCGCGCTGGCGCCCAGGCTGCATGTGGACGAGCGCGACTGGCATTACGAGGCCGATCGCAGCGTGTTCGATTGGATCCGTGTGCGCTCGCCAGGGGGGCGTTCGCTACGCTGGGGCGGTTGGCTAGCGAAACCGAAGTTGGAAAATTTCCTGCTGCACGGCGCCTCGCGAGCTGAATGGCCGTTCGCGAGGCACGAACTCGACCGCCTATTTGTACGTTCCGCCGCCTGGCTCGGGGCACGGACGTGCCAGCTGGACCCGATATACGCCGCGTTGTCGCAAACCTCTGGCACGCTGGTCACGCCGAAGGTTGCCGCCGTATCGCGCGGGGGAATTTTGCCGTTTTGCGCATTGGACCGGTTGGCGGCAGCAGATGGTGCGCCCAGACCGCGCGCGCACGTAGATCTTTTCGACCAGGCCGTGGCAACGCGTGTCATGTGCGGCCGCAATGGCGTCGAAGGTATCGAGTATGTCGATCGACGTGATGCGAAAACGCATCGGCGCAAGGCCGCTGCAGTGGTATTGGCCGCGTCACCTATCGAGACCACGCGCCTGTTGCTGTGCTCGGATCTCGCTGCGCTCGCTCCCATCCGCCCTTCGATCGGTCGTCACTATCTGGATCATATTGCAGCGAGCTATTTGGCGATTCTGCCGTACCGTCATGTAGGTGAAGCGTGCGCTGGCGTCATGCAGCGGGGCGCGATAATCGAGCGGCCGAACGATGGTCAAGCCGATATCGGACGGGGCGGCTTTACGCTGGAATTGCACGGGCCGAATGCGGCGTCGATCCACGAACCGGAGATTCTCGCCGCGGCTGAACTCGACCCGCGCGCCGATGCGCAACTGGCCTGTGTCAGCATCAATGCCATCGGCGAATTGCTGGCGAGTCCGTCGCGCTGGGTCGGCCTGAGTACTGCGCGAGATGCGCTGGGTCGACCGGCGCCGCGCATCGCTATCGGCTGGCACGACGACGACCTCGCGCTGGCGGCCAGGATGGAAGCGGAAGCCGAACGCATTGCCCTGCTGCTGGCCGGCAAACACGGTCGTGCGGTCAAGGTAAGGCGTACGCTCACGCTGGGCGGTACCGGCACCTCTCACGAAGCCGGCACCTGCCGCATCGGTTTTCGAGACAGCGAGAGCGTGGTCGATCGGCACGGGCAGGTGCATGGCATCAAAGGGCTATACGTAGCCGATGCCTCGCTGATGCCAAGCGGCCTCGATTGCCATCCGACTTTGACGGTGGTGGCGTTGGCGATGAATACCGCCGATGGTCTTGCACGGTTCCTTTCAGCGCAGTAGCGGGATAGCTTCCACACATCCTACCGACATGAATTTCTATTCACTCAGGCAACTCGTCGCGCTTGCGAAGTACACGTCGCCGATCTACCAACAGCTTTATCGGCAGGTCGAGCCGGATAGCGCATTGGCCGACCTACCGATTCTGACCCACCAAGCGTTGATGGCGATCGTTCATGCGGAGCGTCCTGATGGCGTCTTCGAAGCGGCCGCGCATGGCCTGATCTTCGAGTCGTCGGCATCCACCGGCAAGCCGAAAGTCACACTGTTCGGCCACGATGAGTGGGAAACCTCGACGCGATTACTCGCCGCGCATCTGTGGCGCAACGGCTTGCTGCGCGATGGCGATCACTTGTGCAATCTGTGCGCTAGTCCTTATTTGTCGTATCGGCTGGTGCACAGCGTGGTCGAGCGGTATCCGGGGCCATGTTCTGAAATACCGATCGGCTGCGACGCGGCATTCCATGCGCTGAATGATTCGATCTTCAAATACGCAGGGAATGTGCTGGCCGCGATCAATTCCACCGTCGTGGGGCTCGCGTGCGACCTGCTCAGCCGCGCGCAGGTGAACCGGCGTGTCGAACGCATTCTGGCGGGCGGCGAACTGCTATACGGCGCGCAGCGAACATTGATACGGCAAGCGTTTCCGAACGCCGTGTTGGTGTCGTTCATGTTCGGCACCACCGAAAGCGGTCTGATTGCCTGCAGCCGACTAGACGATGGCCCTGATGTTTTCCGGCCCTTGGCAAGCGCGGGCATCGTGGAAATCGTCGATGAAATCAGCGGCGCACCGATCACCAGCACGCGGCGCGCCGGTAAATGTGTGGTGACGTCCTTGATACGGGCGGCGGCGCCCGCGCTGCGAGTCGATACGGGTGATTACGCCGAGTGGCTCGACGGTCCGATGGAGCCGGAGCCGCGCTTTCGCCTGCTCGGTCGAAAATTTCCGTTCACGCATACATTGAGGAATGCGCAGTTCAGTGAAACCGATGTCTGGGCATTGATTCGCGAGCTTGAGCCGTATCTGCCACTCACCAAATTGCAGTTGCAGATTTATCCGCACCGCGTGGAAATCGCTTACGCCTTGTTGGATCACGCCGAGCGCTTTGCTGGCGATGGCGCGCAAGCAAAGCGCCGACTGGCCGATGCGGTCGGTTGGCGCTTGCCGATGCTAGCCGCGGCCGACGTGCCGGTGCTGATCGTGCGGCGAGATCTGACGTATTTCCTGGAAGACACTCGCCGCAAGGGACGTTTGATCAAAGATTGCCGATGAGGGCGGCACGCCCATGGCTGCCGACCCGTTGCGCGGGGTTTAGCTCGTTTCCACCGATGCGGAGATCGTTCCCAGCGCCGCGCAATGGCCTTACTCCGGCGGAAAATCCGCCGACAGCGTCGTGTCTTTCCAGGCTTCGATTTCCGTAAGGCTTTTGCGCAGACGGGTCGTGACCGCATCGAAACCGAAGGCGCCCAGCACCAGATGGCGGGGTGGCTCGTCGATTTCGGTCAGATGAATCATCGCTTCAGCCGCGCGCACCGGGTCGCCGGGCTGACTGCCGCTGCGCGCCGCGGTGCTGCTCATGCGGTCGCCGGCC
>JBPBQZ010000158.1:0-6846 GCA_050955105.1 Janthinobacterium lividum | reverse complement strand
GAACGCACGGGCCTCGTCCACGCCTTCGGCCGGCACCTTGAGCATCAGGTGATGCTCGTACTTGTCCCGAAAATCCTTGAGGCGCGGCGGCAGATGGCTCGGAAACAGGCGGCTGGCGGCCTGCATCAGGCGATCAGTGAAGTTGGCGGGGAAGATGCCTAGCCTGTCGAACCAGCTATCGCAGCGACTTTTCAGACTGAACAGCGCCGGCAGCCTTTGTGTGCCGAGATAGTCGATCAGCAGGAACATGTCTTTGCCATAGCGTTCGGCGATGTCGAAAGCGTCGCGGTGCAGATATTCGCCGGCGATCGGCAGCGTGGCAAAGCTGCTCAGCACCTGGCGCCGAATCTCCGTCAACTCCGTTGGGGCATTGCTGCCGATATAGAACACCTTGGCGCCGCGTGACAGCGGGAACGTATCGAGCCGCACCGCGAATACCATCAATTTGCCGGCCGACCCCGAGGCCTCGTACAGCCGGCTCGGATCGGCGTTGTAGCGCGCGGGGGTGTTGGCATCGACATCGCGCACGTGCGTCGCGTAATGGTTGTCGGATGCGGCGCGGCCCTCGTCGAGCAAATCGGCATCGCTGAAATCGCCGCGCTGCAAACGCTCGAGGATCGCTGCAGGCGTGTCGCCCAGGCGTATGCCGAGGTGGTTCACCAGTTCCAGCGCACCGCACGCGTCGACGCGCGCGAACACCGCCATTTCGGTATACACGGGCCCACGGTGAATCAGCGCGCCACCGGAGTTGTTGCACACACCACCCAGCACCGACGCGCCGATGCAGGTCGAGCCGATCACCGAATGCGGCTCGCGACCGAGAGGTTTCAGCGTACGTTCCAGTTGGTCCAGCGTGGCGCAGGGCAGGCACACCACCTGTTTGCCGGCGTCGAGCAGGTGCACCGTTTTTATGCGTGTGAGACTGACGATCACGACGTCGCGGTCGTAGGCGTGGCCATCGGGTGTCGAGCCGCCCGTCAGGCCGGTGTTGCTTGCCTGCGGAATAACGATCACATTCGCAGCCATGCAAGCCTGCAGCACCTGCCATTGTTCGAGCAACGTAGCAGGTTGCACCACCGCTACAGCCGGCCCTTGGCCCGAGCGAAAACCGGTGCGGTAGCGGCGCGTGGCACGCGCTGCGGTGAGCACGAAGCGTGCGCCGACGACTGCCCGCAAGGCATCGATGAATTGCTCTCTGGAAATTTGAGAGAACGAGCGCGAGGCGCTGGCGTGCTGCGGAATGGCGGACATCAGGGGCCCTTGAACTGAATCTGTACCTGATCGATGACCGCATCGACCAGTGCATGCGGATCGTCGAATGCAGCGTTGGCGCGCGTGATGAAGTCGAGGCGATTGTCGACCAGTAGCGTCGCCAGACCATGCACATAGCCCCAGGCAGCCGTGAGCATGATGATCTGCCGGGGATCGAGGTGCGAGAAGGCGTGAGCTGTATGCGCGACGTCGGACGCGGCGGCTGATTGCGAGGCGCTGGATGCACTGGCTGGATTGCCGGCATCCGCTGCAGACTCGAACACATCCGCCAGGCCGCGCGCAGAGGCCTGCGCGCCGGCGATCAGCGACGGCCGGCTGAAGTCGAGCAACTCTTTGCGCGACATGAGTCGGAACAACTCTGGATGCGTGACGGCGAAATCGATATAGCCATGGGCGATGGCGTTGGGTCGCACGCGCGCGTCGGCGGCGCGTTGCGCATGCTCGGACATGTTGTGCGCGAGCCGGAAATAACCAATTGCGGCCAGCTCGCTGAGCACGCCTTCGACGTCGCCGAAATGGTGTTGCGGCGCGGTGTGCGAGACGCCGGCTTCGCGCGCGATGGCGCGCAGACTGAGGCCGCGCAGGCCGTCGCGACGCAAGACGTTTTCAGCCGCGACCAGCAAGGCGTCGGGTAAGGAACCATGATGGTACTGGCGCGCGCTGGTGGATTTCGTCGCCTTGGCGGCAACGCTCGGCGACTTTGTCATGGGCTGCGGAATCCGGCTGGGAGCACTGCGATGTTTCCATCGTAAAAATAGATTGACGAATTATAAAACGCCGGACACAATCTTTCCATTGTAAAGATAACGAGGCAAGCAAATGCTTTCAACGTCGCTGGATGCTCCGTCGTACGCAGATAACCAAGGCCCGATTGATTTTGAGACGGCGTTGCAAGGGTTGCCCGTAACGGGCGAACTGCCGGCGGCCCTGCAAGGAGCGCTGTTTCGCAACGGCCCCAACCCGGTGGATGCGCAGCCCGGCGAACACTGGTTCTTGGGAGACGGCATGCTGCACAGTCTGCATTTTTCCGATGGCGCCGTCGCGTATCGCAATCGCTGGGTGCGTACGCAGCGTTGGCAGGCACAGCAGGCCGGGCAGGCCGTGCCGCTCGCCTTCGGAAGCAGTGCCGGCAAACCTGCCGCCGCAGTCGACAGCGATGGTGTGGCGAATACCAATGTGCTGATGCATGCGGGCCGCTTGCTGGCACTGGAAGAAGCGCATCTGCCGATCCAGATCGAGCCGCTGTCGTTGGCAACGTGCGGCAGCGTCGACTTCGACGGCCGCGTGCAGGGCGCGTTCACCGCGCATCCCAAAATTGATGCGGCCACTGGCGAGCTGTTGTTCTTCGGTTACGGCACGCCGGCCCGCTTAGGGCAAGGCATGGCCTACGGTGTGATCGCGGCGACTGGCGAAGTCACGCGCTTCGAGCATTTCGATGCACCCTACGCCAGCATGGTGCATGACTTCATGGCGACCGAGCACCACGTCATGTTTCCGGTGTTGCCGTTGGTCGGTGATCTGGATCGCGCGCGCGCCGGTGGACCGGCTTTCGCATGGGAACCCGAACGTGGCTCATGCGTCGGCGTGATGCGTCGCGACCAGGGTGTCGAGACTATCGAATGGTGGCGCGGCGCGAGTTGTTACGTGTTCCATGTGATGAATGCCTGGGAGCAGGGCGACTGCCTGTATGCCGACGTGATGCAGTTCGAACGCCCGCCGCTCTTTCCATCGGCCGACGGCACGCCGGCAACCGATCTGGGCGGCGCGTATCTGGTGCGCTGGACTTTCGACTTGAGCGCATCTTGCGCTGGCGAAAGCACCGGCGGCTACGGCAGCCACGAAGCCGGCGGCAGCCAGCGCGTGTTCAGCCAACAAGTGCTGCTGCAGATACCGGGAGAATTTCCGCGGATCGACGACCGCTATGCGGGTCGGCCTTATCGTCATGGCTGGTTCGCCGGGCATGCCGGTGCGGCCGAACGTGACGTGTTTCGGCTGATCGTCCATGTGGACCATACGCTGTCGGCGCCCGATGTCTACACACTTCCGCTTGGCGATGCGACGTCCGAACCGGTATTCGTACCGCGCGACCCTGGCGCGCCGGAAGGCGAGGGCTGGTTATTGGCAGTGGTGTACCGTGGCGACGAAGACCGCAGCGATGTGCTGGTGTTCGACGCGCTGCGGGTTGCGAAGGGACCTCTGGCGACGGTGGCCCTGCCGCATCGCGTGCCCAACGGCTTCCACGGCAATTGGGTGCCAGCCTCGCAACTGCTTGATTGAGACGATCATTTCGAGGAGTGAACGATGAATATCCTGCTTGGTTTCGCACCATTTTTGGCGTTCGCCATCATCGAGCGCCTGGTCGGCGTACAGGCTGGCCTGCTGGCCGGCGCGCTGGTGTCGGCCGGTTTATTGATTCGCGACGTGCTGATAAATAAGCGCGGTATCAAAATTCTCGAGATCGGCACGCTGATCCTGTTCGTCGGCCTTGCCCTCTACGCCATGCTGCGCGGCGCGCAATGGTCGATGGCGGCGGTGCGTTTGCGGGTCGATGCCGGGCTGTTGCTGATCGTGTTGATTTCTCTCGCGATAGGCAAACCGTTCACCTTGCAATACGCGCGCGAACAAGTGAGCCGTGAATTATGGGATAGCCCGGCATTCATGCACGTCAACATCGTGATCACGGCGGCATGGGCGCTGGCGTTCGTAGTGATGGTGGCGGCCGACGTCTTGCTGACTTATGCGCCGACGGTACCGCGCTCGGTTGGCATCATTACGACTGTGGCAGCGCTGGTGGCGGCAGTGAAATTCACTGGCTGGTATCCGTCGCATCGCCGCAAGATGCTGGGCGACGCGAGGGGTTGAGGCCGAATCACTCTTCCTCACCTTCACTCCCATCCTGCTGCTTAAGAAAGCGATCCGAGCGCCGCAGATGCGCGCGCATCTCCGCCACCGCGCCTTCGGCATCGCGCTCTCGCATCAAGCGCAACACTGTGCGCCGCACGCCGATCACGTCCTGGCGTGGAATCGGGCTGGCCTTGTCCAGCAAGGCGCGCGTAAGTTCCGATAGCGACTCGACCAGCATCACCAGCACCTGATTGTGCGTGGCCTGCGCCAGCAAGCGATAGAACTCGGTGATATACGCATTGCGGTGCGTGAAGTCACCCTGCAAAGTCAGCTGTTCCGACTTGTCGATATCGCGTTCGATAATCTCAAAATCCGCCTCGGTGGCGCGTTCGCAAGCCAGGCGAATTGCCTGCTCGGTCAGCACGATGCGCGCTTCGGTGACGCTACTCGACGGGATCTGGCCCAGCATCACCATATCTCCCACCGCCTGCGTCACCGCATTCGAATCGCGTTCCTTGATGAACGCGCCGCCATTCATGCCTTGTTGGCATTGCACCAGGCCGGCGTTCTCGAGGCTGCGCAAGGCTTCGCGTATCGCCGTGCGGCTAACGCCCAGACGTTCGGCCAGTTCACGCTCGGGCGGCAAGCGGTCGCCTGGCCGCAAGGTGCCCAGCGCGACCTCGCGCCGCACTTGCGCGCAGACTTCTTCGAAGGCACGCTTGGCCTTGATCGGCGCGAACCGGGGCGCCGCCCGCGACGTGGCCGCGGGGCTCAGCGCGGCGTTGCCGCCATTTGCCTGCAGGGGTTCGCTCGGCATGTGAAATATCCCAAAAAGTGATGAGCCAAGGGTTTGAAAAGATCATACCATTCACCCGAGTCGGGTACTTTCGCATTTGACTCTTGCGGTTCACCATTTTAAGGTATGACCTTTTGTGATATCGTACCTTTAGAATTAAACCCGGTTGCCCCGTTCATCATCGATACCTCGGGCTTGACACCGAGGTGAGCGAGGCGCGTATCGGCGCTATCGCAAAGGAGGAGATTTCATGTACGACCCATCCGGGCAGGCCGCTGAGCCGCCCGCGCCATTTCCCGTGATTCGCGGTTTGCTGGCACGCAAGAAGCTGGTGCTTTACGGCGGCGCCATCGGCGTGGCGTTGCTGGGCTTCTGGCTGGCGTTCAGAACCGGCTTCGTCGAGCTGTATCCCATCGCGATCGTGCTTGCGTTCGTCACCTATTTCGTCTTGCAAGTGGCGGTCGAAGTGGTCGAGCTGGTCGCTGAAACCCTGATGCCGAGGTAATTGGAATGATCGAAACCGATGTATGCGTCGTAGGCGCCGGTCTGGCCGGCTTGACGGCCGCCGTGCGCGCGGCGGAGCAGGGCTTGCGGGTGGTGGTGCTGGAACGTTCGGCCGAGGCCGAATATATGTGTAATACACGCCTGACTGGCGGCGCCTTCCACGTTTGCCTGCGCGACATTCAGTCGAGCGCCGATGAGCTGGAAGCCACCATCAACAAGGTGACCCAAGGCGCCGCTCATCCGGGCCTGGCGAAAGCCGTCGCCACCGACGCGCGACGTGCCGTCAAATGGTTGCAAGGGCAGGGCATCCGCTTCATCAAAGGCGGTGCCGAAGCGCATCACAACTTCGTGTTGTCGCCGCCGTCGTTGCAACGCGTGGGCTCTGACTGGCGTGGGCGCGGTGGCGACGTGTTGTTGCGGACCATGGGCGCGAATCTGCTCAAGCACGGTGGTCAATTGCTGCGTGGCCATCGGGCGCTTGAATTGACGATGGCCGACGGCCGTTGCACCGGCGTCAAGGGTCAGGCCGGCGACCAGCATTTTGAGATATCAGCGAAGAGTGTCGTGATCGCCGACGGCGGCTTCCAGTGCGATGCAGATCTGGTGCGTGACAACATTTCGCCGGCGCCGGAGAAGGTCTTGCAACGCAATGCTGGCTCGGGCCTGGGTGATGGCGTGCGGATGGCGCGCGCAGCGGGCGTGAAGCTGTCGAATCTGGTCGGCTTCTATGGACACTTGCAAAACCGCAACGCCCTGACCGATGCGCGGCTGTGGCCGGCACCGTGGATGGATAACGTTGCCACCTCGGCGATCGTGGTCGACACAGAAGGCAAGCGTTTTGCCGATGAAGGTCGCGGCGGCGTGTATATCGCCAATCGTGTGGCCGGGCTCGACGATCCTCTGTCAGCCACCGTGATCTTCGATCAGCCTTTATGGGATGGCCCAGGTACGTCGCGCTTCCTACCGCCGAATCCGCATATGGAAAAGTACGGCGGCATCGTCGTGCGTGCCGATTCGCTGGCAGAGCTGGCGGGCAAACTGGGCGTGCCGGCGGATGCGTTGACAAGCACCGTGACTGCTTACAACGCCGCCATTGAAGCCAAGACGCTAGAAGCGCTCGACCCGCCGCGCAGCCCGCAGACCTATCAGGCAATGCCGATTCGCACGGCGCCGTTCTACGGCGTGCCGGTATGCGCGGGCATCACTTATACGATGGGCGGCGTGGCCATCGACGAATGGTCGCGTGCGATGACGCCCGACGGCGCGCCGTTGCCAGGGCTGTACGCGGTGGGCAGCGCCAGCGGTGGCCTGGAGGGTGGAGAGAGCATCGGCTACGTCGGTGGGCTGGCGAAGGCCGCTACTACCGGCTTGCGTGCCGGCGAGCATATCGGACAGTCGTTGCAGGGTTAATGAGATAGCCCGGGTCGAGC
>JBPBQZ010000157.1:0-7589 GCA_050955105.1 Janthinobacterium lividum | reverse complement strand
GCATCAACACCGGCATGGGCGTGGTGATCGGGCTGGGGCTAACCTTGGTAGGCGTCCCGCATCCCATTCTGTGGGCCGGCCTGGCGGCGCTATTGCGCTTCGTCCCCTATGTAGGCGCCTGGATCGCCGCGTTGCTGGCTACCGCGCTCGCCGCGGCGGTCGATCCCGGATGGTCGATGGCCATCTGGACACTCGGCCTGTTCGTGATTGCCGAACTGATCGCCGGGCAAATCGTCGAGCCCATGCTGTATGGTCACAGCACCGGCCTGTCGCCGCTATCAGTTATCGTCGCGGCCATCTTCTGGAGCTGGCTGTGGGGGCCGATCGGCCTGATTCTGTCGACGCCGCTTACGCTTTGCCTGGTAGTGCTGGGACGGCACGTGGACCGTCTCGAATTCCTCGACGTGCTCCTCGGCGACCGTCCAGCGCTCACGCCGGTACAAAACTTTTATCAGCGCATGCTGGCCGGCGACCCGGATGAGGCATTGGGACAAGCCGAAGTTTTGTTGCGCGACCGCCCATTGTCGGCCTACTACGACGAGGTGGCGATCAAAGGGCTACGGCTTGCCGCCAACGACGTCGCGCGTGGCGTCGTCACCGATGCGCAATTCGAGCGCATCAGGGCCGCGGCCATCGACCTGATCGACAGCCTGTCAAATGCCAGCGACGGCAAGCCCGATACACGGCCTGGCCCCGAAGACCGCGACCACGAAGCGACCAACGAAATCGACTTCATTGAGCCTTCGGCTTCCGAGCAACGCGTGCCGCATGGCAGTGCGCCGATTGCCCGGCCGGTGCCCGTGAGCAACGCCAGCGGTACGCCGCCAGGCGACGAAGAAGCCCTCACACTCTGCATTGCGGGCCGCGGTCCACTGGACGACATCGCCGCGAAAATGATGGCGCAGTTGCTGGAGAAACACGGCCTTCGTGCGGCGGTGGTCGCGCACGGCGAAGCCTCGCGCAGTCGCATCAGCGAGCTCGACATCTCGCGCGTCGGACGCGTTTGCGCGGTTTATCTCGATGCCGATGCCGTGCCCTCCAGCGTGCGCTATCTGCTGCGACGCACGCGCGAACGTTTGCCGCAAGCGCCGCTCGTTATCGGTCTGATTGGCGTATTACCGGCGCAACCTCATGAAGCCGGCGACTCGCAAACCGACGAGTGGTCTGATGTCTCCGGCTCGGTATGGCGCGTCGCGTCGCTGAAGGAAGCCATCGAAGCCTGTCTGTCGGTACAGCCCGTGCTGACACCGATGCCGAAGGCAGCAACCACCGTCAAGATGCCGGCAGAAATGAAGACCGCGCTGAACGCCGACGGCCTGAGCGAGTTGACCGCGCCCGCTATCGCGGCCGAGGCCAGTACAGCGCGTGTTCCCCGACAAGACGACGATGATGGCGAAACCGCTTACGTCGGCGCCACGCCAGCGACGAATCCGGCATAAGAGCTGCGGCGACCAGCGCGGCTACAGTAAAGCCGCGCTGTCTGCCGCATCATAGGTTTTTAAAGATCGTTGTTCATACGACGCCGCGTTCTCGAAGGTCCGCAACGTCTTGGGCTGAGAATCCCAGCGATAGCAAAATCTCATCGGTGTGTTCACCAAGCGCGGGCCCGAGCGTCCGCGTTACCGCCGGCGTCTCCGAAAGTTTCGGCACGGCGGCCGGCAGGTCGATCGGCTGGCCGTCGGGCAACGCGTGGCGCTCGATCATTTCTCTCGCTCGATAATGCGGGTCTTCATAGATGTCAGCGGCCGTGTAGATGCGTCCAGCAGGCACCTGCGCGGCTTCTAGCTGAACCAGCACGTCGTCCAGTTCATGTCGACCGGTCCAGGCGCCGATTGCCGCATCGATCATCTCGACGTGCTGTACGCGTCCCTCGTTGTTGGCCAGGCGTTCGTCCGCAGCGAGGTCCGGCCGCTCGATCGCAAGCATCAACCGTTTGAAGATGCTGTCACCGTTGCCCGCCACCACCACGTGGCGACCATCTCGACAACTGTATGTATTCGACGGTGCGATGCCGGGCAAACTTGCGCCGCTGCGTTCTCGAATGAATCCCTGTGCGCCATATTCGGGGATCAGACTTTCCATGACACCGAACACCGCTTCATACAAGGCTACGTCGATGAACTGCCCGCGTCCGTGATTCACATTGATATGGTGCATTGCGAGCAGCGCGCCGATCACGCCGTATAACGACGCCAACGTGTCTCCGAGACTAACGCCGGTGCGCACAGGCGCGCGGTCTGGATATCCAGCCAGATAGCGCAAACCGCCGACCGATTCGGCGATCGCAGCAAAACCGGGACGGTCGCGGTAAGGACCAGTCTGGCCATATCCCGAAACCCTCACCATGACCAATGCAGGATTGATTGCCGATAGCTGCTCCCAGCCTAGTCCCCAAGACTCGAGCGTTCCCGGTCGAAAGTTTTCAATGACGATGTCGGCATCTTTCACCAGGCGGCGCACGATGTCCTGGCCAGCTTCTGTACGTAGATCGAGCGTCAGCGACTTCTTGTTTCGACTCTGCGAATACCACCACAGCGAGGTGCCTTCATGCAACTTGCGCCAGTTACGTAATGGATCGCCTTGCTGGGGATTTTCGATCTTGATGACTTCGGCGCCGAATTGCGCCAATACCGTAGCGGCAAACGGGCCCGCTATCAAAGAACCGAGATCGAGCACGCGCACGCCTTCCAACGATGCGGCTGAGGGAGTGCTGCTATCGGTACCGGGAATCTGCATGCGAAAGGATCCTGCCTGAGAACGTAATCGGAGGTCGAGACGGCTTCGTCGAGCCGCTCTTATTGGGTCAATCAATAGAAGGCCTGTATGCCCGTTTGAGCGCGCCCGAGTATCAATGCGTGGATGTCGTGCGTACCTTCATAGGTATTGACTACTTCCAAATTCACCAAGTGGCGGGCCACCGAAAATTCGTCGGAGATACCGTTTCCGCCCAACATGTCGCGTGCGAGCCGCGCTATGTCCAGCGCCTTGCCGCACGAGTTGCGCTTGACCATCGACGTGATCTCGACGGCCGCGGATCCTTCGTCTTTCATGCGCCCCAAGCGCAGCACGCTTTGCAGGCCCAGGGTGATTTCCGTCTGCATGTCGGCCAGCTTTTTTTGTATCAACTGATTTGCAGCCAGTGGCCGGCCGAACTGCTGCCGATCGAGCACGTAGGTGCGGGCGGTATGCCAGCATGCCTCCGCGGCCCCGAGCGCGCCCCAGGCAATGCCGAATCGCGCGGAATCCAGACAAGTAAATGGTCCGCGCAGGCCGCGCACGTCGGGCAACAGGTTCTCTTCGGGCACGAAGACCTCGTTCATTACGATCTCGCCTGTGATCGACGCACGCAGTCCGACCTTGCCCTCGATTTTGGGCGCGCTCAAGCCTTTCCAACCCTTCTCCAGGATAAAGCCACGAATCGCCTCACCTTGTTCGTCGGCCAATTTCCCCCACACCACGAACACGTCGGCAATCGGCGCGTTCGTAATCCACATCTTGGCGCCACTTAATAAGTAGCCACCATTCACGGGTTTTGCCCGGGTGGTCATGCCAGCCGGATCAGACCCGTGATTCGGCTCGGTCAGTCCGAAGCAACCGATCCGTTCACCCGTTGCCAGCCGCGGCAGATATTTTTGCTTTTGCGCGGCGGTACCGAAGACATGAATCGGCACCATCACCAGCGAAGACTGCACCGACATCATCGATCGGAAGCCGGAATCCACCCGCTCTACTTCACGCGAGATCAAGCCATAGGAAACATAGTTCAGGCCCGGGCCACCGTATTCCTCCGGGATGGTGGGACCGAGCAGTCCCAACGCACCCATTTCTCTAAATATTTCGACATCCGTGTGCTCTCGGCGAAATGCATCCACCACCCGCGGCATCAGCTTGTCCTGCGCATACGCGGAGGCGGCGTCTCGCACCATCCGCTCGTCTTCAGTGAGTTGCTCGTCGAGCCGGAGTGGGTCATCCCAAATAAACTTTGCAGTGGCCATGATTTCTCTTTTGCGAAAAGGTCCAGATCGAATCGGTAGGCCGATGTTACCCCTGCCCGCGCCGCCCCACCGCTTCGTGGCGCCGGCCTGCCCGCGCAAGCCGGCGCTCAGCCCGCTTGGCTCGCGGCGTCAAGGTCGGCCAACGGATCGCCATCGTGAAAGTCTTTGAAAAATTCGTCGACAACCCGCTCATCGATTTCCTCTAAGGACCCGTACTTCCAGATCGGCTGCTGATCCTTGTCTACCAGCAAGGCCCGCACGCCCTCGGCAAAATCGCCCGTCTCGACCGCGCGCGAGATCACGCGCAGCTCTTGCCTGAAGCAAGCTGCCAGATCGAGACGCCGTCCCTGCCGCAAGGCGCGATAAGTCAACGACAAAGCGAGCGGCGAATGCCCGGCCAGCGCACGTAGCGTTTGGCGCGCCCATTCTTGTGCGGGGTCGCCGCCCGCTTGCGCGCGCATCTGAAGTGCCGTCAGAATTCCCTGCAATGTTTGTGTGGACGCGAAGTCGACATGAATGGCGCCCAGCAACGGCTTCATCGACTTCGCCTCGATGCGCTGGCGCCGCGGCGCCAGCGCGTCCGACAGAGCCGTCAAGACATCCGGCTCGCGCCAGTCGATGCGTGCCAACGCATCCCGATATGCATGCTCGCCCGCAAGCGTTTCCGCGTCGACCAGCACGTCCGCAAGACCGCACAGCACAGCTTCTTCTCCAGTCAACGTAACACCCACCAGACCCAGGTAATACGGTAAGCCGCCGGCCAGGCGCGATAGGAAGTAGCTGGCACCGACATCAGGAATAATGCCGATACGCGTCTCGGGCATCGCAATCTTCGATCGCTCGGTAACGATGCGCAGATGCGCCCCTTGTGCCAACCCCATCCCGCCGCCCATCGTCACGCCATCCATAAAAACCAGCACCGGCTTCGGGTAACGATGAATCGTATGATCCAGGCGATATTCGTCGACGAAGAATTGCTGCCAGCCAAGACCGGCGGCGCGCGCCGCGTGCAGTGCGCGGATATCACCGCCGGCACAAAAAGCTCGCTCGCCGGCGCCGCGCAGCAGCACGCCGCGCACCGCCGTGTCGTCACGCCATGCAGCGAGACGCGCGGCGATCTGTTCGGTCATCTCCATCGTCAAGGCATTGAGCGCCTTGGGTCGGTTGAGCGTGATGACGCCTACGTGGTGGATCACTTCGAACAGTACTTCTGATACGGCAACCGGGTCAGCTGCGCTTGAGGCCGGTGTATTCATTTGGGTCCGCCTTGCGTAGGGATGAAAGGGATGCGGGCAGTCGTACAGACGCCGCCAGACCCGCAGATTACGCGGGATCAAACGGCGCCGCACAGGGCGGCCGTGGCAAGCACGGAAATTACGCATTTGTGTGAACCGCTGGCGCTAGATTAAGCCAGGCTTCGAGCGATTGCATCTATGTCGAATGGCCAGGCCGCAGCACCGCCTTGCGCGTGCGGCAAGGCGGCCAGCTTCCGCATTGCGCGGAATCAGCGAACGGACAGGTCAGTCTTTCTTATGCGGCAGCACGGCACCCAGCACCTGACGCGCCGTATCGAGAATGACATTGCCCTCGTCCGGGTCCCCCTTGAGCAAGGTCGCGCCGAATGCTTTCGCCTGTTGCAAGGTGATGTGCGGCGGCAACGGCGGCACATTCGGATCGGTTTTGACTTCGAGCACCACCGGTCTTTCTGCCGAGAGTGCTTCGTCCCACGCGACACCTAGCCGTTCGGCAGAGTCGACATAGATACCGCGCAGGCCGATCATTTCTGCAAAGCGATGGTAAGGAACATTCGGCAGCTGCTGAGAAGCGTCGAATTTCGGATCGCCTTCCATCACCCGTTGCTCCCAGGTAACTTGATTCAAATCCTCATTGTTCATGACCATGCAAATCCAGCGCGGGCTCGCCCAGTTACGCCAATATTTCGCGACCGTGATCAACTCGGCCATGTTGTTCATCTGCATTGCACCGTCGCCCACCAAGGCCACCACGGTACGATCGGAATGAGCGAATTTCGCTGCAATCGCATAGGGCACCGCCGCGCCCATGGAGGCCAGACCGCCGGAAAGCGAGCACATCATGCCGCGCCGTATCTTGATGTCGCGCGCATACCAATTGGCGCACGAACCGGAATCGCTGGTGATGATTGCGCGGTCAGGCAAACGCGACGACAGCTCCCAGGCAACCCGCTGTGGATTCACCGGATTAGCGGGCTCTTTCGCGCGCTTTTCCAAGGTCGTCCACCACGAGGCGGTCCAGTCTTCTATATGGCCGCGCCATGCCCGATCAGTCTGTTCGTTCAACAGTGGCAACAACGCGCGCAGCGTTTCGGCGGCATCGCCAACCAGATTCACTTCCATCGGATACCGCAAGCTCAGCATGTCGGGCTTGAGGTCGATTTGTACACCGCGGGCCGCTCCTTCTTTCGGCATGAACTCGGAATACGGAAAGCCGGAGCCAATCATCAGCAGAGTGTCGCACTCGCTCATCATCTTGTAGCTTGGCTCGGTGCCCAGCAAGCCGATCGACCCGGTCACCCACGGCAAGTCGTCAGGCAACGCCGCCTTGCCCAACAAGGCTTTGGCGGCGCCCGCACCCAATTTGTCGGCCACAGCGATGACTTCGTCGGTCGCGCCGAGAGCGCCCGCCCCGATCAGAATCGCCACTTTCTTGCCTGCGTTCAACACCTGCGCCGCGCGCTGCAAGTCAGCGGTTTGCGGCAGTACGCGCGGCGCCGTATAGCCAATGCCCGAATGCACCGTGCCATGCCGGCGAGGCGGCTCTTCGTAAGGCATGTCTTGCAGATCATTGGGCAAAATCAACGCCGTAACGCGCCGCTCACCCAAGGCGATCCGTATCGATCGATCGACCAGATGGCGCACTTGTGCCGGCGCACTGGCCTGCTCGCAGAATGCTCCGGCGACGTCCTTGAACAGGCTATGCAGATCGAGTTCTTGCTGATAGTGGCCGCCCAGCGCAGTACGCGCCTGCTGGCCGACGATCGCCAGCACCGGCATGTGATCCATACGGGCGTCGTAGAGGCCGGTAATCAGGTGCGAGGCGCCCGGCCCCGAGGTGGCAATACAAACACCGAGTTCGCCCGTGAATTTGGCGTGCGCCGATGCCATGAAAGCCGCCATTTCTTCATGGCGCGCCTGAATGAATTCGATTTTCTCGTGCGCTCGGTTCAGCGCGCCGAAAACGCCATTGATGCCGTCGCCCGGATAACCGTAGATGCGTCGCACCCCCCATTGGTACAAACGCTGGACCAGGAAATCACCAACCGTTGCGCTCATCGGAATACCTCATGCGCCGGGGCGCTCAATAGGAATACCGGTGCGTGCGCAATAAACGCTCCAATGGTCAATCGTGATCCGTACAGGCGAATCTTCGGACGACGCGCCTTGCGGCGCCGCCGATTCCAGGCTCGGGCGGCGCGCTTGTTCTACGGAGGTTCGCTGCATCGAGCGCGAGCGCCGATTGCCGGGCAATCCGGACGATCGGCCATGCAGGTTTTACAAGAGCCGCCGTTGTCCCACGCACGTTCAAAGCCCTTCGAGTTGTGGCCTCATGAAAAAA
>JBPBQZ010000156.1:0-9986 GCA_050955105.1 Janthinobacterium lividum | reverse complement strand
CAGATCGAGGCTCAGGGAAACCCAGGCATAGCTGGTGATGAAGGCCGGCATCGCCAGCGGCGCAACCGTCAGCAGCGACCACAGGCGTCGCCCGGGCAGTTGCGTGCGTTCGACGAACCAGGCCGCGGCAGTGCCGATTACCGCCGACGCCAGCGTCGACGTGACGGTAATCAGCAAGGTGTTGACCAGCAGCTCACCGACGAGCGGGCGCCACACCAGCTCGAGCGCATCGTTCAAGCCGAACGAGAACGCGCGAAACACGATGTAGGCGATGGGTGCCAGCACCAGCAGGGCGCTGAGCGCGGCTGCGGCGAGCAGCGCGCGCGGCAGCCGCATTACAGCAGGCCGGCCTGGCGCAGCAGCTTGGCTGCCTGGCTGTCGTCACCCAGTTGCTGCACCGTCAGTGTCGGCGGGTGCAATTGGTCGAAAGGCTTGAGCAAAGGGTCCGGTGCTACACCAGGGCGCAACGGATATTCGAAATCGACGTGACTCTTGGCCAGCAAGGTTTGGCCGCGTTCGCTCACCAAGTAAGCCAGGAAGCGCTGTGCGGCATCGACGTTGTGCGACGACTTGAGCACCGCCGCGCCCGACACGTTCACCAGTGCACCGACGTCGCCGTTGGCGAAGTGATAAATGGCACTGCGTGTGGCGCTGTCGCCCAGCTCCAGATGCAGGCGCGCCCAGTAATAGTTGTTGATGACGCCAGTCTCCACGCCACCGCGATTTACCGCGGCCACCACGCCTTCATCGTCGTCGAACAACTGCGCATTCTTTTTCAGTCCCTTCAGCCAGTCGAGTGTGGCGGCTTCGCCTTTGAGTGCCAGCACGGCGCTTACCAGCGGCAAGAAATCGGCATCGCTGGGCGCAATGCCGACGCGGCCTTTCCAGGCCGGCGTGGCCAGATCCAGCAACGAAGCCGGCAATTGCGCGGGCTGCAGTTTCGTGACGTTGTAGGCCAGCACGTTTTCGCGCGCCACCACGCCTACCCAGGCGCCCTGCGGCGAACTGTAGCGCGCGGGGACGGCTGCAAGCGTGGGCGCGGCCACCTGGCCGAGCAGCCCCTTTTCTTCGAGCAGCACGAGTTCCGGCGAATTTTCGGTGAAGTACACATCGGCGGGCGAAGAGGCGCCTTCAGCGAGCAGTTGCGCGGCCAGGGCCGGGCCTTCGCCGCTGCGCACCTTGACCGAGAGACCGCTTTCCTTCTCGAAATCCTTGGCGATCAAATTGACCAATTGTTCGTGCTGCGCGCTATAAAGCGTGAGCGAAGCGGCCTGCGCGGCGCTGCTCATGCCGACGGCCGACAGGGTGGCCGCAACGGTCAGCGAGAGTACCGTCAGGCGGCCGATGCCGCGGAGGGCGCCGGCGCGCCGCAGCGCGTTGAGGCGCTTGCCCAATCCTGAATTTGCCATGATCGATTTCCTTATTTGCTGTCTGGTAGGGGGCGCCGGCGGTGTCGACGAAGCTTGTCGACGACCACCGGCGCGCTGTAATAGGTGGATGGTTCAAGCGCTCACGCGCTTATGCATCGAATAGTCCGGCGCCGATGAACGAGCCCTCCGCCGCGCCCGGCGGGCACGCGAAGATGGCGCTGCCCACGTGCGTGGTGAACTGGTTCATCAAGTCGAACTTGGCCAACTTGTCATTGATCGGAATGAAGCCTTTGCGCGGGTCGCTTTGATGCGCGATAAAAATCAGCCCGGCATCGTATTCGGTTTCCTGGCGCCATGGCGGCCAGCGTTCGACGTAGAAATCGGTGCCGTCGTTGTATGAATACGAGCGCCGCAAGATCTGCGCGCCGTTATTGGTGGCCTGGTTCGACAGCCGCACGTGGGCGCTTTCGGGTACCACCGGGTTGCCATCTTTATCGACTGCGGCCAGATCCAAGGGGTCGAACTCGGCCTGTTTGCCAAGCGGTGCACCGCTGTATTTGTGACGACCGACCACCTGCTCCTGGAAGCCTAATTCCATCTTGTCCCAGTGCTCGAGCGTGATGCGAATGCGTCGCACCACCGTGTAGGTGCCACCATGCATCCATGGCGCCGCGGCGTCGCCTTCGGCCCAGACGAAGTCGTTCATCAGGGCAGGCGTGTGGACCGACGGATTGTTGGTGCCGTCCTTGAAGCCCATCAGGTTGCGCGGCGTTTGCGCGCGTGGGCCGGACAGGAAGCCCGCTTGGCCCCAATGCACGTGCGCCACGCCGTCGGCCATGCGCGCGAGCTGCCGTGCCGCATGAAACGCCACTTGCGCATCGTCGGAACAAGCTTGCACGAACAGATCGCCACCGCTTTTTTCAGGACGTAGCTGGTCGCCATTGAAGCGCGGCAAATCGACCAGTGCGGCGGGCCGGCGTGCCGCCAGTCCGTAGCGGTCGTGGCCATCTTGCGTGACAAACACACCCGCTCCGAAACCGAAAGTCACGGTGAGGCGCTCCGCGCCCAGCCCCAGCGCTTCGGCCGAGTCGGGCGGCGGCTGATCTTCTTGCGCGGTCAGCGCGGCCGCTGGCTCGCCACGCGTCATGCGTGCGGCGGCATCGGTCCACGCGCGCAACAGCGCGATCAGGTCGGTGCGCTTGTCGGTGCTCAGATCGAGCGCGATCAGATACGTATGCCGTTGTTGTGGCGTGATGATGCCGGCTTGATGCGCGCCATAGAACGGCAGCGTTGTCGCCTGTTGCGCGGCGTCGCCGCCGGCATTGCCTTTCGCCGACCGCGCGGGGGTCGCGGCCTCGGCGGCGTTCAAGCCCACGCCGAGCGTGGCGCCGGCGGCCAGGGCGGCGCCGCCGGCTTTCAGGAAGCCGCGTCGCGACGCCCGCGTGGGCGGCGGCGGCTTGGGCGCTTTGTCTTCAGACATGATTAGTGAGCAAGTACCAATGTGTTGACGTCGTCTTCGACGTAATAAAAACCGCTGCCGTCGGGCGTGAGCACGATGCCAAACAGATCGCCGCTGCCGGGCGGCGACTGCGCGCGGTCGGCATCGATCCAGCGTGCGTAGATCTGCTTGCCGGTGAGCGGATCGATTTCCACTACCTGGCCGTTGAGGCCATTGGTTACCAGCAGGTGGCCATTCGGCGCGGTCAGCATGGCCAGCGGCCGATGCAGCAGGCCATCGGCCGTGACTTGGCGGCCTACGCCAGCGCTGGTGTCGCGCGTCAGCGGATCGTCGATTTCATTCACGCGATTGCCGATGGCGTCGGAAACATACAGCAGCTTCTGGTCGCTCGACAAGGACAAGCCGGTCGGGCCGATCAGAAACACGCCCTTGTCGGCTTGCGCGCCGAAGCCGCTGCCGATCACGGTTTCCTGCTTCACGACTGGCGGTTCGCCGGCCGGAATATCGAGATCGAGGCGCAGCACGGTGGCTTGTTTCATCACCGGCGGCGTGCCCTCGGCGCTGCCGATGCCGAAGCCGGCGTTGCTGACGAACAGCGTGGCGCTGTCGCCGCGATCGACCACCGCCATATTGCCCCACGGATCGTTGATGTTCTCGCTGCTGAGCGTCGACGCCACGTGGCCTTGCGCATCCAGCACGATCAGGCAGCCGGCGCCCTTGGTGCCGGTGGTGCCGTCGTTGCTCGGCGTGCTGCCGACGATCACCCAGCCCGACTTCAACATGGTCATCGCGGTCGACAGGCCGATGCCGCCCGGACAGCCTTTCAGGTCGCGCGGCACGGTCGCGAACACCGACAGCGTCTTGGTATCGGGGTGATAGTTGACGATGGTGCTGCCAGTGCCTTGCAAATTGGTGGCGTTGTTGAAGTTGCCGACCAGCACGTCGCCTGCGTGGATGCTGCCGGCCGATACCGGCGCTACCACCATGGCATACGGATTCTGGTCGCCGTTCTCGGGCACGGTGTTGATCAGCGTGGTGTTGTGATGCAGGGTTTCAAGCAGACCCTGCGGTGCAGCCTGCGCGCTTTGCGTGGTGAGCAGCGTGAGCCCCGCGGCCATGCCGGCGGTGCTGCAAACGATGCCGCAAGCGGCGAGCGCCGCGGCACAAGCCGCGCGGGCTGCCTGCGCGGCACCGCTGACGCGGCTGGTGCGCGTGCTGGTTTGATGGAAGAGGGCGTAATTCATGTTCTCTGTTTCGAAATCGCTGCGACGCGGGGCATCGCTGCGGGTTGATTCGAGCGCGGATGAGGCCGGAGCGCACACCGCACGCGGCTATCTCAGAAAGCGATGTTGGTCCTCACGCCGACCACCAGCGTATTGCGTAGCGGCTGGGTCGGATCGTTCGGGTTTTGTCCTGCGCCCGCGTTGAAGGTGTATTGCAGATCGCCTTGTATCAGCCACCATGGCGTCGCCTGGTACTGATAGGTAGCCTCGACCGCGGTTTCGCTGGTACGTACGCCGTACAGGCCGCCGTTGAAGGCCAGCGTGCTCGCGTCGAGATCGTGCACATGGTTGCCGACCTTGATGTAGGCCAGGCCCAGTCCGACGCTATCGTTGTCACGTCCCTTAAACGGCGCCTTCATGACGATGCCGAGGTTCGCGCTGGCGCTGACCAGATTACGGTCGCCCGGCGCGCCCATCACGCGTGCGAACACGCCGATGCTGCGCGCTTCGTCCGGGTCGGGGCGCCATATCATCTGGTCGGCCACTGCATACAAGCTGTAGTTGCCGTGGTGCGAAGCCGGATCGCCGGTGCTTGCCGGGTCGGCCAGCGAGGCGCCCAGATTATCGATGCCCTGGTCGTCGAAGCGTTCGCTGTTGTACCAGAAGCCGATCTTGTAAGTGCCAGGGAGGCCGCTTTGGCCATGCTCGCTCACCATCTCGCCTTCCGCCGGCTGGTTCAACGCATATTGCAGTTCGCCGATGACGAGCGTGCCGTTGTGCAGATTGAAATTGGTGCCGCGCAGATTATCGGGATTGTTGCCCAGCGGATCACCGTCGAACACACCGGCCAGCGCGGTAAGCGTGGGGGTGATCTGGCCGCGCACGCGCACACCGAGATCGGCCAGCGGATAAGCGGGGCCGCCGCTCGGCATGTCGTAAGAGGGCAAGCCGGGCCAGCCGAACATGGTGTTGATGAAGGTGCCGGCATACTGGCTGACCATGAATTCCTGGTCAATACTCTGCTGGCCTACCTTCACGTCGACGCGCTTGTCGAGGAAGGACTGCTGATACCAGAGCTCCCACAGTCGCGTAGTGTCTTGCGCCTCGATACCGCTGGCAGTATTGAGGGTGCCCAAGTAGTTCGAGCTTAGATTGCTGCCATGAATCTGCAGTGCGCTGATGTTGAAGGTGCCGCCGGGCAGGCCGAAGGCCTTTTGCGTATCGATGCCGACGCTCATTTCGGTGAGGCCGTCATAGGTCTTGCCGCGCGCCAGGCCGCCGCGCAGGTTGCCGAGCAACTCGCTGGTTTCGTTCAAGCCAAAGGTCACGCCGAAGCTGCCGAGCCAAGGGCGCAGGCCGCCGATGCCGCCCAACAGGGTCTGGCGTGTCCATACGCCGGTCCATTGACCGGTCGGTTGCGCTTGAATATTGAGATCCGCCTCGGATGTTTGCGGTACGGCATCAGGGCTTGGCGTGGCGAACGCCAGCGTCGACGACAACGCCCACGTAGCGAGCGCGCCTTGCGACGCGAGCCGTCGTAGCGTGGAGGGGCGCCCCGTGTCGGCTAGCGCGTAGCGCAAGCCCGACTGCCGGGAATGTTGAGCGGACCAAGCGAGCTTCATCGAACTCCCTTCTTGTATCAATAAAGTGGATTGCTGCCGAATCTGCCGTCCCGCCGCCAGGCGGCTGGCACTCCGGTCACGCAACGGACACGTTTCAATTCCAGCGAGTGCCGCGATGCTAACCAGCGTTTTCGAGAGCGTCAACACAAATGAGAATAGTTATCATTGAGATTACGTTTGAAAGCCATCGCTTTGCTGAATGAAAGCTTTGTGAAAGTATTTAGAGATATCGAATTGCGTCGGTCTCCTGAAAAACCCTGCTTACTGCCGTGTAGGGTTGCTGCTACGCTGCGCCGGCGGTAACGATTGCCTGTCGGTAATGATCGGTAATAGGTGTACTGCCGATCTCGCCGGTGCCGCGCAGACGCGCGCCAATACTACCGAGTACACTGGCGCTCGCTCCTCGCTACGCGCATCTGGATGCGCGAATTCCCGCTTCCTTGTAACCATTTAATTCATGCATTCGCGGTCGTGGTCAGCGACCGCCGAAGCTCTACAACGGTCTGTACAGCGGAGCCTAGGTAGTCATGTGGATCGTCCGACTAGCGCTATTGCGCCCCTACACGTTCATCGTCGTGTCGCTGGTGCTGCTGATCATTGGCCCGCTAGTGATCCTGCGCACGCCGACCGATATCTTTCCGAATATCGATATCCCAGTAGTCAGCGTGATCTGGACCTACAACGGTCTGTCCGCCGACGAGATGGAACGGCGCATCGTGCTGAACTACGAACGTGGGCTCACGGTGGGCGTCAACGATATCGAGCACATCGAATCGACCTCGCTGAACGGCATCGCCGTCATCAAGATCTTCTTTCAGCCGAACGCCAACGTCGACGAGGCAATGGCCGAAGTGACGGCGATGTCGCAAACGCAATTGCGCTCGCTGCCGCAAGGCATTACGCCGCCCAACATCCTGCGCTACAACGCTTCGACCGTACCGATATTGCGGCTGGCGCTGTCGTCGCCATCGCTGACCGAGCAGGAGCTTTACGACTACGGCAACAATTTCCTGAAAACGCAGTTGGCGACGGTGCAGGGCGCTTCGGTGCCTTTGCCCTACGGCGGCAAGATGCGCCAGATCATGGTCGACCTGGATCTGCAAAAGCTTCAGGAAAAGCATCTGTCGCCGATGGACGTAGTGAACGCGGTGAGCGCGCAGAATCTGATTCTGCCGACTGGCACGGCGAAGATCGGCGCCACTGAATATTCGGTCGACCTCAACGCCAGTCCCAGCTCGATCGAGGCGCTCAACGATATTCCCTTGAAGACTGGAAATGCCGGCACGCTCTATTTAAAGGATGTCGCGCATGTGCGCGATGGCTTTTCGCCGCAGACCAACATCGTGCGTGTGAACGGCCAGCGTGCTTCGCTGCTGTCGGTGCAAAAGAGCGGCAATGCGTCCACGCTCGACATCGTCGACCGCATCAAGGCCTTGATGCCGACGCTCAAGAACATGGTGCCGGCTTCTCTCAATATCGATCCGGTATCCGACCAGTCGATGTTCGTGCGCGCCGCCGTGCAGGGCGTGATCCGCGAAGCCTTGATCGCGGCGTGCCTGACGGCATTGATGATCCTGCTGTTTCTCGGCAACTGGCGCGCGACCTTGATCATCGCGGTATCGATCCCGCTGTCGATGTTGACCTCCATCGTGGTGCTGTCTGCCTTGGGGCAAACCATCAACATCATGACCTTGGGCGGTCTGGCACTGGCGGTCGGCATTCTGGTAGACGATGCGACCGTGGCTATCGAAAACATCAGCCAGAACCTCGAACAGGGCAAGGTACTCGAGGCGGCGATTCTCGACGGCGCGCGCCAGATCGCCGTGCCGACGCTGGTGTCGACGTTGTCGATCTGCATCGTCTTCGTGCCGATGTTTCTGCTGTCCGGCGTGGCGCGCTACCTGTTCGTGCCGCTCGCCGAGGCGGTGGTGTTCGCGATGCTCGCCTCATATTTTTTCTCGCGCACACTGGTGCCTACGCTAGCCAAGTACCTGCTGCGCAATCATTACCGGCCCGAGCGCGTCGGCGCGCATGACGCACCGTCGCGCAATCCTTTCGTGCGCGCGCACGCGGGCTTCGAACGCGGCTTCCATGCGCTGCGCGACCGCTATCGCGGCTTCCTCGAACGTCGGCTGCAACACCCGGGGCCCTTCGTGGTCGTGTTCCTGGCGGCCTGTCTGTTGTCGTTGCTGCTGTTGCCGTTTTTGGGACGCGATTTCTTCCCGTCAGTCGATGCTGGCGAGATCGCTTTGCACCTGCGCGCCAAGACCGGTACGCGTATCGAAGAAACCGCGCGCATCACTGACCAGATCGACGATCGCATTCGCCAGATCATTCCGCGCAGCGAGTTGCATACCATTATCGATAACCTCGGCGTGCCGGTGTCAGGTTCCAATCTGTCCTATAACAACACGGGCACTATCGGTTCGGCCGACGGCGATGTGTTGGTCAGCCTGAACGAAGATCATCATCCGACCGCCGGCTATGTCACGACCTTGCGGCGCGAGTTGTCGAATGGTTTCCCCGGCGTGCAGTTCGCTTTCCTGCCCGCGGATATCGTCAGCCAGATTCTCAACTTCGGCTCGCCGGCACCGATCGACGTGCAGTTGGTAGGTCGCGACGTGGCGGGCAATCGCGCGCTGGCAGCCAAGCTGCTCGATCAATTGCGGCATGTGCCAGGGCTTGCGGACGCGCGCATCCAGCAGCCGGCCGACCAGCCGCGCATTCACGTCGAGGTCGATCGAACCCGTGCGGCGCAGGCCGGCTTTACCGAAAAAGACCTGGCCAGCGATTTATTGATCACCTTGTCGGGTAGTCAGCAGACCACGCCGACGTTCTGGCTGAATCCGCGTAATAACGTCAGCTACAACGTCATCACCGAAGCGCCGCAGTACCGCATCGACTCATTGCAGGCGCTCGCGAATATCCCATTGGCATCGGCCAATGGCCGCAGCAATATCCTGGGTTCGCTGGCGACGCTGTCGCGCGGCAGTGCCTCGGCGGTGGTGACGCATTACAACGTACAGCCCACCATCGATATCTACGGCACCACCGACGGCCGCGATCTCGGCGGGGTATCCGACGACGTGCAGAAAATCATGGACGGCGCGCAGAAGTCCTTGCCGCATGGCTCGCAAATGTTGCTGCGCGGCCAGACGCAAACCATGAATGCGTCGTTCAACGGCCTGTTCGAGGGGCTGGCCTTCGCGATCGTGCTGGTCTATCTGCTAATGGTGGTGAACTTCCAGTCATGGCTCGATCCGCTCATCATCGTCGGCGCCCTGCCGGGCGCGTTGGCCGGCATCGCCTGGATGTTGTTCATCACGCATACGCGCTTGTCGGTGCCGGCGCTGACCGGCGCCATGATGTCGATCGGTATCGCCACCGCCAACGCCATTCTGGTGATCAGCTTCGCGCGCGATCAATTGAGCGAGCACGGCGATGCTTTCAGCGCCGCGCTCGAAGCAGGTGTGGGACGCTTTCGGCCGGTGTTGATGACGGCGCTGGCGATGGTGATCGGCATGCTGCCGATGGCGCTGGGGCTGGGCGAGGGCGGCGAGCAGAATGCGCCGCTGGGTCGCGCGGTGATCGGCGGCCTGCTGCTGGGTACCGCGGCCACGCTGTTTTTTGTGCCGACCGTATTCTCGATGGTGTATCGCCGCCTCGAGGCGCGCCGCGTGCGGCTCGCGCGGATCGACGGCTAGACGCCTGCGAAAATGAGATAGCCCCTATGAACCGATGCTGGCAGAGAGCCATTAATGGAATCGAATCGTCCCGCTGATGCGGTTGGCCCGGCTGACCCCGCGGCGCCCCCGCCCGCACACCATGCGCGCCGCGGTCGATGGCTGCTGGTGCTCGGCATCGTGGTGGTGGTGGTATTGCTGATATGGGGCATCGCCTCGCGTTGGCATGCCGCCAATGCCCTCCAACGCACCACCGCGCGCGATGCCGTGCCGACGGTAGCGGTGATGCAACCGCAGCATGCGGCACCGGTGCGCGATCTGGTGTTGCCGGGCAGCCTGCAGGCCTATCTCGATACGCCGATCTACGCACGCACCAGCGGCTATCTGAGCAAGTGGTATGTCGACATCGGTACGCATGTGAAACGTGGCCAGTTGCTGGCTGATATCGAGACACCGGAAGTCGACGAACAACTGCGGCAGGCCCGTTCCGACCTAAGCAACGCGCGCGCCACCTATCTGCTGGCCGATACCACGGCACAGCGCTGGACCGAGATGCTGAAGACGCAATCGGTGTCGCAACAGGAAACCGACGAGAAGATCAGCGATCGACTGGCGAAGAAGGCTAGCTA
>JBPBQZ010000155.1:0-12035 GCA_050955105.1 Janthinobacterium lividum | reverse complement strand
AAGCGGTGCTGCCCGGTGAAGCCGTCGCCGACTATGTGTCGCGCGTCTGCATCGCCAAGGCAAACGCCGCGCGAGATCGCTTCGCCGACGCGCGCAGCGGCCATTTGCCCGCGGCGCCGATTCTCAGTGCCGACACCACCGTCTCGATCGATGGTGAAATTCTCGGCAAGCCGGTCGACGCCGACGACGCGCGCCGCATGCTCGGCGCGCTTTCAGGCAATTGGCACGAAGTGTTGACGGCGGTGGCAGTAACGCCAGCCGCGGGCATCGGCGACGCCACCACCTCTCCGCAATTTGCGCTGTCCATTTCCAGAGTACGGATGGCAGCGCTCGATGCGGCGCGCATTCAACGCTATATCGACAGCGGCGAGCCTTTCGGCAAGGCTGGCGCATATGCGATTCAAGGGCGCGCCGCCGCGTTCATCGCGGCCGTGGAGGGAAGCTATTCCGGTATCATGGGCCTTCCCCTATTCGAGACCGCAGAGTTGCTGCAGGCCGCGGGCATGACGGTCGGCTAGGATCGGCACCCCAGCGCCCGGCGTGCGCGGCTGCTGCCGGCAAACCGTGCGCGCGACCGCTGCAAAGCTTCCGATGAACGAAGAAATACTGATCAACGTCACCCCGCAGGAAACCCGCGTCGCTATGGTGCAGCAAGGTGCCGTGCAAGAGCTGCATCTCGAGCGCACCTTGTCGCGCGGCCGCGTCGGCAACGTCTATCTCGGCAAGGTCGTGCGGGTGTTGCCGGGCATGCAATCGGCGTTTATCGACATCGGGCTTGAACGCGCCGCCTTCCTGCATGTGGCCGATATCTGGCATCCGCGCGTCGAGGTACCGGGCGCACCGATGCTGCCGATCGAAAGAACCGTGTTTGAGGGGCAGACGCGCATGGTGCAGGTGATCAAGGATCCGATCGGCACCAAAGGCGCACGGCTATCCACGCAAATAAGCATCGCCGGCCGCACGCTGGTGTATCTGCCGCAAGACCCGCATATCGGTATCTCGCAAAAGATTGCCAGTGAAGCCGAACGCGAGGCGGTGCGCGCGCGGCTCGAAGCCGTGCTGCCGGCCGACGAGCAAGGCGGCTATATCGTGCGCACCATCGCCGAAGACGCAAGCAGTGAAGAACTGGCGAACGACGTGGCCTATTTGCGCAAGACCTGGGCGACGATCCAGCAGCAGGCCACCACACGTGGTCCTGCCACCGTGTTGTATCAAGACCTGGATCTCGCGCAGCGCGTGTTGCGAGATTTCGTCAATGACGAAACCAGCCGCATTCAGATCGATTCACGCGAAACCTACCAGCGCTTGACCGAGTTCGCCGACATCTTCACGCCATCCGTACGCGAACGGCTGCATCACTACACCGGTGAGCGACCCTTGTTCGATTTGTACAATATCGAGACGGAAATTCAGCGTGCGCTGTCGCGGCGCGTCGATCTCAAGTCTGGCGGTTATTTGATGATCGACCAGACCGAAGCGATGACGACCATCGATGTGAACACCGGCGGCTTTGTCGGCGCGCGCAATTTCGCGGACACCATTTTCAAGACCAATCTGGAAGCGGCGCATACGATTGCGCGGCAACTGCGGCTGCGCAATCTGGGCGGCATCATCATCATCGACTTCATCGATATGGATAACGCCACGCATCGCGATGCGGTGTTGGCGGAGCTCAATAAATCGCTGTCGCGCGATCGCACGCGCGTCACGGTGAATGGCTTTTCGCAACTCGGCCTGCTGGAGATGACGCGCAAGCGCACGCGCGAGTCGTTGGCGCACGTGCTGTGCGAGCCCTGCCCGGTGTGCGAGTCGAAGGGCCAGATCAAGACCGCGCGCACGGTCTGCTACGACATCCTGCGTGAAATCCTGCGCGAGTCGCGGCAGTTCGATCCGCGCGAGTTCCGTATCGTCGCATCGCAGGCAGTCGTGGATCTGTTCCTCGAGGAAGAGTCGCAGCATCTGGCGATGCTGGGCGACTTTATCGGCAAGCCGGTTTCGTTGAGCGTGGAATCGAGTTTGGGGCAGGAGCAGTACGACATCGTGCTGATGTAGCGTTAATCCACAGGCTGGGCGTTGCTGAGAAGACCCCGCCGTGAAAGGAGACACTCGATGCAGATTTCCCTTGCGGGCCGCATTGCGCTGGTGACCGGTGGCGGACGTGGTATCGGCCGCGCCATTGCGATCGCCTTGGCGCGCGCCGGTGCCGACGTCGCGCTGAGCTATAACAAAGACGCAACGGCCGCACTCGATACGGTGCGCGAGATCGAAGCGCTGGGGCGCAAAGCCCGCTGCTATCGCGCGGCGGTCGAACAGCGTGAAGACGATGTCGCGTTGCTCGACGCCGTGCTGCGCGACTTCGGCGCGCTGGATATCCTCGTCAATAACGCCGGCATCGGCAGTCGCGGCAAAACCGTGATCGATACCGATCCAGCCGAGATGGAACACGTGATGCGCGTGGATGCCTTCGCACCTTATTGGCTATCTCAATTGGCATTGCCCCATCTGCGTCAGTGTGGACGTGCGGACATCGTGATGGTGTCAAGCATCGCCACGCGCATGCTCAGCGCCAACGGCGCGCCTTATAACATGGCGAAGGCCGCGCTCGAAGCGCTGGCGGCAACGCTGTCGAAAGAGGAACGCGTGCATGGGGTGCGCACGCACGTGGTCAGCCCGTCGCTGACTGAAACCGAGATGGGACGCCGGCTTGCGAAGGCGCGCGGTGCGGAAGATATCCATATGCTCGATGCGCGCTCGCCGTTCGGCCGGGTGTCGGTGCCGGAAGACGTGGCGGCCGTGGTGACGTTTCTGGTGTCGGACGCCAATCCCTATATCAATGGCCAGAATATCGCGATCGACGGCGGCGGCAGCTAACGCGTCGGGGCAGACAGCGCGCGCGAGACCGAGCGCCGGCCGCGCGCGCCGATCACTACCTCGTGCTCAAATGCTCACCGCGGCCACGCGCGCCTTTTCTTCGTCCTGCAAGCGACGCCAGTCGATCTTGCCTGTGCCGCCACGCGGCAAACGCTCGACGAAGTCGACGCTGCGCGGACATTTATAAGATGCCATCTGCTCGCGGGTCCAGCCGATCAAGTCCTGCTCGGATACCGCGCCTGTGTAATCCTTGCGCAATACCACTACCGCTTTTACCGCCTCACCGCGGCGTGCGTCGCGCGTGGCAATGATGCATGCCTCGCTGATGGCCGGATGGTGGTGCAGCATTGATTCAACTTCCGCGGGCCAGACCTTGAAGCCGGAGGCGTTGATCATGCGTTTCAGGCGATCGACCATGAAGTAGTAGCCTTCATCGTCGCGATACACCAGGTCGCCGCTGCGCATGAAACGGCGGCCGCCGATGTCGCGGAAGGTCTCGGCGTCAGCGGTCGGATTATTCCAATAGCCTCGCATCACTTGCCCACCTGTGACCCACAGCTCCCCGGTTTCGCCATCGCCCAGCACCGCACCGGTCTCGGCATCGATGACGCAGGCCTCGACGCCGAACGTCGGAATGCCGAGGCACTGCCGCTTGGTGCGATCGGGCGGATTGCACATCGCCATCGACGCCGTCTCGGTCATGCCCCAGCCTTCAAGATAGCGAATGCCGAGCTCCTCAGTCAGACGCTTGTTGACTGCCGCGGGAAAGCCCGCGCCGCCGCCATTGATGAAGGCCAAACTGCTGATGTCGTAGTCGTGCAAATCGGGCAATGCCAAGAGATCGAGCAGCATGGCCGGAGAGACGCCCCATACATGCACGCGGTAGCGCTCGATCAGACGCGCCGCGCTGCGTACGTCCCAGCGCGGCAGCAACACCACCGTGCATCCCACGTAGCAGGCGCTGTTGATGATCGACTGCATACCTTGCATATGAAACATCGGCATGACGCCCAGCACCACCGTATCGGGACGGTCGCCACGCCACAAGGTGGGCGTGATCGCTGCTGTCATCAAGCTTGCATGCGTGTGCACACAGCCCTTGGGTTTGCCGGTGGTGCCGGATGTGTAGCAAATCAGCGCCGCATCTTGTGAACGCGCCCGATGCGCCGAGGGTTCGAGCGCTGCCTCCTGCACGTCGACCCAGGCGCTGGCACTGGCATGCGCCACGGGGCGACGCGGCGCACGCACCCAGTCGGGCACATCGGCGGGAATATCCTTGGCAAGCGCATCGCTATAAGCGAACACCACCACATGCTGCAAGGCGTCGCCCAACAACGGTTCGATACGTTCGAACAATTCTTGCGCAACGATCGCGACGCGTGCGCCGCTGTCGCTCAGGGCGTGTGCAATCTCTTCTGTCAGGTTCATCGGATTGAACGGCACCACCACCGCATCGGCTCGAAAGATCGCATGCACCGCGGTGGCGAACTGGGGCGAAGTCTGGCCCATCAACAATACGCGGTCGCCATGCTCCACACCGCAGCGTTGCTGCAGAAAACCAGCCACGTATTCGGCTTGACGCAACATCGCTGAATAGCTGAATGGGTTCTCGTAATAGACGTAAGCTGGCTTGTCTGGATAGCGCGTTGCCGCCACCGTCAGGTTGTAGGACAGACTGGTGCGCGGTAAATGCAGGTCGACCGGCAGACCCTTGGGCCAGTATTTCGAGCGCGTCGAAGCCAGCTCGGTTGGGCTGTTCATGGGACTCCTCCAGATATGATTTTTTTATGCGTCTCCACCATCTCAAAAAATCTTACCGCATATGCGCGCCCATTTTGCGATGATTGATCGCGGCGGGCGCATCGACCCGCGCTTGATTGGCGTTTTCCCTGATCCGAAGGCGTCACGCCGCTGCCGTTCGTCGCGCCGGTAAGGCTCGAGCCGTTGGTGTGCTTGCAGCCGGTGGTATCGCTGAGGTCAGCGCGCCATCAGCGGTCTTGAAAACGCGGCGTGCGCTTTTCGAGAAACGCCGACTTCGCTTCAGTGAAATCTTGTGTGTTGGCGCACATGATCTGATTGCGGTCCTCGAGTGCCATCGCGGCTTCCAGACTGTTGGCGTCGATCGTCAAACCAAGCGCGTCTTTCGTCAGACGCAAACCGAGCGGACTGGTCAGCAGCATATCCGCCGCCATCGAGGCGGCTTCGCTACGGAGTTCTTCCAGCGGGCCGACCCGGCTGAAGAGTCCCAGAGCGAGCGCCCGCTGCGCATCCATGAAGCGCCCCGTCAGCATATATTCGGCCGCGACCGAGCTACCCACCATGCGCGGCAGGAAGTAGCTGACCCCCACGTCGCAGGCACTCAGGCCGATGCGGATGAAGGCCGCATTCATGCGCGCGTCTGGCGTACCCAAGCGAATATCGGCAGCCAGGGCCAACGCAAAACCGCCGCCGCTCGCCGCACCTTGCACGATGCTGATGATGGGTTGCGGACACCGTCGCATCGCCAGGATGATCTCGCGCACACTGCGTTGCTTGGCCAGGCCTGTTATTACGCCCATTTGCGCGCTGCTGCCGCGCTCCTTGAGATCGGCGCCGGCACAAAACGCGCGCCCCGCGGCCTGCAGGATAACTACTCGCAAGTCAGGTCGCAGCGCCAGCTGGCGAAAAAAACAGGTCAGTTCTTCGATCAGCTTGGTATTGAGTGCATTGAGTTGTTCGGGGCGATTGAGTGTGGCCCAGATCACGCTGTCATCGATACGTATCTCGATATGCTGGAAATCCATCAGTGTCTCCTCCCTGCTCGGTGCCATCGATCATATTCCTGCTTGCAGGCTTCTGAGCGCGTTGCCGCCGACGAGTGCGCAAGGCCGCTGTCCAGGCCCCGGCCTACAGCGGTCAAGCGCTTTTTCGGTAGTTCTTTTTATAGATGGCATTCGAGCGCGCCACCGGATTGCCATCCACCGTGATGATGGCTTGGCTGAAGATCAGGCTGCGGGTGGCCTTGACGAGGGTGACGGCGGCCTCGACCCAGCCGTCTATCGGCGCCGGCGCCAGGTAGTCGACGGTGAGGCTGATGGTCGGCGTGGTGCCTTCGCGCCAATCCGGATCCGCCGCGATGGCCGCCAGGGCCAACAACTGTAGATCGGCGAAGGTGGCCATCGCGCCGCCGTTGCAGGAGCCGTTCGCGTTCACATGGTTGGCGGCGACGCGGAAGCCGATCTTTTCGGCCTGCCGGTTCAGGTAGACGGGGCCGAAGCTTTTCATGAAGACGTCGTTTAACGCCACCAGTTCGTAACCACTGGGTACGGGGTTGCTCATCGTTATTTCCTTCAATATTGACCGCGAGCGCGTTGCATCGCGCTGGATTTGAGTTGGCAAGCCGCCGCTTCTGACTGATGGCAACCGTCAGATTCTATGGCTTCTCGAGTCCGTCGGTCTATATGAAAGTCGACGAGCATGACGCCGCGCGCGTCATCGCGATCGATTGCCGTGTTGGCGCGCCCGCGCGGCACACCGATATCGATCGCGACGACTGTTGCGGCGCGGGTGTCAGCGACTTTGTGCGGCGCTCACGATGCCGCCGAAGGTGGCCCACGAACTGCCGTCGTATTTGGCCAATTGGAAGCGTTTGACCGGTCCGCGTGAAGCCGGTGAATTCTCCAGCGTGACGCCGGGCAACATCATCGGCAGTGCTACGCCGTGCAAGGAGGTGGCTTGTTTCATCAGGTTGGCGCGTGACAAATCCTTGCCGGATTCGGTAAAGAGCAGCACGGCAGCTTGCGCAGTGGTGTACCCCAGAACGGAATAGAAATCGTTGGGATTCGCGCCCGGCACGTACTTGGCCATAAATGCCAGGTAGTCCTTTACGGCCGGATCGTTGGCCCATTGAGGATCGCTTGGGGTCTTCAGCCAAACCGTGGTAATCACGCCCAACGCACGACCTGGGCCCGCCGGCTCGATCGAATTTTTGATCGAATTCGACGCGCTGTAGAGAAAGCTCAGCGGTTTCCAACCAATGTCATAAGCCTTGCGAAATGCGAGCGCCGGAAATTTGCCGTTGGCGCCGTTCAGAAACACGTTCGCGCCGGCGGCCTGCAGCGCCACCACTTGCGAGTCGATACTGGTATCGGTGATGTCGTAGCTGGCCTCCTTGACCACCATCTTGTCGTATTTATCGCCTAGCGCCGCGTGCAGACCCGCGAGCTGCTCCTTGCCGATTTCGTCGTTCTGGTAAAGGATGCCGATCTTGGCGTCAGGCTTGTGATCGAGAATGTATTTGGCAAAGATGCGCGTCTCGGTGTCGTACGACGACATGATATTCATCGACCACGGCAAAGAGGGATCGCTGCCCCACTTGTCCAGGCCGCTGATTATCAAGATATGCGGGATCTTTTTCGCGTTCAGATATTTGGCGATCGCGGAATTGGGCGCCGTGCCGATGGTGCTGACGATAGCAAGGACATTCTCGGATTCCACCAGGCGCCGCGTGTCTTCCACGGTCTTGGGCGGGCTATAGCCATCGTCGAGCGAGATCAGATTGATCTTCCGGCCGTTGACGCCGCCTCTCTCGTTGATCATCTTGTAATAGCCGGTCTGTATGCGCCCTTCGACGCTGGTCGCCGACATCGCGCCGCTATAGGGCATCGATTGCCCTATCTTGATTTCGGTGTCGGTGACGCCGGGCACAGCCTGGTTTTCGGCCCAGGCCGCATTCGCCATGATCAGCGAGGTGAGCAATGCTGTCGCCGCCGCGCTATATAGTGATTTCATCCTGTCTCCTTTACGCCTTATATATTATTTCGTATTACTTATTTATATTGAGATATATGGTTTCCGAGATCGGTCTGCAAGCCAACTATTCGGTCGGTGTCGCAATTAGCCGTAGACCGTCCGGCAAGCGTCGGTGGCGATGGCATGGCTCATACGAAGCTGACGATCTCCACCGCGCCATCCCAATAAGGCGATACCACTACCGCAGCAGTTCCTTCGCAATAATATTGCGATGAATTTCTGAGGTGCCATCGTAGATTCGCAGCACTCTGACGTCGCGATAGACGCGCTCGACGATCATGCCGCGGCAGTAGCCGGTGCCTCCGTGCACCTGTACGCCTTTGTCAGCAACCCGTCCGGCCGCTTCGGCGCAAAACAGCTTCACTCGCGAGCAAGTACGCCCGGTTGCACGGCCATTCTCGAATTGCCAAACGGCTTCCATCAACATCAGGCGCGACAGATGTACATCGACTTCCATGTCCGCCAACAGATGCTGTACTGCCTGGAAGTCGGCAATCGGATGACCGAATGCCTTGCGCTGTTTCGCGTATTCGACGCTGTGTTCGAGCGCAATGCTTGCCGCACCCAGGGCTTGTGCCCCCACACTCAAACGGCCCTCGTTCAGACACTTGTAGAAATAGGTGAAGCCCTTGCCTTCTTCACCAAGCAGGCTGTCGAGGGGCAATCGACAATCTTCGAAAGACATTTCAAACACACCGTCTTGCACCCATCCCATGGTCGGAATGGCGGCACTCACGGACATGCCGGCCGTGCCGCGCGGCACCAGGAACGCCGAGATGCCGCCACGAGTGCCCTTTGTGCGATCGGTGTAGGCAAAAACGGTAAACAGATCGACCTTGTTGGCATTCGATATGAACATCTTCGTGCCGTTCAGCACGTAGTGGCCGTCGACGAGCTCGGCGTGGGTCTTGATACCGGACACGTCGGAGCCGGCATGCGGTTCGGTCATTGCGATGCCGACCGCGCAATCGCCGCGCGCGATCTGCGGCAGCCAAGTTTGCTTTTGAGCATCGGTGCCGATGTTTACGAGCGTCTTGATCGACGGTCCGAGCGCCGAGCGCAGCAATGGCCAAAATTGCGGAGGCAAACGAGAAAGCTCGATCTGCACGGCAATGCTGCTGATCGAATCCAGTGCGAGGCCGCCATATGCTTCCGGCACACCGATGCCAAACAGGCCGAGTTCCTTGAAGCGTTGCGCTGCCAGCGCCGGCACCTGCCCGGTGCGATGGAAATCGGCTTCAAGCTTGAGCAGTTCGTCAACCACGCGGCGCGTCGCCTGCTGCATTTCGACAGCATTCGGGGGTAGGTCAAAGTCCATCATCGTCTCCTGAATGAAATACGTTCTATATGTAGAACAATTCTACTTTAATATGAAGCAGCACAACTGGAAAGTGCGTTGCCTGTTGATGTATCCTCAGCGCTGGCTTTCACCTGAAAGGTGTCGGCAGCCGGCTTCTCAATAACGAGTACGCATGACCTCTACCTCTTCGTCTACAGACTTCAGTCCCCTACCGAAAACCCGTGCGTTCGAGGACATCGTGGCGCGTATTCGCGCGCACATGCAGGCGCGTCAATACGAACCAGGCGAGCGACTGGCTTCCGAACGTGAGCTTTGCGAGCAGTTCCAGGTGTCGAGAAATACGCTTCGCGAGGCCTTGCGCTCATTGGAGAACGCCGGGTTGCTGAGTTTTCGCAAGGGCGCCAACGGCGGTGTCTTCGCGGCGCATGTTTCCGGCAGCGCCGTCATCGTCGGCTTGAACGATATGTGTCAGCTGGGTTCGATCAAGCCCGCGGAATTGATCGAAGCGCGCATCTGGGTTGAATCGGCGGCGATTCGTGCAGCGGCTAAAAACGTTACCGCGGCAGAGATCGATGCCATGGCGCGGAACATCGAACAGGCCGCCAGCGCCGGTGAAAGCGGCGACTTCCTGCGGCGAGTGGAGATCAACCTTGATTTTCATCGAATGATCGCGCATGCCACGCACAATGGCGTGATGGTTACGTTGATGGAGGCATTGCTACAGGCCACGCATCAGGTGATCGTGCGGCTCGAGCCCTACGACAACAGCTTCATTCCCGCGGCACGCCGCGTTTTCCTCAAGCACTTCGCTGCCGGCAACGTCGACAAGGCCGTGCTGGACATGGAAAAGCAGCTCGCGAAGATGCAAAAAATCTACTTCAGCAAGTTGCCCCCGACGCCCTGACGCCCCAATCCGCCAATGCCGCGGCTCGATCGAGCTTCGCCGCCCGGCATGGATCGACGCAGTCGCTTCGGCTGAAGCGCGGCGCCGGCGCCGGCTGAACCACGCCGTCGACGTCCACAAAGGTTTTTCGAGATACCAGATGGGCATGCAGCGGTGCTTCCTCCAGCGTCAGCACCGGCGAGAAACAGGCATCGATGTCTGCGAAGTGTTGACACCACTCGTCGCGGCTACGCGTCTTGAACTGCGCCGCGATGCGCTGCTTGAGCGCGGGCCAGCTTGCCTTGTCGTGCTGCGTTGCCAATACGACGTCGTCGAATCCCAAGGCCTTGATAAAGGCCGCGTAGAACCGCGCTTCGATCGCTCCGACCGCGACATAGCGTCCATCGGAAGTGCCGTACACGCCATAGAACGGTGCGCCACCATCGACCAGGTTGTCCGCCCGCTCTGCCGACCAATAGCCCCCGGCCCGCAGTCCGTGGATATAACCGGAAAGTGAGGCCACGCCGTCGACGATGGCCGCGTCCACCACTTGCCCGAGGCCCGAAGTCTTCGCTTCCAAGAGCGCGCACACCATGCCGAAAGCCAGATACATACCGCCGCCGCCGTAGTCGCCCAACAAATTGCACGGCACCACCGGCGGTCGCCCGGCTTCGCCGATCAGCGACAGGCTGCCCGATAACGCCAGGTAGTTGATGTCGTGGCCGGCAGTGTGCGCGAGGGGTCCGCTCTGGCCCCAACCCGTCATGCGCCCGTAAACCAGCCGCGGATTGATGTCGCGGCAGATATCCGGCCCGAGCCCCAATCGCTCCATCACGCCAGGACGGAATCCTTCGATCAGTCCGTCGGCCCGCGCGACCAGGGCTTTGACCGTCGCAATGCCTTCACTGGATTTGAGATCGAGCTTCACTGTGCTGTGACGGCCGCGCTTGTTGACCTCGAAACGCTCGGGGCGCGCTATCCCGAAATCGGCCGCCTCGGCGCGGTCTATGCGCAGCAGCGAAGCTCCCATGTCCGCCAGCATCATCCCGGCGAATGGACCGGGACCCAATCCGGCTATCTCCAGAATGCGGTAGCCATGCAGCGGACCCTGTGGCGCACTCATGCGAACCCCACGATGCGGCTATCGCCAAGACGACGAATTTCGTCATTTGATTTACCGAGGATCGAACTCAGCACGTACGCCGTGTCTTCCCCCAGCCGCGCGACGCGCTGCCCAACGTCGGGTTTGACGCCGGCGAATGCAAAAGGCAGTTTGGTGGTCTTGTAGATGCCGGCTTCATCGAAGATCGTGGCGAAACTGCCGCGCTCTTCGAACTGCGCGTGTTGGATGGTCTCTTCCAGTCGACGATAGCGCGAGCACGGCACACCGGCCTCCATCAAGCGTTGCTCGCATTCTTCAGCGCTGCGCTCGCTGGTCCAGGACTCGATGCGCCGCATGTATTCGGCCCAATTATCGAAGCGACCCTGATCGGTGTTGAGCAGCGGATCGTCGAGCCATTCTGGATGACCGGTCGCCTTGCACAGACTGCGAAAATTTTTCTCGTTGACGGGCGCCACCACAACGAAGCCATCGCGCGCGCGCATCGGCTTATAAAGCGGCCGACGGCGCGCCAGCGGAAACTGCGCCGCCTGGAATTCGAAGGCCAGCACGTTGACCATACTGTCCATCAGATTGATATCGATCAACTGCCCCCTGCCGGTGCGTTCGCGTTCCAGCAATGCGGTCTGAATCGAAAACGCCGAGAAGATCGACGTCAGCATGTCCGCCAGCGGTATCCCGGAATTCGCGGGCCGCTCTACGTCGTCTTGATAATCGAAATTCGCCATCTCGAAACCACTGGCGGCGTGCACGACCGGTGCGTAAGCGGGCCACGCCGAAGCGGAGGTGTTCTGGCCGAAGCCGGATATCGAGCAATAAACCAATCGCGGGTTGAGCGACCGCAGGCGCGCGGCGCCGAGGCCGAAGCGTTCCATCACACCGGGTCGAAAGGCCTCGATGACGACGTCGCAATCGCTGGCAAGCTCGAGCGCCAGCGCGACCGCTTCGGCTTGCTTCAAGTCCATGGCAACCGAGCGCTTACCCGCGTTCAGATGGCCAAAGAATGCGCTAACACCCTCGTGCAAAGGCGCACGCGTGCGGATGTGATCGCCTTCCAGTGGCTCGATTTT
>JBPBQZ010000154.1:0-12658 GCA_050955105.1 Janthinobacterium lividum | reverse complement strand
ACCGAGCAAGCTCCAGCCGACGACCAGCCAGGCCACGCGCGGCATGGTCGCAAACGGCGCCAGGCCACCGAGCGTGCGATCGGTCATCACGCCGGCGGCGCCGCCGAACCATGCGGGCGTCATGGCCGCGAAGGCCGCCACCATCTCGCCGATGCCGAGCGTGATCATCGCCAGGGTGCCGCCGGCGCGGCGCGTCGCCAGCCATCCCAGCGTGGCGCCGGCTAACGCCCCCCCGGCGGCACCCGCCAAAGGCGCCAGCAGCACGACCAGCGTCGCGCCGAAAGCGCTGGCCGCGAGCGGCGCCGCGGCCGCGTTCATCAACCATACGGTCGCAAAACCGCCGATACCCGCGTAGCTTGCCTGCGAGAAACTCAGCATGCCGGTCAGACCGAGCAGCAAGTAATAAGACATCGCCAGCAGCATCGCGATGGCTACGCGGCACAGGGCCGTCACCGCCGCGGCGCCCCACAAGGTTCCCGCTAGTTCGACGGCTGCGGCCAGTACCAGGCAGAGCAACGCCAACCGGACCAGCGCCGACCAGTGACGCGGCGCTGCCCTCCCTGCGTGGCTCACCGGAACGCCGTCGCTTCGACGCGCTCGCGGCGTATCAACAAAACCGCCACCAATAGAAGGAACGGCAGCAGCGGCGCCACGCGCGCGAGCGTCAGATCGCGCGCCGCGGCGCTTGCCAGCAGCGGCGCATTGAAGCCAAGCGGACTTGCCAGCCACTGCCCGACGGTAGCGATCGACAGATCGCTCGCCACCGCGAAAGATTGCAGCAGCCCCACCGCCAACGACGCCACGAAAGCACCGGTCAGCGAACCGAGCCGCCCGGCCACTACCACCACGAACAGAATGCTGCCAAGCGCGGTGGCCATGCCGGGCTCGGTGGAACCGATCGCCCCGCCCAATACCCCGGCCAGCCCCGCCAGCGCGCTGCCGGCGGCAAACACCAGCAGGCGTAGCCGCGGCAGATCGTAGCCCAGCGCCTCGACCATCTCCGGCCGCTCCATCGCGGCGCGCAACACCAGCCCGAGCCGATTGCGCGCGACGGCCAGCCAGAGTACGGCGAGAATGCCGATCGACACGCCCATCATGAGCAGCCGCGACGCTGGCAGGATAACGTCGCCGATCGAGAAGATTGGCGATTGCAATGCCGCGGGCAACTGCCAGGACAGCGGCGCCCGCCCCCAGACAAGCTGCACGGCTTCGCCGAGCAACGCTGCCACGCCGAAGGTCGCCAGCATCTCGGCGGTGTGCCCGGCGGCGGCCAGGCGCACCAGCACGCCGCGATAGACCACGGCGCCCGCCAGGCCCACTCCCAGCGGCGCCGCCACCAGCGCAATCCAGAAGCCGCACACGCCAGCCAGCGAATACGCGAAGTAGGCGCCCAGCATATAAAAGCTGGCATGCGCAAAATTCAACACGCCGAGCAGCCCGAAGGTGACTGTCAGACCACTGGCCAGCAAGAACAGCAAAAGCCCGTAGGCCAATCCGTTGACGAGGGCGGTGAGGAACACCAGGAGGCTCCTGCATGAAGCGCGCGGCGCCCAATGGCACCGCGCAAAGAGCCTCGTTATAGGAGCTTTGCGGCCAGGTGTAAAGTCGGCCGAACGGCCAGCGCACCGGGATTGTCGCCGCGTCCCTTCATGGCACCGTCAGCCCTTGGCCCATGCACCGCGCGCCCCACCTCGACGCTCACGCCGCGGCCTTCACCGGTGCGGCCTCCGCTTGCAGGCGAATCGGTATCGACTTGGACGCCGGCACCTTGCTCTCCTCCGCGTAGTGCCAAAGTGGAATCAAGGGATTCAGTTCCGGATAGTAGCCCGCGACGCAGCCCGTCGGGATGTCGAAGGGCTGCACGCGCAAGCCCGCCACGCGCCGGTCGTCGCCATCGTGCGCATGCGTGATGGCGGTGACGAACTCACCCGGTGCCAAGCCAAGCCGCTCGATATCCGCGCGATTCATCAGCAACACCTTGCGCGTGCCGAAAACCCCGCGGAAGCGGTCATTCATATCGTAGACGGTGGTATTGAACTGGCTGTCGCCGCGCGTGGTCATCAAGCGCAACAGGCGCGGGTCGTCGGCGGGCATATCAGGATCGGCATCCAGCCCATCCGGCACCATGAAATTCGCCTTGCCGGTCGGGGTCTGCCATTTGCGTTCACGCGCACCCAGCGGTTTGACGAAGCCGCCCGGAGTCCACATGCGTGCATTGAAATCGCGAAACAAATCGGGATAGGTGACTTCGATGGCATCGCGCACCGTGGCATAGTCGTCGACCCAGCCGTCCCAGTTCACCTTGGGATTGGGCGCCAATATCGCCTTTGCCAGCGCCGCCACGATGGCCGGCTCGGACAACAATTTGTCGCCGGCCGGCGCAGCCACGCCACGCGAGCCATGCATGCAGGCGGTGCTGTCCTCCATCGACACTGCCTGCGGGCCGCTTGCCTGCTGATCGATTTCGATACGCCCCAGACACGGCAAGATATAGGAAATCTTGCCATGCACGATGGCGCTGCGGTTGAGCTTGGTGAGTATCTGCACGGTCAGCCGCATCTTCCGCCATGCCGGCTCCATCACGCCATGGTCAGGAATCGCCCTCACGAAATTGCCGCCCAGCATAACGAAAGCCGAAACCTTGCCAGCCACGATGCCTTCGCAAGCCTCGACGGTATTCAAGCCCTTTTTGCGCGGCGGCTCGAAACCGTATTGTTCCTTGAGCTTGTCCAGCGGCGCCAATTCAGGCTTTTCGGTGATACCGACGGTGCGCTGGCCCTGTACGTTGGAATGGCCGCGAATCGGGCAGATGCCAGCGCCAGGCTTGCCGATATTGCCGCGCAGCAGTAACAGATTCGTCAGCATGTGAATGTTGCGCACGCCTTTGCGATGCTGCGTCAAGCCCATCCCATAAAGAATCATCGCCTGCTTGGCCTGCGCGTAGGTTTGCGCGGCCTGCTCGATCTCGGCGCGCGTCACGCCCGCTGCGCGCTCGATATCGGGCCACTGGCAGTCGCGCATCGACTGCGCGAAGGCGGCGAAACCATGGGTGTGTTCGGCAATGAATGCCGCGTCGAGCACGCGCTCGGCGCCGTTCGCCTGCGCCGCATCGTCGGCCTCGATCAGCCATTTGCACATGCCCGATACCGCGGCCGTATCGCCGCCGATCTTGATTTGTACATATTGGCTGCTGATGGCGGTCTGCTTGGTCGACAGCATCTCCACCGGCGATTGCGGATTCGCAAAACTCACCAGGCCGCGCTCGCGCAAGGGATTAAAGGTCACGATCGGCACGCCGCGCTTGCGCGCATCTTGCAGCGGATGCAGCATGCGCGGCGCATTGGTGCCGGTATTGTGGCCGAAGAACAGCATGCAATCGGTCTTTTCGAAATCTTCCAGCAGCACCGTGCCAACGCTTACGCCCAGCGTCTTGGGCAGCGCGACCGAGGTCGATTCGTGGCACATATTCGAACTGTCGGGCAAGTTGTTACAGCCGTACATGCGCGCCATCAGTTGATACATATACGAGGTTTCCAGCGAGGCACGGCCCGACGCGTAGAACACCACCGATTCCGGCGCCATGGCGCGCAGCTCCCGGCCAATCTCGGCGAAAGCCTCGATCCAGCTTACTTCGACGTATTTGTCGGTCGCCGCGTCGTAGCGCATCGGCGTGGTGAGGCGGCCAATTGATTCGAGCTCGTAATCGCTCCATTTTGCGAGATCGGTCACTGTATGCTGGTCGAAAAACTTCGGCTCGACGCGCTTGCTGGTGATTTCCCAGGCCGTGGCCTTGGCGCCGTTCTCGCAAAATTCAAAAGCATGCGGATCCGCGGGCTTGGCCCACGAACAGCTTACGCAGGCGAAGCCGTCCGGCTTGTTCTGTTTCATCAGAATCCGGCTGCCGTTCAGCGCAACGTGCTCTTTCATCAGGATCGATGCGACCGCTTTCACCGATCCCCAACCGCCTGCAGGATGGTTGTACTCCTCGAACGTCGCCTTTTCATCCACGCTGTCAGCCATTGTTAATCTCCTGGGCCCCCCTGAGGGCGGCCATAAAGCGGTGGCGCGCAGCGCGCCGGCACGCGCTGAACAGCAAGACATGGACCAGAGGCCGAACGCATGCAGTGCCGGGGCAACTGGCGGCGCACCAAACGCCGCGCGCCGGGTTTGTTAGGATGTAGCCTTTTGCGCGACCGGCGGCGGCCTATGCTAGCCCCGGCAGCGCTGCTTTCCCTCCGTTTGCACGGATTCCGCTGAAAAAGGAAGACTAGAAATGTCGGAAGTGCTCAAGACCGACCATCCAAACCACGCTGCGGCCGCGGACTCGCCGGACCGCCCGAGCCGCGATGAAGCCGAGGCGGCGGTACGTACGCTGATCCGCTGGGCTGGCGACGATCCGCAGCGCGAGGGCCTGCTGGATACGCCCGGGCGCGTGGTGCGCTCCTATGAAGAGTTCTATGCCGGCTATTTGCAAGATCCCGCGTCGATTCTAGCGCGCACGTTCTCGGAAGTCGGCAACTACGACGAGATGATCGCGCTGACCGACATCCGCTTCGAAAGCCATTGCGAACACCATATGGTGCCGATCATCGGACGCGCGCACATTGCTTATCTGCCGAATCGCCGCGTGGTGGGCATCTCGAAGCTGGCGCGCTTGGTGGATGCTTATGCGAAGCGCCTGCAGATTCAGGAGCGCATGACAGTGGAGATTGCCGATGCACTGCAACGTGAATTGCAGCCGCTCGGCGTGGCGGTAGTCATCGATGCGGCGCATGAATGCATGACCACGCGCGGCGTGCACAAAGCCGGTGTGTCGATGGTTACCAGCCGCATGCTCGGCGCATTCCGTGACGATTCGCGCACGCGCCGCGAATTTCTGGCATTGATCGGTCGCAGCGATGGCAGCCGCAATCAGTAAATAGCGCTTAGCGCCGCGCCACCGCCAGCGGCGCCACACCTGCGCTGCCGCCCCGCCGGCGCTTACGACGCTTCAAGACGGTTCGAAGACGATGGCGCGGTTGCGCCCGCCCTGTTTGGCCTGATACAGCGCCACGTCCGACGCGTGCACCCAGGCGTGGCAATCTTCCATTGATGCATCCAGCACGGCGGCGCCAATACTGGTGCGCAGCCGATACGGCATCGGCGCCTCGCGCGCGTCGGTCTCGAGCGCCGCGAACACCCGCCCGATGATCGCGTCCATTTCAGCGCGGCGGGCGCGGCTGAGGATCACACCGAATTCCTCGCCGCCGTACCGCCCTACCGCATCGTCGACGCGCACGGCCGCCGACAGCAGCCTGGCGAAGTGCTGCAGCGCGCGGTCACCGGTTTGGTGGCCGAAATTGTCATTAATGGCTTTGAAGTGATCGAGATCGAGCAACAGCAGTGCGCTGGAACGCTCGGCCTGACCGCGGCAAGCGTCGAATTCCTGCTGGAGCCGTGCCTCCCAGGCTTCGCGATTCAGCAAGCCGGTAAGTCCGTCGCGCCGGCTAGATGCTTCCAGTTGGCGCGAACGCTGCGCAAGTTGCTGTGAAATAACGAAAGTAACGCTGCCGAGCGCCAGCGGATAGCCCACCAGAAACGGCACGCTCGCGACGATCACCGACATCGACGAATATAGTTGGACATGTAGGCCCAGCACCGCCACGCCCAGCGCCGCGCCCAGCAAATGCGCCAACAAACCCGCCAGCAGCAAACGCCAGCCGCCGCCGGCGACATTGTCCATGCTCAACATCACCAGCACCAGCACGCTCGGCAACAGGTTGAAGCGCATCGCCACCACCCACAGGCCGCCGAATGCCGCGTCGACCAGCAGATTGCGCTGCTCTTGACGATACGGCACGCGCGCGCGCCGCGAGACAAGGAAAGCCAGGTGCGGCCAGATGAAGACCTCCAACAGCATCAGGATCCACAAGCCAATCGGCAGCCGCAACTCGTAAAATACCGAGCCCACGCACACCGCGCCCAGCAGCAAGCCAACACTGCGCAGGGCGTATACGCGCAGCACGAAGCGCCGGCCTTTGCCAAAGCGCTTCTCATCGTGCGATTTGGCTTTCCCCACAGGTAGCTTCATCAACATCTTTTGGTTATGGAACCAGCCAGACATTCGGCCACGCGGTTCGGCGCGCTGTCAATCTGGTCGGGTCGATTTCACCGATTAACGCGGGAAAGGAGCAACAGACGGTTGCAGAAACGCCTCGCGCCTCTGCGGACTGATGTACGAGACGCCGTGGGCGTCGGACGCGACTTCGGGGCAATTCCTCTAGAATCAGTCAGTCGCCCCTCCAGAGGAACTGATGACCACCGAGTCGCCGATCGCCATCTTCTATGCCTTGGGCGCCAATGCAGCGATTGCCATCTGCAAGTTCGCAGCGGCATTTTTCACAGGTTCCGGCGCGATGCTAGCCGAATCGATCCATTCGCTGGCGGATTGCGGCAATCAGGTGCTGCTGCTGATCGGCCTGCGGCAGGCGCGCGAACCGGCCACCGAGCTGCATCCGCTCGGCTCCGGCCGCGTTTCGTACTTCTACTCACTGATCGTGGCACTGATGCTGTTTTTCATCGGCGGCGTGTTTTCCGTTTATGAGGGTGTCGAACGGGTGATTCATCAGCGCCCGATTGAATCGCCGCTGATCGCGATCGGCGTGCTGATAGTTTCGCTCGGGCTAGAAACCTTTTCGTTGATGGGCGCATTGCGCGAAATTCGCAAGCATTCGCTGCGCAAGCCATTCTGGCGTTGGTTTCGTGAAACGCGCGAGTCGGAATTGCTGGTGGTGGTCGGCGAAGACACCGCGGCGCTGGCAGGCTTGTCGGTGGCGCTGCTGGCCATTGTGCTAAGCATGCTGACCGGCAACCCGGTCTATGACGCCTGCGGCTCGATCGGCATCGGACTGCTGCTGATGCTGGTCGCCGCCTTGGTACTGCGAGAAATCAAGTCGCTGATCGTCGGCGAATCGGCGGCGCCGGAAATTCGCCAGGCGATCGCGGCGCGACTGGCGGCGCGACCGGAAATCGTCAAAGTGCTTAGTCTTATCACTCTGCAGTGGGGCGAACATATCGTCGTAGCCGTGCAGGCGGAAATGATCGACTATGACAGCGGGCGCGCCCAGGTTGACGCGATCAATATTATCGAGGACGACATCCAGCAAGCGTTTCCTACCGCACGTTGGGTGTTCTTCGAGCCGGAAGTGAGCAGTTGGGTAGAACGGGAGCGCGATGTCGAGCGCGCAGAATGAGTCACTGGCATGGTGTCTGCTCTTCATTCCAGTTAAGCCAAAATCATGCGAACCATCCAGGAGCTCAGTCCCATGCATCGCGAAGCAGCCGCGTCGATGCTGACGCGCATCGCCGCGGCCCGTAACGAAACGGACCGCTTGTTTGCACTGATCAAGCCGGCATTTCTTTATGAACGGCCGATTGCTGAACGGCACCGTCTGGTGTTTTACATCGGCCATCTTGAGGCCTTCGACTGGAATCTTCTGGCAACCGAGGTTTTCGGGCTGGAGCCGTTCGACCCTGCCGCGGACAGTTTATTTGCCTTCGGCATCGACCCGGTGGATGGTGGCCTGCCGACCGATACGCCAGCCGATTGGCCGTCGCTCGACGAGGTTTTCGCGTATCGAGACGCGGTGCGACAGCGCCTCGACGCACGCATTGCCCAAGTAGATTTTTCAAGCGCTGATGCTGATCTGGCCACGCGCTGCGAGGTGGCGATCGAGCACCGCTTGATGCATGCGGAGACCTTGTCTTACCTGATGCATCAATTGCCTTTGCATTTCAAGCAACGGCCGGACGGCGAGCCGGCGGTTGCCGCATCGGCTGCGGCGGCGCCGGCGGCACGCCAGCGGCCGGTGTTGCAGGCAGCGGCGGTCGAAGTGCCCGCCGGCATCGCCCAGCTAGGTATTGCGCGCGACCGCGGCTTCGGCTGGGACAATGAGCTTTGCGACGACACGCCCCACGCAGTCGAAGTGCCCGCATTCACGATGGACCGGCACATGGTTAGCAATGGCGACTTCGCCGAGTTCGTCGCGGCTGGCGGCTACCAGCAGCCAACTTTCTGGACGCCCGCCGACTGGACCTGGATACAGACTGCCGATATCCGCCACCCCGCCTTCTGGCAAGCGAAAGCAGCCGGCGAGCCCGGCGGCGGCTGGCAAATCAAGACCATGTTCGACTTGATCGATTTGCCGCTGGATTGGCCGGTCTACGTCAGTCACGCCGAGGCCAGCGCTTATGCGCGCTACGTCGGCCGTGCGCTGCCAAGCGAAGCGCAATGGCAACACGCAGCGTCAGCCGATTTGGCGCCCACACCGCAGGCAACGCCGAATGCCGATTTCCTGCGTTGGAATCCGCTCCCGGTAGATGCCGCCGAACAAGGCATGAACGAATTCGGCCTGGTCGGCATGTTCGGTAACGGCTGGGAGTGGACCTCGACGCATTTCGCGCCGTTGCCCGGCTTTCGTCCGTTCGCGTTCTACCCCGGCTACTCCGCCAACTTCTTCGACGCACAGCATTTCGTCATGAAGGGCGGCTCACCGCGTACGGCCGCCTGCATGTTGCGGCCGTCGTTCCGTAATTGGTTTCAACCGCACTATCCATACATCTACGCCGGATTCCGCTGCGTCGGCGACACCGCGGCCGGCGCGCCCGGCGTCGCCTGATGCAAACGACCGCCATTATTCCGGAGACACTGATGCAGCCTGCAAAAAAACAACTAGATCCCGCTCTATCGCTTGCGGCCTCGGCTCAGGCATCGTTCAACCGCGGCTTCGCCAGCGAGGTGGCAGCAGGTTTGCGCAAATCGCCGCAGAAGGAATTGCCGTCGAAATATCTGTATGACGAGGTCGGTTCGGCCTTGTTCGAAGCCATTACCTCCCTGCCCGAATATGGCGTGACGCGCGCCGAAGAGCGGCTGATCGTGAACCACGCGGCGGCCATGATCGACAGTCTGCCGGCTGACACGGCGACAATTGCCGAATTGGGCAGCGGCAGCGGACGCAAGACGCGCTGGCTGTTGAGCGCCGCCGCCGCGCGCAACGGCGCCGCGGGCGTTACTTACTGCCCGATCGAGATTTCGCCCAGCGCGTTGCAGCAATGCACGCGCGAGCTGGCCGATATTCCCGGCGTCTCGATCACGCCGTATGAAGCGGATTACCTGGACGGGCTGGCGCGCGTTGCGCGTGCGCGACTGCCGGGTCAAGCACTGGCGCTGCTGTTTCTCGGCAGCACCATCGGCAATTTCGGCCGCCTGGCGGCGACGCGTTTCCTGAGTGCCGTGCACGGCATGTTATTGCCCGGCGACGCCTTGCTGTTAGGCGCCGATCTCGCAAAACCTGTGGCAACCTTGATCGACGCCTATGACGATCCGGTTGGCGTCACTGCCGCATTTAACCTGAATCTGCTGTCGCGCATCAATCGAACGCTCGACGCTGATTTCGACATACGCGGCTTCGAGCATCAGGCGCGTTTCAATCCCGACGCGCGCAGCATCGAAATGCACTTGCGCTCGCGACGCGCACAGCAGGTGCGGGTACGCGCCGCCGATCTGACGGTCGAGTTCCGTGCGGGCGAAACCATCTGGACCGAAAGCAGCCACAAATACACCGCTGAGGAGGTCGCGCTGATGGCCAGCGACGCGGGCTTCGATTGCCGTCGGCAATGGGTCGACGCAGACTGGCCGTTCGCTGAAAGCCTGTTGATCGCCCGCTGAGCGTTTCACACGTTTTGGCTTTGGGTGGGGGCTGCAACGGCCGACAATCCGGCCGTGAGCCGCAGGCGGGAACGCCCGCAAGGCGCCAGTCTGCGGTTCGACCGAATATCCGTCACCGATCCTACAGGTAGCCCCCCTTGCGCAGTCGCACATAAAGCGCAATGCAGGCCGCTGCCGTGACCCCGACCACCACCGGATAGGCATAGGGCCATTTCAGTTCGGGCATCCACTGGAAGTTCATCCCATAAAGGCTGAAGACGATGGTGGGTATGGCGAGCACTGCGCCCCAACCCGCCAGCCGCTTCACCACCTCGTTTTGCGCCACCGTCACCAACGACAGATTTACCTGGATCGCGGTCGTCAGCATTTCGCGCAGCCCGTCCAGCGAGCCCACCGTGCGCGCCGTATGATCCGCCACGTCGCGAAAATAAGCGCGCAAGTCTTTTGGTACGTGCTTCTCGTAAATGTGCACGAGCTGCGCGCAGATATCCTCGACCGGCAACGCCGCCGCACGCAGCCGCATCAATTGCCGCTTGAATGCATAGAAGCGCGCGATCGCCGCACGGTCGAAGCGATCGTTGAAGATCTCGCCTTCCAGCACCTCGAAGCGGTCTTCCATCTGCTCGGCCACCTCCTGGTGATGATCGACGATGAAATCGAGAATCGCGTACAGCACGTATGTCGGCCCCTTAGCCAGCAGGTTCGGCGCCGCTTCACATTTTTCGCGCAAGGTGCTGTGCGCGGCCGACGCGCCATGACGCACCGTCACAATAAAGTTCGGACCCAGAAACACGTGGGTCTCGCCAAACTGCAAGGTGTCGTCATCGAGGCTGCGCACGGTCACGAGCGACAAGAACAAGGTCTCGCCATAGGCTTCGATCTTCGGCCGCTGATGCGCATGCAGCGCATCCTCGACCGCCAGATCGTGCAGGCCGAACTCATGCTGCACCCGTCTGAGCATTGACTCCTCGGGTTCGTACAACCCTACCCACAAAAATGTACCGGGATCCTTCAATACTTCGCTGATCTGGTCGAGCTCGACATCGCCCAGCGATGTGCCGTTGCGGTAAGCCACCGATCGCACGATCACGAAGCGGCTCCGGATGCGTCCGCTGCTTGTGGTCGCCGCGGCGCCGCGGGCACCTGCGGCGCCGCGCATGCCGGATCGGCTTTCTGCGGCTGCAACAGCAGCGCTACCAGCCCGGTCCAGCCGGTCTGATGCGACGCGCCCAGGCCACGGCCGCTATCGCCATGAAAGTATTCGTGGAACAACACCGGCTCGTCGCCATGCGCGCGATCTGCCGACAGCAATTCCTCATAGGCGCACATCGAGGCCCGCGTGCCATGCTCGTCGCGCAGGAACAAGCTCTTCACACGCTCGGCCAAGCGTTCGCCGATCTCGCCGAGCGTCAAGGTCTTGCCTGACCCGGTCGGATATTCGATCTGAAAAGTGTCGCCGTAGTAGCGCTGGCCTTCGCGCAAGGCCTCCACCAGCAGGAAGTTGATGGGTAGCCATACCGGACCGCGCCAGTTGGAGTTGCCGCCGAACAGGTGATTATCGGATTCGCCTGGCACGTAACGCACGCCAAAGTGCTGGCCTTGATGATCGTAGATGTAGGGCTCGATCTCATGCCGCTTAGACACCGAGCGCACGCCAAAGGGCGAGAGGAATTCGCTTTCGTCGAGCATGCGGCGGCATAGGCTTTCCGTACGGTGTCGGCGCAGCAACGATAAGAGCGCACGATCGCCCTCGCCCGGTTCGGTCCAGCGCGACACCAGCGCCGCCAACTTCGGCCGATGCTCCAAGAACCAGTTCAATCGATCGGTCAGATGCGGCACGCGCCGCAGCATCTCGCGGTCGAGCACGTGAATCGCGAACAGCGGAATCAGTCCCACCACCGAGCGCACGCGCAGCGGAATCGAGCTGCCATCGGGTAGCTTCAGCACGTCGTAGAAAAATTGGTCTTGTTCGTCCCACAAACCGCTGTTGGCTTCGTCACCAAAGCCGCGCGGCTCGGTAGGCGGGCCGTTTGGCGACGCACCACCCGACTGGATGGCAGCCTCCGCGATATACAGAAAATGTTCGAAAAACTTGATCGCGATGTCACCGTAAGGGCGACCTGTGCTGGCCAGTTCCAGTGCGATGCGCATCAAGTTCAAGGCATAGGCGGCCATCCACGCCGTGCCATCAGCCTGGTCGATGCGGCCACCGGTGGGCAGCGGCTGCGAGCGATCGAATATCTCGATATTGTCGAGACCGAGGAAACCGCCCTGGAAAATATTGCGCCCCTGCGCATCCTTGCGGTTCACCCACCAGGCGAAATTCAGCAGCAGCTTGTGCAGAATACGTTCGAGGAATTCGAAGTCGCCTTGGCCGGTGAGAGTCTTGTCCATCTCATAGACCTCCCAGGCGGCCCACGCGTGCACCGGCGGATTGGCGTCGCTGAATTCCCATTCGTAGGCGGGCAGCTGGCCGTTCGGGTGCATATACCGTTCGTCCAGCAGCAACAGCAGTTGGCCCTTCGCGAACTCGGGATCGATCATCGCGAATACCACCGCGTGGAAGGCCGTGTCCCACGAGGCGTACCACGGATACTCCCATTTGTCGGGCATCGAAACGATGTCGTGGTTGCTCAGATGATGCCAATCGCTATTGCGTCCGGAGCGACGCTCGGGAGGTGGCGGCGGCATGTCCGGGTCGCCCTCCATCCAGCGCAACATATCGAAGCTGTAGAACTGCTTCGACCAGATCATGCCGGCCAGCGCCTGACGCTGCACCAGCCGCGCGTCGGCATCGCTCATTGCCGCTTGCAAGACTGCGTAGAAGTCGTTGGTCTCGGCGATGCGCGCGGCGAAGATCGCGTCGAAATCGGCGAATGGCTGAGTCGAGGAGGCAGTGGCGGCGGCGCTTGCAGGCGCGGCCGCGTCGAGCGCGGCCGGCGACAGACGCAG
>JBPBQZ010000153.1:0-13320 GCA_050955105.1 Janthinobacterium lividum | reverse complement strand
AAGAATAGTTTTTGCGACGCATGAAGTCGCTGAAAATCGCTGCAGCCTGTACAGCGGCGGATTTACGACGCATGGCATGGTTGTCGCTATAGGGTTCACACGATGCATGAAACCTGATCCGTTCCCGATCCGAACGGACGCAACATGGGTTTATGCGCAAAGGGATCCTAAAGATAGGAACAGCTATGCTCGATGCAAAAAGCCATATGCAGATTAACCAATTGCTGAACTCCATGTCTGTCGATGACCGAGAGACGTTGTCGCCACATTTCGAATTGATTCCCTTAAAGCGTGGTCAATTGCTTGCCGATGCGGGCGAGACGATGTCGTATGTCTATTTTCCGACCAGCGCGGTCGCGTCGATGCTCGAGTCGATGCGAAATGGTTCGGTAATCGAAACAGCGTCCATCGGCAGCGAAGGGGTTATCGGAATTCCGGTGCTGACCGGGGGTTCTACGATGCCGAGTCGTATTGAAGTACGCACCGCGGGATTCTGTTACCGCATTCCGGCGGCGGATTTTAAGGAAGCTTTCGAACGTCTCGAGTCAGTCCGGCGCGTGATGTTGCTCTATATCCAGGCGTTGATGACGCAGATTGCTCAATGCGCGCTCGGCAATCGCCATCATTCGTTGAGCGATCAATTGTGCCGCTGGCTGCTGATCGAACACGATCGGGTAGCGGGCGATGAGTTACGGGTGACGCAACAAACCATCGCCAAGTTGCTTGGCGTGCGACGGGAAGGGGTTACGGAGGCAGCCGGAAGATTGCAAAAGGCTGGCTTCATTCGCCAAGGACGTGGGCATATCGAGATTCGCGATCGCGAAGCGCTCGAGGAACGTGCCGGTGAATGCTATAGCGTGGCGCGACGCGAATTCGAGCGACTGTTACGCCCTCGCACCGACGCGTTTTGTATGCAACGTGGTTGGCGCCCAGGGGTGTCCGAACGGTGGCGCGCTTATCCGCAGGACGTCTGAGTTCGGACATGCTCCTCGTCTCTTCCTTTGCGGTTTAGCGCCTTACTACATACCCAATATCGCTTCCTACAGGACAGTTAAATGAAAGCAGCCTTGCGTGAGATTTTGAGAGACATCGCCCACATAGAGCTTCCAGCGGACGGCCGATCCGATGGCGATGACCTCTACGAAGCGGGACTTTCGTCTTTGACGACGATCCAGTTGATGTTGGCGATCGAAAAACACTTTGATATCGAGATACCTGATGAAATGCTCAATCGATATCTGTTTCAGAGTGTGGACTCGCTGGCAGAAGCGGTCGATCAATTGAAGCAAACCGAGCAGTCGGCATGAACGCGATCGCGGCCACTACGGAAATTGCGCCGCCGGCTACGCCGACGCAGGAGAGCAACATGCCGACAGTGCCTGCGTCAAAGCGAGCGACGGACGGACCCGCGGACCGGCGCGTTCTTGACGACGCTGCGCGCGCGGTATTAGCGGTGGCGATGCGGCATGCGAACGATGTCGATCGAATCGGCCGATTCCCTGCGGAAGCAGTCGAAGCGATGAAGCAACTGGGTTTGCTCGGCGCGATGCTGCCGCGCGAGTTGGGTGGGCAGGGTGCGTCGCTGGCCGCCGTGGCTTCGGCGTGCCGCATCATGGGCCACGGCTGCGCGTCGGCGGCGATGGTGTTCGCGATGCATCAGATACAGGTTGCCTGCCTGTTGCGCCATGCGGTCGATGAACCTTGGCATCGAAGCTTCCTCGAGCAGTCAGCACGTCATCAGTGGCTGATGGCTTCCGCAACCTCCGAAGACGCAGTGGGCGGCAACTTGCGCAACAGCGGCTGTGCGGTGGAATTCAATGACGGTGTATTCACACTGAACAAGCTGGCGCCGACGATTTCCTATGGTGCGCATGCCGATGTGATCTTGGCGACGGCGCGTCGCGGGCCGACGGTGCAAGCCGCTGACCAGGTGCTGGTGACACTCTTGAAAGGATCGTTGACGCTGACGCGCCGCGGCGGCTGGGATGCGCTGGGCATGCGTGGGACGTGTAGCGAAAGCTTCGCGTTAGCGGCCCACGGCACCAGTGGCCAGATTTTCAAGACGCCATTCAGCGAGATTGCCGATCGCACGATGGTGCCTGTGTCCCACATCCTGTGGTCCGCGGTCTGGTTGGGCATCGCCAGTGATTCCCTGAATCAGGCGCAGCGCTATTTTCGCTCACAGGCGCAGTCTGGCGCGGGTGCGCTGCCTCCTTCGGCGCACCGTCTGGCCGCGGCGTTTTCGTGTCTGCGACTGATGTCTTCACGCATCGATGCCTCGTTGGACGACTATGCAGATGCGACAGAACCGCTGTCGTGGGCCAATTCCATGGCATATGCCTCGGGCATGAATGCGCTCAAAACCTCGATGTCGACAACCGCTCTGCAGATCGTGCAGGAATCGATGCAGGTCTGCGGGATGGCCGCCTACAAGAACGACAGTTCTTATAGCCTGGGTCGACATTTACGAGACGTGTGCTCGGCACCGCTGATGATCAATAACGATCGGATCGATCTGAACACCGCCAATCTGCTGCTTGCGCAGCGCTTCAACTCGCCGGAAACAGGACTATGAACCAAGAAACGAGTGGGACGGCCATGCCGGTCTTATCCGTCAGCGCCGACGCGGCGCGCCTTGCCGTTGAGAAGATTGACAGCCTGACCGAACGCAGTCTGTTGAATGACCTGATCGACAACGGCTTGTTGATACCAACTGGTGTGCCTGGAGTCTATGGACGAGGCGCCGATTTCGAATCAGTAGTGGAAGCGGTCGACTCGCTCATTACCCACTGCGGTGAAGACCAGAACGCCGAGAAGCTGCGCTTTCCGCCGGCCATGAGCCGGACCGACTTCGAGCGCAGCGATTATATGAAGAGCTTCCCGCAACTGGCTGGAACCGTGCATAGCTTTTGCGGCAACGAGCACGAGCATCAACAACTGCTCGACTGTCTGAATCGTGGTGAAGATTGGACCGAGCAACAGAAGCCGACCTACGTGGTCATGACACCGGCGGCCTGTTATCCCGTATATCCGGTGGTTGCGCGGCGCGGACCGCTGCCGCTCGAGGGGCGCTTCGTCGACGTCTTCTCCTATTGTTTCCGTCACGAGCCATCGCTGGATCCAGCGCGCATGCAGTTGTTCCGTATGCGCGAATACGTGCGCTTCGGTACGCCAGAACAGATTCTCGCCTTCCGCGAGGACTGGATGCAACGCGGTCAGCGACTGATCGAAGCGATGGATTTGCCGATGACTATCGATTTGGCGAACGATCCGTTCTTTGGACGTGGCGGCAAGATTGTTTCACACAGCCAGCGTGAACAGAATCTCAAATTCGAGCTGCTGATTCCGATCAATAGCGTCGACAAGCCGACCGCCTGCTTGAGCTTCAACTATCACATGGACCACTTCGGCGAGCTGTGGGATATCCGTACCTCCGATGGCAAGGTCGCGCACACCGGCTGCGTGGGGTTCGGCATGGAGCGCATCACCTTGAGTCTTTTCAAGCATCACGGCTTCAACATCAACGCGTGGCCGCGTGGCGTGCGTCGCGTTCTGTGGGGAAAATGATGGTGGAATACAGTGCAGTCGCACCAGCCTGCCAGCGCAAGCCGCATCGCTTGCATGGCCCGGACATGGTCTGGAAGCAGAAGAACTGCTATGTCGATTTGTGGATCGAGCTGTTGCACGGCTGGGGCCTCGACCCGCACGCGGCGTTGCCGTTCACTGTCGCCCAGGATTTTGAAGGTGATCAGTTCACGTTTTTCAAGATTCCTTTTGAGGATCTCGAAACGCTGTATGGCATCGTCGTGCAAGAGCACGCGATCTATGAGTCGGTGCTCTCCCATGCGGTGACCCAGGTTGCCCGCGGTCGTGTGATGTTGATCGAGGTCGATGCCTGGTACCTGCCGGATACGCAGGGCATCAGTTACGGACGCCAGCACGTCAAGACGACGATCGGCATCGATCGCATCGACTTGTTGAACCGCCGTGTCGGCTATTTCCATAACACCGGCTACTACGAACTGGAGGGTGAGGACTTCGCCGGGATCTTCGATCATCGCGCGCATTCGATGACGAATGCCACCTTGCCGCCGTATGTCGAGTGCGTGAAGCGGGTGATGCCGGCGCTGCCGGAAGTGCTGTTGCGCGAAGTGTCGCTGGGTCTGTTCATACGCCATTTGCGGCGCGTGCCTGATCTGTCGCCGATTGCCGCGTTTCGCCGCGCCTTGGCGGGCGATGCGCAACGACTGGTAGACCAGCCGCCGGAATTTTTCCACGGCTACTCGTTCAATACCGTGCGGCAGATGGGGGCCAATTTCGAGTTGCTGGGCCATTATCTGCGCTGGATCGACATGCAGCGGCCGTCGCATGTGGAACCGCTCGGGCCGCTGGTCGATGCCTGCCAGAAGCTGGCATCGGAATCGATGGTGCTGGAGTTCCGTCTTGCGCGCTCGGCGGCCCGTTCGCGCGTTGATCGCGGCGAAAGCTGTCTCGATATTCTGGAAGCTTCATATGACATCGTGATTAACGGACTCCATAGAAACTTCGGCATGCCTGCCGCGAAGCTCGCGTCGGAGGCGGCTGCGTAATGAAACGCGACCTGCCGCCAACGTCTGACTTGTCACTGGCTATCGCAGCAAGCATAGCCTGTGAACGGCTGACGGGCGGCTGGCAAATGTTGCGTACCGACGCGGACGAATGGGAGCGGCCGCCGCTTGCGTGGTCGGCGGCCGAGCAGGCAAATGGCGCCTGGATCGACGCACCGGTGCCGGGTACGGTGGCGGGTGCGTTGCGGCGGGTGGGGCGCTTCGACGCGGCCGCACCCGCTCACTTAGCGGATGCGGATTATTGGTATCGCTTGCGCGTCGAGGGAAGCGGCGCGCGTATTTTGCGGCTGCATGGCTTGGCGACGCTGGCCGAGGTGTGGTTGGACGACGCCTGCCTGCTGCGCTCTCGAAATATGTTTGCGGCGTACGACGTGCCGCTGCAATTGCCGGCCAACGGCTCGGCTTCGCTCTATCTTTGTTTCAGATCGCTCGATGCCGCGGTGGCACGGCAACGCGGCAGGGGACGCTGGCGTCCCAAAATGATCGACGCGCAGCCACTGCGGGCAATCAGGACCACCTTACTTGGCCATATGCCGGGCTGGTGTCCATCGATCGATGTGATTGGCCCGTGGCGGCCCGTGGAATTGATCGACCCGGCTGTGCCGCTGGCGTTGACTGCGGCGATTTTGCGACCGTCGCTGGTGGGCGATGACGGCTGGCTGGATATCCAGCTGGAGCTTGCGGCGCCATGGAGCGCATTCGCGGAGGAGCCCGGCGCCGGGGCGGTGACGGTGAGCGCCGGAGGGTACGAGACCACTCTGCTTGTCACGGGCCCGAGCACTCTGACTGGCCGGCTGTGCATTCCCAGTGTAGGCAAGTGGTGGCCGCGCAGCCATGGCGAAGCGGTGTTGTATGCCGTGACGGCGCGCTGCGGAGATCAGCGAATCGAACTCGGCACGACGGGCTTCAGAAGTCTCGAAGTCGCGCGCGGCGACGACGGTGAAGGATTCACGCTGGTGGTCAATGGGGTGCCCATTTTTGCGCGTGGCGCTTGTTGGACCAGTGCCGACCTCGTCGATATGCCGGATAACCGCGAGGCCTGCTTGCGCTGGCTGCGGCCAGCCGTCGACGCTGGCTTCAACATGGTGCGCGTCGGCGGCACGATGGCCTATGAAAGTGACGCGTTCCACGCTGCATGCGATGAGCTTGGTCTGATGGTGTGGCAGGACTTCATGTTCGCCAATTTTGATTATCCGGCGGACGCTGCCGATTTCACTGATGAAGTGAGCCGCGAGGCGAGGCAGTTGATTGCGCGTACGCGGTCATCGCCATCGTTGATGGTGTTGTGTGGCGGCAGTGAAATCGAACAGCAAGCGGCCATGCTCGGTCTACCGCCTGCTGCACGCGAATTGCCGCTGTTTGCCAACATCTTGGCCGAGCTGGTCGCGCAACTGCGGCCGGATGTCTGCTATGTCTCGAATTCGCCATCTGGCGGCGTGCTGCCATTTGCCGCGCGCACGGGAGTGACCCACTACTACGGCGTGGGTGCCTATCTGCGGCCGCTCGACGACGCGCGTCGTGCCGGTGTGCGCTTTGCATCGGAATGCCTGGCTTTCGCCAATGTACCGTGCGAAGCCACGGTGACCGAGATGGGTGCGCCAGCGGTGCACGATCCGCGCTGGAAAGCAGCTGTACCGCGTGATGCGGGGGCGCCCTGGGATTTCGAGGACGTGCGCGATCACTATCTGCAGACGCTCTACGGAGTCGACGCGCCGCGTTTGCGTTACGAGGACCCGCAGCGCTATCTCGAAATGTCGCGCGCGGTGGTGGCCGACCTGATGCAGACCGTGTTCAGCGAATGGCGTAGACCGCAAAGCCCCTGTGCGGGCGCGCTGGTGTGGCAGTTGCAGGATTTGCGGCCGGGCGCGGGTTGGGGGCTGATCGACGCGCACGGCCGGCCGAAGTCGGCTTGGCATGCGCTGCGGCAAGTCTCGGCCAGCAGGCAGATTCTACTGGTCGACGAAAGCGTCAACGGTCTTGACGTGCACGTATTGAACGAAACGTCGACGCCTTTGCGCGCGCTGGTCGAAGTCGTCGCACTGCGTGACGGGCGCACCGCGATAGCCCGTTGCGATGTCGAAATCAAGATTGCCGCGCATGGCGCCTGGCGCGCCAACGCCGCTGAACTATTGGGGCGTTTTTTCGATTTCACCTACGCCTATCGTTTCGGCCCGCGCGAACACGATGCAGTAGTGGCGACACTGCGCTCGCTCGAAGACGGCACGGTGCTGTCGGAAGCCTTCTATTTCCCAGAACGCAGCAACGCGCGCGAAGCGATCGATTGGACGACCCGGCTTGAAGAGCGCGATGGTGTCTGGTGGGTGGATATCGAGACGTCGCGTCTCGCACGCTACGTACATGTCGTCGTGCCGGGTTTCATCGCGCGTGATGACTGGTTTCACCTTGTGCCTGGGCGCATGGCCCGTGTGGCTTTGCTTGCCGATGTCGAGCACACGATGGCGACGCGGCTTTCGGCCAAGCGCATCGTGCCGTGCGGCGAAGTTAGAGCGATTAATTCAAATAAGCCTTCACTAATAAAAGGAACGCTATGAGACCGGTTATTTTTGCGGATTGCTTCGGCTGGGTGCACGAAGCTAAGAGTCCAAGCGGTCGAGGAGTGGTGCTGTGCCCACCCTTGGGCCATGAAGCACTGTGGACACACAAATTCATCCGGGCACTCGCCGAAGACTTCGCGGATGCCGGGATTGCCGCACTGCGCTTCGACTATCCATCCAGTGGCAACTCAAGCGGCGATGAACTGGACGAAGGGAGAATGCAGGCATCCCAACGCAGTGTGCAGCAAGCGATCGATTATTTACGCAAGGAGTGCGGGGTCTCGCAGCTGACGCTGTGTGGTGTTCGCTTCGGCGCGGCGCTGGCTGTGATCGGTGCCTCCGCAGGTCACTCGAGTGACGCGGAGCCGCCGATGACAAAGGGCGTTGATTCAGTCGTGGCAATTGCTCCGATGGTGCGCGGGCGCCAGTTTGTGCGCGAGATGCGCATGATTCAGCAGGGTTGGCTCGACCGCTTGCCCACGCCGGTGCAGGTCGCCCAGGCCTGCGATCCACAGTTCCGATTGATGGGGAATCGTTACGGCAGTGATTTTATTGCAGACATCAGTGCACTCGACTTGAGCCGGTATCTGGCATCATCAGATGGCGTGCCGCAGACTGCCTTGATCATTGATTCGACACTGGGGGACGGTGCGCTGCTCGCGCAGGCGCTCGATGCGCGACAGTCGCGGGTGACGTCGCTGCCGTTCAGCGAGATGCAGTCTACGATGTGCCAAACCGTATTTTCGAGATTGCCGCGTCATGCGATCGAGTCGATAGTCGGCTGGGTGGCTGCGTTGCCCATGACAGCGCCGCGCGAGTCGGCGAGTACGGCCAACGCGCACAAGCCGGAATGGCTGCTGGATCAAACCGCGCAGACTGCGAAGCAAACCGCATTGCCCACGTCAGTTCAAAGCATGGCAATGGCGCCGGAGGTGGTTGAGCGAGCTGTGCAAATCGGTGACCGGCTCTTGTTCGGAATTTTATGCACCCCCATCGCAGGCGGCTCGATAAGCGAAGCGCAGCGCTACGCTACGCCGGCGGTGCTTATTGTCAATACCGCGGCCAACCCCAGCCAGGGTGATGGCCGACTGGCGGTACGGATGGCGCGTTGCCTGGCTCGCGAGGGCATTGCCTCGCTGCGCATCGATCTCGATGGAATCGGTGACGGCGGCAGGAAATCGCCTGACGAACAAAGCGCATTAATGTATTCGAGCGCGGCAATCAGGGATGTCGACGAAATGGCGAATTGGCTGGTGGCGCAGGGATATCGCAAAGTCGTGGCATTTGGCGTCTGTTCCGGCGCCTACAGCGCGCTGCAGGCGGCGGTGCATTCGAGCGCTATTGCCGGCGTGATTGCAGTGAACCTTGCGCGCTTTACCTGGCCGATCGGCATGACCTTCGCGGAAGCGGCAAAGGAAGCCAAAGGTGGTGCTCGCGGCTATTATTCTTCATTGAAGAACCGCGCGAAATGGCAGCGCGCCTGGCGCGAGAAACGCAAGTCCGTGCGCATCGTGGTTTCCATGTTGGCTCTCGCCTTGAATCGATTGCACGTGCCGCTCGCCATGTTCACCGAGTGGCTCGGCATCGAGCCGCAAGTAGGTTCGGAGCGTGCAGTGATGCGGACAATGGAACGCAAGGGAGTTCGCGCGCTGCTTATTTACGGCACCTTCGACCCGGGTGTGGATCAGTTGACCCGCCATTTCGGCAGCGTACGGCGCGCTTTTTCGGGATGGAAAAACGTGGGTACCCGATTGTTGCCAGAATTGGATCATTCGCTTTATGGTGCCGCCGCCGCCGAGCGCGTGATGGAATTATGCGAAGAGTTCGTCTTGGATCTGGCGGACCGACGCGATAGTCTCGCGACGGCCCCGGCGCCCGACAGGTTTTCGTCAAGCCGGGGGCAAATCAAAACCGGGCGGGCGTCGTCGGTGCCAGGTTTGCTCGAATAGTCGGCTGATTGCGGCGTGCCCTGCGCGGCGCGGCCGTGCATGGCATCATGCCCTCTCTTGATCGGCGCCGATCGGCGCCAGCGTGATGGAGGGCGCCATGCGCCATGCTTGGTCCAGGTGCGGACGGCCATTTGTCCATGCGATTTCTCGAATTCGACTCGGCGCGGCTGCGGCGCCATCGAAACCGTCGAGACTTGGATGGTCGATGCTGGCTGTAAGCTTTTGCTTGCTGACCAGCTTTATCAGCCAACTGGTCGAGGCCGCGCCGCGCCGTGGCGCGGTAGATAATATTTCCACACGCTATCTGAGCATTGCTCCCGATCAAGGCGGCGCTCCGGCGCTTTTGCCAATCTACTTATCGACCGACTGGTCGACCCCCCATCCTGAAATTACTCGCGCGGTGGTCATCATTCATGGCCTGCTGCGCAATGCGGCCACCTATTTCGAGACAGGGCAGGCAGTGGTCGCGGCGGGCGGCGCGGCGGGGACGGCCGCAGCCGCCGCGACGACGCTGGTGGTGGCACCACAATTTCTCAATACCGTCGATACGCGAGCTCACGCAATTCCGGCGCAGGTGTTGCGCTGGTCTGGCAACGCCTGGATGGGTGGGGCGCCGGCGGTCGGGCCGGTGCCGATCACTTCGTATGCGGCACTCGACGCGGTGTTAGCGCGGCTGGCGGATCGTTCGCTGTTTCCGCATCTTGCCCACGTCGCCATCATCGGCCACTCGGGCGGCGCCCAAGTGACGCAGCGCTACGCGATTCATGCGCCGGGGCTGGACGTGCTCAAGCGCGCCGGCATCGACGCCGTGTTCGTTATCGCCAGTCCTTCCAGCTACGCCTATTTCGACACGCTGCGTGCGGCGCCCGACGGTGGCTTCGCGCCATTCGATGCCGCGACCTGTGCCGACTTCGATCAGTGGAAATATGGGATGACGCAACGCCCGACGCCACTGTCCGACCTGATGCCGGCGCAGCTCGAAAGCGATTATATGAGCCGTCAGATCACCTACCTGGTAGGCGGCCGCGACGACGATCCTCAGCAGGCCGTGCTGGATCGAAGCTGCGCCGCCGAAGCGCAGGGCGCCAATCGGTTGGCGCGGGCACGCAACTACTTCAGCTATATAAGACTGCGCCATCCTGAAAATACCACGCAGAGTTTTCATATTGTGCCGGGCGTCGGACACGACGGTGCGCGCATGTTGACCTCGACCTGCGCGGTGGCGACGGTTTTTGGTACGGACGCTTGTCCTGCCGTTCAACACTAGACGATTGAGGAGCTGCGCAAATGAAGATCGATTTATCCGGTAAGCATGCCATCGTGACGGGTTCGACCGCGGGGATCGGCTTCGGCATTGCCAAGGGTCTGGCGGCCGCCGGGGCTTCAGTGACGATCAATGGGCGCACGCAGGGCGCGGTCGACCAGGCGTTGGCGGATTTGCGGCAGCAATTGCCGGGTGCCGTGGTCGACGGTGTGGCGTTGGATCTGGGCACGGCTGAAGGCTGCGCGGCGCTGGTCGGCGCGCGGCCTTCTTGCGATATTCTCATCAACAACCTAGGTATCTTCGGTCCGCAGGACTTTTTCGAGATTCCCGACAGCGAATGGACGAGGTTTTTCGAGGTGAACGTGATGTCGGGGGTGCGGCTGTCGCGCGCCTATTTGCCGGGCATGCAGGCGCGCGACTGGGGGCGGGTGGTTTTTCTGTCGTCCGAGTCGGGTTTGAATATTCCGCCTGACATGCTGCACTATGGGTTTACCAAGACAGCGCTGCTGTCGATTTCGCGGGGTCTGGCCAAGCGCATGGCAGGCACCGGCGTGACCGTGAATGCGGTGCTGCCTGGACCAACCTTGTCGGCATCGCTGTCGGCCAAATTCTCTCAGTTGGCGAAGCAAAGCGGCCGCACGGTTGATGAAGAGGCACGTGCTTTTGTGAAGGCGCGCCGTGCGTCTTCGATCATCCAGCGCGCGGCCAGCGTGGAAGAGGTGGCGAACATGGTGGTCTATGTGGCGTCGCCGCTGGCGTCTGCGACGACGGGTGCTGCCCTGCGCGTCGATGGCGGAGTCGTCGACACAATCGCCTGAAAACGATGCACTCGCGGTCGCAACGTTATCGCCCTAGGGAAAACCATTATCTCGGCGCCCTTGTGATTTTGTATGCAATAAATAAAATCCGTACACAAATTTCATTCAGGCCTCCATGGACGACGAACTGCCCGGCCGCAGTTATTTGCGAGACGAGGTCTTCGAAGCCGTGCGTGCCGAATTGGCCGTGATGGCGTCAAGTATCGAAGCTCCCATTCGCATTCGCGAAGAACATCTGGCGAAAAAGCTCGGCGTCAGTCGCACGCCGGTGCGCGAGGCGCTCATGCGCCTCGAGCTATTAGGCATGGTGAGCATGCAGCCGCGCCGCGGCGCCTTGTTGACACCGGCATCCGAAAGCGAATATCTCGAATGGCTGCAACTGCGCGAGGAACTGGAAGGTTTCGCCACGCGCGAAGCGACATTGAATGCGTCGCAGCGCGATGTCGACAGGCTGCGAGCGCTGTTTTCGCCTTTCGAGGGCGGCGTGACCGAAGCCTTGCAACAGGACTACGCGCTGGCCAACGTGAATTTCCATCGCGAAATTATCAGTCTCGCGCAAAACTCGCTGCTTGAACGCGTCTGGAAGTCGTTTGGCCACCGACAAATGGTGCGTACGCGCACCATCGAGCGCCTGGGCCGCGCGCCGGCGTCATTGAGCGAGCATCTGGCCATCATCGACGCCATGCAGGAGCGCGATGCCGCCCACGCCGCCGAGCTGTCACGCGCGCATGTGCGCAGCCTGGCCACGCGCGTTAAAAATTCCGGGCAGCTAACTCCCGCTTCCGCCAGCCATCTCAAAACCGACCTCAAAAAATGAAACTACTGACTTACCTTGCCGCATCGCAGCCGACGCTGGGCGTCGTCATCAACGACACGCAGGTTTTGAACGTCTCGGCGGCATGGGACGGCGCCGGCGGTGGCGCAGCGGTGGGCGCGCCGCGTACGGTGCTCGATCTGATCGAGCTTGGCGACGCGGGTCTTGAGCAACTCAGGCAGATCGTGGCGCGCGACGCGCAGACGCCGGGCGAGCGCTTGCCGTTGAGCGGCTTGCAGTGGCTGGCGCCGATTCCGCTGCCGCGCAAGAATGTTTTCTGCGTGGGCCGCAATTATCGCGAGCACATCATCGAGGGCAATCTGGCGCGCGGCCGCGATCCGCATGATTTCCCGAAAGCGCTGGAATTCTTCAGCAAGGCGCCGACCACGGTGGTGGGCCACCGGGCACCGGTGAAACTGCACGGTGGCATTACCAAGATGCTGGATTATGAGATTGAACTCGGCATCGTGATTGGCAAGGGCGGCGTCAACATCTCGCGCGAAAACGCGCTGGAACATGTGTTCGGCTACACCATCGTCAACGATGTGACGGCGCGCGATCTGCAGGCACTGCATGGCCAGTGGTTCAAGGGCAAGACGCTGGATACTTCATGCCCGATCGGGCCGTACATCGTGCATCGGTCGGCGGTGCCCGACGCACAGGCGCTCCAACTCGAACTCGACGTCAATGGTGAACTGCGCCAGCAGTCATCGACGTCGTCGATGCTGTTCGGCGTGCCTGAAATCATCGAGCAATTGTCCGCCGGCTTGACGCTGTCGCCCGGCGACATCATCGCAACCGGCACGCCGTCGGGCGTGGGCTTTGCCAAGACGCCGCCGTTGGCTTTGAAGGCGGGCGATGTGATGCGTGCGCGCATCGCCGGCTTTGGTGAACTGGAGAACACGATTGTCGAATTCTGATATGCGTGACGACGCCTTGCAGCGACTGGACGGCCGCGTCGCGGTGGTAACGGGCGCCGGTGGCGGGCTGGGTACGGCCATCGTCGAGCGTCTGGCCGCGCTGGGCGCCAGCATCGTATTGCTGGACCTGAAGGAAGCGCTGGTGCTGCCGCTGGCGGTGCGCCTCGAGGCCGCCGGCACACCTTGCCTGGCGGTCGCATGCGACATCGCCGACGACGCGTCGGTCGGCGCGGCCGCGGCGCGCGTCGACGAACGCTTCGGGCGTTGCGACATCCTCATCAACAATGCCGGCATCCTGCCGCCGCCGTCGTCGTTGCTGTCGATGTCGCTGGAGGTGTGGGATCGCACGCTGGCGATCGATCTGCGTGGCGTGCTGTTGGGTACGCGTCATTT
>JBPBQZ010000152.1:0-13925 GCA_050955105.1 Janthinobacterium lividum | reverse complement strand
GGCCCGGTAAAGCCGCAGATTCTCCGGCGCGATAAGGCTTTGCGCCAACACCCATCCCAACTCGCGCAACTCGACTTCGGGCGATTCATCGGACGGCTCGTCCAGAGCGCTGGCAAGAAATCCACCCACCTGAGCGCACATCGAGCTCACCAGACCCACGAAGAGCGCCTCCTTCGACTTGAAGTGTCGGTAGACGGTCTGTTTGCCGACGCCAGCGGCCGCGGCGACATCGTCCATCGTTGCCAGGCCGAAACCCTGGCTTAAAAAAACAGTTTTCGCGCCGTCGAGGATGGCCAACCGTTTACGGCGTTGCAGCGGGCTTAGGTCGGAGAGAGGGGATGTGTTCATGCCGGATAAATAACAGATCGCTGAATAGTTGACAAGACTGGTCGGTCTCGTTTAGATTTGCCAAAACGAGACCGATAAGTCTCGTTGATGTGACTATCAACCTCGTAGGCAATCATCCAGGAGAACGCCGTGGAACTATTCATTACAGGTGGTACGGGCTACATCGGGCAAGCGGTCGCGCGCAAGGCAATCAGCCTGGGACATCAAGTGACCGCGCTGGTGCGCGACGAGAAGTCGGCGGCCGCCAGCGCGCTGGCACGTCTAGGCGTGAAACTGCATGGCGGCGACCTGCGTGAACCACAGTCTTTCGCTGCGACAGCCGGTGCCGCTGATGGCGTGGCGCACATGGCGTCGACCAACGATGCTTCCGCCGCTGCTGCTGACGAGGCCGCGGCCGTAGCGATGCTTTCGCATTTGCATCCGGGCGCGGCGTTTGTCTATACGTCGGGCACCTGGGTCTACGGCAATACGGAGGGCGGGCCCGCGACTGAAGCATCGGCGCTGAACCCGACACCACTCGTCGCCTGGCGGCCCGCAGTGGAGCAGCAGGTGCTGGCGCTAGCAGCGCGCCGCTCGATTGCCGCGGTGATCCTCAGGCCGGCGATGGTGCACGGCTATGGCGGCGGCGTCTTCGGCATGCTTGCCGGCATGGTTGGCCATACCGGCAGCGTGAGGGTCGTCGGCGATGGTCGCAACCACTGGGCTGCCGTGCACGTCGATGATCTCGCCACGGCCTACCTGAGCGCGGTGGAGCGAGCGGCAAGCGGGGACGATCGAGTCGCGGGACAGATCTTCAACGTGGTCGCGGAAGACGCCGTTGCTGTTGCCGAAATGGGCGAAGCGATTCGGGCCTCGGTCGGCGCCGACCGCGTCGAATTTTGGCCGCTCGACGATGCTCGCAAATCGCTTGGGCCATTCGCTGACGCACTGGCGCTCGACCAGACGGTAAGCGGCCAGCATGCCCGGCGAGTCCTTGCGTGGGAACCCCACGGCCCCGGCTTGATTGCGGACCTCTCTGCACAGAAACACTTTCAGCAAAGCAATGGAGTATGACGATGGCGTTAAGCACTGCATCTTTCGAATCGATTCTCGCGATGATCGTAGCAGTTCTGTTCGCGGTTGCTGGGGTGGTCAATCTCGCAGGACTCGGCGCGGCGAAGCGCGACTTCGCACGCTGGGGTTACCCGGGATGGTTTCAGTTGTTCTGTGGCGCTCTCGAGCTGCTCAGTGCAGCACTTCTTCTTGGACAACAAACGAGAGTTTTAGGCCTAACGCTGGCCGGTGCGATCATGATTGGCGCGCTCTTCACGTTGCTACGAAATCGGGAGCCGTTCCGGCATCTCGCCCCGGCGCTGGTGTTCTCGGCTCTCATAGTGGCTACTGTGGCGGTCCGCTGTTGAGGCTTCCTCGCCACCACCAGGCGGGTGAGACCGGGGCGCTTACAGGCCGCGGGCAATCCGTGCTGCAGGTACTTGAAATGCGCACACGGATAGCAGCATCGAAGTAACTCCGGTTTGATCACGAGTCCAGCTCCGCTATCTTCCGCATCGGCTTCCCAAACTGCAGTGCCGCAAGCTGCGCATAAAGCGGCGAACTCTGAAGAAGCTCGGCATGGCGCCCCTGTGCGACGACGCGGCCTCGCTCCAGCACAACAATTCTGTCGGCCTGTTGTACGGTGGCAAGCCGATGCGCGATGACCAGCGTGGTGCGGTTCTGCGCGGCATTGTCGAGTGCCGTTTGCACCAGCCGTTCGTTGCTCGCGTCGAGCGCGCTGGTGGCCTCGTCGAGCAGCAGGATGGGCGGATTCTTGAGCAGCACGCGAGCGATCGCGATGCGCTGACGCTGTCCGCCTGATAGCCGTACGCCGCGCTCGCCGAGAAACGTGTCGTAGCCTTGCGGCAGCTCGCCGATAAAGCCGTCTGCAGCGGCCATCTCGGCGGCGTGTTGCACCTGCGCGAGGGTGGCTTCGGGTGCGCCATAGCGGATGTTATCGAGCACGCTGCCCGAGAAGATCACCGACTCCTGCAACACTATGCCGATGGCTTGACGCAACTCGGCGAGCGGCACTTGCCGCGTCGGCACGTCGTTGATCAGGATGCTGCCGGACTGTGGGTCGTAAAAGCGCAGCAGCAGTTGAAACAGGGTGGTTTTGCCGCCGCCGGATGGGCCGACCAGTGCGACGTGTTCGCCCTCGCGCACTTCAAGCGTGAGCTCGGAGAGCGCTGTGCTGCCAGGGCGGGATGGGTAAGAGAAGCTGACGTTGCGCAGGCTGATTCCGCGTCCGCGTGTTGGCAGGGGCACGGTTGTCTTTTCCTCCGCCACGGGCGAGCGCGCCGCCAGCAGTTGCAATAGCCGTTCGGTGGCGCCCGCGGCTCGCTGCAGATCGCCCCATACCTCGGCAACCGATCCCGCCGCGCTGGCGGTGAATACGGCGTAGAGGATGAACTGGGACAGTTGGCCCGCCGTCATGCGCTCCGCCAGAACTGCCTGTGCGCCAAGCCAGAGTACGAACACGATGGCGGAAAATACCAGCACGATCACCACGGCGGTCAACCAGGCGCGCGCCCGGATCCGCGTAAGCGCCGTCTGGAACGCCTCTTCCACCGCACCGCCAAAACGCCGCGCCTCGAAAGCTTCCTGTCTGTAAGACTGCACGGTCGGCATAGCATTGAGCACCTCGCCCGCCATCGCACTCGCGTTGGCGACCTTGTCCTGGCTGGCACGCGAGAGGCGCCGCACGCGCCGTCCAAAGATGACGATCGGCGCGACCACCACCACCAGCGTGACGATGATGTAGCTGGACAGTGTCGGGCTCGTCACTACCAGCATCGCCACGCCGCCGGTGAGCATGAAGAAATTGCGCAGCCCCGTCGAGAGGCTGGTGCCCACCACTACCTGGATCAGCGTGGTGTCGGTGGTAAGGCGCGACAGCACCTCTCCAGTTTGCGTGGTCTCGAAGAACTGCGGGCTCATCCCCATCACGTGCTGGTAGACCGCACGGCGCAGGTCCGCTGTGACGCGCTCGCCCAGCCAAGAGACCAAGTAGAAGCGCAGCCCGGTGGCGGCGGCAAGAATCAGTGAAACGACGAATAGCGCAAGGAAATAGCGATCGATGTGCGTCCGGTCACCGCCCGCGAAGCCACGGTCGATCAAGTATTTGAATGCCACGGGCAACGCCAGTGTCGCAGCCGCCGAGGTGACGAGCGCCACCAGCGCGAGCGCCCAGCGCCCGGCATAAGGGCGCAGGAACGGCGATAGGGCAAACAGGGGGCCGATACGCGGCGAGGAAGTTGCAGCGTCTGGCATGGAGATTTCCGAGCGAGTCGAATGTGGGTTGATTGTGTCGGCTTTGGGTATGTCGGCCTGCTGGATCGGGATGCCGTCGTCCAACGGGACGGCCTGGCGCCGGTTTGTCGTCAGAGCATACCTGCTGCTCAGGGCGTCGGGTCTTGCCGGGATCGTTTTCGGCCACCGGCGCGCCGTGAATACAGTGGCCCCTTCAATATGCGGATTGACCGGCGCGTCCATCGCGCGCTTGCCATCGAAGCCGCACAAGCCGGCGTGTCGCTGAATGCACTTGGCCAAGCACGTTTAGCGGGTCATGCAAGGCTTTGATTAGCGCGCGTCAAATTGCGGCTGGACGCCACCGCGAGGGCGATTGCCGAGATCGCGAAATAGAGCGCACCGAAGGCGGCGTACGGCGCGATGGCCGCGCTGGTCGGCGTCACTTGCCGAGCAAAACGCCTCTGCGAAAGGCTTGGCGGAAAGGCTCGCTCCTTGGGTATGCGCGCACTGCATCGCACTCGGAGAGTGGCGGTCCAGGATTGCAGATGTTTAGCTCGTCCGTTAGCAAATCACGTCCGCTTACCGCTGCGCGTCTTCCTACTACGAGGTGCTTTTATGCATCGCCGCTGGTTCGGATTCACGCAACGCCGGGTGCTCAGACTGGCCACCGTCGAACGGTCTAGGCGTTCGCGCCGCCGTCGACGGTCAAGGCCGATCCGGTAATGTATCGGGCTTTCTCGCTTGCCAAAAAGGCCACCACGTTCGCGATGTCCTCAACCGTGCCGTATCGACCCAGTGCGGTAAGCGCGCGAAGCGTGTCATGGAAGGGGCCGTCGACTGAGTTCATGTCGGTGTTGATGGAACCGGGCTGCACGACGTTGACAGTAATGTCGCGTGGACCGAGTTCCCGGGCTAACCCCTGCGAGAAGGCCGTCAACGCGGATTTCGACAGCGCGTAGACGGAAAGGCCTGCGCCTCCTGGAACGCGGTCGGCAAAGAAGCTGCCGATGTTGATGATGCGACCGCCTTTGCCGAGATGAGGAATGGCGGCTTTGCTCGCGACGATGGGCGCGCGCACGTTGATGTGAAGTAGCGCGTCGATATCTTCTAGCGAGATGTCCTGGACCTCGGAGAGTCGAAGAATTCCCGCATTGTTCACGAGGATGTCGAGGCCGCCTAGCTCGGCGACCGTCTTTTCGACCGAAGCCTGGACGGCGACCACATTCGCGCTGTCGGCCTGGATCGCGACGGCGCGACGCCCAAGCGCCTCGATAGCGTGCACTACCTCTGCCGCTGCCTCCGTCGACTTCTCATATGTGATAGCGACGTCCGCACCTTCGGCGGCCAGCGCCTTCGCTATGGCGGCACCAATGCCCCTGCTCGCACCCGTGACGAGGGCCCGCTTTCCCAGTAGTGTCATCGCAGAATCCTATTTATGTGTTGACCGATACAAATATAGGTGGCCCGATTGAACGCGTCAATCTATTTATGTATTGGTTGATACAGAAATGGCTGCGGTGGTTATCGCTTAAGTAGTCAGGTGGGAATTGGCGCGCGAGGCTGGGACTGAGCAGTACATGTGAGAGGCATCGAACTGGACGAGCTATCGATCAGGCCCCAGGCCATGCCAACATCGCGGGCTTGGCCATACCTTCCAATTCGGCCCGAGTCGCTCCGTCACGCGCCTGAATGGACATTCCCTGGAAGACGCCTAGATAGAAACGGCTTAGCCGGTTGACGTCTGTCGATCGTGGCAGCTCGCCATCGGCGACCGCTGCTTCTAGCCGCGACCGCAATAGGTGCAGGCCGTCGAGCCTGGCGTTCTTGACGGCTTCCTGTATGGCCTCCGGGCATTCCTCGCCGATTGTCGCCATGGACACCATGCAGCCCAGTGGCGCTTCTGCGTCGCCCGGTAGGGCTTTAGCTGCCGTCATAAGGAATTTCTTCACGCAGTTCCGGGCGCTAGGACCTTCTTCGAGGCGGTCCCAGATTCGCGGGCGAACAGTTTTCGTGTACCACTGGATGGCTTCGATATACAGGCTTTCCTTACTGCCGAAAGCCGCATACAGACTCGGTGAGCGGATCCCCATGGCGTCGCAGAGATCGTTCATCGACGTCGCTACAAAGCCCTTGCGCCAGAAAACCAGCATGGCGGCCTGCAGCGCCGTATCACGATCGAACTCTCTAGGCCGTCCCAATATTGGCATCATCATCCTCTTCTGTATCGATCGATACAATAAGTCAAGTGGCGCTCGAAATCAATTGGGCGACTTACATGATGGAAGTTGATGGGCGATAGTCGCCGCCGATGCGGCGCCCGCAGAAATAGCCGAAGCGCCCTTTGCTCGAATTGGGTTTCTGCTATTGCGAAGCAGGCTTGAACGATTCGAGTTCGCTGGAGAATCGCTGGGTGCGCACGTCGTTGCTGTTGTAATACTCTTCTACGGATTTAACCCAGCGACCGACGCTGGGGGCGTACCAAAATGCCTTATAAAGCCGGCCGGTGGCCGTGACCGACGTAGGATTTCGGGCCTGCATTACGATAGTCGTGCCGCCCTGATTGGACAGCACTCCGCTGGTCGCCGCACGCACCGGCGCTGTTTGCGCGGTCCATTCGCCTTCTGCTTCGATCTTGATCGCGTCGAATTTGCCGGCGGTAACCTGTACGGATTCGGGGCCGATAACCTTGAAGCGCATCGCGAAAGCCTCCGAATCGTACTTTACGTTCGGGTGTGCCTCGGTATATTTCACCTGCCATGTCTTTCCCCCAGTCAATGGAAAAGACAAAGGTTGATTGACCACCGTCTCGGTGCCGTTCACGCTCCGTGACCGACTCCAGTCGGCGCCCGCGATCACTTCCGTTGCAGCCTGGTTAGCACCGGCCTGCTTCGTTTCAAAATAGACATGGTCAGACGTGGCACGCGTCACGACGATCTCATCTCGCGTCTGTCGCCAACCGTTGGGGCCGGTCTCCACTGTGGTGGCATAGGTCCAGGTGTCCCCTGGTTTGAGCACCGGGGCCGACACGGATGCGGCCCGCGAGAGCATCGGTACCACCATGGCAATTAGCAGCAGTGCGGTCTGTATTTTTTTCATGGGCAGCGGCGTTGTGTGGTTTGTTTGCGAGGCGATTCTAGTTATTCAATCTTTCGCTTTGCATTCAACGCGTCATAGCCCAGCGCGGTGGCGGACAACTGGATAGCACACGACGCTGAACAGCACGCCGGCGCGGCGTGCTGTTCATGCGAGGAGGTCGATGTGGCTCGCGCTCAGAAGTTGTACTGCAGCAGCAACTGTTCGAAATTCACGCCCGGATTGGGATGCTTGATACTGGCGTTGGACATGTGCTGGAAGCGGAAGCCCACCTGATACTGCGCACGATCGCCAAACTTGACGCCGACGCCGACCATGTCCGAAAACTGGAAGGCCGTCGACATGGTGTAGTTGTCGTTAATGCGTGCGTGCGACAACAGCCGCAGGCCTTCGCCCCATTCGACGTAGGGCCGGATGTCACCGCTGGCGCGCTCGAAGCGCAGCACCGGACCCAGCCCGAATTCGACGACGTTATTGGGATTGGGGCCGCTGGTCGGATGCCAATAAGCCACATGCGCTTCGCCGACCAGCGTGAAGTGATAGCCGCCGATGGGCCAGAACGTGAAGTTCGGATCCCATACGCCACCCAGATCGATCTTTTCTTCTTTGTTGCCGTTGTGATTAGCCAGACCACCGGCAAGTTGAACGCCGAATTGATCGGCCATTGCAGTCGCCGATCCAGCCAGCGCCAATGCAGCTATCGCACATTGCGCCAAACGCAGGCGCATCCCGTCTTTCAGCATTGAAATCCTCACGCTTTATAAGATTCAGCAAACCGGTACCTGCCCGTAAGGTCCGGTGCTACGGCGCAAAACCTTGCGTATTATGATCCAGCTTCGGGTGCTTGCTGTATTCGGACCCGTCCAATCTCAGAAATAGAAGTAACGTCAGGGGCCACGGGCGCGACCGGTGTCGTCGTGGCACAACGGTCTCGATGATTCTTCAAAGCCGACGTTGGCGGCGAAAGCGGGCAGGTCGATCCGGGCGGCTTTGCACCGCGTGCCTAACCCGGCCCCGTACTCGCCAACTCCTCACTCGACCATCCGCCGCCCAGTGCCTTGATCAACTGCACGTTCGCGCTCAACTGCCGTGTCTGGACATCCAGCACGCCTCGCTGGGCGTCGAGCGCGGCGGTTTGGGCCTGCACGACATCGAGATAGCCCACCGCGCCCTGCCGATAGCGGTTCAGCGCCAAGTCGACGGAATGCTGTGCCGAATCGCCGGCGTCGCGTTGCTGTTGCAGCGCGGTGCCGAGATCCTGCAGCAGCGATAGATCGTCCTCGATCTGCTGGAACGCTGACAGCACCACCCCGCGGTAACGCGCGCCGGCTTCATCGGTGGCCGCTTTCGCTGAATTCAGCTGCGCACGTCGTAAACCCCCATCGAACACGTACTGCGCGAGTTGCGGACCGATCGCCCAGAACAGGTTGGGCGCGCTGATCAATCCGGCGTATGCGGAACTCTGGAATCCGCCTTGCAAGCTCAGCGTGAGAGACGGAAAGAACGCCGCGCGCGCCACACCGATTTTCGCGTTTGCTTCGGCCACGCGGCGCTCGGCCGCGGCAATATCGGGACGACGCTGCAATAAGGTCGAGGGCAGGCCGGCGGGAATCACGGGCAAAGCGATACGCGCGGTCTGCTGCGGCAAAGTGAACTCGGATGCGGACGCACCAATCAGCTCGGCGATGGCGTGCTCGAGCAGCGCACGTTGCGCAAGATTTTGCGATAACTGCGATTTCGCCGACGACAGTTGCGTCTGCGCACGCGACACATCGAGGCCGGAGACAAGTCCACCGCCATGCAGCGTTTGCGTAAGCTGCAAGGCGCGCGCGAACGCGGCAACGGTATCGGTCAGCAATTGGCTCTGCTGGTCAAGACCGCGCAGACGAATGTAGGTATCAGCAAGTTGAATCTGCAGGCTCAGTTGCACCGACGCCAGATCGGCCTTCGAGGCCTGCGCTTCGTCCTTGCCGGCAGCCACTGAATCACGCACGCGGCCCCACAGGTCAGGGTCGTAGTCGATCTCGCCGCCGAGCGTTGCGGAGTTGTATTCATTGGGGCCGCCGACACGCAAGGGTCGCGTGGCGGACTGCCGGTCACGCTGCGGCACCGCGCTCAGACTGAGCTTCGGAAAAAGCCCAGCCGAAACCTGATCCACGAATGCCTGCGCTTGCCGGTAATGCGCGAACGCTGCGGCAAGATCCGTATTGTTGGCAAGCAAGCGTTGCTCGAGATCGTCGAGCCCCGCGTCGTTGTAACTCTTCCACCAGCCATTGCGGCTCAACTGATCGGCCGGCTGTGCGGTGATCCATGGTCCCACCGTCTTGTACTGGGCGGCCACTGGCGTGAGCGGCACCTGATAGTCCGGTGCCAGCGAGCAGCCCGCGAGCACGCCTAGTGCGGCCGCCAACGCCGGAATACGCAACCTAGCTGGCCTAGCCATTGGCGGGTACCTTCGCGGCTGCGGTGGCGACCTGCACATGATCGCCGTCTACTAGGCCATCGGGCGGTGTATCGATTACGCGGTCGGCCGGCTGAAGTCCCGAGCCGATCTCGACCGAGTCACCAAAATCTCGGTTGATCGTCACCTTCTTGAACGCGACTTGGCCGTTCGCGCCGAGTGTTGCCACCATCAGCCCACGCGCATCGAACACCAGCGCGCTGGCGGGTACGCGTACCGCGTTTCGCTGCACGGGCAGCTTGAATTGCAGGCTCGCAAAACCGCCCGGCAACAGCTTGCCGTCGGCATTGTCGACGAGTAGCTGAACCAGCGTGGTGCCGGAGGTTGCGTTGACCGAATTCGCCGATGCGGTCACGCGTGCCGTGAAATGCTGGCCTGGATATTCCGGCACGGTCAGCGTCGCGGTGGTGCCGTCGCGAATATCGGGTGCATAGCTCTGTGGCACTTGCACGTACACCCGCAGTTTCTTGACGTCGGATACCACGAACAACTCTTGCCCGATACCACCGCTGCCGGCGTTGATGAGCGCGCCGACATCGGTATCGCGTGCGGTGACCACGCCGTCGAAAGGCGCGACGATGCGTTCGAAGCCCTTGGTCGCGAGCAGGCGATCGACGTTGGCTTGCGCGGCCGCGACGGTGGCCTTTTTCGCCGTGTAGTCGCCGGTGCGTTCGTCGACTTCCTGTTGCGCGACCGAGTCCGAGCCGAGCAGTGCTTGCCAGCGTTTCGCGGTGGTCCCGGCGAGCGCCGCGTTCGCCTGTGCGCTGGCGAGGTCGGCGCGTGCCTGCAGCAACTGCTGGTCAAGCTCTGGCGACTCGATTACCGCAAGCAGTTGCCCGGCCTTGACGGGCGTACCGATATCCACGCTCCACGACTTCAGATAGCCGCTCACGCGCGCGAAAATCGGCGCGCGCGAATACGCTTCCAGATGCGATGGCAGATCGAGCGTCGGCCCGTTCGCCGCAATGACTGGATGAATCACGGTGACGGTGGGAATCGTCTGCGCGGCGGTCCAGGTCTTGAGGTTGCGGCTGTCGACGGCGCGCAGTGCGACGCCGGCGACGATCACGATCAACGCGACGACGAGGACTACCGCACCGATCACGACAAGTCGGCGGCGCGGCACGGGCGGATGTGCGATGGTGGTGGTGACAGGTTTAGACGACATGAGCAGGACCTCCCGTAACGGGTGTCGGAACAAGCGCGCGGCCAGGCCGCGAGTGAATCATGCAGAAGATCACCGGCACCAGCAGCAGCGATGCGGTGGTCGCGAAAATCAGGCCGCCGATCACGGCGCGGCCAAGCGGTGCGTTCTGTTCGCCGCCCTCACCCATTGCGAGGGCCATCGGCGCCATGCCGATGATCATTGAGAGCGCCGTCATCAGCACTGGCCGGAAGCGCGTGAAGCCGGCTTCGAGCGCGGCCTTGAACGGGTCGCCATGTTCGGCCAGGCGCTCGCGGCAGAAGCTGACGACGAGAATGGAGTTGGCAGTTGCCACGCCCATGCACATGATCGCCCCGGTGAGCGCGGGCACCGACAGCGTGGTGTGCGTGGCGAACAGCATCCAGATGATGCCGGCGAGCGCTGCAGGCAGCGCCATGACGATGACGAACGGATCGGCCCACGACTGGAAGTTGACGACGACGATCAGGTAGATCAGTACCACCGCGCCGAGCAGCCCGAACAGCATGCCGGCGAAGGCGCTGTTCATGGTTTCCACCTGGCCGAGCAAGGCTATCGTCGAACCCTTCGGCAGCGCGCCCGCGTTGTCCTTCACGACGCGCTGGATGTCGGAAGCAACGGCGCCAAGATCGCGATCCTGCGTGGTGGCGAAGATCTCGACCATCGGCTGCACGTTGTACTGGCTCACGACGGCATTGCTGTTGGCGCGCTGGACAGTGGCGAGGCCACCGAGAATCTCACCGTTGCTTTGCAGGTTCGACGTGATGGGCAAATTTTGCAGCGAGGCGAGCGAGTCGAGGCTGTATTGCGGCGTCTGCATCACGATGGGATACGACACCCCATTCGCATTGTTCAGCCAGAACGTCGGGGCAACCTGGCTCGACCCCGCGAGATTCACCACGAGGCTATTGGTCACGTCGCGTTCGTTGATGCCGAGCAACTGCGCCCGCGTGCGGTCGACATCGACATTGAAGGTCGGCGAATTTTGCGCCTGCTGGATACGCGCGTCGACGACACCGGGAATCTGGCGGATCTCGCGCAGCAAGCGATTCGCATAGGCGAAGTTCGCGGACAGGTTGTTGCCTCGAACCTGCAGGTCGACCGGCGCGGGCGAGCCGAAGTTGAGGATCTGGCTGATGATGTCCGCGGGGGGAAACGAGAACGTCAGGCCGGGGTAGAGGCGCGGCAGCTTCGCGCGCATCTCCTTAACGTAATCGGCGGTCGGATGGTGATCTTCGCTCAACGCAATCTGGATATCGCCATCTTGCGAACCGATGGTGCCGGTGTTGTTGTAAGCCAGGTTGATACCGCTCACCGGCAAACCGATGTTGTCGACGACTGTGCTGAGTTCATTGGGCGGAATGATCTGGCGAATCGACGCTTCAACGTCAGCGAAGATCTGTGCGGTTTTCTCGACCCGCACACCGATCGGCGCACGCACGTGCAACAGGATCTGGCCGGAGTCCACCGACGGGAAGAAGTTGCGGCCGAGCAAGGGCACCAGCACGAATGACAGTGCAACGAAACCGAGGAAGCAACTGACGAACGGCGCGCGATGGTTCAGTGCGAGTTCAAGCAGGCCATGGTAGCCGCCGCGAATCTTCTCGAAGCGTCGTTCGAAGCCTTGCTGGAAGCGTCCGAGCGGCCCGGGACGCTTCTTCTCATGCGCATCTTCGTCAAGATCATGTGGATGCAGCAAGTACTTCGCCATCGTGGGCACCAGCGTGCGTGACAGGATGAACGACGAGATCATCGCAAAAATCACTGCCTCGGCCATCGGCACGAACAGGAAACGCGCCACGCCGTTGAGGAAGAACATCGGCACGAACACGATACAGATGCACAGCAATGAAACGAACGCCGGCGTGACGATTTGCGCCGCGCCATCGAGGATGGCTTCCTCGACCTGCTTGCCTTGCTCCAGATGCCAGTTGATGTTTTCGATCGTTACCGTGGCGTCGTCGACGAGGATCCCCACCGCGAGCGCCAGACCGCCCAGCGTCATGATGTTGAGCGTCTCGCCCAGCGCCGCCAGCGTTGCAATAGAGCCAAGAATCGCCAGCGGGATCGAGGTGGCGATGATGACAGTCGAGCGCCAGCTGCCGAGGAATAGCAAGATCATCAGGCTGGTCAGCGCGGCCGCGATCACGCCTTCGCGCGCCACGCCGCTGATGGCCGCGCGTACGAACAGCGACTGGTCGCCGATCGGCGAGATTTGCAGCGCGTCGGGCAACGAAGCCTTGGCGTCGATCACGTGCTGCTTGATGCCGTCGATGATGCCCAGCGTGGAGACCGAGCCATTTTTGAGAATCGACATCAGCACCGAGCGCTTGCCGTCCACGTGCACGATATTGGTTTGCGGCGGACTGCCGTCACGCACGTTGGCGACGTCGTGAATGTAGACGGTAGTGCCGTTCACCGCCTTGATCGGCAGGTCGCCCAGCGCTTTGAGCGCATAGGGTGCGTTGTTCAGCTGTAGCGTGTATTCGTGGTCGCCGATCTTTTCCGTACCGATAGGCGTCAGCAGGTTCTGGCTCGCCAGCGCATTTGCAACGTCTTGCGCGGACAGACCGCGTGCTTGCAGCGCCGCGGGATTGATGTCGATCTGTATCTGGCGGCTCTTGCCGCCGAATGGGTAAGGAATCGATGCGCCGGCCACGGTGACGAGCGCCGGACGTAGTTGGTTCAGCCCGAGATCGCCGAGGTTTTGCTCCGACAGTCCCTTGCCCGATAAGGCGAGTTGCAGGATCGGCACGGTCGAGGCGTTGTAATTCAGGATAAGCGGCGGCGTGGTGCCCGGCGGCAATTGACGCAACTGCGTCTGCGCCACGGCGGTCACCTGCGCGTTGGCATTGCTGATATTCACGCCCGGCTGGAAGAAGATCTTGATGATGCCGAAGCCGTTCACCGACTCCGCTTCGATGTGCTGGATGTCGTTGACCGTCGTGGTGAGCGAGCGCTCGAATGGCGAGGTGATGCGTCCCACCATCTGATCGGGCGGCAAGCCCGTGTATTGCCAGACGACGCTGACCACCGGAATCCGGATATCGGGAAAGATATCGGTCGGCGTACGCAGCGCCGCAAGCGGGCCGATGATCAGGATGAGGATCGCCAGGACGACAAAAGTATAGGGCCGCCGGAGAGCGATACGTACTAGGCCGAGCATGGGGATTCCAGGGCTTGAACGGAAATTGAGATACTTTTCGTGTGCCTTACGAGCCTTCTTTCAAAAGACAAATTGAAATCAAGACATCGTAAGGATCGTTCGTTCGCTAATGCATGGACGAAGCCGGAATGTACACAAACGGAAACAACTCTGCAGCGACCGTGCGCGTCGAGCCCATCAATTTTCGATTACCAATATTTACGACGCGCGGTGGCGCTGGCGATTTCGATGGATGTACCGAATGGCGGAGTGTACATGGGCTGCGGGCTGCGAAATTTTGACGTGGACACGAACGTGTCACGTAGCTCAGGTGACACTGCGGCGCGCATCGCGGCGCGCCGCTTGTTCCTTACATCTTGCAGGCTGCGCTCACCGGCGGCGCGACGTCG
>JBPBQZ010000151.1:0-15266 GCA_050955105.1 Janthinobacterium lividum | reverse complement strand
GAAATTATCGACGGCATCGGCTCCACCGAGATGCTGCACGTGTTCCTTTCGAATCGTCCGGGGCAGGTTCACTACGGCACCACTGGCACGGCGGTGCCTGGCTACGAGGTTGAATTACGAGATGAGAACGGTCGACCAGTGCCCGACGGCGAGATCGGCGACCTCTTCATCAAGGGCCCTAGCGCGGCACTCATGTATTGGAGCAATCGCGACAAAAGCCGCGCGACCTTTCTGGGAGAATGGCTCAAGAGCGGCGACAAGTATATGAAGCTGGACAACGGCTGCTATGTCTATGCGGGCCGCAGCGACGATATGTTGAAAGTGAGCGGCCAGTATGTGTCGCCCGTCGAAGTGGAAATGGTGTTGATGAGCCATCCGAGCGTGCTCGAAGCGGCGGTGGCTGGCCGCACCGACAGCACCGGTTTGACCAAGACCTGCGCCTTCATCGTGCTCAATCGAGGCGTCAAGGCAGACCCGGCACTGGTCGACGAACTGAAGACCTTCGTCAAGCATCGACTGGCGCCGCACAAGTATCCACGCGAAGTGCTGTTCGTCGACGATCTGCCGAAAACCGCCACCGGCAAAGTGCAGCGCTTCAAGCTGCGCGACCAGCTTTGATAATCGCCTAGTCAGATCTTCAGATCATGTCGAACGAAGCTTCCTACGTCAGCACGCTAAGCGCGGCCAGCCGGCCCACTGCCGGCTTCATCGAGCTGCCGGCGCGTATCGATAGCAGCGTAGACGCGACGGTAGGCGCAGACGACAGCGTGCTGCGTATCGAATACTGCTTCGTCGGGGTCGGCAACCATGACGGGCCGCTGCTGCTGTTCTTGCATGAAGGGCTCGGCTCCGTTGCAATGTGGAAAGACTGGCCCGACGCGTTGTGCCGGCGGCTCGGTGTGCGCGGGCTCCTGTATTCGCGGCCCGGCTATGGCCGTTCGACGCCGCGCCCCGCCGCGCAGAAATGGGGCGTCGATTTCATGCACGTACAAGCCACCAGCGTGCTGCCGGCCTTTCTGGACGCCATCGGCCTGAGCGGCACGGCACGCCAGCGGCTCTGGCTGGTCGGCCATAGCGACGGTGGTTCCATCGCGCTGCTATACGCGGCGACCTTCCCCGACGCACTGGCCGGTGCCATCGTGCTCGCGCCGCATGTGTTCGTCGAGGATATTTCTGTGGAGAGCATCGCGCAGGCACGCATCGCCTACGAGACGACGTCGCTGCGCGACAAGCTGGCGCGCTACCACGACGACGTCGACTCGGCCTTCCGCGGCTGGAACGACATCTGGCTCGATCCGGCGTTTCGCAGCTGGAATATCGAGCAGAGCCTGGCGTCGATCAGCTGCCCATTGCTGGCGTTGCAAGGTTTTCAAGATGAGTACGGCACCATGGCACAAATGGACAGCATCGCCGCCCACGTGCCGCAGGCTGTAGTGGTGAAGCTGCAAGCATGCGGTCATTCACCGCATCGCGACGCGCCTGCCGCGTTGAACGATGCGATCGCGGCGTTTCTCGCGCCGCTGCTTTCCCAGCGCTGAAGTCAGCGCCGCCGATATCGCGGCGCCGGTATTGCGCCGCTGATATCGAGCCATAATTTATCGCGCAAGCCTCGTCTCAATAGTCTCAATAAGGCAGCTTCGCATCCGGCTTCTCCGCCAGAATCGCGCGCCGGAAATCCTCTTCGATACGCTTTAGCGCCTGCTCGTTATCGGCTTCGAAGCGCATGACCACCACCGGCGTCGTATTCGACGAACGCGCCAGCCCGAAGCCGTCCGGATATTCGACGCGCAAGCCGTCGATGGTTATAACGTCATTGGCGCCGGTGAATTGCGCGTTTTTCTGCAAGGCCGCGATCAACGAGAAGTTCTCGCCTTCCGCCAGCGGCAGTTGCAACTCGGGCGTGCACAGTGAATTGGGCAGCGCATTGAGCAGCTTGCTGGCATCGTCGACGCGACTCAGCAGTTCGAGCATGCGCGCACCGGTATAGATGCCGTCGTCGAAGCCATACCAGCGATCCTTGAAGAATACGTGGCCGCTCATCTCGCCGGCCAGCGGGGCGCCGGTTTCCTTCAGCTTGGCCTTCACCAAGGAATGGCCGGTCTTCCACATCAACGGCTCGCCGCCATGCTGACGCACCCAGGGCGCCAGATTGCGCGTGCACTTCACGTCATAGATGATCTGGCCGCCTGGATTACGCGTGAGTACGTCTTGCGCGAACAGCATCAGTTGGCGATCCGGATAAATAATCTGACCATCCTTGGTGACCACGCCCAGGCGGTCGGCATCGCCGTCGAAAGCGAAACCGATCTCGGCGTCAGTGGTTTGCAGCGTGCGAATCACATCTTGCAGGTTTTCGGGATGCGCCGGATCGGGATGGTGATTCGGGAAGGTGCCGTCGACTTCGCAGAACAGCTCGATCACTTCGCAACCGAGCGCACGGAACAGCTCGGGCGCAAACGCACCGCCCACACCATTGCCACAGTCGATCACCAGCTTGAGGGGACGCACCGGCTTGATGTCCGACAGAATGCGATCGAGATACATGCGCTTGATGTCGAATTCGACATAGCTGCCGTTGCCGCTGCTGAAATCGCTGGCTTCAATGCGCTGGTAAAGCGCCTGGATCGCGTCGCCATAAATCGCCTGGCCACGCAACACCATCTTGAAACCGTTGTAGTCGGGCGGATTGTGGCTGCCCGTGACGACGATGCACGAATCGACGCTGCGGGTGCCGCCGCTCAAGGGCAACGGCACGTTCGTCGCAAAATAACCCATCGGCGTCGCGACCATCCCCAAGTCGACGACGTCGACTCCGCTGGCGCGCAGGCCCTCGGCCAGCGCCGCCGCCAGCTCTGGCCCCGACAGGCGCCCGTCGCGGCCGATTGCCACGGCATCACCGCCCTTAGCCCGCACTTCGCTGCCGAAGGCTCGGCCGATCATCCGCGCGACTTCGGCATCCAGAGTCTGGCCAATTACGCCGCGAATGTCGTACGCCTTAAAAATCGTCTTGGAAACCATGGGTCTGAAAACCTTTAAGAATGGAATAAACGGAACTGCCTGAGCACCGGGATGCCGTCGCGGAACCTTATAATGGCACGCTTCGAAAAACGGCAGATGTCAAATCTCTTGACCTCGATCAAGGGCGCTGCGGCTAAGCGCACCTCGCGTTGCGGCCTTTCGGTATTCTAATGCGAAGCAAATTCGATGCGCGGCGCGCCGCCTCTCCGAGCGGCATTTTCAGTGGCGACGTCGTCAAGGCGATCGCCAATCTGTTCTGGCTAGGCCTGGAGAGGCTCACGCAGATTATCGTCGCCCTCGTCACCAGCGGCGTGCTCGCACGTTATTTCGGCCCGGAAATCTTCGGCAAATGGCAGTACGCCAATACGCTGCTGCTGGTGCTGGCACCGATTACCTGGGTATGCGGTGCCGAAATTCTGGTGCCGACCCTGGTGCGCTCGCGCGATGCGGCCGCCGCCCATCGAGCCGCCCACTCCTACGATGACTCAGCGCCGCTCGGCACGATACTGGGCAGCGCCTTCGCGCTACGCTTCTCGGTGTCTCTGGCCGCGCTGCTGTGCACCTGGATTGTCCTGAGCCTGGCACCGATCGACCGCATGGTGGCGGCGATGCTGGCAGGCCTGGCCGCCACCATGGTCTTTCGCGAACCCTTTGGTGTAGTCAGCGCCTGGCTGCAAAGCCGCACCTACTCGAAGCCCGCGCTGCTGGCCAGCATGGGCAGCGCGGTGGTAAAGGCCGCGCTGGTCTTCACGCTGGCGCGCTACGCGATGTCACCGGCTGGCTTCGCCTGGCTGTGGGCGCTGGAAGCGGCGGCCGTGGCCGCGGCGCTGATGGCCTACTATTTCTCACAGGCCCGCGTGGCCCAGCAGGCGGCCGGCTTTGCCTGGCACGTCGATCGCGCGCTGCTGCGGCGCTTTGCCAGCGCGGGCGCGGTATTCTGGCTCGGCCTCATCTGCATGTACCTATTTTTGAAACTCGACCGGCTGATGCTGCAGCCGCGCGTCGGCTTCGCCGAATTGGGCCGCTACGCCGCAGCCCAGCAGTTGAATGAAAACTGGATCACGCTTTCATTGATGCTCGCTCAAACGCTGGCCCCCGCTTTCATCTATCGCATCGACGCCTATGCGCGGCTACGGCGCAATGTCTGGCGCCTGATGGCGATGACCGCGCTCGTGATGGCGGCCGGTGCCGCCGTGCTGGACTTGTGTGCGCCCTTCATCGTCGCGCGCGTGTTCGGCCCCGGCTATCTTTCGACGGCGGTAATCTTCCGCTGGGCAGTCTGGTTGTCGGTGTTCGCCGGTATCGAGGCAATCGGCAATCTGGTCGTCTTGAAATACCAGGCCAAATACCTGCTGCTGGGCAAATGGCTGGGCGCCCTGGCAGTCGCGTTTGTCGCCAATCTTCTGCTGATTCCCCACTTCGGTGTTTATGGAGCACTGGGCGGTTTGGCCTGCGGCTATTCGGCAGCGATCGTCGTCAACCTGCTCTTTATCCAGGCACGTCTGCGCGGCGACGCCGAAACGATGAGCACACGATGAGCGCCGGTGGCGGTGGAACATTGCCCCGGAAGCTGGACGAACCGGTAGGCCGGACGGTGGACGAAACGGTGGGCGAAACGGTAGACGAAGCGGTGGCCGAAGCGCTGCACGACGTCGCCGTCCTCATGCCAGTGTTCAACGCGCAAGACGATGCAGTGCGCACGCTTGCCTCGTTTGTCGAAGACGCGCCGGTGTTCGCGCTGGTGGTCGACGATGGCAGTGCCACGCCCTTCGTATGTCCGCCGCTGCACAACGGCGTCAGCGTCGAAGTCCTGCGTCTTGAAAAAAATGGCGGCATCGAAGCGGCGCTGGCGGCCGGCGTCGACCGCCTGCTGGCAAGCGGCATACGCTTTATCGCACGCATCGATGCCGGCGATCGTGCCACGCCAGGCCGGCTCGCGGCACAGCGGCGCTTCATGCTGGATCACCCCGAGGTCGGGGGGCTCGGCATGGCGGCCCAGGTGGTGTCGCGTCATGGCGAGCCGTTGTTCTTCATCCGCCCGCCCAGCGATCCGGCGCAAATCCGCCGCCGCCGCTTTGCCCGGTCGTGCTTTGTGCATCCGACCATGATGCTGCGCGACCTGGCACTGCGCGCCAGCGGAAATTATCGGCGCGCTTATCCCGCCGCAGAAGATCTCGATCTGTTTCTCAGAATTATGGAGCACTACGATTGCGCGAATCTTCCGGACATCGGCGTGCTGTACGAGCTCAACGAAACCGGCGTAAGCGGCAGCCGACGGCAACGCCAGATCATCTCGACGCTCCAGCTGCAGCTCGCCTATCCGGAGCCTGCGAATCCTTATTACTGGGCGGGCCTTGCCAAGCATCTTGCGCATCTGCTTGTACCGTACCGCTGGCTAGCCGCGCTCAAACGCAAAGTACTGGCGTGAGGCGCGCATGACGAAAGCCGCGGCCCAATCGGTTTCAGTATGCCTGGTATCGAACACCGCCTGGTCGATCTTCAATTACCGGCACGGCCTGTTACGCGCCCTGCTCGCCCAAGGCGCAACCGTCACCGTCGTGGCGCCCCCGGACCGCAGTGTCGAGGCCTTAACGAAAATGGGATGCGCGTTTCAGCCGCTGGCCGTGGCATCGAAAGGCACCAACCCACTGCGCGACCTGCGGACAATGTGGTCGCTATACCGGCACTACCGGCGCATTCGGCCAGACATCGTTTTCCATTACACAATCAAGCCAAATATCTTTGGTACCTTGGCTGCGGCACTGGCACGCGTTCCGTCAGTGGCGGTTACCACCGGGCTCGGCTATGTCTTTCTGAATGCCGGCATGGCTGCAACGGTCGCCAAGCGACTCTATCGGCTGGCGTTTCGTTTTCCGCGCGAAGTATGGTTCCTCAATCCCGACGATCGCGAAGCCTTCGAGCGTGAGCGACTGCTCGCGCATCCGGCGCGCGCGCGGCTGCTGCGTGGCGAAGGCATCGATCTCGACTACTTCTCGCCGCGCCCGACGGTGGCGGATGCGCTGGTTCGGCCGCAACCGCAGCCATTCACGTTTTTATTGATCGGCCGACTTTTATGGGATAAAGGCGTAGGCGAATACATCGACGCCGCGCGCCGCCTGCGCGAGCAGTTCCCCCACGCGCGTTGGCAATTACTGGGACCAGTCGGCGTGGCGAATCCAAGCGCTATCGACCAAGCGGATCTGGATGGCTGGCTCGGCGAAGGCATCGTCGACTATCTGGGCGAAGCCGCCGACGTGCGCCCACACATCGCCGCCGCCGACTGCATCGTGCTGCCCTCTTACCGTGAAGGCGTGCCGCGCACCTTGCTGGAAGCCGCCGCGATGAGCAAGCCGGCAATTGCGACGCGCGTGCCGGGGTGCATCGAAGTGATCGACGCCGGCCAGACCGGCCTGCTGTGCGAAGCCCGCGATGCGAGCGCGCTGGCCGACGCGATGGTTACGATGCTGCGCATGCCGGTGGCGCAGCGCGCGCAACTCGGACAAGCGGCGCGCGCCAAAGCCGTTGCGGAATTCGACCAGGCGCTGGTGATCGCCCGCTATTTCGAGACAGTCGGGCGGCTGACGCAGTACGCCAATGCCGCGCCCCCGGATTCTGCGGCGGACGCCCGATGAGCGTAGGCTCGGCTCACGCCTTTTTTAGCTAAAAAACTTTACCGAGGAACCAGCATGACCCCTGCCACGCCTGCCAACGGCACCATCCTCGTCACCGGAGGCGCCGGTTTCATCGGCTCGCATACCTGCGTAGAACTACTGCTTGCCGGGCGTGAAGTCGTCGTGATCGACAACCTCGTCAACAGCAAACAGGAAGCGCTCAAGCGCGTGGAGTCGATCACCGGGCGCTCGATGGCATTCTACGAAGCCGACGTGCGCGACCGCGATGCCGTGCAGCGCGTCTTCGACAAACATCCCATCTCGGCCGCCATTCATTTCGCTGCCTTGAAGGCGGTGGGCGAATCGGTGCGCAAGCCGCTCGCCTACTTCCGCAATAACGTCGATGGCTTGTTGAACGTGCTCGAGATCATGCAAGAACGCGAGGCGCGTCAATTCGTCTTCAGCTCGTCGGCCACCGTATACGGCAACCCCTTGAGCGTGCCGATCGACGAAACCTTCCCGCTCTCCGCGACCAACCCTTACGGCCAGACCAAATTGATCGCCGAGCAGATTTTGCGTGACCTACTGATCGCCGATCCAAGCTGGCGTATTGCCACGCTGCGTTATTTCAATCCGGCCGGCGCCCATGTCAGCGGACTGATCGGCGAAGATCCGCAAGGCATTCCCAATAACCTGATGCCTTACATCGCGCAGGTGGCTGTGGGTCGGCTCGACAAGCTCAAGGTATTCGGCGGCGATTACTCCACCGCTGACGGCACCGGCGTGCGCGACTACATCCACGTCGTCGACCTGGCGCGCGGGCACCTGGCCGCGCTCGATGCCCTCGTGAAACACGACAGCAGCTTCACCGTCAACCTCGGCACCGGCCAGGGCTACAGCGTGCTCGACGCGATTCGTGCGTTCGAACAAGCCAGCGGCCGACCCATTCCCTACGAGATCGTCGAGCGGCGTCCCGGCGACATCGCCGCCTGTTACGCCGATCCGGGCGTAGCCGAGAAGATTTTGGGATGGCGCGCCGAATACGGCATCGAGCGCATGTGCGAAGACCACTGGCGCTGGCAATCGGCGAACCCGCAGGGTTTTGTATAATTCGCGTTCCGCCGGCACACAATCTTCGCAGGCCAGAGGTTCTCAAAAAATGCTCAGCCTCGCGCTCGGCTTCATTGTCTCGCTGCTCGTCACGCTGTTCATCGTTCGCTACGCCACCCAGCATCGACACTTCTCGCTGGACATGGACCTGGGCGGCGTTCAGAAATTCCATGCACATCCGGTGCCGCGCGTCGGCGGCCTCGGCATCCTGCTGGGCCTGGCCGTCGCAGCCGCGCAACTGCACTTCACCTATCCGCTGGTATCCGACGGCATCTTGCTGTTGCTGGTCTGCGGCCTGCCCGCGTTTATTTCGGGATTGGTCGAAGACCTCACCAAACGCGTCTCACCCAGCATCCGCTTGCTATGCACGATGGCTGCGGCGCTGGCCGCCTGGTGGCTGCTGCATATCGCCGTAATCCGCATCAGCGTCGATCCATTCGACGCCGTGCTCGCCATTCCCGCCGTATCGCTGGTCGTCACGCTATTGGCCGTGGCAGGACTCGCCAACGCCATCAACATCATCGACGGATTCAACGGTCTGGCATCGATGGTGGCGCTCATGATGTTCGCCTCGCTAGGCTACGTCGCCTTTCAGGTCGGCGACCCGATCGTCCTGTCCGGCTCATTGATTATGATGGGCGCGATCCTGGGCTTCTTCATCTGGAACTTCCCGGCAGGACTGATCTTTTTGGGAGATGGCGGCGCCTATTTCGTCGGCTTCATGCTGGGCGAGCTGGCGATCGAGCTGGTGATGCGGCATCGCGAAGTGTCCGCCTGGTTTCCGGTACTGCTGTTCATGTATCCGATTTTCGAGACATGTTTTTCGATATATCGAAAACGCTTCATCCGCGGCATGTCGCCGGGCATGCCCGATGGCGTGCATCTGCACATGCTGGTCTACAAGCGGCTGATGCGCTGGGCGGTGGGCGCGAAGACGGCCCGGGAAATGACACAGCGTAACTCGTTGACATCGCCGTATTTGTGGCTGTTGTGCCTGGTGGCGGTGATTCCGGCCACGCTGTTCTGGCGACACACCGTGCATTTGTTCTGCTTCGTGGTGCTGTTTTGCGTGACTTATGTGTGGCTTTATTTACGCATCATCCGCTTCCGGGCGCCACGCTGGCTGGTGTTTCGACGCGCCCGGATCCCGCACGACCGACGCTATTGATTTACGGTGTTGGGATTACGGCGCGGGTTCGTCCCGTTCGCTCCGGTTAGCTCGCTTCGATTTTGCGCAATTGGCTCGGATTCTTGCGGGTCGCGGCGCACGCCGCAGAGCGGCCCGCAATGGCCGCACTCAACCGCGCGCCGATCCACCTGTGGCACTACGCGTCACGTCAAACGAAGACGAGACCGCCTCCAGCACCGGCGCGCCGGCTGGCGCATATTCCGGCACCCAGCGACGCAGATCGCGTCGCACCTCGTCATCCGACAAGATCCGGCGTTGGGTCAGCCACGGCAGCAGAATATCGAGAAAATCCGCAGACACTTCGCGTCCGCGTGCGATGCGCAATTTCAGATGCGGGGTCGGACGCGTGCACTCGTCGTCGGTCAATAGCTCCTCGTACAACTTCTCGCCCGGCCGCAATCCCGTATAGACGATCTTGATTTGGTCGTCGTTGAAGCCATAAAGCTTGATCAGGTCGCGCGCCAAGTCGACGATCTTCACCGGCCGGCCCATGTCCAACACAAAAATCTCGCCGCCGCGCCCCATGCTCGACGCCTGCAAAACCAGTTGCGAGGCCTCGGGGATCGTCATGAAGAAACGCGTGATTTCAGGATGCGTGACCGTAACCGGGCCGCCGCGTGCGATCTGCTCCTGGAACTTGGGGATCACGCTGCCGGCACTACCGAGCACATTGCCGAAGCGCACCGTTTCAAACTGCGTGCGTTGCGTGGTCTGCTGCAGCGCCTGGCAGGTCATCTCCGCCAAGCGCTTGCTGGCGCCCATCACATTCGTCGGATTCACCGCCTTATCCGTCGAAATCAACACGAAATGGTGCACATTCGCAGCGATCGCCGCGCGTGCCAGCCGATGCGTGCCCAGCACATTATTGCGAATCGCCTGCCAGGCGTTCACTTCTTCCATCAGCGGCACATGCTTGTAGGCTGCCGCATGGAAAACAATATAGGGCGCGTAACGCTGCAGCGTATGCTCGAGCAGCACCGAGTCTTTTACGTCACCGATGATCGAGACAATCGGTTGATCCGGATATTTTTCGCGCAGCTCCTCGGTTAGCCGATAAATCGCAAATTCCGAGATATCGAACGCAATCAACTGTGCTGGCGCGAAATGCAGGATCTGCCGGCACAGCTCGGAACCGATCGAGCCGCCAGCGCCAGTAACCATCACCACCCTGCCGCTCAACAACTCCTGCACATGCGGCGTGTCGATCAAAACAGGCTCGCGACCCAACAGATCCTCAAGGTCGATCTGCCGTACGCGCGACAGAAAATCACCGCGGCGCGAGAGATCGTGCAACGCCGGCAACACCATCGCCCGTACACCGGCGCGCACGCACAGCGTGGCGATGCGCCGATGCGCTTCCACGCTTGCTGAAGGAATCGCGATAATCACATGCTCGGCACGCAAATCGCTCGCCCAGCGTGAGATTTCACTGATCGGGCCCAGCACCTTGTAGCCATGAATTTCGCGGCCGCGCTTGGTCGGTTCATCGTCAAGCAGGCCGACCAGCCGCCATTCCGCCGAGCGGGACAGTTCACGCACCAGATTTGCCGCCGCCGATCCAGCGCCCAGCACCAGCACCGGCTTGCCTTGCGCGATCAAGCCGCCGTAGCGGTGAAATTCCTTGCCTGTGCGGTACAAGGCGCGTGCCGAACCCATGATGAGGAACAGCAGCATGGGCGACACCACCAGCACGGAGCGCGGGATAAGCGGCAACGGCTGGATCAGCACCGCGCCCACCATGGCGATCAAGGCGCCGCCGACCACTGCTTTGGCGATACGTAACAGGTCGGGCAGGCTGGCGAACACCCACATGCCCCGGTACAGCCCGAAAACGCGAAACATCAGTGCGTAAATCGGCAGAATCCAGATCAGCGGTTGCCAGATACTCGAGACATATAAGGCAGGCAGCGAGCCATTGAACCGCAGTTCGTAGGCGCCCCACCAAGCAAAGACCACTGCCGTCAGATCGAATGCAAACGCTGCGAGCGATAGTGCTGGACTCTTGAGCCGCATCATCAGTCTGATACCTCGGTACGCGCTTCAGTGCGCGTAAAAATAAGCCAACGACGGTCGATCCGCCAACCCAGGATGCAGAGAATCACCATCCAGCAGACGAGCGCCGCCCAGTGAGACGCCTGATTCTGGCGCACGGCGGCCAGTGCAATGACAATACCGACCGTCATGACCAAATACCAGCGCAAACTCACTTGCGCGTGCGAACTGCCCATTCTGACCATTCGCTGATAGTAATGCTCACGATGTGCCTGCCAGAATTTTTGGCCGCGCAGCAAACGCTTGAGCAACGTTACCGAAGCGTCGGCGATGAACGGTGCGAAAACCATTGCTGGAAACCAGAATGGCCAGGATCCCGTTCGCCAGCCCCAGTAGCCTACCGCGCCGGCGAGAAAACCGAGTGCTATAGACCCTGCATCGCCCAGAAAAATCCGCGCCGGCGAGAAATTGAATAGCAAAAATGCAACACCAGCAGCGCTCACAGCCGCCGCGGTGCGTGCCAGCACAGGATCTATGGACCACGCCGCCAGTGCATAAGCGGCAAATCCCAGCACGGTCATGCCACCCGCCAAGCCGTCCATGCCGTCCATGAAGTTGTAGAGATTGATCAGCCAGACAAGCAGCACGACCAACACCGCCAACTGCCACCAGGGGGCTGCGGCCGGATAAGCGAGCACCATGGCGATGACGACCATCGCGTGTGCGCCAAACCGCACGCGAGCCGACAGACCGCGTCGATCGTCGATTTGCGAGATTGCGGCCAATACCGCCGTACCTGCAGCCAACCAGGCAAACTGCGGTGCCCAAACAACAATCGCCAATATGATCGCCGGCACGATGCCCCAGCCACCCACGCGCGGTGTCGGTCGCGTATGCAGTGAGCGGGCGTTCGGCACATCGGTGGCTAGAGACCAGGCCCAGCCCGTGCGCAGCAAGATCCACAAGATCGCAGCGCAGACGATGAACGAACAGGCGGCACATGTGATCAGCGGCCAGTCGAAGAGCAGTGCCATGTCAGCGCGTCTCCTTCAGCCAGGCAGCAGTCAAATTTAATCCTTGTTCCGAGCTGTGCGGTGGTCGCCAATCGAGCTCCTCGACGATTCGCGAGGTGTCCAAACGCAACGGATCCACCAGTCGATCGATCTGCGTCGAGCGGCCGGTCACTTGCCCCGCGAAACGCAGCCACGGCAGTGGCACCGTCAGCAATCTCGCAGGACGATTCAGTTCCTGGCCAAGCTGCCGAGCCAGCTCCGACACCGACCAGTCCCTGCTGTCCGCCACGTGAAAGAGGCGGCCGGCCGCGGCCGGATGCATCGCGCATCGCAACAGCGCATCCGCCAGGTTCTCGACATAGATCAGGCTGCGCGGCGCATTCGCGGCACCCAGCGGCAGTGGCAAACCGCGTTGGACTGCTTTCATCAGTTGCAGGAAATTGGCGCGCACGCCCGGTCCGTATACCAGCGGCGGCCGCACGATGACGACTTCCAGTCCGGTCTCACGGCCCAGTGCCAGCAGGGCCATTTCCGCTTCAAGTTTCGATTGCCCATAGGGATCGACGGGCGCGGGCGGGTCTGTCTCGCGCCATGGATACCCCGGATCGGTTTCACCGAGGGCTTTGACACTACTGACGAAGACGAAGCGGCGCACGCCTGCATGAAGTGCCGCGCGGGCCAGCCGCAATGTACCCAACACATTCGTCGCACGATAGCGCTCAAGCGAATTACTCGCCTCGTCTCCCATTACGTGCACCCGGGCGGCCAGATGTACAAGCGCGTGGATAGGCTGATTCGGCCACTCGCGTTCGACCCCTTCAAAATCAGGCGCATCAATTACCCACTCTTGTGTGCCGGGCTCGCACTGTCCAGACCGCCGCACCAGAGCCGTCACGGCGTGCTCACGTAGCATTGCCAGCGCACATACCCGACGGCCGACGAAGCCATTGGCGCCGGTGACCAGCACATGCATCAGGCCCACCGCCAGCCGAATCGATTGAAAAACTTGAAGGCCGATGTCATGAACAGACGAATGTGCCACCAACCTTTTCTTGCAGCGCCGCCGCCGAAATGCACAATTCGGACAGTCGGAACGTAAGCGATTTTAGCCAGGCGTTGCGTGCGCAGACTTAAGTCGTAGTCTTCGAAGTACAAAAAGTAGCGCGGGTCGAAGCCCCCGGTCTGCTTCAACACCTCGCCACGAAACAGCATGAAACAGCCGCTTACGATCGGCGGTGTCGGATAGTCATCTGAATCGAAGGCGCTTTCAGCGCGATCAAGCAGGTCATGCAATTCGTAACGTTGCAACCGATGCCTGAACGGCGCGCGTAGCCGGCGTGGTAAAAAACCACGCACGAAAAGATCCAGAACCGTCGGGTAGCGACGACACAGGTATTGCAAAGAGCCGTCGGCGTCGGTGATACGCGGAGTCAGCAAGCCGACCTCGGGATGGGCTTCCATGAATTGCAGAGCAATGCGAAGGGCATCGGGTGAAATGTCGATATCGGGGTTGAGAACGAGATGGTAGCGGGCCAGCGTTTGTGCGAGCGCGAGATTGTGCCCTCTACCATATCCCACATTGCCCTGGCCCTTGATCACACGCACCGCAACGGCATCGGCTCCGCCAACTTCGTTGCCAGTGATGCAATCCATGCCACCCGGCGCTCCGATGCTCAGTACACCGGCACTCAGTTCGTCGTCGTTATCGACGATCAATAAAGGCACTTGCGCGGAGTGCGGAGCATTATCAAATGTGTGGGCCACCGCACGGCATAAGCTTGCTATGGTCTTGTTCAACAGAAGCGCGTCGGGCCGGTAGGTGACAATCGACACCGACAGCATTTCCGACCCGGTGAACCGTTCGCCTTTTACCATGCTCTTTGTTTGCCAATTGGCGCGTCAATCGTGCGGAGCACTTTTAACGGCCGCGGTCGAATCAGGTATTCACGCAAGTGCTGCAACACGTGGCGGCCATGCCAGATCAAAATCTTCGGCGTCAACAGTCAGGTTGGGACTGTAAGCCGGATCATCTGCCAACGCGTCGCCCCACCGCCGTCGCATGTATGCGCGCTCCGCTTCGGCGCGCGCCCTTTTTATCGGGTCATCTTCGTAACCGCGCGTGGCGGATTCGTGATGATACATCTCGGCGTACGGAGTCCATACATTACGGTAACCTGCCTCACGCAGCCGCAGGCAAAAGTCGACATCGTTGTAAGCAACTGCCAGATTAGTTTCGTCTAAACCGCCCAATTCCAGATAAGTAGCACGGCGCACCAACAAACAGGCCGCCGTGACCGCTGAATAGGCGCCAATCAAACGGCTACGTCTGCCGTATCCGTCATCCGATGCGGGCTGGAACTTATGCGCGTGCCCTGCCATGCCACCGATTCCGAGCACTACCCCACCGTGCTGCAAAGTGTCGTTCGGATAAAGCAAGCGGGCCCCGACCGCTCCCACCTGGGGCTGGATGGCCAGGCTTACCATCTCGGCAAGCCAGTCCGGGCTGATTACTTCGATATCGTTGTTGATCAGGCCGACGATCTCGCCTTGCGCGGCATTTACAGCCTTGTTATTCAGAGCTGAATAATTGAACGGACCATCATCGCGCAATACGCGTACGCGATGGTCCGCGACCAGGGAGCTCAAATAAGCAAGCGTCTCGGCGTCATCGGACCCATTGTCGACGATAACAATCTCGAAATTGGCATAGGTAGTTTTGTCGAAAATGCTCGTTATGCACATCCGCAGGAATTCGAGGCCGTTTCGAGTGGGAATAATCAGACTGACGAGGGGCGGCACCGCCGGCAAGCGGTAGTGCGTCCGGTAACCATAGCCGCTCCAGGTCACCAGGCAGTCGATCTTTTCACGAGAAAAATGTTCCTCGAGCGCTCGCATACCTGCTTGCCGCGAGGCATACACAGCATCCGCGCCGAGCGTCGCTACGTCCGGATCGGTACGGGCATGATAGAGCACGCGGCGAACGTGATAGATGGCGTCCGCCTGCACCTGCTCAATACATCGAAGCGTCAAGTCGTAACTTTCGGCACCTGCCATTCCATCGCGAAATCCGCCGACCGCATCGACCAATGGTTTGTACCAAAGACCAAGGCGCGTAAACAGATCGTGCGAATGAAACAGGTCCACATTCCAGTCGGGCTTGAAATAGTGATCGTGCCGCTTATTGTCTGCATCAATCTTGTCTTCGTCCGAGTAAATCAGCCGAATAGCAGAATCCGCATTGATAGCGTTGGCCGCGCAATATAAAGCATGCTCGGCGAGTAGATCGCCATCGCTCAGTAGCGCGATCCATGCGCCCGTTGCTAGGCGCAGTCC
>JBPBQZ010000150.1:0-15780 GCA_050955105.1 Janthinobacterium lividum | reverse complement strand
ACGGTATTCAAGACGCCGGCAATGCCGGCACGATTCTGCGCAGCGCCGCCGCCGCTGGCATTGGCCGGGTATTCAGCACCGTCGGCACCGCCTACTTATGGGCGCCGAAGGTTCTCAGGGCAGGAATGGGCGCTCATTTCGCATTGACGCTGGTCGAGCAGTGCGACGCCGCGGCGTTGCTCGCGCGTCTCGATATACCGCTGGCGGTGACTACGCTCGAGGGCGCGGTAGAGCTCTACGATTGCGATCTGGCGCGGCCGTTGGCATGGGTATTCGGCAACGAGGGCGCGGGCGTGACGGAGATCTGGCACCGTCATGCCGGCCTGCGCGTCAAAATTCCGCAGGCGGAAGGCGTGGAATCGCTGAATGTCGCGGCCGCCGCGGCTGTTTGCCTGTTCGAACAGCGGCGGCAATGCCGTTGAACACGGGCGGCACAGCTGCCGCCGCTGCCCACGCCTCAATAATTAGGCCGATCGATCTTCACTTCCTGCAAGATCGTCGTGGCGATTTCCTCGATCGACTTGTGCGTTGATTTCAGCCATTTGATGCCTTCACGCCGCATCATGCGCTCGGCCTCGCCGATCTCGTAGCGACAATTCTCGATCGACGCATATTTGCTACCCGGGCGCCGCTGATTGCGTATCTCGGAAAGCCGGTCGGGATCGATCGACAGGCCGAACAGCTTGTCGCGAAACGGAGAAAGCCCGGACGGCAGGCACTGCCGCTCGAAGTCTTCGGGAATTAGCGGATAGTTGGCCGCCTTGATGCCGTACTGCATCGCCAGGTACAGGCTGGTCGGCGTTTTGCCGCTGCGCGAAACGCCGACCAGCACGATGTCGGCGTCGGCCAGATTGCGGTTCGATTGGCCGTCGTCGTGTTCTAGCGAAAAGTTAATGGCCTCAATACGGAGCTTGTATTCTTCCGTATCGGCGTTCTTGTGGCCGCGCCCGATGGCATGGTTCGAGCGGGTATTCAGCTCGGTTTCCAGCGGTTCGATGAAGGTCTGGAACATGTCCAGGATCAGTGCCTCGGCACCGCGCACCACGGCATTCGATTCGCCGTCGACCAGCGTCGTGAAAACGATCGGCCGGCGCCCGTCGATGCGCGCGGTGTCGTTGATTTTCTGCTTGGTTTCGTAGGCCTTGGCCGGCGAATCGACGAAGGGCACGCGGATCAGGCGGAATTTCACGTCGAATTGGGAAAGAATCGAATGCGCGAAAGTTTCGGCGGTGATTCCGGTGCCGTCTGAAACGATGAATACGGTAGGCGGCATGGCGTGGCAGGCAATCGACGAACAGTCAGGGGCATCGGCTGCGGCAGGCGATGTGGCGCGCAGCCGCGGCGCTCGACGGATGAAGCAACGCATTTTGGTGCATGGCCGGCGCGTCTCGCCGACGGCACTGTAGAATAACGACAACTTGTTGGATAAGCAATTGCATGCTGGCGCTCCGGGTGGCGCGGTTCAAGCGATGCCAAGCCCCGCGCGCCACGGTCGGGCGGCGGTCTCGATCTGCGATGGCTTATCCAACAGGTTGCGCGATGCCCGGCGGGCGCATCGGTCCATGGGCCGACGCGCCGCAAGTCCGGGCGCCAGGCCCAGTCGCGCAATCGAGATTACTTCCACTCAGGGGCTTTTCTCATGACTCAAGCAACCTATGACGAGGCGTACGTCCGCCCGTTCGAGCAGCTACGCATGACCGATGTCGAGGTCGTGGGTGGCAAGAACGCGTCGCTCGGCGAGATGATCAGTCAACTCGCCAGCGCCGGCGTCAGCGTGCCAACCGGCTTTGCCACCACGGCACTCGCGTTTCGCGATTTCCTGAAACACAATCAGCTCGTTGAACGTATCTCGGCACGGCTGCGCACGCTCGATACCGACGACGTCAAGGCATTGACGACGGCCGGTGCCGAAATTCGGCAATGGGTGACCGACGCGCCGCTGCAGCCGCGGCTGGAAGAATCGATTCGGACGGCCTTCGCCGCGCTGGAAAAGGCTTCGACCGCCGGCCTGACATTCGCCGTACGCTCGTCGGCCACCGCCGAAGACTTGCCTGACGCATCGTTTGCCGGGCAGCAGGAAACCTATCTGAACGTGGAGGGCATCGCGGACATACTCGAGCGCATCAAGCACGTGTTCGCATCGTTGTACAACGATCGCGCCATTTCCTATCGCATTCACAAGGGCTATGCGCACGACGACGTGGCGCTGTCCGCCGGTATTCAGCGCATGGTGCGCTCCGACGTCGGCGCCGCCGGTGTGATGTTCACACTCGATACCGAATCCGGCTTCCGTGATGCGGTGTTCATCACTTCCAGCTATGGCCTGGGCGAAACGGTGGTGCAGGGCGCGGTGAATCCGGACGAGTTCTATGTCTTCAAGCAGACGCTGGCGGCGGGCAAGTTCCCGATCATTCGGCGTTCGATCGGCTCGAAGCTGATCAAGATGGAGTTCACCGGCCCGGGCGAAGAAGGCCGTGTGAAGACAGTCGATGTGTCGTCCGATCTGCGTAACCGCTTTTCCCTGACTGACGAAGACGTGATCGAACTGGCGCGCTTCGCCGTCATCATCGAGAAGCATTACCGGCGTCCGATGGATATCGAGTGGGGCAAGGACGGCCGTGACGGCAAGCTGTACATCCTGCAGGCGCGCCCGGAAACGGTGAAGAGCCAGGCCGCGGGCAAGGTCGAACAGCGCTACAAGCTGAAAGGCCAGTCGCCGGTGCTGACCACCGGTCGGGCCATCGGTCAGAAGATCGGCGCCGGCCGCGTGCGCGTAGTGCGCGATGCGTCTGAAATGGATCTGGTGCAAAAGGGCGATGTGCTGGTGGCCGACATGACCGACCCGAATTGGGAACCGGTGATGAAGCGCGCCGCGGCCATCGTCACCAATCGCGGCGGGCGTACCTGCCACGCGGCCATTATTGCGCGTGAACTCGGCGTGCCGGCGGTAGTTGGCTGCGGCGACGCCACTGACGTGCTGAAAGATGGCGCACTGGTGACCGTATCGTGTGCCGAAGGCGATGAAGGGCGCATCTACGACGGCCTGCTCGAGACGGAAGTGAGCGAAGTGCGTCGCGGCGAACTGCCGTCGATTCCCGTCAAGATCATGATGAACGTCGGCAATCCGCAACTGGCCTTCGATTTCAGCCAGTTGCCGAACGAGGGCGTGGGCCTGGCGCGTCTCGAATTCATCATCAACAACAATATCGGCGTGCATCCGAAGGCGATTCTCGAATATCCGAATATCGATGCCGATCTGAAGAAGGCGGTGGAGAGCGTCGCGCGTGGTCATGCATCGCCGCGCGCTTTCTACATCGAGAAGCTTACCGAAGGTATCGCGACGATCGCCGCGGCGTTCTATCCGAAGAAAGTCATCGTCCGGCTGTCGGATTTCAAATCGAACGAATATAAAAAGCTGATCGGCGGTTCGCGTTACGAGCCCGACGAGGAGAACCCCATGCTGGGTTTCCGCGGTGCGTCGCGCTATGTGGCGGAAGCATTCGCGGAAGCGTTTGAGCTCGAATGCCGTGCGCTCAAGCGCGTGCGTGAGGAAATGGGCCTCGACAACGTCGAAATCATGGTGCCTTTCGTGCGCACCTTGGCACAGGCTGAAGGCGTCGTCGATCTGCTCGCGAAGTTCGGGCTGAAGCGCGGCGAGAAAGGCTTGCGCCTGATCATGATGTGCGAAGTGCCGTCGAACGCGATTCTGGCTGAAGAGTTCCTGCAATTCTTCGACGGCTTCTCGATCGGTTCGAACGATCTGACGCAATTGACGCTCGGCCTCGATCGCGATTCGGGCATGGCCTTGCTGGCGAAGGACTTCGACGAACGTGATCCGGCGGTGAAGTTCATGCTGCAGCGTGCGATCAAGGCATGCCTGAAGTTGAACAAATATGTCGGCATCTGCGGTCAAGGACCGTCCGATCACCCCGACTTCGCGCAGTGGTTGATGGAAGAGGGCATCGAGTCGATTTCCTTGAATCCGGATACCGTCGTCGAGACGTGGGAAGCACTGGCCAAGTAACAGGGCCGCAGGGTGGCGTCGTTGCCATCTGCTATAACAGTCACCCCGGCGCGGTTTGCCGGGGTGATTTTATTTCGGGTGCCGGATTATCTTTAAAGCAGTGGAGGGCGTGTGGCGCAATTGAGCTGGCTCTGGTGGATCGTCGCGTGCGTACTGCTGGTGGCCGAATTGTTCACCGGCACTTTCTATTTATTGATGCTGGCGGTGGGCTTCGCCGCCGGGGGACTCGCGCTGCTGGGTGGCGTGGCGCCGGGACTGCAGTTCGTCATCGCTGCCGTGGTGGCGGTGGTCGCGCTCAGCGCGTTGACTGCCTGGCGTCGGGCGGCGGAGCGCCGCGATCTACGCAGCTCGGCCGCGGCTCGGGCAGACGCCGACACCAACGGCGACGCCGCTGGCAGCGCGCGTGACGGTAGCGCTCGCGCACGCTTGGACAAGCTCGGCGAAATCGATGCGTCGGATCACGCTGCGGTGGATAACCTCGATGTCGGCCAGCGCGTGCAGGTCGACGCCTGGGATGGCGGCAGCGCGCGCATTCGCTATCGTGGCAGCAATTGGAATGTCGAACTGGCCGGCACGCGGGGTGCCGCCTCGATCGGTGCGGCGCCACCGGCGGGTTGGTATCGCATCGTCGCCGTGCGCGGCATTACGCTGATCGTGCAACCCGCTGCCGGCGAGGTCGGCGGTTCGGCCAGCGGTATCCGCTAAGCGCATCCACGCCGTCGAGCGTGCGTCGCCGCCGCTCGACCGGCTTATCAGACAGGGCCGGGCGAGCCCGTATTTTTTTGACAGGTTGGAGACATGCTAGAACTCAATATCATCGCGCTCGTGGTCTTTATCGTCGTGATCGTTTTTATCGCGCAATCGATCAAGATCGTGTCGCAGCAGCACGCCTGGGTGCTGGAGCGTTTCGGCCGTTACCACGCCACGCTCGCGCCCGGGCTGCACCTGGTGGTGCCGTTCGTCGATCGCGTCGCCTATAAGCATGTGCTGAAAGAGATTGCGCTGGATGTGCCGAGCCAGGTGTGCATCACGCGTGACAACACACAACTGCAAATCGACGGCGTGCTGTACTTCCAGGTGACCGACGCGATGAAGGCCTCGTACGGATCGAGCAACTTCATCATGGCGATCACGCAGCTTTCGCAAACGACCTTGCGTTCGGTGGTCGGCAAGCTGGAACTGGACAAGACCTTCGAGGAACGCGAGTTGATCAACCACAGCGTCGTGAATGCGCTGGACGAAGCGGCCGCGAATTGGGGCGTGAAGGTGCTGCGCTACGAGATCAAGGATCTGACGCCGCCCAAGGAGATTCTGCATGCGATGCAGTCGCAGATCACCGCTGAGCGCGAGAAGCGTGCATTGATCGCGGCTTCGGAAGGCAAGCGTCAGGAGCAGATCAATCTGGCGTCTGGCGCGCGCGAAGCCGCCGTGCAGAAATCGGAAGGCGAGCGTCAGGCATCGATCAACCGCGCGCAGGGCGAGGCCGCAGCGACGCTGACCGTGGCCGAAGCGAACGCAGCGGCGATTCGGCAGATTGCTGGGGCAATTCAGGAAACGGGAGGGATGGACGCGGTGAACTTGAAGATCGCCGAACAGTACATCGGCGCTTTCGGGCAACTGGCCAAGGCCGGCAATACCTTGATCGTGCCCGCCAATCTAGGCGAAATGAGCAGCATGATCGCGTCGGCGCTGACCATCGTCAAACAGAAGCCGGCGCCGCGTTGAAAACAACTGCGCGCCCCCCGGCTTGGCCGCTTAACGGGTCGACGTGCGCATCAGCCGCGCTTTCTCGCGGTCCCAATCGCGCTTCTTCTCGGTTTCGCGCTTGTCGTGCATCTTCTTGCCTTTGGCCAGGCCGATTTCGCATTTGACCAGGCCTTTTGAATAGTGGAAGTTCAGCGGCACCATGGTATTGCCGCGCTGTTCCACCTTGCCGATCAAGCGACGAATCTGTTCGGCATGCAGCAGCAGCTTGCGCGTGCGTACCGGGTCGGGATTGATGTGCGTGGAGGCTTCGGGCAGCGGGCTGATATGGGCGCCGATCAGATAGAGCTCGCCATTGCGAATCACCACATAACCTTCCTTGATCTGCGCGCGGCCGGCGCGAATCGACTTCACTTCCCAGCCTTCGAGCGCCAGTCCCGCTTCGTAACGTTCCTCGATGAAATAGTCGAAGAACGCTTTTCTGTTATCGATGATACTCATGGTGTGATTGATTGGCCTGTACGGAGTTTATGTCGCCTGGTGCTTGAGGAATGGCCACGGCTAAGCCCGCGGCCCCGTCTGCGGCACCCGTCCGTCGCGGATCGAACCATGACAAGTCGGCTAGAATTCCGATTCTAACAAAGCATTCACGGCCTTCGCGCCAGCAATTTCTTACTCTATGGCAGATGTTGAAAAGACCCTGTTGATCCACTTCTCGGCCGAACAGATGTTCGACCTGGTATCCAACGTGGCCGATTACCCGAATTTCCTGCCTTGGTGCGGTGGTGTCGAGATCCGGCATCAGGATGAAACCAGCATGGAAGCCAAGATCGATATCAATTTCAAAGGCATCCGCCAGCATTTCGCGACGCGCAACACGCTGCAGCGGCCGCGCCATATCGATATGGAGTTTGCCGACGGACCTTTCAAGAAATTCACCGGCTATTGGAATTTCATTCCCTTGCGCGAAGACGCCTGCAAAATCGAATTCGCGCTGCATTATGAATTCGCGAATTTCGTGCTGGAAAAGCTAATCGGCCCGGTTTTTCACCATATTGCTCATACTTTCGTCGATTCTTTCGTCAAACGCGCGGGCGTGGTGTATGGCAAAAAGCCCTGAATCCGCGGCGGCGTCGGTGCCGTTCTGTCAGGTGCAAGTCTGTTACGCGCTGGCTGAACGGCAGACCTTGTTGACTGTTTCGGTCGTCGCGGGCAGCAGTTGCGAGCAGGCCATCCGTGCCAGCGGCGTGCTCCATCGCCATCCAGAAATTGATCTCGATGTGCAGAGAATCGGCATTTTTGGCCGTTTCTGCGAAGCGAATACACCTCTGTCCGGTGGCGAGCGCATAGAAATCTATCGCGGTCTGACCGTCGATCCGAAGGTCGCGCGCGCGCGGCGGGTTGCCAAAGCGCGTGCCGGCGGCTCGAAAGAAGGGCGCAAATGGGTGCATCGAGACGCCCGCCCGAGCAGCGAGATCGGCGAGGCGCCCGCGGAAAACCGGTAAATCCGCCTTAGACGTGGCGAGTCTGGTGCAAAACGTTCGCGTATAATTCGCTTTTGCGCCCATAGGATTTGTCATGCGTCTGATCCAGAAAGCACTCACCTTCGATGACGTGCTCCTCACCCCGGCGTTCTCCGACGTATTGCCGCGCGATACCGATCTAAAAACCCGCCTGTCCCGCAACATCTCCCTGAACATCCCGCTCGTGTCCGCCGCCATGGACACCGTTACCGAAGCCCGTCTGGCAATTGCCATGGCGCAGCTCGGTGGCATCGGCATCGTTCACAAGAACTTGACGCCGGCCGAACAGGCCAGGGAAGTGTCGAAGGTCAAGCGCTATGAGTCCGGCGTGGTGCGCGATCCGATTACCGTGCGGCCCGATGCGCGGGTGCACGAAGTCATTGAGCTGTCGCGCCACCATGGCATTTCCGGCTTTCCGGTGGTCGAAGGCGCGCGCCTCGTCGGCATCGTAACCAATCGCGACTTGCGCTTCGAAACGCGGCTGGATGAGCCAATCAGCCGCATCATGACGCCGCGCGAGAAGCTCATCACCGTCAGGGAAGGCGTCACGCTGCTGGAAGCCAAATCGCTGATGCACCAGCATCGGCTGGAACGCGTGCTGGTCGTCAACGATGCGTTCGAGTTGCGCGGGCTGATCACCGTTAAAGATATCCTGAAGGCCACCGAATATCCGGACGCCTGCAAGGACGAACAAGGCAAGCTGCGCGTGGGCGCCGCCGTGGGCGTGGGCGCTGAAAGCGACGAGCGCATTGCGCTGCTGGCGCAGGCCGGTGCGGATGTGGTGATTGTCGATACCGCACACGGACATAGCCAAGGCGTGCTCGATCGCATTCGTTGGATCAAACGTACTTATCCGAACATTCAGGTGATCGGCGGCAACATCGCCACCGCCGACGCCGCGCGCGCGCTGGTGGAATACGGCGCTGATGGCGTGAAGGTCGGCATCGGTCCCGGATCCATCTGCACCACGCGTATCGTCGCCGGCGTCGGCGTGCCGCAAATCACTGCGGTGGCGAATGTGTCGGAAGCGCTGGCCGGCACGGGCGTGCCGGTCATCTCCGATGGTGGCGTTCGCTACTCCGGCGACGTCGCCAAGGCGCTGGCCGCTGGCGCGCATACGGTCATGATGGGCAGCATGCTGGCCGGCAGCGAAGAAGCGCCGGGCGACGTGTTCCTGTTCCAGGGGCGCTCTTACAAATCGTATCGAGGCATGGGCTCGGTCGGCGCCATGAAAGATGGCGCCGCCGATCGTTACTTCCAAGACAATTCCGCGAATATCGACAAGCTGGTGCCGGAAGGTATCGAAGGGCGGGTACCCTACAAAGGCACCGTCAACGCGATCCTGTTCCAACTGGCCGGTGGGATTCGTGCGAGCATGGGCTATTGCGGTTGCCGGACTATCGAGGAAATGCACGACAAGGCTGCGTTCGTCGAAATCACCTCGGCCGGTATCCGTGAGTCGCATGTCCATGACGTGCAAATTACGAAGGAAGCGCCCAACTACCACGTGGAGTGATAACAATGAAGCCCTTGCTACGCGTTCTCCTGATCATCAATGCTGTGGTGACGTTGCTGCTGGGGCTGTTTTTCATTGCCACCCCGTGGTTGTCGCTGTATCCGCCGGTCGCGCCATTTGCCAGCTCACCGGGGCTGATTGGGCAGTTGTTCGGGGTCGCCCTGTTGGGTTTCGCCTGGTTGGCGGCGCATGCCGCGGTTGACGGATTTCTCACCGTCGCCGTCACGCGTGTGCTCGGGCATTTCAATTGGGTGACGGGCGCCATCCTGCTGGTTTGGCAGGTTGGTCTACATATTCCGATCCTCTCCGAAGAAGCCAGCTTCGCCGTGCAGGGTGCCGGCGGCATCTTGCTCATCTATGGATTAATCGAAGTCAGGCTGGCTGGCGCCACGCATCGGCGCGACAAGCGCCTGGCAACCGGTGCGCGGTCTGCGCAACGTGCGGAAGAGCGCGCGCGGACTACGGGCGCGTTGCCGGTGGGCCCCGCCGGATCGGCTTATGGCGCCGATGTGCGCGGCGGTGTGGTGCCGGTCGCGCCAGGATTTAGTTCAGCAGGCGAACCAGGCTTCAGGCGCGTGGACGAGCCTGGCTACGCGCCCGGGTATGACGCCGCGGCGGCGCATGCGGCCGACTTGCCGCGCGATAGTTCTTCCTTTGCCCGTACGCGCGGTGCGGCGGCGCAAACCGCGGTGGGTGGGAATCCCGACGTTTATCGCGATCCGGCATTTGCTGCGGCCGCCGCACATGCTGATGAAGCGGATCTGCGGCGCGGCACCGACGGTCTTAATCGCGATCCGCTGCGTGACCCGGTATTGAGCCGCAGTGTCGATCCGCTCGAAGCGGGTGCCGCGGATGCCGCAGCGTTCGAACCGAGGACGGCTGAACCTGGTGAAGGCTTGCGCCGTTCTGTGCCATTCGGTCAGCGCACGGCAGCGGACGCTGCGGCAGCGGAACGCGAACGAACCAGCGTCGATGAAGCCAATTTTGGTCAGTCGCGCGTCGCGGCTGCGGATTCTCCCGCGATTCTCACGCCGCCGGGCGAAGTGCCGCCGGTGCCGAGCGCTGATGCAGCGCCTGGCTTTGGCCCGGTCGAACCGACTTGGCGCGATGAGACGTCGTCACCGCATCGGGGCGCGCATCTCAACGATCCGGACGCGATAGACGATCCGGCCATCGATCCCGTTACGCGTCGGCCGCGATTGCCGCCCAGTCTCTAGTTTTCTTTTTATTTCCCCGCTATGCACGACAAGATCCTCATTCTCGATTTCGGTTCACAAGTCACCCAACTGATTGCGCGTCGCGTGCGCGACGCATCCGTCTATAGCGAAATCCATCCATACGACGTCAGCGACGCTTTCGTCCGCGATTTCGCGCCGCGCGGCATCATCCTGTCAGGTGGACCGAACTCTGTGACGGAAGGGGATACACCGCGTGCGCCGGCTGCGGTATTCGAGCTCGGCGTGCCGGTGCTGGGCATTTGCTACGGCATGCAGACGATGGCGGAGCAACTCGGCGGCAAAGTGGCGGGCAGCAATTTGCGGGAATTCGGCTATGCGAAGGTGAGGGCGCGCGGGCATACGCGGCTGCTCGAAGGCATCGAGGATTCACGTACTGAAGAAGGCCACGGCATGCTCGATGTATGGATGAGTCATGGCGATAGCGTTACGGAATTGCCGCCGAACTTCAAACTGATGGCGTCGACGCCGTCGTGTCCAGTTGCTGGTATCGCTGATGACGAGCGCGGTTTTTACGGCGTGCAGTTTCATCCTGAAGTGACGCATACCTTGCAGGGCGAAGCCTTGCTGCGGCGCTTTGTCGTCGACATCTGCGGCGCGCGTACCGATTGGCAGATGAGCAACTACATTGAAGAAGCCGTTGCCGCAGTTCGTGAGCAGGTGGGTAGTGAGCACGTGGTGCTGGGCTTGTCTGGCGGTGTGGATTCGTCGGTTGCGGCGGCGTTGCTGCATCGGGCTATTGGTGATCAGTTGACCTGCGTGTTTGTCGATCATGGACTGCTGCGGCTGAATGAGGCTGAGCAGGTGATGGAGACGTTCGGGCAGCATCTGGGCGTGAAGGTGATTCATGTGGATGCTAGCGAGGCGTTTTTAGGCAAGCTGGCAGGGGTGACCGATCCGGAGCGCAAGCGCAAGATTATTGGTGCGGAGTTCGTTGAAGTGTTCAAGGCCGAGGCGGCGAAGCTGAAGGACGCGCATTGGTTGGGGCAAGGGACGATTTATCCGGACGTGATCGAGTCGGCGGGTATCGGCAAGAAGGGTGCAGTGACGATCAAGAGCCATCACAACGTGGGTGGTTTGCCTGAGCAGTTGGGGTTGAAGTTGATCGAGCCGTTGCGTGCTTTGTTCAAGGATGAGGTGCGGCGGTTGGGGGTGGAGTTGGGCTTGCCGCCGGAGATGGTTTATCGGCATCCGTTTCCAGGGCCTGGATTGGGTGTGCGGATTCTCGGGGAAGTGCGGCGGGACTTTGCCGATTTGCTGCGTCGGGCTGATGCGATTTTTATGGAAGTGCTGCGTGAGACTGTTGATGCTGAGAGTGGCAAGAATTGGTATGAGTTGTCGAGTCAGGCGTTTGCGGTGTTTTTGCCGGTGCGGAGTGTGGGGGTGATGGGGGATGGACGCACCTATGAGCATGTGGTGGCGCTGCGGGCGGTGCAGACTACTGATTTCATGACCGCGCATTGGGCGCATTTGCCGCATGCGTTGTTGGGGCATGTGTCTAATCGGATTATTAATGAGGTGCGCGGGATTAATCGGGTGGTTTATGACATCTCGGGGAAACCGCCGGCGACGATTGAGTGGGAATGACGGAGCTTCTTTCTGGGGCTATCGCCAGGTATCGGTAGAAGTGACTTAACTTGTTGATTTAAAAAGAATAAGTTGCGTTTTCTATCGGTGGCTATCGCCGGCCAGCAGAACGGGTCGGCGACAGAACTGACGGTAAGCCCTCGGAGGTCGGATCCAGACCTTTCTGTTTACTATTGAGACCGAACCGGTCTTTGACGGTAAAAAACTCCTGAGGAAAGCTTATTTCATGCGGCTTTCCGAGCATCAACGGGTCTCCAGGTCCCTGACGGTAAAAGCCGTCACGAACAGGAGGAACACCCTCAATGCTCACCGACACTGCACTGCGCAATCTCAAGCCTAAGTCCAAGATTTACAAGGTTTTTGACCGCGATGGCATGTACGTGGCGGTATCGCCCGTCGGTACCATCACCTTCCGCTACGACTACCGTCTCAACGGGCGCCGCGAGACGCTCACCCTCGGGCGGTACGGGCCGGCCGGCATTTCGCTGGCCATGGCGCGCGAGCGATTGCTCGACGCCAAGCGCTCGGTCGATCAGGGCCTTTCCCCGGCGTTGGAGAAGCAGCGGGCCAAACGGCGGCTGACGGCCGCCAGGACCTTCGGCGAGATGACGGAACGCTGGCTGGCCGATGCCCGCATGGCCGACAGCACCCGGGCGATGCGCAAGCACATCATCGACCGCGACATCCTGCCGGTCTTCCAGAATCGCAAGCTGAGGGAAGTCACCCCCGATAACCTGCGGGCGTTGTGCAACAAGGTGAAGGCGCGCGGCGCGCCGGCCACGGCTATCCACGTCCGCGACATCGTGAAGCAGGTCTATGCCTTCGCCATCCTGCATGGCGAACGGCTCGCTAACCCGACCGACGATGTGAAGGCGGCCTCGATCGCGACCTTCGTTCCCAAGGACCGGGCGTTGTCCCCGGCCGAGATCCGGCTGGCCTTCCACCAACTGGAGACCATCGCGTCCTATCCGACCATCCGGCTGGCCTTGCGCCTGATCCTGCTGACGATGGTGCGCAAGAGCGAACTAGTCGAGGCGACCTGGAACGAGGTGGATTTCGAGAACGCCACCTGGACGATCCCGAAGTCGCGGATGAAGGGGCGCAAGCCGCATGTGGTCTACCTATCGCGGCAGGCGATGGACATCTTCGTGGCCCTGCACACCTGCGCGGCAGGCTCGCGGTTCGTGCTGCCGTCGCGCTATGACCCCGACCGGTGCATGTCGCATGCAACGCTGAACCGGGTGACCCAACTCATCGGGTCGCGCGCGAAGGAGGCCGGGTTGCCGCTGGAGCCGTTCACGGTGCACGACCTGCGGCGCACCGCGTCCACGTTGCTCAACGACGTCGGCTTCAACGGGGACTGGATCGAGAAGTGCCTGGCGCACGAAGAAGGCAGCCGGACTTCGCGGTCGGTCTACAACAAGGCCGAGTACGCCGGGCCGCGGCGGCACATGCTGCAGGAGTGGGCGGACATGGTGGAGGCGTGGATTGATGGGCGTACGCATGTGCCGAAGTTGGTGCCGGAGAACGTGTCGGTCCCGGTGCTCAGCCCGGCTTTGTGAGGGAGGAGCGCATGATGACCTTGACGGGAACCGCTTCTGGTAGGCAGACCGGGGTTTGTATTTGTCAAAAAAAGACCGAGCTTTACAACGTCGATCGCGTGTCGAAGTCCGAAGGGCTGGATGCGCTGCCGGCCGACTACTCGAAGCTGCCGCCGCCATTGCCAACATCGGTGCCGGAACTGGGGCCGCCGCTGCCGGGCGATCTTGGCCCGGCCATCGTGAAGTCGCAGCAACCGGTGACGGCCGCCTACGCGGCCCCCGGCCACGACCCCAACGATGCGCTGCGCAAAGAAGCCGAAGCGGCGGCGGCATCGTCGGTATTCTTCCGCTCAGGGTCACAGGCCGCGCCGGTGGCGCAGACGCAGGTAGCCGCCGCGCCGGGATTCGCCGCCAATGCGGCGTTCGACCCGCTGGCGGCTGGCCCCGCCTCAACGGCTGCCCAGCCTGCCGACCCGACCGCCGTGCAGAACCGACAAGACCAGAAAGAGGCGTTCCAGAAAGCCGGAACCACGGAAACCCGTAATTCCGGCAATCTGACCTTGCCGGCTTCGCCGTATCAGGTCATGGCCGGAACGGTGGTCGCAGGTGCCTTGGTAACGGGCATCAAGTCCGATCTGCCGGGCGACGTGATCGCCACAGTGACGGAGCCGGTCTATGACACGGCCGCCGGGCGCTTCCTGCTGATTCCGCAGGGTTCGCGCATCCTGGGAAAATACAACAGCCAGGTCAGCTACGGGCAGAGCCGCGTGCAGGTGGTGTGGAACCGGATCATCTTGCCCGATACGTCTTCGCTGACGCTCGACAACTTGGTCGGCACCGACCCGGCTGGCTATGCGGGGCTGGAGGACGACGTGGACTATCACTGGGGCCGCATCTTTGCTGGCGCGGCGCTGACTACGCTACTGGGCGTCGGCGCCGAATTGGCCGCGCCGGAGAACCGGCAGGACGGCGATCGCATCATCATCGCCGGGCGCGACAGCGCGCAGGACAGCATCAATCAAGTCGGCCAAGAGATAACCCGGCGCAACCTCAACATTCAGCCCACCTTGACCCAGCGCCCCGGCTTGCCGGTACGCATCATCGTCAACCGCGATCTGGTGCTGCGGCCGTACCAGCCGCTGCTCTTCAATCGGGGGACTTCACGATGAGCACGACGAAGAAGCTGCGGCTGGGGCCGCTGCCCAAGACCGAGAGCATCAAGCTGACCTTCGCATGCCCGGCCAGCCTGAAAGCCGACCTTGAACGCTACGCCGCGCTGCACGCGCAGACCTACGGCGAAGCTGTTGATGCTGCAACGTTGATCCCGCACATGCTGGAGGCGTTCATCGCTGGGGATCGAGGGTTCCGGCGAGGCATTGCGAGGAAGGTCGCGCCACAAAAGGAAACCTGATGGCGTGTGGGCAGTCCGCGGATACCGCTAGCAGCGCATGGTGGATAGAGGCGCATGTTAGGCATTCCTCGCAGGGTAGGGCGGGGCCATTCTTGCCAATTGTCCCAGCCTTGAGGCTGGGGTAGTCATTGACTTTAATGGGGTATTCTTTGTTTAAATGCCCCATTTGTGCCTGATTCATCTGGTCCACGTGCTCAAGACGGGGCAATTTTACGATCTGCAGTGCGCCCAGTGGTACGGGGTAGTCACAGGGGGAAATGAGGTATTTACATCGCAAGTACCCCGTTTAGCATATATGATTACCCCATTTGACAGCCTGGGCTTACATTTCCATGCACTCGCTCACTCCCGAGTACCTCGCCGCGCTTCGCTTTGATGGAACCCAGGCTGCCACATTGCGCTCACTGGGCGAGTACCAGGGCAAGCAACAGCTATACGCTAGCCAGTCGCCCGAAGCTCTGAAGGGCCTGCGCCAGATCGCGGTGGTTGAATCGATCGAGTCCTCTAACCGGCTGGAAGGCGTTGTCGTCGCGCCCTCGCGGTTGAAGTCCTTGGTCATCCGCAACGCAACGCCAAACAGTCGCTCGGAACAGGAAATCGCTGGCTACCGCGATGCCCTAGCGCTGCTCCATGAGTCCGCCACAGATATGCCTTTCAGCGAAGGCGTGGTGCTGCAACTGCACACCATGCTGTACCGATATATGCCGCAGACGGGAGGGCGCTGGAAAGCCACGAACAACGACATCATCGAACGCCATCCCGACGGCACGTCGCGGGTGCGATTCCAGCCGGTTGCTGCACACCTAACGCCGATGGCCATGGCCGATCTGACCAGGTACTACGGGACCGCACTGGATCAGCACCTGGCCGACCCCCTGGTACTGGTGCCGCTGACGATGCTCGATTTCCTGTGCATCCACCCCTTCCCGGACGGCAACGGCCGGATGTCCCGCTTGCTGACCCTGTTGCTGCTCTACCACTTCGACTATGCCGTGGGCCGCTACATCAGCCTGGAACGCATCTTTGAGGACACCAAGGAGGGCTATTACCAGACGCTTGAAGCCAGCTCGCAGGGCTGGCATCAGGGGCAGCACGACGTCAAGCCCTGGCTGGACTACTTCTGGGGTGCCTTACTACGGGCCTACCGCGAGTTCGAGGAGCGTGTTGGCACCATCGAACGTGGCCGCGGCAGCAAAGGCGACCGGGTGCGCGCGGAAGTCCTAGGGCGCAGTCTGCCGT
>JBPBQZ010000149.1:0-16827 GCA_050955105.1 Janthinobacterium lividum | reverse complement strand
AATGGAGTCGGATCCGATGAGACTCGTATGGGCATCGATGCAGCGCCACGCCGCCGGTTCGCTTGCCGTCTGCTCGCTGGCGGCCGGCCTGGCGGCTTGCGGCACGCCGGCGAATCGCGCGGCTGAAACGCCGGCGCCGCCGCTCGCAAGCGCCGCCATGGGCACCGACCACGAGCCGCTCCCGACACCGTCCGCGCCGCCCGCGGTCGACGTGCAGGCAGGCGCCGCCGCGCTCGCAGCCACGGCCAAAGCCAAAGCGTTGAGCCAGGCGCGTGCCGACGCCGAGGCCGAGGCGGCCGAAAGCCGCCTGCAACGACTGCGCCGCCTGCTGCATCGCCGCCGCGCCGCGCCAGCGCCCGTCGCACCGGCACCGCCGGTGGTGTCCACGCCCGCGCCCGCTGTCACCGTGCATCCATTGATCGTGATTCGCCAGCTATCGCGCGAGCAGGCACGCGGACTCTTCGACGGCGAGGTGCGCCGCCCCGACGGCAAGGTCATCGGCCGCGCCGTCGACATGCTGGTCGATACCGACGGTACGCCGCGCCAGATCCTTATCAATCTGGCTGGCTTCATGGGCATCGGCGATCGCAAGGTGGCGTTTGGCTGGAGCGATTTCCGCTTCGATCCAGCAGCCGGCGACGCGCCCCTCACGCTGCTGACGAACTCCGCGGGTATGCCTTCCACCGAGGTCAACAAGCCTGTCACACCGGCCGGCGCGAAGCCCGGCACCGCCGCGGTGGCCCCCTGGCTGCAACTTTCCGACGCGAGCGTGGAACGGCCCGAAGCCAACAAGGTCGGCCGCGTGGTCGATGTCTTGCTCGATGCGCAAACGCATCCGCAGGCGGTAGTGATGGATGTGGGCGATTCCTTGATTCCCGGCACGCACAAAATTGCCGTGCTGTGGTCGGCCTTGCGTTTTCAAAAGCAGAGCGCCGGCATTCTCCTGAAAACAGATTTGACGGACGCGCAAATCCAGGCCGCGCCCGCTTATGCAACGGACAAACCGGTCGAAGCGGTCGGACCGCTGCCGGTGGTGGCGCCGGGCGCGCTGGCGGCGCCCGCGGCGGCCCTGTTGGCGGCACCTGGCCCGCGCGCGCTGGCCATTTCCCCTTCCCGGCAACATTGACTATGACGATCGCAAGGAGTCGTCGGGCACTCGACTGGCTGAACTTTTTTATCGCGGACGTGCAAACCGGCTTCGGTCCGTTCATCGCTTCGTACCTCGCATCTCATAAATGGACACAAGGGGAAATCGGCCTGGCCCTGAGCGTGGGCACGATCACGGCGATGGTCAGCCAGCTGCCCGCTGGGGCTTTGGTCGACAGCATGCGCAGCAAGCGCGTGGCCGCCGCGGCCGCCATCTTCGCGATTGCGATCAGCGCCTTGCTACTGGCGATCAGTCCGACCTGGCTGCCGGTGCTCAGCGCCGAAATCTTCCACGGCTTCGCCAGTTGCATGCTGGTGCCGGCAATGGCCGCGCTGGCGCTGGCACTCGTCGACCGTAAGGACCTCGGGCAGCGGCTCGGGCGCAACGCGCGCTGGGCGTCGATTGGCGGCGCGCTGGCGGCGGCCGCGATGGGGCTGTTCGGCGAATACTTCTCGACGCGCTCGGTGTTCTGGCTGACGGCGGCGCTAGCGGTGCCCTCGCTGATTGCACTCAGCATGATTCATCAACCGGACGATCCGGTGGTCGGCAAGCGTGCGCGCAAGCGGGCGCTTGCGGCGGCTGCTGACGCGAGCGGCAGCCGCAGCGCGGCATCCGCGGCGGCCGTGCCTGCCGCCGTGGCCGCCACCCCCGCCGTACCGCGCGAAAGCTTGCGCAAGCTGCTGGCCGACAAACGCCTGCTGATCTTCGCCGGCTGCATCGTGCTGTTCCATCTGTCAAATGCGGCGATGCTGAATCTGGCCGCGGGCGAAGTCACCGCGCACATGGGCGACAACGTGCAACTGGTGATCGCCGCCTGCATCATCGTGCCGCAGGGCATCGTCGCCTTGTTCTCACCCTGGGTCGGCAAGTCGGCGCAGCGGTGGGGCCGGCGACCGCTGCTGATCGCAGGCTTCTGCGCGCTGCCATTGCGTGCGCTGCTGTTCGCGGGCGTCAGCAGCCCCTACTTGCTAGTACCGATCCAGATGCTGGACGGCATCAGCGCCGCGGTATTCGGCGTGATGCTGCCGCTGATCGCGTCGGATATTGCCGGAGCCAAGGGGCGCTATAACCTGTGCATCGGCTTTTTCGGGCTGGCGGCCGGCATCGGCGCGACGCTGAGCACTTCCGCAGCCGGCCTGGTAGCCGACCACTTCGGCAACGCCTTCAGCTTCTTCGGTCTGGCGGCGGCCGGGGCCTTGGCGGTGTTGCTGGTATGGCTGGCGATGCCCGAAACGCGCGAGACGACCGATGCGGCGAAGGGGGAAACGGTTGCGCCCAGCGCGGCGCTGTAGAGCTCCTGTGTAGAACTCGTATGGAGCTCTTGCGGCGCTCTTGTGGCGCTCTTGTGGCGCTCTTGTGGCGCTCTTGTAGCGCCCTTGTAGCGCTCTTGTAGTGCTCTTGTAGTGCTCTTGTAGTGCTCTTGTAGTGCTCTTGTAGCGCCGATTATTCTCGTTCAGGCACAACAGAACGTCTAATTCGCTGCATTGCGTACTGTTCGAGCCAAAGCTAGCATTGATTCACCCCTGAATTAACGCCGGACTCGCTCCGTACTGCCATGCTCTTCAATACCCATCCCGAATTACTGACCGAGCCGGCACGCGCGACCCCCGTGGTCGGTGACTTCGACGTCATCGTGCTCGGCGGCGGCCCAGCGGGTATCGCCGCCGCCGTCGCCAGCGCGCAAGCCGGCGAACGCGTGCTGCTGATTGAGCGTTACGGCTTCCTCGGCGGCATGGGCACGGCTGCCGGCGTCACCAATTTCTGCGGCATGTACGCCAACGTCTTCGGCGAGATTCGCCAAGTGGTGCACGGCGTCGCCGACGATTTCCTGGCGCGCATCGAGCGGCTCGGCGGCCTGAATGCGCCGCATCTCATATTTGGCAAAACCTACGGACTGGCCTACGACACGGCGGCCTACAAGATCGCCGCCGACGACTGGCTGGCCGCGGCCGGCGTGGAACTGCTGTTCCATGCTTTGGCGGTGGGCGTGATCATGCACGACGCCGCGACGCTGCGCGGGCTGATCATCGAATCGAAGTCAGGACGCTCCATCGTTACCGCGCGCGTGTTTATCGACTGCTCGGGCGACGGCGATCTGGCGGCTTGGTGCGGTGCGCCGTTCGAAGTAGGCGACGCGCAGGGCAACACGCTGTATCCGTCCACCATGTTCCGCGTCAATGGCGTTGACGCGGCGCGCGCCACCCAAGCGTCGCCGGAGATCGGCGCGCGCATGCTCGAAGCCGAGCGGCAGGGTTTTCACTTTGCGCGCAAGTCGCCCATCATCAAGCCGCAGAAAAATCCCAGCGAATGGCGCGTCAACGTCACGCAGCTGGCCAATGCGGACGGCAGCGCCGTCAGCGGCATCGACGCGGTGCAGCTGAGTCAGGGTGAAATCGAAGGCCGCAAGCAGATCGCCGAGGTGTTTCGTTTTCTTAAAACCGTGCCGGGCTTCGAGACCTCATACATCGTCGATATCGCACCGCAGGTCGGCGTGCGTGCGACGCGCCGCATCGTCGGCGACTATCAACTCACCGAGGCCGACGTGCTGCAATGCGCCAGCTTCAGCGACACGATCGGCGTGAACGGCTGGCCGCTGGAGTTGCATCAAGCGGGTGACGTATCGTTCCGCTGGCCGCCGATACCCGACTCACGCGGCTTCAATCAACTGCCCTATCGGATGTTGCTGCCGCAGACCGTCGACAATCTGCTGGTAGCCGGGCGCTGCGCATCGATGACGCATGAAGGGCAATCGGCGGCGCGGGTGTCCGGCGCCTGCTTCGTGATGGGCGAGGCAGCCGGCATCGCCGCGCATCTCTCCCGTCGCGCGGACACGCCTGTGCGTGATATCCCGGTGGCCACACTGCAGGCCATGCTGGAAACCAACGGCGCCTATCTCGGCCGTGATGTTTAATACGCCGTCACCATCAGTGCTCAAATTAGCGGCCAATCAAAAACATTCAAAAATAAGCGACCCGCTGCAATCCCAGCGTCGGTCGCGCTCCTTCGAGACAAGGATTGCATGATGAAAACCCTAAGCACGCCAGACGCCGCGCTGCCCGCCACGCCAGTCGTACAGCCTTCGATCTATCGCTACGTCATCCTGTTATTCGCCTGGGGCGCGCTGCTGTTGAGCTTCGTCGACCGGTTGGCCTGGGGCAACCTGGCGGTGTCGGTCGGTGCATCGCTGGGCATGCAGGTCGGCGCGCTGGGGATCTTCGTTACCGCGTTTTACATCGGCTATGTGTTGGCGAACGTGGGAGGCGGCTTTGCCACCGATCTGCTCGGTCCGCGACGCACCATCGCGCTGGCGTTGCTGCCGCTCGGCATACTTACCTTCGCGTTCGGCCATACCACCACGGTAACCGGCGGCCTGGTGGTGCAGGCACTGATGGGCCTGGCCGCCGGCTGCGATTACTCGGCGTGTATCAAATTAACTACCGCCTGGTTCGATTTGAAGCGCCGTGGCCGCGCCATGGGGCTGCTGATGACGGCCACGTCGCTCGCGGTGGTGCTGACGAATGCCATCATCCCCAAGCTGCTGAGCGTGCTCGGATGGGGACAAGTCTATGAGCGTCTGGGCATCGTCACCGGCTTGTTCGCCGTGTGCTGCTGGCTGGTGTTGCGCGATGGTCCAAGCCAGGCCGTGGACGTCGGCGGCGCGAAACCGCAGTTCCGCTTGTTATTCAAAAACCGTGACCTGCTGTTTCTCACGCTGTCCGGTTTTGGCGCCATGTGGGGCACCTGGGGCTTCACCTTCTGGGCCAACGCCTTGATGGTCAAGGGTCACGGCATGACACCGATCCAGGCCGGCGCCATCACCATGCTGTTCGGCATCGGCGCCATCATCTCAAAACCCCTGATCGGTCTCTGGTCGGATTGGCTGGGTGGCCGGCGCAAGGCACTGGTGGGCGGCTGCTATGTCGGCTTCATCATCTTGCTGCTGGTTTTCGGCTCCTTGCATAGCGTGGCGCAGTTTCGCCTGATTGCACCGCTGTTGGGCGTGGCGGCATTTGCTTACAGTCCATTGACGGCCGCGATGGTGGCCGAAGCGGCAGGACGCGAGTTGGCGGGTTCGGCCACTGGCGCAACCAATGCCTGCTGGCAACTCGGTAGCGTCATCGTGCCGATTGCCGTGGGCGCGGTATTTCAAAGTTCGCATTCCTTTCTGATGGCCTTCATCACGCTTGCGGCCGGACCGTTGCTGGCAGTGCTGAGTCTGCTGCCGGTTCGCGAGATCAAACGGTTTTAACATGTAATTAATTTAAATATCCTTACGAATGTCCGAGCCCGGCTGCCAGCGCTTTCGATAGGCTTGCGGCCGCGCCCGGCGACGCTCACGATTTATCGCAAGCCCTAAGCGAAATCGTCGATCCATTGTGATAATGTCCAGCGCAGCGCACGCCTTGTGGCGGCATAAACAGTCATAAACGCCGATGCAAATCGGAAGGCGACTGCCTTGGATACCTACCAAAATTTCAAAGCATTTGCGGCGGTCGCGGAGACCCAGAGCTTTTCCGCGTCAGCACGGCGCTTGCGCATCTCGCCGTCGGTATTGACCAAGCGCATCAACCAGCTCGAAGCGGTAATTGGCCAACCTTTGTTTACTCGTAGTACTCGTCAAGTCGACCTGACTCCGGTCGGCGCGCGCTATCTGGCGCGCATTCAGCGCTTGCTGGGCGATGTCGAGATGCTTATCAAAAACTCATCGGGAGACTTCCGCGAATTGGGTGGCCATTTGCGCATCAAAGCTCCTACCGCACTGTCGACGCTGTACCTGAGCGAAATTGTGTTGGCCTTTCAGGCGCTGCATCCTGCGGTCACAGTCACGCTCGATCTGATCGACCGCCCGGTCGACCCGATCGAAGAGGGCTTCGATATCGCCATCGGCGCGCAACGCGGCATGATCGAAGGCGTGGTGGAAACACCTTTGTGTCCGTTGCGGCGGCGCCTGTATGCGACACCCGCCTATCTCGCCCGCAAGGGCACGCCGCGTACGCTGGACGACTTGGCGCATCACGACTGCCTGTTCTTCTCGCCGGATCGACCGGGATGGAATTTTGCCGGCGAACATGGGCCTATTACCGTACAGCCCAACATCAAGTTCAGTTCCAATGACCTGAATGCTATCCACGTCGCTACGCTCGATGGCAACGGTATTGCCATGCTATCTGCTTATCTTGCCAATCCCGACGTGGCCAGCGGGCGCCTCGTGCCGGTGCTGACGCATTACGCGATCCCGGAAAACTGGATCAAGGCCCTGGTGCCGCAACGACGGGCTGCGTCGTCATCGCTCGATGCACTGCTGGCGCATATCAAGCGCGAACTCTGGCCTTATCCACCCTGGCAAGTCTGACTTCCGGTCATCTCGAAATATGGATACGTTCACCAGTCTGAAAACGCTGCTGCAGGTCGTGCAATGCGGCAACTTCTCGGAAGCCGCGCGGCGCGCCGGCATTTCGCCGTCGGCCGCGCTCAAGCGCATCAACTTCGTCGAATGGCGCTTGCGCGTGCGGCTGCTCGATCGCAGCACACGCCATGTCAGGCTCACCGACGACGGCCACCGCATGCTCGAGCCGATCCGCGCCATCGTCTCCGACCTGGACGAATTGATCGACGAAATGACTGCTTCGTCAGATCGGCTGGAAGGACGTATTCGCATCAAGGCGCCGACCGCACTGAGCACGTTCCTGCTGGCCGGCCTGCTCAGCGAATTCCAGCTCGCGCATGAAGGCGTATCGATGGACGTGGTGTTGATGGATCGCGCGGTGAATCCGCTCGAAGAGGGCTTCGACATGGTGGTCGATGCCTTCATCGATTCGTTTCCTGGCGTGCTCGACATTCCCTTGTTTCCGCTGCGCCGCATTGTCTGCGCAGCGCCTGGCTATTTGGCGCGACATGGCACGCCGGCACACCCACGCGACCTGCTCGAACATACTTGCCTGGCCTTCGCATCGAGCGGTGTGAACTGGCTGTTTGAAAGCGCACATGGGCCGCTGAGCGTGGTGGTTACGCCGCGCTTCACGAGTAACGATGCCACCGCCATCGCACGCGCCGCCGCTTCGGGCATGGGCATCGCATTGCTCGCCGACTTCATGGTGACGCCTGCGTTGAAGGCGGGCGAACTGGTGCGTGTGCTGGATGCGTATCCGACGCAGAACGTCTGGGTCAAGGCCTCGATTCCCGAGCATCGCGTCGACGTGCCGCGTATCGATGCATTGGTGCGCTGGCTGCGCGATCGACTGGCCCCCGCACCCCTCATACCCAGCCATCCCGTATCCGATACAGCCGCCATATCGGCAGCGCCGCCGGCTGAACGCCGGCAATGATGGTTCAGTTGCTGGCGTTATTGATCGAACGCCGCACCTTGTCCACCTGGCTCGCCACTACCGGCGACGCGCCGTTACCCCAACTTCCCCGGACATAGCTCAGCACGTCGGCCACTTGCTGGTCGGTCAGGCGCCAGCCGAAGTCCGGCATGGCCAGCGGCGAGGGGTCGGTCTTGGTGGATGGCATATGCGCGCCGGTCAGCACGATGTGGATCAGCGAGGTCGGATCAGACGCGGTCACGATCGGGTTACCTTTCAGGCCGGGAAAGGCCTTCATTGCGCCCGCGCCATCCGAGTGATGACAAGCATTGCAGTTATTGAGATACAGCAGCGCGCCCGCCGAGGTGACGCGCAGGGCGCGCAAGTCGGCGGTATCCGCATCGACCGACGCATTCGAAGCGACCAGCTTATCTTGCTGATTCAACGGCGGCAGGCTCTTCAAGTAAGCGCCGATGCCGTTGAGATCAGCGTCGCTCAGAAACTGCGTGCTGTCGTTAATGACTTCGGTCATCGCACCGAATGCCGCGCCGGTATGCGAACGGCCGCTGCGCAGGTAATCGACGATGTTCTGCTTCGACCAACTGCCCAGCCCATTCTTCGCGTCGCTGCGCAAGTTCGGCGCATACCAATCGGCCAGCGTATAGCCGGTTAGATACGACGTGTTCTTGTCGTCGAACGCGGTCTCCTGTCCGGCGATGCCGTGCGGCGTATGACAAGCGCCGCAATGCGCGAGCCCCTGTACTAAGTAAGCGCCGCGATTCCATTCGGCATCGTGGCTCGGGTCTGGCTGATATTGACTCTTTTGCAGGAACAGCAAATTCCAGCCTGCCATCAGCAGACGGATATTGAACGGGAAGTGCAAATCGCTGGCACGGTTGGCGTCGTCCAGCGGCGGCACGCCATTCTCGAAATAAGCGTACAGCGCGTGCATGTCGACATCGTTGATTTTTGCGAACGACGGATAAGGCATGGCCGGATACAGATGATGGCCATCCTTCGCCACGCCTTCGCGCAAAGAGCGCGCGAAATCGTCGTAAGTGTAATTGCCGATGCCGACATTCTTATCGGGCGTGATGTTGGTCGAGTAGATCGTGCCAAACGGCGTTTTGATCGGCAGCCCGCCCGCAAACGGCTTGGCGGTACTCACCGTATGGCAGGCAATGCAATCGCCGGCACGCGCCAACTGCGCACCGCGCGTGACCTCGGCATCCTTGCTAACGGCCGTCACGGTATCCGCATGCGGCGCTTGCGCCCAGGCCGTGTTGATGCCCGACAAGGCATAGAGCCCGGACATCGCCGCTTTGTCGCCTGTGTCGAAATTTCCCGACAGCGCCGACATCGTATACGCGCCACCCGTCAACATCAGTGCCGCACCGGTCGCGCCCAATGCATATTTCAAGGTTCTGTTCATGTCAGCGCCTTATGCCTGAACCAGCGGGCCGGGATTTTTAAGATACAGCGTGCGGATCGCGTTGGCCGAAAAATAAGTAGTGGCGCCGACCATGCCGGTCGGGTTGTAGGCAAAGTTTTGCGGGAACGCACAGGCTCCCATCACGAAAACATTGGATACGTCCCAACTCTGCAGGTATTTATTCACCACGCTGTTGTCAGGTCGATCGCCGGCGATGGCGCCGCCCGTCGTATGCGTGGTCTGATAAGGCCGCAGATCGAAGTGCTCGCCGAACTGCCCCATTTGCTTGACCATCGACTTCGGTTTCATCAACGCCGCCACGCCCGCCGCCTTGTCGGTGACGAACTGCGTCATGCGAATCTCGTTATCCTTCCAATCGAAAGTCATGCGCAATAGCGGCAGTCCGTGCGCATCCTTATAAGTTGGATCGAGATCGAGATAGTTATCGCGATACGACATCACCGAGCCCTCGGTGCCGATCGAAAACGCATGCAGGTAATTGTCTTTCAGCGCCTTCTTCCACTGCGCGCCCCATTTCGGCGTGCCCGCGGGCACCATCGATTGCCCGATCGGCCGGCCGCCGGTCACCATCACGCTGGTATAGGCACCGCCGACGAAGTTGGCCGGACCGTGGTCGAAGTTGTCGCCGTTGAAGTCGTCATAAACAGTGCCGCCCGAGCCGGCGCCGATAAACGGATTGATATGAACGTCTTGCTCGAAGAACAATTGCACCGCGCTGTTTTTTTGATATGCGTAGTTCTTGCCGACGCTACCGGTACGCGACGTCGGGTCATACGGCTTGCCGATTCCCGACATCAATAGCAAGCGCACGTTATGCATCTGGAACGCGCATAACACCACGATATCCGCGGGCTGCTCGACGCTGCGGCCTTGTGCATCGATGTAAGTCACGCCGGTAGCACGTTTGCCCGAGGAATCGAGATTGACGCGCGTTACATAAGAGTGATCACGCAGTTCGAAGCCGGGCTTTTTCATCAATGCCGGCAGGATGCACGCTTGCGGCGAAGCCTTCGCATACAGGTAACAGCCAAAACGCTCGCAATAGCCGCAGAAGTTGCATGGCCCCAACTGCATGCCGTACGGATTTTGATATGCCTTGGAAGCGTTCGATGCTGGAATCGGAAAAGGGTGATAGCCCATTTCGCGCGCGGCCTTCTCGAACATATCGGCCGGCACGTTGTTGGTCAGCGGTGGCAACGGATAGTCGCGCTTGCGCGCCGCCTCGAACGGGTTACCGCCGCTGATGATCTTGCCGTTCAGGTTACCGGCTTGTCCCGAAGTGCCGGCAACGTATTCGAACCGGTCGAAGAATGGCTCGAGCTCTTCGTAGGTCATTGGCCAATCCTGGATCGTCATTTCATCCGGAATGAACGCCTTGCCGTAGTGCTGCTCGTAATGGCTGCGAATCTGCAAGTCGGCCGGCGTGGGTCGATAGGTGCAGCCATTCCAGTGCACGCCCGCCCCGCCCACGCCGTCGCCCAACAGGAATGCGCCGAGTTGCCGATAGGGCAAGGCCTGCTCTTGCATCGAGTGACGCATCGTCAGCGTCTCGCGCGACAGGTTCTGCATCAGCTTGTAGCGCTGCGCGTAGGCTAGCTCGTCGGCAATTTTGGGATATGCGAAATCGGGATAAGTATCGCGCCGCGCGCCGCGTTCCAGCCCCACCACATTGAGCCCGGCGTCGGTCAGCTCCATCGCCATGATCGAGCCAGTCCAACCCATGCCGACCATCACCGCGTCGACCTTCGGTTTGTTGATATCAGCCATCTGTACGCCCCCTCAAGCCTGCTTGCCGGTTACGTTGACCGGGCCTAATGGATACAACTCGTCTTGTCCCACCCATTCGAGGAAGTCGGCGCGCGCGCCGGGGAAGCCGATCATTTTCCAGCTGCCCATGTCCTTATTGCCGCCATACATCGGATCGGCCAGATACCCTTCCTTGGTGTTTTGCAGCAGGAAAGCGAAGAAGTCTTGTGCCGATATCTGTTCGAATTGCACGTGGCCCGCATCCATGTCCTCGAACAACCGGTCTTGCTGCGCTGCGGACAACTGCGTGAAGGCTTTGCCGGAGAACTGCTTGCGACAGAAGTCATTGGTGGCGGCGATGCCCGCGCGATAGACGTCGCGCGGCAACATGCGCCCTTGATAACCCCATAGCGGCGAGGCCGATGGCTGGAAAGGCCCCTGCATATACCAGTTGGTCGCATGTCCGAAGCTGCCTTCCAGTTGCGCATCGATATAGTCCGGTACATTCAAGTCGTTTGCGCCAGGGCCTTGAGCATCCGATGGAATCAGCACGTCGACCGCAGCGCGCACGAAGGCCCACTCATCGGTGGTGAAAAAGCGCGGCTGGTATGGCTCGGCCGTCTTGGCCTGTGCCGCCGACGCGCTATCGGTAGAGCCGGCCGGTCCGCTTGCCGTAGCTGACGATGCCAGCCCGGAAACACTGGCCAACGCGCCGGCGGCCGGAATGGCTGCCACGCTGCGAAACAGGAAGCGGCGACGCGAGGGAGAGGTACCGGGGGGTGCGCCGTTGGCAGGCGCGAGTGCGTCGGGCGGCGAGGCTGAGGGCTCGAGTGCTTTCGGTGGTTCTGGTGACTCCCGCGTATCGTGGGTCATGTTTTATCTCTTTAATGACTGCGCTGAAACCCGAACCCGCAGCTTGACAAGATGGCCGTCACCCGTCGACCCACCACGCCGGCAGCGGACAAGGCTGCGGAACCGGTAAGAAGAGTAAGACGATTGCAAGCTATTGCAAAGGCCCAATCACGCAGTCGCGCGGAAGCAACGTCGTTCAGCGCCCACCGCCGGCGCCATTCGCGGCGCCGTTGCCGCCCGCCGCACCGGCGCCACCCCCGCCATTGCCCGGACCGCCGTTACCGCCGCCGCCCCCCGTCGACACTTGTGCGGCGGCAGCAGCCGCGCGCGCCTTGCCGCTGGTGGACGACGCAGATAACCGATGTTTATGAGATTTGGTGGCACTCTGCGAAGAGGCCGCCGGGGATGTAGGCGTGGATGCCGATGTAGAGGCAGCTTGAGCCACTGACCACTGTGGCCAGGCAAGCGCGGCGACGGCGCCGATGCAAACGCCGATAGCGGGATGTTTCATCGCAGATCTCCTATATGAGACTGCGACGCAGCAATCCTTATGCCGTATTAAGAGTCGCTCCAACCCCCGCCCAGTGCTCGATACAGGCCGACGGCTGCCAACGCGTCATCGCGACGCGCGCGGTTCAAGGCTTGCGCGTCGTTCAGATAGGCATTCTGAGCCGCGAGCACATCGAGAAAACTCGACGCGCCGCCTCGGTACAACTGGATCGATAAGGTCAGTGCTTGCTGCGATGCATCCAAGGCAGCGTCGGACTTGGCGACCTGCTCAGACAGCGCCAGCAGATCGGTGCGAGCGTCCTCCACGTCCTTCAAAGCGCCGAGCATAGTCTGATGCAGTTGGCTTTGCGCTTCACGCAGACCGCTCTCGCTACCGGCGATACTCGCCGTGATGCGACCCGCATTGAAAATAGGACTTGTTACGCCAAGCGCCGCGCTGAACAGATTGTCGGTCAAAGTGGGCAGCCCCAAGTATGATGCCGCCAGCAGCCCATCGGAAAGTCTCAGCGTGAATTGAGGATAGCGCTGTGCCCGGGCGGCGCCCACCGCGGCGGCACGCGCCTCGACCACCGTATAAGCGCGCCGCACGTCGGGTCGACGCAGCATCGCGGTCGATGGCAACAGCGTCGGCAATACGGCGGAGACGATCGGCACCGCCGGCCCACCCCGGATCTCGAAAGACTCCGGCGTGGCACCGCTCAACACGGCCAGCGCCGTAGTCTGGTGCGCAATCGCCGCCCGCGCCGCCGGCACGCGCGCCTCGATCTCATTAAGCTGATTGCGCGCCCGCACCACGTCAAGTCGCGTCGCCATGCCGAATTCGTGACGACGCTCGGTCAGGCGCAAGGCCCGCGTCCTGATCGCCACATTGTCGTTCAGGATGCGCAAATCGTTCTGCGCCCAACGCAGTTGCATATAGTCGGCCGCCGTGCTGGCAGCGAGGGCCACCCGCAATTCGTTGGCCGCCTCGACCGCGCCGCGCGTGCGCGCTTCCGCTGCCAGCAGTTCGAGCCGCACGCCGCCGAATACATCCGGATTCCAACTGGCCGCCACGCCCGCGCCGGCGGTGCGCACATAACCCAAAGGCGGCGGCGCATTCTGGCGCGTGTCCGCAGCGTTGCCGGTGGCCGTGAGTGTTGGCGACAAGTAAGAGTCGGCCTGTGCCGACGCTGCTTGCGCCTGCTGGATGCGTTCGAGCGCCGCATCGAGGTCGAGGTTATGTTGCAGTACCGTTTGTATCAAGGTCTGCAAGGTGGGATCGGCGAAACGTCCCCACCAGGCATCGAGCGTCGCGTCGCTTTCGGGCGCGGACGCAGACCAGTCGGCCGGCACCGTCTGCGCGACACTGGCGTTGAGATCAGCATGCGTTGCCGGTTGCACCGCACAGCCCGCGGCCAGCGCTGCGCCGCATAGAATCGGGAGACAGAGACGAAGGTTCATTTCGGGATAGCCTCAGTGCGCATCGACCGGCGGCGCCGCTGCCGCGTCGAGCCGACTGGAAAAGAGTGCGAACACGATGCCCAACGCCAGGCAGGCAGCCACCGCCAGATAGGTGTCGGAGAAAGTCAGTACCAGTGCCTCGCGCATCACGCGTTGCCGCAGTAACGCAGCGCTGGCTTGCGCGAGCGTCGATGCGCCGTCGTTGGTGGCCGCTCCCAGACGCGCCATCGATGCCGCCAGATAGGCGTTGAGATTGGCGCTGCCACGCGTTAAATGTTCGTTGATGCGCAGATAGTGCAGGTTGAGCCGGTCGTTCAACATCGTGCTGGCCACGGCGATGCCGATCGCGCCGCCGAGATTGCGCATCAAGTTGAACAGGCCGCTTGCCAGTCGCAAGCGTGCCGGCGGCAGCGACCCCAGTGCCATGGTGACGACGGGCGCCACGCAGAACTGCTGCGCAAAGCCACGAACCGCCTGTGGCAACAGCATCTGCTGCCAACCCCATTGATTGGTCAACGGCGTGAATTGATAACAACCCACCGCGAAGCAAGCCAAGCCGAACAACAACAGCCAGCGCATATCGACATAGCGGGCAATGGCGCTATAGACGCCCATCGCCGCCAATTGGAAGACACCGGTCACCAGCATCGCCATGCCCGTTTGCAGCGAGCTGAAACCACGTACGCGCGCCAGGAACAGAGGCGTTAGATAAACGGTGCAAAAGATTCCTACGCCGGTAATGAATGACAGGATGCAGCCGATCGAAAAGTTGCGGATCGCCAGTGCGCGCAAATCGACGATGGGCTCGCGCGCCGTGAACGCGTGGATCAGGAACAACCCTCCGCATATCGCAGAAATACACGCACACAACATGATCGCGGTGTCGCCGAACCAGTCCTTGCGCGGTCCCTCCTCCAGCACATATTCGAGACAACCGAGAAAGCCCGACATCAAGACGATGCCGATATAGTCACCACGCTTGAGCAACGACAAGTCCGGCTTGTCGATGTGCAGCAAGCGCAGCACCGCTACGGTGATGAACAGACCGGGCGCCAGGTTCAGGAAAAACAGCCAATGCCACGACCAGGTGTCCGTGATCCATCCGCCTACCACGGGTCCGAGCGTTGGCGCCAATGAGGCGAGACCGCCCACCGCAGCCGCCGCAATCACGCGCTGCTTGCCTGGAAAGAACACGAAAGCGGTGGTGAAAACCGTCGGAATCATGGCGCCCCCGAGGAAGCCCTGCAGGGCGCGAAACGCAATCATCGAATTGATATTCCACGCCAGCCCGCACAGCAAGCTGGTAAGCGTGAAGCCCAACGACGAAATGGCAAACACCCAGCGTGTGGAGAACACGCGCGTAAGCCAGCCGGACATTGGGATCACGAGAATTTCGGCAATCAGATAGGACGTTTGTACCCACGACAACTCGTCCTGGCTGGCCGACAAGCCGCCGCCAATATCTTTCAACGACGAGGCGACGATCTGGATGTCGAGCGTGGCGATGAAGAAGCCGACGCACATGACGAGGAATGCCATGACCCGCGTGCGCATGGGCTGATCGGCCGGCGCGAGTAACTCGGCATTGGACATCGTTTGCTCCGAAGACGGGGTTAAGTAGCTAGGCGACTAGTTGTTCGACGCCCGCACCGAGTCCAGCGACACGCGTGCTTCGGCCGACAGGCCGGGACGTAATGCCGCGAGTTGCGCGGGGGAACCCAGCAAACGAATCCGTACCGGCACGCGTTGCACGATGCGCGTGAAATTGCCGGTGGCGTTGTCCGCGGGCAGCAGGCTGAAGGTGGCACCCGTCGCGGGCGCCAGGCTTTCCACCACGCCGTCGAGCGCATCGCCCGAAGCATCCAGCTTCACGCGTGCGTGGTCTCCCACGCGGAGCTTTTTCAGTTGGTCTTCCTTGAAGTTCGCGTCGACCCACAGGCCGCTCGACGGCACCACTGTGATCAATGCAGATCCGCTCATTGCCAAGGCCCCGACACGCGCCGTGCGATTGCCGATGTAGCCGGCGACCGGCGCGCGCAATTCCGTGTAGTCGACGTTCAAGGCCGCCAGTTGCTGCGCGGCGACAGTCTGTGCAACGCGGGCTTGCGCCTGGCCGATCTCGCTGTCCATCACCACCGCTTCGCGCTGCGCCGCAAGCAATGCGGCCTGGCTGCCGGCGAGCGCCGCACGCGCCTTGGCGTCGTCGGCATTGGCCTTCTCCAGCACTTGGTTCGACACCGCGTCGTCGCGCACCAGTTCGCTATAGCGGCTGTGATCCGCCGCGGTACGCGCCAGCTCGGCCGCCGCCGCCGACACGGCAGCGCGCTGTTGCGCGACCACCGCGTCCTGCAGCGAACGCTTGGCCTGCAGCGCCCCCACCGCGGCGTTGGCGCTGCTCACTTCGGCTTGCGCTTCAGCCAGCCGTGCCGCGTAGTCGCGCGCATCGAGCCGCACCAGCAGCTGGTTGGCCTCGACCTTCTGGTTGTCGCGCACCAGTACCGCACCGATGAAGCCGTTCACTTTTGGCGCCAGCACAGTCACCTCGCCGCCTACGTAGGCATCGTCTGTCGATTCGTAGAAGCGTCCCACGAAGAACCAGTAAGACAGCGCCAAGGCAACCACGATGACGGCCAGCACAACACCCATCAATAATTTTGGGAAGCCTCGACGAGCCGGCGCGGCCAGATCGGCAGCGGTGGGAGCGTGTGTACTCATAGGTTTGTTGGAAGCGCCAACTGTTTAATGTGCATATGCACGGTAACGGATAAAAAGAAAGCGGCATCGGTGCCGCTCGCACTGTTGACCATGGCGCGAGCCACATGCATGCGCCCACCTTCAATGTTTCTCAATAACTATGCCGCGGTCATCTCGAAAAGCTCACGGCGCAGCGCCTTCGCCCGCTTGGCGCCGAATTGCTCCTCAAACTCCCGCTGCGCATCCGCCCAGCAGAGCCGCGCCGCTTTGATCTTGCTACGACCGGCGTCGGTGAGCACCAAGCTCGTCGCGCGACGATTCGTTGCCGATGGCAGCGTCTCTACCAGACCGTCGCGCTGCAACGGCTTGAGCGCTCGCAGCAGCGTCGTACGTTCCATCACCATCGCTTCGGCCAATTGCTGCGTCGTCAATTGCGCCGTGCGGTCGACGCGATTAAGGATGGTGAACTGTGCGGCACTCAGCCCCACGCGGCCCATATGACGCTCGTAAAGCTGCGTAATGTAGCGCGCCGCCTGGCGGATCGCGAAGCAATGGCAGTCGGCAGCGTAAGGGAGAGCGTCCATGGTGCGCATGTTATCAGTGCATACGCACATTGCAAAGAGAATAATCGCTTTGCCGGCGGCAACCGCGGCGCGCCTTGCGGCATGGCGGGGTTTCGC
>JBPBQZ010000148.1:0-17227 GCA_050955105.1 Janthinobacterium lividum | reverse complement strand
CGGAACACGAAGGAAACGAAGTAGCCGAGGGAGAACAGCGCAAACACGCGCCAGGCATTGCGGGAATTCATGACAGGCCCTTGAACGACAAGCGTTGCATAGTAACGCTGCCGCCGCGACCGTAAGCTTTATCCATTTTTCTGTAAGGAAATACGACAACGCGTCAACGCGCCGGTGTCGGCTTGCGTTATTCGCCTCAAGCAGCCGGATGTTCCGACTGTTAAAACAGGAGTCACACATGAAGAAAATCGTCGCTGCCCTCGCCACCGCTCTGCTCGCCTCGACCGCATTCGCCCAAGCTTCGGCGCCGGCTACGGATGTGGCCAACACGCCCAAGGTGCAAAAGGCGCAGGCTAAAGCCAACAAGAAGAAGCACGCTGCACAAGCAAAGGCCGACGAGAAGAAGGCTGATTCCAACAAGGATGCATCGGTTGCCCAAGCCAAGGCTGACGAGAGCAAGGTCGACGCGCAGAGCGATGCCAACAAGACCGCCGCTGCCGCCAAGGTCGACGCTGCCAAGAAGTAACGCAAACAATAGATGAACAGGCGGCTAGTCGAGCCGCCCAGTTCACCTGTCACCGACGCCCGCCGCAAGCTCTCGCTCGGCGGGCGTCGCCGTTTGTGGGCTCGCTCTAGACGCCGCTTTTCGGGACACCCGGCCTGCAGTCATTGGAAACGCCAGCTCCATGCGCAAACAGTGGCAACAAACTGGCGGCGGCCGCTGCGAGGGCGCCCCGTCGAGACGACCTCAGTGCCGGTGCAGCGCTGGCTTCGACGGTGCCTCGGGCGCCGGCCAGGCGAGCAGCTTGCGTACCGTGCCACCGAGGATCCATGCCTTGTCGGATTCGGACAAGCTTGGGTTGTGACGTAGATAGAATAAAGATTCGGCCCACGAATGACCGGAACGAATCGCGGTGAAATCACTGGCCCACATGATGCGCTCGCGCCCGAATGCGTCGAGCGCACGGCCCAGATGCGGTGACAGCGCGTTGAACGGATATTCGGTGATATTGAAGAAACGCGGCGCGTGACACCACTTCAATGCGGTATTGGCATAGCTGCCCAGGCGCAGCACTTCATCGAAGTTGGCCAGATCCTTCGGCATCCCGCAATGGTCGATGATGAACAGCAGATCGGGGAATGCTTCCACATAGGGCGTCAGCAATGACACATTGCCGGGCAGCGACAGGATGAATACCGGCAAGCCATGACGTTGCGCGGCGGCGAAAAAGGTATTGCATTCGCCCGCCTTGAAAGCGCGCACTTCTTCCTCGGTGCGAACTTCCAGTCGCAGTGCGCGGCCGTGCGGCGCAGCCTTCAGCAGACGCATCAGGCTATCCAGTTCCGGATCGGCGCGATCGATACGCAACAGATACGAGAAGCGCTCGGGATGGCGCATCGACGCCATTTCCGCGCCCGGTGCCACCGGTCGGAACGGCGCTCCCGCCGGCGTGTAGCCCGGCGGCGGCGTGTGTTCGTCGCCGACATAGCCCCAGAACTCATCGATCAGCGCGGCCTGAATGCCAAGCGCGTCCATCGCGGCCAGACCCGCCGCGGTGTCCATGGTTAAAAACAGATGTATCTGCGCGTCTACGATATCCATGCCTGTCTCCTGTCGATTTATTCGATCTGTTTCGTGCGGCTGGCCCGGCGACGCGCAGCGGCGCTCAAGGCTCCAGCACGATCTTCATTGCGCCATCGGCGCGGCGGTTGAAGATGTCATAAGCGTGCGCGCCCTCCGACAACTTCATGCGATGCGTGATGAAACGCTCCGGATGCAAGCGACCGTTTTGCACCAATGCCACCAGTTCGGGAAGTCGATGCTGCACCGAGCAGATGCTCACGCGAAACGTCAGTCCCTTGCGCAAGGCGGTGCGAATTGGAAAGTCGAAGCGATCGAGGTTGGCGCCAATCACCGACACATTGCTTTGTTGTCCGACCAGCTGGATCGCCAGATCCACCGTCACCGCGGCACCCACCACTTCCACTGCGCAATCGAGCATGCGAGCGTGGGTGGCTTCACGCACGACTTCCACCGCCTGCGCCGGATCAAGCGCCTCGGCGCCCAACGCTGCCGCGAGCGCGCGCCGTTCCGGCAGCAAATCGATTGCGAAAACGCGGCTGGCGCCCAGCACGAATGCCGCCTCGACCGCCATCAAGCCGATCGGCCCGAGTCCGACGATGGCCACCGTCTTGCCGGGCCCGATCTCGGCGTTTGTGCAACCCAGGTAGGCCGTCGGCAGGCTATCGGTGAGGATCAGCGCCTGGTCGTCGGTGATGCCCTCGGGAATGCGCAGCGCGTTGAAATCGGCGGCCGGCACGGCGATGGCCTCGGCCTGGCAACCGCCTAGTTCAAGACCGAGTCCATAGACGCGCAAGCCTTTGCGCTCGCATTTATTGACCAGACCGGTGACACAGAACCGGCAGGCGCCACAGCCGACCGAGCCCGGCAACATGACCTGGTCGCCGACCTTCAGGTTCTTGACGTCGCGGCCCGCTTCAACCACTTCGCCGATCGCTTCGTGGCCGATGCAGAAGTTCGGGCGACCCAGCGTCATGGCGCCGTGATAGATATGCAAATCGCTGCCGCAGATGCTGCAGCGCTTCGTTTTCACCAGCACTTCGTCTGCGCCGCCCGGTACCGGGTCGGGAGTATTTTCATAGCGGATATCCGCCGCGCCGTGGTACACGAGACCTTTCACTGTGCCGTCCTTTTTTAAGATAACTTAATTTAAGGATTCTGACTTAAGGTGATCGGCTGTCAACCGGGGATTACGCGCAGTGCTCGCGTCGTCGGTCCATGATGCGCAGCGGTTTGCCGCAGTGCTTCTCAAAATATGCCGGTCAGGCAATTCGATGCCCGAACGCCCCCTGCGCGCTGGCCTCGCGAATTTGCGTCTCGTCGAAGCCGAGCACTTCGCTTACGACCTCCCATGAGTGCTGGCCGATACGCGGTGCGGCAACCGGCGGCACCACCGGGGTCTCGCTGAAATACATCGGCAACGCCACATTGGGGATTTTGCCGGCGGTCGGATGATCGATTTCGGTGATCACGCCGCTCGACTTCACTTCGGCCGAGGCCAAGGCCTCGGGCAGCGAGCGCACCGCGCCGGCCGGGACGTTGGCGCGTGCCAGTCGCGCCAGCCAGTTGTCGCACGTGTCGGTGGCAAACAGCTTGGTAAGCGCTTCGATGATGCGGGGACGCTGGAACAGCCGCCCATCGATCGTCTGCAACTCCGGGTCGTCGCCAATCTCTGGCATCTCGGCGACGTTGATGAACATGCGCCGGAACAGCGCAGTGCTCGAACAAGTAATGAAGATAGGCCGATCGGCGGTGTTGAAGACGCCGCTGGGCACCGCATCGTTGCTGGTGTTGCCGTTGCGGCGTGGCACCTTGTTGCTGAACAGGTATTGCGAAGTCATGTAGCCCGTCATCAGCACGGAGGTGTCGAACAACGGCACTTCCACATGCTGGCCGCGGCCGGTGCGATAACGTGCGGCCAGCGCGATCAGGATTGCGTTGCTGGCCATCATCGCCGTCGACATGTCCATCACGGCAGGCCCGGTACGCACGCCTTCGCGATCTTCATAGCCGTTCAGAGAAGTGAAGCCGCTCTCCGCCTGCATGATCGTGTCGAATCCGAGCCGCGACGAGAATTCGCCGTTGCGGCCGAACGCCGATACCGAGCAGTAGATCAGTTCGGGGCGACCGACCGACAGCGTTTCATAGTCGAGCCCATATTGCGCCATCACCCGCGCCGAGAAATTCTCGACCACCACATCGGCGCTGCGTACCAACTGCAGCGCGATCTCGCGGCCGGCGCTCGTCTTCAGATCGAGGGTAATGCTGCGCTTATTGCGATTGCCCCAGAGAAAGCTGGCGCCCTCGCCGTCCAGCGTGGCTTCGGCCGGCGCAAAAAAACGCTGATCGTCACCCTTCGGCTTCTCTACCTTGATGACGTCCGCGCCGGCATCCGCCAGGATCATCGTCGCTAGCGGCCCGGCGATGAAATGCGTGAAATCGATGATGCGCAAGCCGCCCAGGGCGCTATTGGCCAGACGTGTTTGACGGTCGTTCATGGCGTCTTCAGGTTCCGTTGAATGCCGGCGCTCGTTTTTCCGCGAATGCCGCGAGACCTTCACGCCGATCGTGCGACTGGTTGTGAAGCTCGACCATCAGTTGCTCGTTGCGCAGCGCCGTCTCAGGCGACTGCTCGAGGCCATCGTCCACCAATTGCTTCATGCGCCGCAAGCCCAGTGGGCTCTTGTCCACCAGCCGGGCCACCCAGGCGTCGACCGCTTCAACGAGCCGGGCGCGCGGCACCACCTCATTCACCAGACCCCAGTCGAACATGGTGCGAGCTGGCACGTGGTCGGCGGTGAAGATCAATTGCTTGGCGCGATTCGGACCGATCTTGCGCGGCAGGCGCACCGAGCCGCCCCAGCCGGGCAGCAGGCCGTATTTCGCATGCGCGTCGCCGAATTTCGCTTCTTCGGCGGCGATCACGAGGTCGCTGACCAACACCGTCTCGAGACCACCGGCCAGCGCGATGCCGTTGACCGCGGCAATCACCGGCAGCGGCAGGCGCTCGATACGACTCAGCAGTTGCGTCGCCGCGCTCAGGAAGGCCTTGGTGGCCACCACCGGATCGGTCTCGCCGCTCAGGCTCTTTACGGCCTTCAAATCGGCGCCCGCGCAGAATGCCCGGCCACTGCCGGTAATCACCAGGCACCGCACCTGCCGGTCGTCGGCCATCAAGTCGAGTGCCTGGCCAATTTCGGCGACCAGCGTCGGGCTCATGCTGTTCATCGCGTCGGGACGGTTCAAGGTCAGCCACAGCGCGTGGCCGCGGCGCTCGCACAGTAGCGCCTCGAAAGGGGGATAGTCGATAGTCATCGGATCGATACGTTCTCAGTGTTGACCAGACCGATACTTACCATGCCGACTCGAGAATCGCACGCACTTGTGCGGCATTCTCGACTTTGCGCGGACAGTTGACGATCAGCGGATCGTGCAGCGTGCGCGCGGCGATCAAGTCGAGATCTTCGTAGCGCACCGCTGTCTGGCTGATGCGCGATGGCATGCCCAATTCCTCGATCAATGCAGTCAGAGCCGCCGCCGCATCGTTACCGACGTAACCCGTCGCCGCGCAGATACGCGCCTGGCGTTCGGGAATGGCGTCCGCGATCCAGCGCATCACCGCCGGTAGCAAGATGCACGAGGTATGACCATGCGGCACGTCCGCCAAGGCACCCAACACATGTGCGATGCCGTGGCTCAAGCCGCCACGCACACCCGACGCCATGCCGGCCATCGACAGGAACACGCCGTATTGCAACTCGGCGCGCAGTCCCGGCTGATCGGCATCGTGCCGCAGTGCCTTGAGTCCCTGCGCCAGCATGCGCAGCGCGGTCTCCGACACCAGGTCGCTGTATAAATTGGCGTGCTTCGAGGTCAGGCGCTCGACGGCGTGGTCGACCGCCTTCATGCCGGTGGACAGCAACAGATTGAGCGGCGCGGTAGCGGTCATGGCCGGATCGTTGATGACCACCTGCGGCATCATCATCTGATTGCCGAATGCCTGTTTGGCCTTGGTCCGCGATTCGGTGGCGCCGCCGACGGCCGTGTATTCGGCCGCCGAGAAGGTGGTCGGCACGGCGAGCATGCGCACCCATTGGGCGGCGTCGGGCGGCTGATGCGCGGAGGTATCCCATGGCGCGCCGGCGTGCGCATCGAGCTGCGCCGGCTCGGTGTAGCTATGACGCAGACACAACAACATCACCTTGGTCGCGTCGATCACCGAGCCGCCGCCAAGCGCCAGCAACAGATCGGCGCCCGCGGCGCGCGCCGCGGCGGCGCCCGCGAGCACGTCTTCGCGTGGCGCATGCGCGCGGATACCCGCGAAGGTACCGCAGTCCTTCTCGCCCAGCGTGCGGCGCAGTGTGCTCAGCGCCGCGGAGTCAGCCAGCGAAGCATTGGTAATGATGAATACCCGTTGCTTGCCAAGGCGTGCCAACTCGGTCGACAACGTCTCGGCCAACGGTCGGCCGAACACCATGCGCTCTTGCAGGGTGTACTGATGCAGCGACGCCAGCGGCCGCTGCTCACCCTGCCAGCCGCTAGCGGCCCTTTGCCAGCGGTGTCCGATCGTCAAGATTGCTCTGCCAGGAAACTCTGCACCTTGTCGAGCACTGCGTCCGGCTTCTGAAAGTGCGGGGTATGCGAGGCGCCAGCGATGATATGGACTTGGCTCTTGCCAATTGCCTTGGCGAAATCCTCCGCATAGATCTTCGGCACGATCTGGTCTTGCTCACCCCAGATCAGTTGCGTGGGCGCCTGCACGCGATACAGACGCTTGGCCAGACCGCGGTCAGGAATCGGCCAGATGAAATGCAGGATGCTGGCCATGCTGGTGATGCGCCGCACCGTCTCGCGATTCTTCGCGCGCGGTTCTTCGGGCAACGCCAACAACTGCTGAACGGCTTCGCTGTCCGCTTCGCCGAGGATCAGCGCGGCCTGGTTGGGCGGCGTCTGATAGGTGAAATCGACCACCGGGGCGTCGTCGCGCCACAGTCCCAGCGAATCGATCAGCACCAGCTTGGTGACCCGCTCGGGAAACATCGCCGCGTATTCGGCGGCAACCATGCCACCGAACGAGTGGCCCACCAGTTCGAAACGCTTCAAGCCGAGCGCACGCACCAGGTCATCCAGATAGATGGTGAGATCGTGCACATTGTCGAAGGCCTTCAAGTCGTCTGGCTCGTCGGCGCCGGCCAGCGCGGGCGCATAGACGCGGCGCTGCGCGGACAGCCCTTCCAGCAGCGGACTCCAGGCTTGCCCCAGCAGGCCATGCAGATAGACCAGCGGTGGCCCGTCGCCTTTGACCAGCACCGGCACATCCGCCAGGCCGCGGCCGAGTTTGACTGTTTGAGTTTCGATGCTCATTTGGAAAGTACCCCTTGTTGGACCTGGCCAGCGTTCTGCGCCGGTTCCGCATGGCGCGTCGCGCCCGACGGCCACCAGTGGTCCTGATGACCCTCTTTCTTCCAGATCTGCCGCAGCTTCGGCAACACTTTTTCGGCGAACAAGCGCGTGTTGTATTCGGTGAGCTCGCGATCCATCGACTGGATCTGCAAGATCACCATCAAATGGCCGATGTTGAGATCGCGGATGCCTGCTTCCAGTTGTTCTGCGACGGTTTCCGGACTGCCGCCCACCACCATGCCATAGGTTTCGGTGAAGTCTTTCCAAGAAGCCTTCGACGGATCACCCAGCAGCTTGCGGCCCTGGCCACGCTGCAGTCCCTGCTCCAGACTGAACTCCACACTCTTCTTGCTGAGGAAGCCCGGCGGCGCCTGCATGTAGGCAGGGATATGCAAGGACTTCGAATAGAAGTTGCGCAGATGCGGCAAGTAGAGCTTTTCCGCTTCGGCATCGGTCGCGCCCACCACCACCGCTTGCGCGAAACCGGCGCGATAGGGGTTGTAGTCGAGACCAGCTTTCTCTACCTGGTCCCAATAGCCTTGCATCATGCTCTTGGCCTGCTTCAGACCCGAGAAACTGAGATAGCTATAGGTGTAGTTGTTGTCGGTGGCGAACTTCCAGGTTTCCACCGAACCGCCGCCTGCCAACCAGACCGGCGGATGCGGCTTTTGAATCGGCTTCGGCCACGGATTGACGTTGCGCAGCTTGGTAAAGCGGCCGTTGAAGGGGAACGGGCCCTTGCGCGTCCAGGCTTCGGTAATCAACTTGTGTGCTTCGTAGTAACGCTCGCGCACCTGGGTCGGCGGCAAGCCATAGTTACCCACGGTGTCCGGCGGCGACCCGACCGGCAAGCCGGCCACCAGCCGACCGCCGCTCAGGCAGTCGAGCAACGCATATTCTTCAGCCACGCGCAGCGGCGGGTTGTACAGCGGGATCGTATTGCCCAGCACGATGATGCCGGCATCGGACTTGCGGCGCGCCAAGATCGAAGCGATCAGATTCGGCGCCACGGGGAAGCCGTAGGCATTCTGATGGTGTTCGTTGACGCCCAGGCCGTCAAAGCCCAGATCGTCCGCCAATTCAAGTTCTTCGATGTTCCACATCAGGTACTTGTGCACCATCTCCGGGTCGCAGAGCTCATCGCTCGGCAGGGTGACCCAGACGCTCTCGTACTTCTTATGGAAATCTTCCGGCAGGTCACGATATCCCTGCTGGTGGAAAAAAATCGTCTTCATGACATCTCCTGGATTGCTCGCGACGCGGGCTTATCGCCACCCCAGATGATTCCTTCAAGCGCGGCGGGACGCCATGACACACACGCCATTTCTCTATCGCGATCGTCCGGCTTAGCGCTGGGGTTAACCCTCTCGGGCCGACGCCGACATGCGTGCTAACCTGCAACGCATCGTCAACCGAGCGCCGCCATGGACCCCTTGCTGCATGTTTTTTCGCTGCTCAAGATAGACCATCAGCACCCTGCCCGGCTCGATGCCGGCGGGAGCTGGGCGCTGCGTTTTCCCGGCTCATCGCACATCCGCTTCGGCGCGGCCGTGGCCGGCACCTGCTGGCTGACGGTGGATGGCGAGCCAGCACCGCTACGCTTGGACGCTGGCGATGGTTATCTGCTCACGCGTGGCCAGCCTTATGAACTCGCCAGTGAGCTGGACTTAAGCGCCACAGACGGGGTGGTGCTGTTCCGCGCTAATCGCTCGCAGGTGCGCTTAGGATCAGGCAAGGGCATATCCCTGGTAAGCGGGCGCTTCACCTTCGACGAGCTCAGCAGTGACCTGCTGCCGCACGTGCTGCCACCGGTCGTGCACCTCAGGCCAGGCAGCGATTCCGATCCAGTGCTGCGCGCTGCCATCGAGATGCTGGATTACGAGACGCGCGTACGCCGTTTCGGTGCGTCGCTCGTCACGCATCATGTGGCGCAGATCATGCTCGTCGAGTCGTTGCGGCACGTCGCTGCGTCAGCAGAACAGGCCACCAGCGGCTGGCTGGGCGCGCTGGCCGATCCGCGCATCGGCATGGCGATGCAGTCGATGCACGAACACATCCATAAACGTTGGACCGTTATCGAGCTAGCTAAATGCGCCGGCATGTCGCGTTCGATCTTCGCGCTGCGTTTCAAGCAGCTAACCGGTTATGCGCCGCTCGATTACCTGTTGCAACTGCGCATGCGACGCGCCTGCCAGGCCCTGCGCTCGGGCGAAAGCAAGGTGGCGACCATTGCCTATGAAATCGGTTACCAGTCGGAAAGCGCGTTCAGCAACGCCTTCAAACGCGTAATCGGCACGCCTCCCACCACCTTCCGCAGTGCCAAAGAAGCGCCGGCACAGCTCGCGTAAGTTTCGCCGATCTCGTGCGGTGCCTTGATGGCACAGCCGTTGCTGTGTCCTACCTGTCACCCTTTCAAGGATTCCAAATGAAACTCTATTATTCGCCGGGCGCCTGTAGTCTCGCCGATCATATTGCGTTGCACGAGGCCGATATTTCGTTCGATCGCGTCAAGGTGGATTTGAAAACCAAGCGCACCGAAGCGGGTGAGAATTACGAAGAAATCAATCCGAAAGGCTATGTGCCCGTGCTGGAATTCAACGACGGCCAACGGCTCACGGAAAACATCGCGATCCTCTCTTGGGTGGCACAAAAGGCGCCATCGCTGGCGCCCCAGGGCGAGATGGGCGCGCTGCGGCTGACTGAAATGCTGGCCTTTATTTCCACCGAGGTGCACAAGCAGTTCGGTCGTATCTTCTCGCCTTCGTCCGAGGCGGAGAACGCGGCGGCGCGCGAAAAAGTCGGCAAACGCTTGGCGCTGCTCGCCAAGGGCTTGAAAGGCGATTATTTGTTTGGCAGCGGGATGACGGTGGCCGACGCCTACTTGTTCGTCATGCTGCTGTGGGCGCAACGCTTAAAACTGGACATACCGCAGGGGCTGACCGGCTATTTCGAACGCGTGAAGGCGCGGCCGGCGGTACAGAAGTCGTTGCAGCATGAAGGGCTGGCCTGATCGCTGCTGAGCACGTGCGACAGTACGCCAGCGCCGCGGTATGCGCTGCTCAGCGCTTAATGAGACGACACATAGATCGAATCGACCGGTGCTGGCGGCAGGGCGAAATTTTGTCGCATCCGCTGCGCTTCGTCGGTCGGACTCAAGCCGAACAAGCGCTTGAATTCGCGACTGAATTGTGAGGCGCTCTCGTAGCCGACCTGGGTGCAGGCCACAGCCGCCGTGACGTCGTTGCGCACCATCAGCAGGCGCGCCTGATGCAAGCGGGTCGACTTCAGATATTGCATAGGCGATGTGTCGGTCACCGCTTTGAAATGCGCATGAAAGGAAGGCATAAAGGTCACGGCGGTGGCGCCAGGTTCGTTTCGCACCGACTGGGCGGGACGTTCAATGGTACGCAGTGCGCGCAGCATTGCCGACTACGATGCGCTATTCAATCCGCTTCGGCAGGCGCGTGAAGCGAAAAGCGGCAAGCAGACAGGCGATCCAGCGAAGGCGGCTCAGGTGCTGCTGGATGTTGTCGCCGCCGCGCAGCCACCTGTCCATCTGCTGCTCGGCAGCGACGCGCTGGGCTTGGTCAAGGACAAGCTGTCGCGCTTGGGCGAGGAGATCAACGCGTGGGAGACGATCTCGCGTTCGACGGATTTTTCCTGAGCATGCGTTGGTTCGCAGGATAGCGAGTCTTTTGCTTGGCCTGCGTCCGCTTCCTGGGAACCACCGTCATACACTCGCAGCCAATCTGCCGTTCAAGCGGCGCATGCCATCGAAGACGGCCTGCGCCACGTCCATCGGAAAATTGCGAGGTATCAATGCCGAGACTTCGTCGATCACTTGCGCGGTTCGGGCGGTCAGCTCGCCAATTAACTGTTCGACATCCGCCATTAATAATCCGACTCGCTCGCCTTGAGCGATCCAGTGACGACGCTGGATTTGTTCGATCAAGTAGTGCGAATTTTTACTGCGCACAGCCATCGCCAAGCGCGCTTTCTGCGCGGCAAGTTTATTGCGTCCCCGGCCGATGATCGGGTGAGCCGAGAGTACGTCATACAAGGGGGTGGCCTGATAAGCGCTACCCGGCAAATGAGCGATGCTGAAGTTTTTAGCGTGACCGTCAGTCGCCGCAAGCAACCAGAAGACTATCTGTGTCTTGAAAAAATTGTACCGGTCCAGCGTTGCGTGCACCGACCCATTCAGCACGGCCATGATGCGCTCGGTACCCGGCCCTCCATCAGATTGGTATTTTTGAAGCGCCGAAGTGCCGGTTGCCTGGCACATATCCTCTTGGGGCAATCGCAATATCCAGCTTCGGTCGCTCGATAGTGTTCGATCGAAACGTTCTACCACCAGCACTTTCTGGTCTTCAAACTCAGCGATCTCGCATTGGGCGATGGGTAATCCATAGGCCGAGACGATTTTCGAGCATAGCCATTCGTTCTCGACGGAGGTACGCATATCGGCCTGCATATTGCCTACCAGTCCTAGAGGCAATTTGAAGATGTGCGTGGTAGGCGTGCTGCCCTCCGGCAAATACCACCGCTTGCCGTGCCGAAGAAGCGCCGTCTTTTCCTGAGCGCCTGCGATCGATAAGCGCAAGTCATCCACGGGCTCGTGCTGGCCGAGCCGGCCTGCGGAAGTGGTGTCGCGCAGCAACTGGGCGATCTCGCGTTTGCCGAGCGGACGCCCCTGAATGCGCTCAAGGTCGACGGGCTCTTCGTCGGGAAGCAGCATCTGGAGCGCACCGACGCAGTCCCTGCCAAGAGTAGCGAGCATCTGGAAAGGCGCGGTGCCGCCAGTTTTATACCGTGCGGCGATGCGGCGCCGGATCGGCTCACTATCGGGCAAAAGATTGTCGAAATAGTCTTTGACCATCTGGCCGCTGTAGGGCTGATTCCCCGGCGTAAAAGGCAGCGACAAAGAGAGCGGGCGGCCCTGCGGATGCTGGATCCATTCATCGCGGTACCTGAGACGCTCCCCTCCGCCGGTACTTTCCCAATATCCAACCGGTAGCCCATTCATCCATAGATCAAGACGCTTACTTGGCGGGCGCGGCGCCATGGCTACCACTCCTCTCTTTTCTTATTCCCGAGCGGCGCTTGTGCGGCGTCGGATGAGTGGTCGGCGGCGAGCGAGTCATGCGGGTTTGACAGTGCAGTGGCCTCGGCGTCGAGGGACACAACTGATTGACCGCTGGAGGGGCTCAGCGTTAACGTCACGTCAAGTATGCGCAAGACCTTGAATAGGCGCTCGACGCTGACCACGGCAGGATTCGCCTCGAGTTGAGCGTAGGTCTGTTGTGTGACGCCCAGATAACTGGCCATCATTGTCTGCGTGAGTCCCGCGGTCTTGCGGAAACCCACTAGGATGGGACGCAGTTGGCTGAGGATTCTGATGGGGTAGTCCACAGTGAGTCTCCGCAAGGACTTCGGCAATTTATACAGGTTTTGGCTTGTAATACTAAAAAACAGTTTATCTCCTGTTTTATTAAAAAACAAGCTATCGCTTGTAGAAAATACCGCGGGCGGCGTGGGCAGCGAGTATTGGAGTACTGATGGGTTTACGAGGTTGGTTTGCTGGTTTGGAAGAGAATTTCACTTGCTACATTGCCGGCCGCGCTGGTCGGCAATGTACTTTCAAGATCCGATCAGTCGCGATAGATCCATTCGTCCAGGAACGTAGTTTCGCCGATCTCCCAGGTTAGCTAAACCAACCGCAATAACGTCCCATGGGTATAGGCGTTGGTCCGACCATCAAGCCGTTTCGGGTAAGATGCGAAAAACCAACCAGGTGTCGACCGGCGCAAACGACTAATCGCTTTGCTCCGGCTATCGAAACACCAAGCCAGCTCAAGACCAACAGCACGGAGGGACAATGGCCAATTTCGATTGCATGATCGGTGACGTGCGCGTCACGCGCGTGGAAGAGATGGTGAGACCAGTTTCGCAACCACAAGACTGGTATCTGGATTACCAGCAGGCCGAACTCGCGCCGCTGTTGCCATGGCTCGCACCGAAATATTTTTCACCGGCAGAAGGAAGACTGATTTCGAGTATCCACACCTGGGTACTACGCACACCCACGCAGGTAATCCTGATCGACACCTGCACCGGCAATCACAAAGACCGCCCTGGCTGGCCGACCTTCCACATGCTCGATACGCCCTATCTCGAGCGGCTGCATGCCGCTGGCGTGTCGCCCGAAGAAGTCGATGTCGTGCTGTGCACTCACCTGCACGTCGACCACGTCGGCTGGAACACGCGCTTGCAAGACGGCCGATGGGTGCCGACCTTCCCGAATGCGAAGTATTTGATGTCACAGGGCGATCATCAGCATTTTTCCAGCCTGATCGGCCAGCCGAAAACCTCCGCGCTGACCGCCAACACTTATAACGACAGTGTCTTGCCGGTGGTGGAAGCAGGCCAGGCGGTATTCGTGACAGGCGACGAGGAGATCGATCACGGTCTGCGCTTGACGCCGGCGCCCGGCCACACGCCAGGCCAGGTCAGGCTGGACCTGAGCTCCGGCGGCAGGCTCGCATGCTTTTGTGGCGACGTGCTGCATCATCCCCTGCAGGTGCCGCTCTGGCATTGGCGCACGCGTGTGTGCTTCGACCCCGATCAAGCCCGCGATACGCGCCGCACGGTGCTGGAACATTGCGCTGAAAGCGGTGCATTATTGCTGCCAGCTCACTTCGCGGAGCCGCATGGCGGTTATGTCGAAGCGCATCAAGATAGCTTCCGGCTGCTTTGGCCAAGCTCGCCAGGCGGCGCACGCAGCGGCGCGGTGCCCGCCGATCATGTGGCTTGAACCGGACCCGTCACGATTTCAGGATGGCTAGCGCCGCGCCATCCATTACCTCGTTGCTCAGGAGCATCCAATATGTCAACTCGTCAAGCGCCCATTCACTCCGGCTTCGGCTCAAGAACCACCGCCCAGGAAGCGCTCGCGGGCCAAGATCTCAGCGGCAAGATAGCCATCGTCACGGGCGGCTACTCAGGTCTCGGCCTCGAGACCACGCGTGTGTTGGCAGAAGCCGGTGCAACGGTGATCGTCCCGGCGCGCCGGCTGGACCATGCGCGCAGCGTGTTGAAAAATATTCCGCGTACCGAAGTCGCTAGCCTGGATCTGCTCGACCCAGTTTCGATCGACGCATTCGCCCGCAACTTCATTGCATCCAAACGACCACTGCATATTCTGGTGAACAGCGCCGGCATCATGGCAACGCCGCTGCAACGCGATGCGCGCGGTTATGAGTCGCAGTTCGCGGCCAACCACCTGGGACACTTCCAACTCGTGGCGGGCTTGTGGCCGGCTTTGCGCGAGGCTAGCGGCGCACGCGTGGTCTCGGTATCGTCACGTGGCCATCGGATCGACGGCGTGCATTTCGACGATCCTCACTTCGAACGGCGTGAATACCACAAGTGGAAAGCCTACGGCCAATCGAAATCGGCCAATGTTCTTTTCGCGGTGACGCTGGACGCGCGCGGCCAAGCGCACGGCGTGCGGGCGTTTGCATTGCACCCGGGCAATATCCCTACCGACTTGAGCCGCCATCTTTCGGATGAAGAGATGCGCGCCGCGGGTTTTCGAGATGAGCACGGCAATATTCCCGCCGACAAAGTGCATCTTTACAAGACAGTGGAACAAGGCGCCGCCACCAGCGTTTGGTGTGCCACAAGCAAGCAACTGGACGGCATGGGCGGCGTCTACTGCGAGGATGTGGATATCGCCGAAGCCGTTGCCGCCGATGCCAAACAGGACCCGGGCGTGCGGCCTTGGGCCATCGACCCGGCGCTCGGCGAGCGCTTGTGGGGACTGAGCGAAACCCTTACCGGCACCAAGTTCACGATCTAAGCATCGAACCACTGCTTGTCAAAGCACAAGGCGCAAGGGCGTTGTCGGCTTGTCGGGGTCATCGCGTAGGATAATGCGACGACCCCGACATCCTGACGATGCCACTCGAACACTTTCTGGCGATCGTTGAGAAGACCGTGGCTGCCCCATCAAAAGCACGGACAACCGTTCAAAGGAAATTGTCTACCCATGGCTAATACATTGGTTATCACCGGAGGGAGCCGCGGGATCGGCGCCGCGACCGCGAAGCTTGCGGCCAAGCACGGCTTTGCGGTGTGCGTGGGTTATCGAGCCGACCTGGAGGCTGCTGAGCGCGTGGTAACCGAAATCAAGGCAGCAGGGGGCAGCGCGATCGCCGTGCACGTGGATGTCTCTAAAGAGGAGGACGTGATCGCCCTCTTCGACACAGCGGAACGCAGCTTGGGCCCCATCGTCGGGCTGGTCAACAATGCAGCCGTGAATGAGCGCCACAGCCGGGTAGAGGATTACTCACTCGCTCGCTTACAACGCATCTTCGCGGTGAATGCAATCGGTCCATTCCTGTGTTCGCGAGAGGCGGTTCGCCGGATGGCAACGCGCCACGGCGGAGCGGGCGGTGCCATCGTCAATGTGTCTTCCTCCTCGGCCCAGATGGGCTCCCCCAACGAATACGTCGATTACGCCGCGACCAAGGGTGCAGTGGAAACCATGACGATCGGCTTGTCAAAGGAAGTCGCACGCGACGGCATTCGCGTGAATGGCGTGCGTCCCGGGCATATCTACACCGACATACATGCCAGCGGCGGCGAGCCAGGGCGAGTCGATCGCTTGAAGAGCACTATTCCAATGGGCCGCGGCGGCCAGCCGGAGGAAGTGGCTGAGGCCATCGTCTGGCTCTTGAGTGACAAAGCGTCGTTCGTTACAGGCGGCTTTATTAATGTCAATGGCGGGAAATGAACAGAGGATGAAACCCATTGCTTGATGTCGGCCAGTTCGCGGATGTCCGCCCTGACCTGCAGGAGCCGCAACCCTCTAATCATCTTTTGGCAGCTTATCCAATCTCCCGACGCACCGTAATGCCCTTGAGCGGCTGCATCAGAACGACCTCGGCAAGCCGAGCACATGCTCGGCGACATACGAGAGGATCAGGTTGGTGGAAATCGGTGCCACCTGATACAAACGCGTCTCGCGAAATTTGCGTTCGATGTCATATTCGGCCGCGAAGCCAAAACCGCCATGGAATTGCAGACAGGCGTTGGCCGCTTCCCACGATGCCTTGGCCGCCAGATACTTGGCCATATTGGCCTCGGCGCCGCAGGGCGCCTGCGCATCGAACAGCTCGCAAGCACGCCAGCGCATCAGGTCTGCCGCCTGCACTTCGATATAGGTTTCGGCAATCGGGAACTGCACACCTTGATTCTGTCCGATCGGGCGTCCGAACACCTGGCGCTCCTTGACGTAGCGCGTCACCCGATCGATAAACCAGTAACCATCGCCAATGCACTCGGCTGCAATCAATGTACGTTCGGCGTTCAGGCCGTCGAGGATGTAGCGGAAGCCCTGCCCTTCCTCGCCGATCAGGTTTTCCACCGCAATTTCGAGATTCTCTAGAAACAGTTCGTTGGTCTCGTGATTTACCATGTTCGCGATTGGCCGCACCGTCAAGCCGTGCCCGATGGCCTCGCGCAAGTCGACGATAAAGATCGACATGCCTTCGGCTTTCTTCGTTACCTCGGCCAGCGGTGTAGTGCGCGCCAGCAAGATCATCAGGTCGGAATGCTGGATGCGCGAGGTCCAGACCTTTTGCCCGTTCACGACGTAGTGATCGCCGCGCCGCACGGCGCTAGTCTTGATCTTGGTCGTGTCGGTGCCCGTGGAGGGTTCCGTGACGGCCATCGACTGCAGACGCAATGCGCCACTGGCAATGTCCGGCAGGTATTGGCGCTTCTGCGCGGCGCTGCCATGGCGCAGCAGCGTGCCCATGTTGTACATCTGGCCATGGCAGGCGCCGGCATTGCCGCCCGAGCGATTGATCTCTTCCATGATGACCGAGGCTTCGGCCAGGCCCAGTCCCGAACCGCCGAATTCCTGCGGAATCAGCGCGGCCAGCCAGCCGGCGTGCGTCAGCGCGTTGACGAATTCCTCCGGGTAAGCACGCGCCGCGTCGATACGACGAAAGTATTCGTCCGGAAAATGCGTGCAGAGGTCTTTGATCGCATCGCGGATATCTTGAAATTTGGAATGAGCTTCGGTTTTCATCGGAAAGCTGCCTCTTGAAAACACCAGGTTAGCTGACGGTCAACTTTGGCCTTGCCGCCGACCAGCAGCGATTTGATATGGCGAAGGAAGTCGGGATAACCGAGCACTTTGTCGTCGATGATCCCGATTTCCAAAACAACGTG
>JBPBQZ010000147.1:0-17670 GCA_050955105.1 Janthinobacterium lividum | reverse complement strand
GCGGCTTCGATCTTGTCTTGGTCGATTGCGTCTGAAAGCGTGTAAACCGTGTCGCGCATCAGCAGCGGCGGTTCCGCGGGGTTCAGCACGATGATGGCCTTGCCTTGCGTGGCGCCGCCCACTTTCTCCAGTGCACGCGAGGTGGTTTCGGTGAATTCGTCGATGTTCGCGCGCGTGCCCGGGCCCGCCGAGCGGCTCGAAATCGAGGCGACGATTTCGGCGTAGTGCACCTTCGCCACGCTGGATACCGCGGCGACGATCGGAATCGTCGCCTGGCCGCCGCAGGTCACCATATTCACGTTGGGCGCGTCGGCGTGTTGTTCCAGATTGACGACGGGCACGCAGTACGGGCCAATCGCCGCGGGGGTCAGGTCGACCACCTTGATATCCGGCTTCCTTTTGCGCAGCAGCGCGTCGTTATAGACGTGGGCGCCCGCCGAGGTGGCGTCGAAAACGATGCCGATGTCGGCAAATTCCGGCATCTCTACCAGCCCGTCCACGCCGCTCGCGCAGATCGCCACGCCCATGCGGGCGGCGCGCGCCAGGCCGTCGGACTTCGGATCGATGCCGACCATTGCGCCCATCTCGATAAAACGGCCGTGGCGCAGGATCTTGATCATCAAATCCGTGCCGATGTTTCCGGAGCCGATGATTGCGGCTTTGATTTTCGCTGTCATATCAGTCCTTCGTTAAGCCGAGCTGCCGGCTGGTGCGAGAATTTTTGGAACGGCGGGGGCACAGGCCCCAGCGTTGATGCGGCCGCGTGCGTCTTGAAAAAAGTACCGTCGCCGACAGCTTTTTCGAGACAGTAGGTACCGCGGAAAGTGCCGACGAGTATAACACTGCGACAAATTTTGGTCCTACCAGTTTGGTGGAAAGCCAGCCGTTCCTGTACGGATATGTTGGCTAGCGATGTCGCAACTCGGCGCCTACTTCGCGGTCGAGTTTGAAGAAGAAAAACAGCGACGTCCAAGTCATGGCGCCCACCACGGCGAAGGCCGGTCCGAAGTCGCTGGCCGTCAAATGCGCGGCGCTGCCGCCATGCATGAAGGCGGTAAGCGACAGCAGCGCGGCGCCCAGCGACACGCCGATGCTCAACGACAATTGTTGCGCCATGCTGGCCAGCGCCGACGCGCGGCTCATGCTGCGTTGTGGGATGTCGGAGTAGCCCAGGCTGTTCAGCGCGGTCATGCCAACCGAGTTGCATAAGCCTCCCACGAGCAGCACCACGAAGATCAGCAGATGCGGCGTGCTCGGCTCGAAGAGTCCGTAGCAGAAATAGAACAGGCCGCTGATGGCGCAGGCGCTGATCAGCAACGAGCGGAAGCCGATGGTTCGAATCGTGCGCGAGATGATGGCGCGCGTGGTCAGCGAGCCGACGGCGGTCGCCACACTGAGCGATCCCGATACCAGTGGCGTCAGTCCAAAGCCGAGCTGGAACATCAACGGCAACAGGAACGGCGAAGCGCCGATCGCCACCCGCAAAGGCATGCCGCCGATCACCGAGGTACGGAAAGCGCCGTGGTGAAGTACCTTGAAATCGATGATCGGCGCCGGGTGGCGCTTACTGAGATAGAGATAGGCGGCCACCAGCACGCAGCCGATCACGATCGAGGCGAGGGTGAGCGACACCGGCACCAATGACTTGCCGCTGGTCTCGAAACCGCCGACCATGCCCACCAGGCCGATCGACAACAGCAAAAACCCCATGCTGTCGAAACGTTCGGAGAAGTTCTCTCGAAAATCGTCGACAAAGCGCAGTGACATCACCACGCCAAGGATGCCGAATGGCACATTGAGCAGAAAAATCCAGCGCCACGAGCCGAGCGTGACGATCAAGCCCCCCAGCAATGGGCCAGCCAGCCGACCGATGACGCCTGGCACGGTGAACCAGATCATCGCGTTCACCATGTCGTTGGCTGGCGTACTGCGTAGCAAAATCAAGCGGCCCACCGGCACCATCATGGCACCGCCCATGCCCTGCAGAATGCGGAACACCACCAGTTCCGGCAAGTTCTGCGCGAGTCCGCACAGCGCCGAGCCTAGCGAGAACAGGGCGATGGCCCAACAGAACATGCGCCGCGTGCCGAAGCGGTCGGCCAGCCAGCCGCTCGCCGGCAGGAACACCGCCAGGCTGAGCAGGTAAGCGGTGATGGCCAGATTCAGGTGCAGCACCGGCACGTCCAGCGAGCGTGAGATCGACGGCAGGGCCGTCGCCATGATCGACGTGTCCAGGTTCTGTAGAAACAGTGGGCAGGCAACGATGAGCAGCACAACGCGACGGCGGTCGATCATGGGGCGGGCTTGGGGCTTGCTTGGAGCGTGCGCGGTGTGCGTTGGAGCGCAGCGAGGCGGCACATGGAGCAGCCGTTGATGGGATCTTGGTAGATCTCGCGGTCTTGGAAGCCCAAAGTATGGCACGTTCGGCTTGCTCGCCGCTTTCAACCGCAATGCTCCCGGCCACCTCGTTTGGCGTCGCCATCGCATTTTTCCATCGCTCCTGGCCACCCTATACTCCGGCATGCTCATACCTACTGCATCTCATCTCATTATTTGGAGCATTGCCGCGATAGCGGTGTTCGGTGTGATCGTCCGTCCATGGCGCAGCCCGGAATTTATCTGGGCGATCGGCGGGGCGCTGCTATTGTTACTGAGCGGGCTGCTACCGTGGCGCGCCGGCTGGCTGGCCGCGCGGGGTGGTGCGGACGTTTATTGTTTTCTGGCGGGCATGATGCTGTTGTCGGAACTGGCGCGCCGTGAAGGCTTGTTCGACTATCTGGCGGCCTTCGCGGTAGTGGGCGCGCGCGGTTCGCCACGACGGCTGTTCGCGCTGATCTACGCAGCGGCAGTGATAGTGACGATCTTCATGTCGAACGACGCTACCGCCGTGGTCATGACGCCCGCCGTGTATGCGGCTAGCAAAAGGGCTGGCGCCAAGCCGCTGCCCTATTTGCTGATTTGCGCGTTCGTAGCCAATGCCGCCAGCTTCGTGTTGCCGATTTCCAATCCCGCCAATCTGGTTATTTTCGGCGACCACACGCCGGCGCTCGGCCCGTGGCTGAAGCAGTTCGGCTTGCCCTCACTGGTCTCCATCGTCATCAGCTTCGCAACCCTCTACCTGCTGCAGCGCCGGCAGTTCGGTACCACGCTGCGGCCGGCCGAGCCATTGCCGAGCTTGTCGCATACGGCCATCTTCAGCGCCTGCGGTATCGGCGCCGCGGCGGTGGTGTTGCTGGTCTGTTCGGCGCTCGACGTGCCGCTGGGCTTGCCAACCGCCTGCGCCAGTCTGCTGGTTGCCGTCGTGGTCTGGATCAAAAATCGCGAGGCGCCTTGGCCTACCTTGCAAGCCATTTCCTGGAGCGTGCTGGCGCTGGTCGCGGGCTTGTTCATATTGGTCGAGGCGCTGCGCCGCACCGGTTTGATCGACGCGCTTGCCACGGGCCTGCATGGCTGGAATGCGACGCGGCCGATCGAGGCCGCCTGGGGCAGTGCCGCACTACTGGCGGTGACCAGCAATCTTGTCAATAATCTGCCGACGGGATTGGCGGCCGGGCTGGCGGCGTCGGCCGCGCACGCCTCGGCCGTGCTGAAAGGGGCGCTGACGATCGGTGTCGACCTCGGCCCGAATTTGTCGGTAACCGGCTCTTTGGCGACGATTTTGTGGCTGACGGCGATACGGCGCGAAGGCCAGGATATTTCCGCCTGGCGCTTCCTGCGCCTGGGGCTTGTGATGATGCCGGTCGCGTTGCTGCCCGCGGTGGGCGTGCTGCTGGCGCTCGCGGCCTGATGGCGTAGGCGCCGAGACGTCTGGATGCTTCGACGTCTCGACGCGTCTACGCGTCGAGGCCGCGACATTGAACCGGCAAGCGCCCGCTTGCCTAGCGCTTTGCTTGCCGACCGGGCTTGATGAAGCGCAAAGTCATGCGGTCTGATTCACCGATCGCCAAATAGCGCGCACGCGATTGATCGCCATCAGCCAGCGTCGGCGGCAAGGTCCAGACGCCATCCGGGTAATCCTTGGTGTCGCGCGGATTGCTGTTGATTTCGCTGCGTCCCGCAAGCTTGAAACCCGCTGCGCGAGCGTGCTCGATGATGTACGCCTCGGTGACATATCCCGAACTGATCATCTGCTGCAACGATGTGCCGGGATTGGCGCGGTGTTCTTCCACGCCGAGCATGCCGCCCGGTTTCAAGACCTTGTAGAAGGCGCGCAGATTGTCGTCGAAGTGGCCGTCCTTGATCCAGTTATGGATGTTGCGGAACGTCAATACGCGGTCGGCGCCGCCCGGCGGATCGATGCCTTCGAAGCGTCCTGCCTGCAAGCTGCCGACCGTTACTGTCCCATAAACGCCGGGGCTTGCTGCTAGCTTGCCGCGGAAGCGATCGGCTGCTTGCGAGGCCTCGGGCGAAGGCGGACCGTCGTGCAGATAGAGCGCTTCGTAAAGGCTGCCGTGGTCGCGCAGGAAGGGCGCCAGAATATCGGTATACCAGCCGTTGCCGGGCGCGATTTCGATCACCGTTTGATCGGGCCGCAGTTGGAAGAACTGCAGGGTCTCGAGCGGATGCCGATAGACATCGCGAGCCTGATCGGCGGGCTTGCGTTGCGGGCCGGCGATGACTGCTGCGAGCGAGGCATCGGCGGCGGCCGGCGTGGCGGGCGCGCCGGGATTCGACGCGGGTGCGGTGCCTTCCGCTGCATAGCTTGCGACACCGATGGTGCTCAGGCTGGCGGCCATGCAAAACGTGGCCATGCTGCGCCAGATGGCGCGTTGCCGGCGCGCCGGTTTATCGAGAAAAGTCTTCATTGAACCTTTTGATTGATTGAGTCGCGCAACTGCCGTGACGGCGACGAGCCGTCTTCAGGCGAAGTCGCATGACACCGTACCCATACCGCTGAAACGTGCGACGATCCGATCGCCCGCCTTGACCGGAATGGCGTCGCTGATGCCGCCAGTCAGCACCACGCTGCCCGCGCCAATGCCTTCTCCATGGGTTTGCCAGAGCTTGCGCACCAGCCATGCGAGCGCAGCGGCCGGATGGCCCATCACCGCGGCGCCGGCACCGGTGCCGGTGACTTCACCATTCTTTTCCATCACGGCCGCCACCAGCGGCCAGTCTGCCGCGCGCGGATCGAGGCGCGTGCTGCCCAGCACATAACGCGCGGTCGACATATTGTCGGCGACCCCCGAGGCGATATCGAATGACGAGGTTTCGTAGCGCGAGTCGATGATTTCCATGGCCGGCGATACATACGCGGTAGCCGCGAGCACTGTCTCGATATCGCAGTGCGCGCCGCGCAGTGCATCGCGCAGCACGAAGGCGAATTCCATTTCGATGCGTGGATGTATCAACTGCTCGAGCGGCACCGTGCCGCGGTCTTCAATCGGGCCATAGTCGACGAGAAATCCATACAGCGGTTCGGTCGACCCCTGCTGCCTGATCTTGACGGGCGACGTCAGGCCGATTTTGTAGCCGGGGATGGTCACGCCCTCGGCTTCCTTCAACGCACGCGTTGCGCGTTGAATCGCGTAGGCGTCGTCCATTGACAGCCCGGGATGAAGATCGGCGGTTTTGCGCACCTGCCGCCGCGCGAGCTCGGCTTGGTGCAGACGCTGCGCCGACTCGACAATCTGCTCAGTTGTAAGGGGCATCGGCTGGCCTAGAGGATGATGCTGATCTTGCCCTGCGGCCGCAGCGTTTCCATATCCAGAACGGAACGCTTGGAACGGATGCGGAAGCTGTCGCCGTCCTTGATCAGCGTATAGATGCTGTGTCCGGGATAGATATCGTTGATCGGCCCTTTCGAGCGATATACGACAAAGCCGCATTCGACGCGTGCTTCGCTATCTGAAACCGGCTCGACGATAACGTTGGAAATAAGATGCCGGGTGCGTGAATGCGGAAACTCGGCATGCGCGCTTTTCTGCAGCAGACGCTTGGCGCGTTCATTCAGCCGATGCCGGTCGTCGTATATCAAAAATAAGGTTTTCGACGGGTCGCCGTCCGGCGTGTCGGTGGCGGGCACCAGGTATTCGGCGTCTTCTGTGAACAGCGCCGCCCATTCTTCGAGTTGCCAGTTGTCGAGTAGCCGGGCTTCGCGAAACAGAAAGTCTTCGACCTCGCTGCGCGGGAAAAATGCGCTGGCCATCAGGCGGCCCTCCCGCTGTTGGCCAGGCTCACCGGACTGACGAAGTTGAGTGGCGCGGCGCTCGCCGCCTGGCTGGGCATACTGGCCGCGTTGCCGCCATCCCGCTGCAGCAATTCAAGCCAACGTCTCCAGAAGGTGCGAATTTGCAGCTCGTCCATTTTCGACGCTTCCGTTTCCTCCAGCGACAAGCCACGTGACAGGTCGTTCCAGGCCGCGCCCGGCGCTGCGGCGTAACCGCGCTGGCAGAGTTCAAGCATCTCCTGGTCGTCAGGCGTCGCCAAACCGCCCGGGCCGAGAAACTCGACATAGTTGCGTAGCCGCAGTTCGCGCAGCATCGGCGGCTCGTGCCGCGCGCCCAGCGCCCAGGCGCTCACCTCGAAATAATCGGGAGATTTGGGATAGACGGTGCGAATCGTCAGCCCTGAGACGTCGTTGACAATCAAATTGGGAAAGATCAACAGGTTGCGGTCACCGTGGCACAGGAAGGTGGCGCGCTCCTCGCCGATGCGCGCCACCATCTTGGCGTACACCTGATCGATTTCGCGTTTCACATCTTCGCCCCACGACGGCATCCAACGCGCGCTCGGCCGGCCCCACGGCGTGCCGTTGACCGATTCCGAAACCGCATGGCCGTTGCCGAGATTGCGCACGCGTCCGAATACTTTGCCGTAGTTGTTCAGCACCTTGCCCTCACGATTTTTGATATACGCGAGATAGGTCGCATGGGTGCTTTCGGCGTGATAGCCGTCGACGCTGTTTTCCTGCAGCAGCTTCCAATTGGCGTGAGCGCTATAGGTCTGCGTGCCGCCGATAATCTCCATGCCGTGCTCGCCCTGGATGGCGACGTGTTCGAGGTATTCGCCAGCGCCGGCGAGATAGTCGCGCAGCGATTCCGGATGCTCGCTGAAGTTGACGAAGATAAAGCCGGCATGTACGTCGAAATGCGGCACGCGCTGCAAGTTCAAGGCGCCATCGGCGTTGCAGTTGGCGGCGTACGACTCGGGGATGGGCTGATGCACCAACTGGCCTTCTTCGCTATACACCCAGCCGTGATAGGGGCAGGTGAAGTTGCGGGCGCGGCCGCTGTGCTCACGGCACACCAGCGCGCCGCGATGCATGCAACTGTTGTAGAAGACGTTGAGAACGTTGTTGCGGTCGCGCGTGAGCAGCAAGGGCTTGCCCGCGACCGAGCGCGAAATGAAACTGCCCGAGCTCGCGATTTCCGACTCGTGCGCGCAGTAGATCCAGCATGTCTCGAAAATGGCGCGGCGCTCGGCCACCAGCACTTCGGGGTCGGTGAAGGCCTGGCGGTTGACGCGGAAAATGCCTTGTTGGCGATTGTCTTGAATGAGAGGCTGCCACCGGTCGGCTTGAGGTTCTGTCAGCATGGGAATGTCTCCGCGCGGCTCTCCGCGTCAAATTATTCGAATCAAAAGCCCGGCGGCGCGAGCCGCTACCGGGTTTAGTTGACTGGTCCGCCGTGCGGTTGAATGGCGCGCGTCCAGTATTCGACGTCGATCTCGGGTCGGCCGTTTTCGCGGGCCGCCAGGCCGCCTGCGACGTAGTCGGTGTAGGTCAGCAGCAACTCGAACAGCATTTCGGGATCGGCTTTGTAGTCGAAATTCGTGAAGTTCGAGGTTGCCATGCCGGCGAAGCCCGCCACCGTGGCAATCAGGTAGTGACCGAAGTGCACCTTCAACTGCGCCATGCTCTTGTCGGGCAGGCGGCGTTGGATCAATGCGGCCACACGGTCGAATAAGTGTACGACAGCATTCCAGTAGATGTCGTCGATCTGCCCGGCTGGCTCCTGGTAAAGCCGCGCCAGCGTGCGTATTGCAAATTTGCCATCCGGCTCGGTCATGTAGAGCGCGAAGATCGGTGCACTGAGCGCCAGGCCTATTTCATAAATCGTCACATTTTCGGGCGCGCGCGCTTCGAGCGCCGATAACAGCTCGTCGTAACGTGGCTGCAGGAACGTATGCAGTTCACCGGCAATGGCGTTGACCAGACCCGCACGATTGTCGAAGTGATAGGCCACCGCCGACTTGTTGCGGTTGCCAGCGGCCATGCCGATCTCGCTCATCGACACGCCGCTCACACCGCGCTCCGCGAAGAAGCGCATCGCTACGCGCAACAGGCGCTCGCGCGCATTTGCCTTGACGTCGACTAAATGTGGCACTTGACTCACTTTTCTTCCCATCGATCTTGATTGCGGCGGCGGCTGCGTAGTCGCCCTTGATGCAGTTTTTTTTGGTTGCAGGGAATTCTAATACACGCCGCAAGCCTCGGGCGCAGCCGGCCGCGCTGCGGCATACCGGGTAATCACCCCAGCTTGACATCACCGACGAATAAGTCACACTACTTAAAATAAGTTGTGACCCATTTCAGTGGAGGAGTACCGAGTGAAGACAATCTGGTTTCACATGCAGGGATATCGAGATCTGCCTGACGATTTCGCCACCCAACAAGAAAGCGTCTGGGTAACGCCGCCGAATGATCAATTGTGCGATCCAAAGACCGTCTCAAAATATCTGCGCTGGAATATCGAGGAACTCGAGTATGCCGACGAGATGGGTTTCGACGGCCTCGGTGTCAACGAGCATCACCAGAACGCCTATGGCTTCTCGGTGGCGCCGAATCTGATCGCCTCGATCCTGGCCAAGCGCGAGTCGGATGCGGCTCTGGTGGTGTTGGGCAACACGCTGCCTTTGTACAACCCGCCGCTGCGCGTTGCCGAAGAATTCGCCTTGCTCGACTGCCTGAGCGGCGGCCGTCTGGTGGCGGGCTTTCCGGTAGGTTCACCGATGGATACGGTTGGCTGCTACGGCCTGCCGCCCACGCAAGTGCGGCCGCGCTACTTCGAAGCGCATGATCTGATCAAGCAGGCATGGACCAAGCCGGGTCCGTTCCCGTTCAACGGCAAGTACAACAAGCTGCGTTATGTGAATCCTTGGCCGAAGCCATTGCAGCAGCCGCATCCGCCGGTATGGCTGGCGGGGGGCGGTTCGATCGAGACCTGGAAGTTCGCGACCGACAACAACTACACCTATAGCTATCTCAGTTTCAGTGGTCACAAGTTCGGCAAGACCTTGATGGACGGCTACTGGCAACAAGTGGAGAAGGCTGGTCTCGACGACAACCCGTATCGCGCCGGCTTCGCGCAGCTGGTGGTGGTGGGCGAGACCGATGCCGACGCCGAGCGTCTGTATCTGAAGCACATCCAGAATTTCTATTCGAAGGCGCTGCACCTGCCGGCGCACATGGGCGGCATCCCCGGCTTCATGACGAAAGAAAGCCTTGCCTACAATCTCGAAAAGCGCGGCGGCACCATGAATGCCGGCAAGAAAGACGCTTACAGCACCAGCTGGAAAGAGTTCACAGAAGACACGCACATGGTGATCGGTGGTGGCCCGGACACGGTGGTGAACCAGATCGAGGAAGCCATTCGCAACCTGCGCATCGGCCACATCATGGTGATCCTGCAAATCCAGTCGATGGATAAGGAGCTGACCAACTACAACACCAAGATGTTTGCCGAGAAGGTGTTGCCGCGGATTCGCAATATTTGGGACAAGGAGGGCTACGTCGATCATTGGTGGCCCGAGGGCGCAACGCGCTATCAAAACGACAAAGCAGAAACCGTCGAGACGACGCAAGCGGGAGGTGCAAAGTGAGCGCATCGATCAAGAACATCGCCAGTTCGAAGGGGTTTCCGGGCAATCCGGTATTAGTGGCCGGACCGAGTTCGGGAGCGCCCACGGTTTATCTGCATGGCTTGCTGGGTCAGGACTGGGACGGCCTGCTCGATACGCTGTCTCAAAAAAGGCGGGTCTATTCGCCGGCTCACCCAGGCTCCGACCAGCCGGACGAGCTGAAGGACATCGACGACATCCATGACTTGGTGCTGTATTACGACGAGTTGTTCGACAAGCTTGAGCTGGATCAGGTCGATCTGGTCGGCCATTCCTTGGGCGGCATGCTGGCGGCGGAGATCGCCGCCTGTTATCCGAAGCGCGTGCGCAAGCTGGTGTTGATCGATCCGCTGGGCTTGTGGATGGACGAAACGCCGGTGCAGGATTTCCTGCTGGTGAACCCGAATCGCCTGGCGGAGCTGATGCTCGGCGATCCGCACAGCGAGGCGGTGAAATCGAAACTGGCGATGCCGGAAGATCCGGCGGCGAAGGTAACGGAGATTCTGCGGCGCTTCACGACCATGGCCAGCGTCGCGCATTTCCTGTGGCCTATCCCTGAGCGGGGCCTGAAGAAGCGTCTGCATCGCATCACCGCGGATACGCTTATTATTTGGGGCGAACAGGACAAATTCGTGCCGCGGGCCTATGCCGAACAGTTCTCGTCGCAAATTCGCGGGGCGCGCGTCGAAGTGATTGCCGGAGCGGGCCACACGCCGCAGTTCTCACATGGCGCGGACGTGGCGGCGAAGATCGAAAGCTTCCTCGGTCGCTGAACACGCGTTGGCGGCGCGCCGCGGTGCTCGGTGAGTCCGGCCGCCGCGCGGCGCTGTTGCGATGGCTGTGGGTAGCGAGCCGATTGCTGCGTGGAAGTTTGCGCGGGCGTCGGCTTTATTACGAGATGCCGTATGGCATCTCTTTTGTTTACCCGCCTAATTGTCTCGAATAAAAAAGTTTGGAGGAGTCGCGATGCCGTTGGATCCGGAAGTTCAGGCTTTGCTGGAAGGCGTGCGCGCCAACCTGCCCGCCATCGGGAGTGTGTCGGCGCAGGAGATGCGGGCGATCCACAAGGCGCTGCTGCAGAAAATGCCGCCCGGCGTGCCGGTGGCGCAGGTCGAAGACGATACCTTGCCGAGCGAACACGGTGGTATCCCCATCCGCATTTATCGGCCGACGCCGAATCCGCGCGCCGTGATCATCTACTATCACGGGGGTGGCTGGACCATCGGCAGCATCGACGGTTTCGATGCGGCGGTGCGGCGCCTGGCCAATCGCACGGGCTGCACCATCGTGTCGGTAGACTACAGGCTGGCACCCGAACATAAATTCCCTGCCGCGGTGGACGACGCCTTCCAGGCCTTGCGTGCGGTCGATGCCGACATCGTCAAGTTCGCTGGCAAGCGCGTGCCGATCGTGCTGGCCGGGGACAGCGCCGGCGGCAATCTGTCGGCGGTGGTGTCGCTGCTGGCACGCGATCAGGGCGGCCCGAAGATCGCAGCCCAGGTGTTGATCTACCCGAGCACCGATGGCGATATCGACGCGCCGACCCTGTCGCGTTTCGACTCGCCGTTCCTCAACCGCGACGAAATTTCGTGGTTTTTCGACCAGTACATTCCCGAGCGCGCGCAACGTACCGACGTGCGTTTCGCGCCTCTGCATGCTAAAGACCTCAGCCATTTGCCGCCGGCGTTCATTTTGACGGCGGAAATGGACTTGCTGTGCGAAGAGGCGGAAGATTATGCGCGCCGGCTCGAAGCGGCCGGCAACCGCGTCAAGCAGGAGCGTTACCTCGGCACGGTCCATGGATTTTTCTCGATGGATCGTGGATTGAAACATTCGGTGAAGGCGATGGACGACATCGCCGAATTTATCGAGACGGTGAGTTAAGGGAAACAGTGCGTGGCGGCAACGGCCGCCGTCGCGCATGGCCCGATCTCTTGATCGCTGTCGGAAGGAGAAGCAATGAGTTTGAGCACGACTGGGGCCGGGTCGGCCAGTACCGCGGATAACGCGGCTAGCGCATCGCAAAATAAGCGCGTGATTCGCATCGTCGGCATCGGCGGTACGGTGCGCGCCGGTTCCTCTACCGAAAAAGCGCTGCGCATCGCGTTGGCGGCTGCGGCCGACGAAGGCGCGGAAGTGCGACTGTTCGCCGGGCAGGACATCGACCTGCCGATGTATGCGATGGAACGCCCCGAACGCACCGACGCCGCGCGCACGCTGATCGAAGCGCTGCGCGGTGCCGACGGCATTATTTTGGGATCACCCGGCTATCACGGCAGCATCTCCGGGCTGGTAAAGAACGCGCTCGATTACACCGAAGACATGTCGAAAGACGCCGCGCCGTATTTCGACGGTCGCGCGGTAGGCTGCCTGACCACCGGCAGCGGTTGGCAGGGCGCCAATTCCACCTTGAGCGCGCTGCGCAATGTAGTGCACGCGCTGCGCGGCTGGCCGACGCCGCTGGGCGTGGCGCTGAATACGCGCGAGCCGGTCTTCGATCAGGACGGCAAGTGCTTGTTTCCCGCTGTCGAGTTTCAACTGCGCGAAATGGCCAAACAGGTCGTTTCGTTCGCACGCCAGATGCGTTGAGTAGTTCCGCGCAGCCGGGCTGTGGTCCGGTCCGTGTCGGCAATCTTACATGCCGCGCATGGGCCGCTCGCACTCCTCTCACCATAACTATTCTTTCGGAGATACCCAATGAGATTGAACAACAAACGCGCATTGATCACCGCCGCTGCTTCGGGCATGGGCCGCGCTGGTTGCGAACTGTTCGCGCGCGAAGGCGCCAGCGTTGTGGCGGTCGATATCAATGAAGAACGCTTGAATGAAGTGGTGGAAGGCATCAAGGCCGCTGGCGGCAAGGCGACGGGTATCGTTGCCAATCTGCTGGACGCTAAAGAATGTCACCGCATTGTCGAGGAAGCCGTCAAACGCATGGGGGGTCTCGATATTCTATGGAACCATGCGGGCATGCCCGGCCTGCGTAATGTCGAAGACCTCGACCTCACCGAATACGCGAATACGATGGATCTCAATATTCGTTCCGGGCTGCTGTCGATCGGCGCGGCGATTCCGCATTTTCGCAAGGCGGGTGGTGGCTCGGCCTTGTTTACCGCGTCGGTTGCTGGTTTGAAAGGTGCTTCGGTCAGCCCGACTTATTCGGCCGGCAAATTTGCCGTGGTCGGCATGACGCGTTCGCTGGCAATCCGCTATGCCGCTGAAAAGATTCGCGTCAACGTGATCTGCCCGGGCCCGATAGAAACACCGATGTTCCCGCAATTCTTCGATCCGAAAGCCAGCGCCGAGCAAGCTGCCCAGGCGCAAGCCAAAACGCGCGCGGCGGTGCCGATGGGTCGTCTCGGCCGCGCTGAGGAAGTGGCACATGCGGCACTGTGGCTGGCTTCCGATGACGCCTCTTTTGTAACCGGCATTGCCTTGCCCGTGGACGGTGGCTTTACTGCCTGATACTGAACTGCACATGGCAGCGCATCAAGCGCGGCAACGCCATCGAGTATGGTCTGGCGGCGGTGTGTGCGCTGGTTAAACATGGTTTGAGCATTGAAGCAGGCTCTCCAAGTTTTTTGAAGATAGCTGGCAAGGGCAACCGGGCTGCCGCAGGATGGGCAGCCCGGTTTTTTTATAGCGTTGCTTAGCTCATTTTGGGGGGTGGACCTCTGATGCGTTGCTACACGCGAACCTTCGGTGCCTTCTTGAAGCGGATATCCACCACTTGTCCAACAGCCGCCGCCGCGCGTATCAGGGTATCGAGTTGCACTGACAAATTGTTCGGATCGAGAATGCGATCCACCTGCGACCGGCTCGTTCCCATCATCACAGCCATTTGAGATTTTTTGATCGATTGCGCCGCCATGCGGTTTTCCAGTTGTTCAGCGAGCACGCGCTTTAGCGCTCGCGCAGTGACTTCCTCAAAATCTCCCGTTTTTCTAAGAAAATCGTCGAATGACGATCCTTCGTGCTTGTTAACGCGAGCCATTTTTACACTCCTTGTATCGTGCTTCAGCCAAAGCGAGATCGGTCGGCGGCGTCTTCTGCGATTGTTTAATGAAGCCGTGCAAAAGCAACATCGTGCTTTCTTCAACTGTAAAAGCACTCGAGATATCCGATTCTGCAAAGTTGTTCGAACCTCCCATATAGCGCCGCGCAAATGATCCACGCGCGGCTTGCCAATAGGCCATTTCATCTGGACGTAGCGGATATCGGCACCAATGGACCGACGCTCTTCATCGGAAAGCTTTTGAAGCCACTCGCGGACCGGCTCGCGACGCCGCGATGACTTGTAAAGACCGCCTTGAGTTGCGGTAGAAGGTACATAAGGTATAGTACCGTAAAAGGTACACTTAAGGTGTGGGAAAGCCCATCCCTCGAGCATTCGGGTACCGCGTCACGCGAAACGTCGGCGTATTTGCGCCGATCTACGGGTAGATGAAGGGGCGGGGCGCTTGGTCGCGTCGCCGAGAATCAGAATTGCTCTCAGGCGCGCCAAGCTGGGTGATGCGAAGCTCGAGGCGGTTCGCTTGCAGGGTAATAGCCTGCTATTCCGACCCACGCACCGCGCCGCTTTTTTCCAACGCTTCGATGGCCTCTGTCGAATAGCCGAATTCCGCCAGCACCGCACGCGTATCCTGTCCCAGCGTCGGCGCCAGGCAGCGTGTTTCAGGTACCGACTCCGACCACTCGGTAGGAATCGCCGTGTCGAAGACTTTTCCTTCGGTCGGATGCTCGACCGTGCGGAAATAGTCGATCGAGGCGAGGTGTTCGTCGGACATGATGTCGTTGATTGAATACATTCTCGCAGCGGGAATATCTGCTTTCTCGAATAGATCGAGCCACTCTTGCGTCGATCGAGTTTTGAGTGTCTCGCTCAGAAACCCGTACACGTGCTTGATGTGTATGAGGCGCGCGCCATGCGTGTTGAAGCGCGCATCGTCTCGAAATACCTCGGGCTGATCGATTACCCCGAAGAAACTGCGCCATTGCTTGTCGTTGTAGACCATCACGCATATATAGCCGTCGCTGGTCTGAAGCGGGCGCCGGTCGTGTGCGAGGCTGCGCTGGTAACCCGTCGGTCCAACGGGTGGATCATAGAGCTCGCCCGCCATGTGTTCACCGGCGACGATCGATACCATGCCTTCGAACATCGGTACGTCGACCCGTTGACCCTTGCCGGTACGCTCGCGGTAGAGCAGCGCGCTGGTGATCGCCGTGGTGAGCTGCAGGCCGGCCATGCGGTCGGCCATCACTATTGGCGCATAGCGCGGTCGGTCGGCGCCGCCTTCACGTGCCAACCAGGGCAGCCCGCACATGCCTTGAATCAGGTCGTCATACGCTGGCTTCTCCGCGTAGGTGCCGCGTTGACTAAAGCCGAAGGCGCCTGCGTAGATGATCTTGGGCGCAACTTCCCGCACTGCCTCGTACGACAAGCCCAGTCTTGCCATGGCTTGCGGACGAATGTTGTAGACCAACGCGTCGGCGTCGCGCGCGAGACGCAATATCACCTCGCGTCCGCTCGCTTGCTTCATGTCGATAACGATCGAGCGTTTGTTGCGGTTCGTCGTCATGAAGAAGTGCCCCATGCCGGCATGCCGCATCGGCCCGGACTGACGCAACACGTCGCCGTCTGGCGATTCCACTTTGATGATGTCGGCGCCGTAGTCGCCCAGCACCTGGGTCGCATACGGACCCATCACGACACTGGTGAGATCAAGTATTCGAATGCCGGCAAGCGGTCCGCTCATGGTTTTATCCGCAACGCTGTGAAAGGGGACAAGGGCTTATTGTGCCTTTTCACGCAGCAACTCGCGAGCAATGATCAACTGCATGATCTGGCTGGATCCTTCGTAGATGCGCAGCAGGCGCACGTCGCGGTATAGCCGCTCGATCGCATATTCCTTGATATAGCCGGCACCGCCGTGAATTTGCAGCATGCGGTCGGCGATGCGGCCGGCGGCTTCGGTGGCGAAGTACTTGCAGGCGGCCGAGTTCATCGACTTGCCTTGGCCATTGTCGCGTTCGCACGCGGCTTTTTCCACCATGGCGCGTGCCGCATAAGCTTCGGCTTGGCTGTCGGCGAGCATTGCCTGAATCAACTGGAAATTTGCGATAGGGCGGCCGAATTGCTTGCGCTCGCTGGCGTAGCGTACGCCTTCATCGATCAGCCGTTCACACACGCCGGTGGCGACTGCGGCCATATGCAGGCGCGCATGGTCCAGCGACTTCATGGCGTTTTTGAAACCAGTGCCTTCGGCGCCCAGCAAGCTGTCGGCCGGCACGCGCACGTCCTCGAAGATAACGTCGGATTCATGCGAGCCGCGGAAGCCCATCTTCTTATAGGGCGTAGCGACGGTGATGCCCGGCGTGTCGCGCTCGACCAGGAATGCGGAGATGCCGGCGGCGCCCAGTTCTTTCGGGCCGGTGCGTGCAAACACCGTAAACAAGCCGGCGTGGATTGCATTCGTGATGAAGCGCTTGGTGCCGTTGATGACGTAGCTATCGCCGTCTTTCACGGCGCGCGTGGTCAGCGACGCGGCGTCGGAACCCGAATCGGGTTCGGTGAGGCAGAACGATGCCATCAATTCGCCGCTGGCCAGACGCGGCAGATAGCGTTGCTTCTGTGCTTCCGTGCCGTCGTTGATGATGCCGAGCGTGCCGACGCCGTTGGTGGTGCCGAAATAGGAGCGGAATACCGGCGAAGCGTAGGTGACTTCGAATACCAGCCGCGCTTCTTCATACATGTTCAAGCCCAGGCCGCCATATTCTTCCGGCACCGACATCCCAAAAAGACCCAGTTCTTTCAATTGCCGGACGATGTGCTCGGGGATTTCCTCGGTCTCCTCAACCACCGCCTCGGCGGCAAGCAACTCTTCGCGGGTGAATCTGCGTACCGCGTCGGCAAGCAGTTCTATGGTTTCTTCTCGATCGGACATCGCAGGCTCCTGAAGACGCTCGTGACGCGTTGGCGCGGCATGAGGTTTATTGAATGCTGCCGACTATAGGCGGCCGGGCATTCATCGTCCAATATTTAAAATGGGATAACTGATACATTGCGCGTATCACTGATCGACGCGACGCGCGCACTCCGGCTTATGGATCTCAGACAGATTCGACAATTTATCGCAGTGGCAGAAACTTTGAGCTTTCGCAAGGCGGCCGAGCGGCTGCACATGGCGCAGCCGCCGCTTTCGGTGGCGGTGCGGCGCATGGAAGAGGAATTCGGCGGCGCCTTGTTTGTGCGCGGCCGCCGCGGCGTCAAGCTGACGCCGCTTGGCGAGGCGATTCTCGACGATGCGCGGCAGGTGGTGTTTCATGCCGAGCAATTGCGCCAATCGGCGGCGACCGCCTTGTCCGGCCTGAGCGGTAGTCTGCGCATCGGTTTTATCGGTTCGGCCATCCATTTTCTGCTGCCGCGTGTGATACCGCTGTTTCGCGAGCGTTATCCCAAAGTTGTGCTGCAGCTTCATGAATCCACTACTTCGCAGATTCTGCGGGATGTGGAAAGCGGCGTGATCGATCTGGGCCTGATTCGCTATCCCATTATCGAAGCATCTTCGGCCGCCATCGACGTGGTCGAGCACGACACTCTGGTGGCGGCGTTGCCGGTGGATAACCCACTGGCGCGGCACCGGCTCTTGCGGCTGGCCGAGTGCGCCGACGAGCCGTTCATCGCCTATTCCGCGGCGGCCGCGCCGAATCTGCGCGGCCTGGTTATGCTCGCCTGCCAGGCGGCTGGTTTTACGCCGCGCATCGTGCAAGAAGCGGTGCAGGTGCAAACGCTGGTGAGTCTGGTCGAAAGCGGCTTGGGGATGGCACTCG
>JBPBQZ010000146.1:0-18405 GCA_050955105.1 Janthinobacterium lividum | reverse complement strand
GTGCGCTGAAACACGTAGAGTTGCTTGGCATGCCGGCCGAGATGTGAAACGCATTGAATCGCGGTTGCGCCCGTGCCGATAATCGCCACGCGCTTATCCGCGAGCTTGTGCAGATTGCCGGTGGTATCGCCGCCAGTGTAATCGTAGTCCCAGCGGCTGGTATGGAAGGTATGGCCCTTGAAATTCTGGATGCCGTCGATGCCTGGCAGCTTGGGACGATTCAGCGGTCCGCCCGAGACGATCACAAATTTCGCTTTGAAACGATCGTTGCGATGGGTGGTGATCAGCCACTTGTCTTCGGCCTCTTGCCATTGCATCGTCTTCACCTGCGTCTGGAATAGCACGTTCCGATACAGGTCGTATTGTTTGGCAATCCGCACCGCGTGTTCACGAATCTCGGGCGCAAACGAATATTTGAGCTTCGGCATATAGCCGGTCTCTTCCAGCAGCGGCAAATAGATATAAGACTCGATATCGCACTGTGCACCCGGATAGCGATTCCAATACCAGGTGCCGCCAAAGTCACCGGCACTCTCGACAATGCGGATGTCTTGAAAACCGGCATCGCGCAAACGCGCGCCGGCGATTAGTCCGCCAAAACCGCCGCCGACGATCAGCACTTCGACTTCGTCTTGCAGCGCTTCACGCGAGAACCCAGGCTCGACGTAGGGATCGTCGATCAAATGGCTGAAGTCGCCTTCGACTTTAACGAACTGCGCGTTGCCGTCGGGGCGTAGCCGCTTATCCCGTTCCTGTCGATACTTCTCGCGCAGTGCGTCAATATCGAATTCCGCGACATCGGCGTCGGCTTGCAGTGAGGCGGCCGTAACTTTCTGATCCATCTGATATCTCCATTTCCCTGCCGGTTGATTCAAGCGATACGCGGCACTGCGCCCACATCGCGTTTGACGCGAATTAAGGAGTTTGACTTAACTCAGGGATATCTCAATTGGGGTTACTACGAGTGCGCCGCAATCCACCCCGTACCGCATTGCGTGCAGGCACGGGGCAGGCAGGAGGGAGGGTATTCAGGCGCCGGCTTTATCCATGGCGCGACGATAAGCGGGTAACGCTTCGATGCGTGCGACATAGGCGCTGATATGCGGGTAAGCGTCTTTGCCGAGAAAGCGCAGCGCCGCTTGCGCGACATATGACATTTGCACGTCCGCGCCGGTCAACTGATTGCCGATCAGGAAATCGCTTTTCGCCAGTTCCTTGTCAAGAAAGCCAAGATGATTGGACAACTCACTATCTATGCGGGGCTTGAGCGGCGCTCCAGCGTCGCCCAGACGCGATACATAGAGATTGAGCATCAGCGGCAGCATGGCCGAACCTTCAGCGTACTGCAGGAACTGCATATAGCGGTTGTAATCGTTGGAATCGAGCGGCGGCGCAAGCCGGCCATTGCCGTAGCGGCGAATCAAATACTCGATAATCGCGCCCGACTCGAAGATAGTCTGGTCGCCATCTCGAATAACTGGCGCCTTGCCCAGTGGATGGATTGCTGCCAGTTCTGGAGGGGCCAGATTAGTCTGCGGGTTGCGCTGGTAGTGATGCACGGTGTAGTCGAGGCCGAGCTCCTCGAGTAACCAGGTGATGCGGCGCGAGCGTGAGGCATTGAGGTGATGGACTTCGATCATCGGACTGTCCTCGAAAATTGAAAGTGATGGATCAGACTAGGGATTGTAGGCTCGGCATCCCGCGACTGACGCCTGACGAGGAACGCCGCTTGCTGCCTCGACAGACCGTTCACTAATGCCGAGGCCGTCCATGAAGCCCTATATCGTTTGCCATATGATGTCGTCGCTCGACGGCCGTAGCCTGACCGATGGCTGGAACCTGCGGTTCGCGTCGGATATTTATGAGACGACCGCCGCCAGTTTCGACGCCGACGGCTGGATCTGCGGCCGCGTCACCATGCAGGAAATCGCGCACGGCACCGACTACCCGAAAGGACTCGCGAAAGCACCTGTGCCGCGCGTCCACCATTTTGCCGAGCGCGATGCCGATCAATACGCGATTTCCATCGACCCCCAGGGCCGGGTTGCGTGGCAGAGCAATACCGCGTTGAAATCGCATGTGATCGAGGTCGTGACCGAGCAGGTGTCGGACGATTTCCTCGCTTATCTGCAGTCGATCGGCGTGTCTTATGTATTCGGTGGCAAGAGCGACATCGATCTTGCGGCGCTCGTCGACGTGCTGGCGCGCGAACTGGGGGTCAAGCGATTGATCGTCGAGGGCGGCTCGCACGTGAGCGGTGCCTTCGTGAATGCCGGCCTGGTCGATGAGGTGAGTGTGTTGATCATGCCGCTGGTCGACGCGCGTACCGAGCATCCTTCGTCATTCGAGGTGGCGATGGATGCCTGGCGCGCGCCGGCCTATCTCAAATTGACGGCGGTCGAGAAGCTCGAGCACGACGCAATCTGGTTGCGCTATGCGCCGATCGGCGCCATCTGACAGCCCACTTCGGCCGGGGTGCCATACATCCGGTCGATCGCTGCTGCATTGGTTTCCGACGGCTTCACGTCCAGCAGATTCCATTTGTCGGTGGGATGGAGCTTGGCGGTGGCGACCACTACGCGACGCACCTGTTGATGGTCCCACTTGCGGAAGGTCGTGAAGTTGCCGCCGCCATCGTCAAGTCGAACCGCTTCCAGCGAATGCGTGATTTGCACGGAGTTGGAAGTTTTCGCGGCTTCGATAGCGGCTAGCAGCATGCGCATGGCGTGCCATCCGTCGAACATCTTGTCGGAAGGTGGGCGGCCCTGTTTGTCTTGAAAAGTCTTGACGAAAGCTTTCTCTTGGGCCGAATTGAGCGGGTCGTCGTGATACCAGCTCTTGCCGTAGATGCCTGAGACGGTGCCAAGGCCCGCACCCCACAAATCAGGATCGGTTACCGCGGGACCGGCCAGCGGCAGCTTGCCAGCCAAGCCGAATTCCTTGAACTGCTTGAGCAGCGGCGCAATCTGTACCGCACCGCTTACCACCACGTCCGGGTTTGCAGCGCGCGCCTTCAAAATAAAGGAGCTGTAATCGGTGGTTTCCACCGGCACGCGGTCGACGCCCACCACGGTGCCGCCGTTACTGAGCAGCAGGTCACTGAAAGTTTTCACGACATCGTCGCCAAAAGCAAAGGCCCCCGAGATGAAATGCCAGCGCTTGCCCATGGCCAGCAGATAGGGAGCCATGGCGTGCGCATAGACCGGCACCGTGGCGGCCGTGCGAAACATGAACGGGTTGCAGTCCTTACCGGTCACTTCGCGCGCCGCTGCGTTAATCGAGATAAACGGTACGCGTGAGCGCAGCGCGACTGCGCCCATCGCCAGCGAGGTCGCGCTACCCGAGCCGCCGATTACGGCGATGACCTTGTCTTCATCGATCAGCTTGGCAATGTTCTGGCTGGCCGTCTGCGGGCTCGATTCGTCGAGCCAGATCAACTCGGCAGGCCTGCCCAGCACTTTCTTGCCGGCCTGCTCGAAAGCCATTTGCACGCCGGTTGCCAGATCCACGCCCAATAGCGCGAACGGGCCCTGCTTGGCCAGCACCATGCCGATCTTCAAAGGTTCGTCAGCGGCGGCTCGGCCGATATTGAACAAGGGCAGCGAGCTTGCTACCACGGCCATTGCGGTGGTTTTGATGAATTTGCGACGGTCGGTCGACGACGCTCCAGCGGGCGGATTTTGCTTATCGTTCATGCTTGTCTCCTAATAGGAAAGCGCTGGTGTCAGTCTGGCTTCGTCGATGAATCGAACGATGCTTGCCGACGATCTCTGGCTTCGAACTGCAAATTTCACGCGCTTCGCTAAGGTCAGGTTTGTAGTGCGGCGACGATAGATGGCGCTTTTATGGTGACGCGAGTATCAAGAAAGCAGGTTGAGTAGTCAACTTAGTGAAAACTACAAGTCGCGCTCGACGACGAACAGTCGTGTACTCAATTCGCGATTAAGGAAATTGTCCTCGTCGGCACGCAGCGCAGCGACTTCGGGCTGTGAGAAGGCCAGTTCGATAGCCTCAGTGGAATCGAAATAGAGCTCGAGCAAGCCGAACGCCGTAGCGCCGGGGGCACTGCCGCGCGTGCTGCCGGCCACGATATGGTTCTGAACATAATGCCGCACGTGGCGCCAGATCGGCTCGATGCTCGCCGCAACCACCGCGTGTTTGTCATGCCAATACTGCAGGAAATCGGCGCGGCTCATGCCTTGGCGTGGTGAAATGAGCGACATCAATTTCACCGACGTGCGTGGACCGTCGACCATCACATGCTCTTCGGCCAGGAAGTCCAGCACGGTGCCTGGCGCTGCGGCCACGCGGCTCTCGGCGCCGTCAGGCAGCCAGCGTTCGATGATGCCGGTGAAGCGGTTTGGCACCCCCATGAGAATCGGCGGCGTGGGCCGCGGTTCGTTCCACAGGGTGCGCAGCGAGCCCGCGGGCCGAGGATCTACCGGCCCTTCGATGATTGAGAATTGCTTGATCATGATGCCTCCCCTGAAGGTTGATCGAACGCCATCGCGCTGTCGCCAGCCAGCTCGCTGGCCGGGCGATCCGGCGTAACGCGGATTGTAGCCAGCGAGCGCAGCGTTTCGCGTCGACTCAGGGGTAAACGAGGACTAAATCGGCAGTGTACGCACCAGATTGGCAAATGCCTTACCGATGGCTTTCCGCGACGACCGCGTAACCATCGTCAAGATGATCGCGTAGGTTTCGTCTCGAGAGTGATCACGAAACGTGCTTGATCTGCTGTTGGCCGAGCGAGGTGGAATTTGAACCGCAGGTGGTTAGCACCGCACCGAGCAGTACCATGAAAAGGCAGCCCGGCGGCCGTGCACTCTGTTACGTACAGACATACATTTCCCCGGATCGGTACGGTTTTATTGGGCCGTACTGTGAGGGTCGTATATGTCGTCTGAGTGACGCGCTCGACCGGGCTGCCGGCTAAAGCACCGCCGCCGAGAGCCGTTGCTTCAGTTCGATGCGGCAGTCGGCGCCGCGGCACTGCTCTCCGGCGCTTGCGTCGGCGCGGCGCGCTTATGCTTGCGCGGGCCGGGACGCGGGGCGCCTTGGTTGCGGAACAACACGTCGGCGGTCTTCTTCTGGCTATCTGAAAGCACCGCGTAAAGGGCGCTGAACGATGTCGCGAGCTTCTGTGTATTGTCGGCATGCAGTTGCGCCAGCGCCGCATAAGACTTCATCGCGTCATCAGCATTCAACGAGGCGACGTTCTTCGCGCGCTCCTGGTAGGCTTGCGCGGTCTTGTCGGCGCTGTCACGCATGGTCTGCGCGAAGGCATCCCATTGCGACGACTGCTGGTCGGTGATCTGCAAGCGGGCGTGCAGATCGGTGAGACGCTTTTCGATGAAGCCTTCATGCTTCTGCGCCCGGCTCGCGGTGCTGGGCGCCGCGCCAGGTGCCGCGCCGCTCGCCGGCGTTTGTGCCCACGCCGGGGTGCTCAAGAAGGCCAGCGTGATCAAGGCGGGCGCAGCGGTACGGAAGATGTTTTTCATAGTTGGATTCGCGAGAGAGTTGGATTGAAAGGCCGACAGTCATGTCAGGCAACGTGGTTGGAGGTCTGCCTGATCACTGCGCTACGATGAGCGTGCAGCTCAATAGCTGGGCGGATAGGCATTGGGATTGCCATCCGGGTAATAAACGGCGCCGGGCGGCGGAGGCGGCGGTTGTTGCACCGCGCCTGCCACTGCCGCACCCGCCACCACGCCGAGCAGCGCACCCACCACCAAGCCGCCGCCACCGCCACCACCACCGCGGTAGCCACCGCGACCGCCTCGATAGCCACCGCCGCCGTGCCAGCCGCCGCCGCGTCGATCACCGCCACGGAAACCTGGGCCGCCATGGCCGCCGCCACCACGTTGATATACCTGCGCTTGCGCCGGCAGGGCCGATGTGACCGCCGCGACGGCTATCAGCGCCGCCGCGATCTTGCGATGCACAGAATTTCCAAAGGGCCGAATCATGAGCGTTGCCTCCTGCTGTTCAGCAAATATTGCTTGCGCAACGGAGCTTTCATGATAGTCCACGCAGCCAGCTTGATTACGCTAGAGGTGTAAGCAAACTTTATCGAGATAATGGGGGTCGGCGCGCTAGCGTGTAACCGCTACGCCGGCCTTTTCGCGATCCCATACCGTATCCAGCGACTTCTCCATCGCGGCGCGCAGCAGGTGTTTTTGTATTTTCTCGCCTACCGAGCGCGGCAGCGTGTCGCGAAATTCGATGAAGCGCGGCACCATGAAATAAGACATATTGTCGCGGCAGAATTCGATCAGTTCGCGTTCGCTTACGGTTTCGCCTTCGCGGCAGATTACCGAGGCAGCGATTTCATCTTCGCTGGTCTCGGCACGTACCGGATACACGGCTGCGTCGGCCACGCGAGGATGCGTGCAGATGATTTGCTGCACCTCGAAGGCCGAGACGTTTTCGCCGCGGCGCCGAATCGCGTCTTTCTTTCGGTCGACGAAATATAGATAGCCATCTTCATCGAGATAACCGAGATCACCCGTGTGGAACCACATATTGCGCATTGCCTTGAGCGTTTCGGCCGGCATGTTGTAGTAGCCGGTGGACGCCAGCCAGGGCGTATCGGTACGTACCAATATTTCCCCGGCAGTGCCGGCCGGCAACTCGACGTCGTTATCGTCGGCGATGCGAATCTCATAATGATGGCGCGCACGGCCGGCGGAGCCCATCTTTTCAGGCGGATCGGCAACTGTGAAAGCCGTGACCATGCCGAAATCCGAGAGCCCGTAGGCGCTGGTAATGCGCAAGCCGAAGCGCTGCTCGAAGGCGCTGGCGAATTTTGGTACAGGCACCGCGCTGACGATGCGCAATGGCGCGGTGTCATCAGCGGTGGGCGGTTGACTCCACAAGAAGTTGCACATCGCGCCCAACAGATTGGTAAGCGTGGCGCCTGACTGGCGCAAGTCGTCGAGGAAGCGGGAGGCTGAAAAGCGCGTGGTCAGAGCCACCGAAGCGCCAGTCAGCAAGGCGGCATGAATCGCTGTTTGCAGCGCATTGCAATGGAACATTGGCAGGCAGACATACATGATGTCGTCTGCTACATAGCCATGATGCTGGGCGTTGCTCAGCCCGAACGACAGGCCGGCGGCCTGCGACAGCATATTGCCCTTGGAAGGGCCGGTGGTGCCCGACGTATAGGCCAGATAGGCCAGATCCCACGGCTTGACGTCGTCGACGAATTCGGGATCCGCGGGCGCGTTAGCGTAAATATCTTCAAAGCGACTGAAGGGGGCGCCGGTGTGCTCGCGTGTTATCTCATTAGTGGCGGCGCCTAGCACCACTACTTGCGCCAAGCGCTCGCGCGCTGGCAAACCTTCCAGGCGTGGCAATAGCGCTGCATCGATGATGAGTACGGTGCTGTCCGACTGCGACAGGTAATACTCGAACAGTTGTCCTTTGCAGGCGGTGTTGATCGGCACGGTCAGCGCGCCGATGCGGCCGAGTGCGAAGGCGATCAGCATGTATTCAGGGCTGTTCTCCATCATCAATGCCACGTGCGTCTGTTTGCCCCATCCCTGTGCGGCGAAAGCGCTGGCCAGCCGGCGCGTCTCGCGCTCGACGTCGCGATAAGTCCAGGTCGCGCCGGTCGGCATCCACGTCAAGAAAACCTTGGTCGGCAGTCGGGCGGCTTGTCGAAGCAACACCTGGCCGATCGTCAGGTCTTGCAGTTGGTAGCCGAAATCGCTGAGCAGTGGCGGACGCATGGGCAACCTTTTGGGCATCGATGGCGCACGATAGCACCGCCAAGCAAGGCTGCACCATGGGGGTTTTGCAGGAGAGTCGTGAGAAATGCACGAAACCTGTGAGGCGTAAGCGGCTCGTCTCACAATTCTTGATATTTCGTACACGCCGTGTTTAAAATGGCGAAATTCTCAAAATAACGTACTTCTCAAAATAAGAAAGCAGGTTCGACAATGAAGTCATTGCGCGCTCAGGAGACCCCGAACCCGCTGCCCTCGCATTACCGCTTTTCGTGGGCGGTTTTGCTGGCGTTGGCGTTTGCCTACATGCTCGACGTGTTCATGCGTTTCAATATCCCGACCGTCATCCCTCATTTGATGAAGGAATATCACTGGAACCCGGTGACGGTGGGTTGGGTTGATTCGGCCTATCTGTGGGCCTATGCGGTGATGCAGGTGCCTTGGGCAATCATCAGCGAGCGCTGGCTCGGCATGCGCCGCACCGTCATTATCGGCACCGCGCTGATTACTTTCGCGGGCATTCTGTTTGCCTTCAATACCTCGCATCTCGGGTGGGGCATCGCAGCCCGCGCGCTGATCGGTGCCGGCGCCGCGGCGATATGGGTGCCCGCCTATCCGGCCCTCAGCCGCTGGTTCGCGCCATCGAAGCGCGGCATCATGACGGGTGTGTTCGGCTCTGCCGCGAGTATCGGCACCTTCGCCGGCAGTGCGGCGATGCCGATCCTGCTCACCACCAGCCCTTTGTTGTTTGGCTTGAGCCAACTCGAAAGCGGCTTCCTATGGTCGGCGATTCCGGGCATCTTGGCGCTCGCACTGGTGATTGCCTATGCGAGGAATCGACCGGAGGATATTGGACTGGTGACGCTCGACGTGCCGATCAAGGCGCGGCGCACACAGGTCGGCGCCAATGAGCCGAGCTTCGCACAGTTGATCTTGCGCTCGCCTTATCCCTATGTAATCTGCCTGCTTTATATGATGGAGCTGGGAGCCTTGTCGTTCACCTCGACCTGGCTACCGTCCTATCTCGCAAAAACCTATGCCGTCAATCTGAAGGCGATCGGCGTCGTATTCGGCCTGACCAACGTGGTGCCGAGTTTGATCGGCGTCTATCTCGGTTCGTGGTTTTCCGATCGATTTTCCAAGACCTTGGCAATTCGACTTGCGCTGTGTGGCACCACTCTGATGGCACTGCTGGTCGCTTATCTGTCCACCCGCGGTATCGAAATTCCGCTGCCCGGAATGATCGTCGCGTATATGTTGTTTTCCTTCTTCGCTGGCATGTGGATTCTGGTCTGGCCCTTCACCAGCATCATGTTTCCGATTTCGGCGGGTGCGGGGGTGGGCGGCATGATGAACACGGGTGCGCAGTTGATGGCGGCCGCGGCGCCTGTGATCGGCGGCGCACTGATTGCCCACTTCGGTGACTATACCGGCGTCTTTCTCGCATCGGCGGTGTGCGGCGTGATTGCGTTGGTAGCGACTAGCGCGCTGCGCAATGAGCGCGTCGTCTAGACGGCGCGGACCAGCAACTTCTATAGGGACAGTCATGACTACTTCACTGCAACAGCTCATTGCATCGGCCAAGGCATCGGCACGGCCCCTGATCGTGCCGGGGGTCTACGATGCCATCTCGGCGCGTGCCGCGCGCGAACTGAATTTTTCCGCCGTGTATATCGGCAGCTATGCGACCGGCGCGACGCGTTATGGCGTGCCCGATATCGGTTATATCGGAGCCGAAGATATGGCCGACCAGGTAAGACGCATCGCGGCGCTGGTCGACGTGCCGATCATCGTCGATGCGGAGGGTGGCTTCGGTAACCCGCTACACGTTGCGCGTACCGTGGCCTTGCTGGAACGCTCCGGTGCCAGTGCACTGCACATCGAGGATCACGATTTCGGCAAACACATCACGCCGACGCCGCGCGTGCTGTCGCTGCAATTGTCCGTCGACAAGATCAAGGCGGCGGTGGATGCCAAACGCTCAGCCGATTTCATGGTGGTTGCGCGCACGGACTCGGTCGGATCGCTGGGTGGCGACGCTGCCATCGAGCGCGCCATTGCCTTCCAGGAAGCCGGCGCCGACGGCGTGTTCATCGCTGGTCGGCTCGACGAAGCAGGGTGGGCCATCGTGCGTCGCGAAATTACGGTACCGGTGTTTGGTATCGATCATCCGGGCAAATCCGCGCAGGATTCAGGTAAGCAGGGCGTGCATGTGCTGATGTACTACGGGCTGACGCATTTTGCGGCATTGCAAGGTATTCGCGCGGCATTGCAAGAGCTGGCGACCAAGGGCTCGACGGTAGCGCTCGAGGCTTCGCTGCCGTCGATGGCGGATTTCGACGCCTTCCTTGGAATTGGCAAAGCGCGCGAGGATGCGGGCCGCTTCGGCTTGCTCGACTGAAAACTTCTGTGCGGTGCGTCATGGCACACTGCGGCCTATGACACCCGAGACATCCCAAAATTCGGTAATTTCCGAAAGCGCTGACATTTTTGAGACTGCCGCGCCGGCCAAACGCCGCGCCGGCAGGCCTCCCGATCCGGAAATCCGCAAAAAAGTATTGAGCGCCGCGCTCAAATGCTATGCCGACCACGGCTGGAGCGGCTTTCACTTCGAGGCCGTTGCCACCGAGGCGGGGGTCGGCCGGCCCGCGCTCTACCGGCGCTGGAAAGATCGCAGCGCATTGCTGATCGACGCCTTTCGCGAGTACTCGCAGCCGCTGCTGGAGGCCGACCTGGGCTCGCTGCGTGCGGAGTTGGTGGCCATCGCCGTCTCATATTCCCAGACCATGCAGGGCAGCCGCGCACTGGCCGGCCAGCGGCTGTTCATCGAACAGCGAGCGCTGCCGGCGGTGTTCGAGGTGGTGAAAGAAGAAATTTCAGACGCGCGCTACGCCTTGATCGAGCGCGCCGTGCAACGCGCAGTTACGCGGGGCGAGGCCGGCGCGCATACGCCGGTGAAGCTGCTCGAGAATCTGCTGTTGGGCAGCACGCTGACCTGGAGTCTGTTCGCACCCGGCAGCGTGCGCGCCTTACGCACGCTGCGCGAGACCGAGGAGCTGGTCGAAGCCGTTTTGCACGGCACCGTGCGGCCGGACTGAGCCCGACTGGCGTGCCACTACGGGGTGCCGCGTCGCGCCGGCAGAGCGACAGGCGCTACCGTTGCGCGCGGGCAATGATTTATCGACATTTCATGCGGTTTTCCCGCTAATTAAAATACAATACGCAGGCCTTGGTTCGGTGGCGCACCATTCGGACGGGTGCGCGGCGCGCTCGTACGCCGACGATACTTACCAAAATAATATATTCGGGGATGTCAGTGGATTCGAAAGAGATGCCCGCTGGCGCAGAAGCTCGACTGGGGATCGCCGACCTGCCCGGCGAGGCCGGTGCGCTTTGCGCCGGTGGCCTGTATGCGGTGGAAATCGAATCCGCGTCGACGCGCTTCGATCTCATTATTCAGACCTTGCGGGTCAATATAGCGCTGGGCATCGGTTGCGCACTGCTTACGCCGATTCCGCCTGACGAATGGATCGCGCGCCTGCGTGAAAACCGCGAAGACGATCTCATCGAATATCTGCGCAGCGGCCGCTTGCTGCTGCTGTCGATGGTGGGGGACTATGGCAAAAACATCTTCCGCTTCGGTGCTGAAGGTTTTGCGGCCGAACTCGAACGCTGTGGCGTGAGCGACGGCTTCGCGCTGGTCGTCGATCGCGCCGACAGCTTGTTCAGCCTGCACGATGCCATGCTGGCTGCACGGCAGTCCGGCGTTTATAGACAGTGGTGCCGCGCGCATCGCATCAGCGCCTTGCTGCTGTTCCTTAGCCGTCCCGAAACCTCCAGCACCATCGTGTTCCGCGCAATGCTGGATTATTTCAGCGGTCATGCGCGGCTGCGCGGCATGGGTTCCGAGCGCGCGGTGGAATTCGACTATTGGCGGGGCGCAAGCGGGCAGGTGACGGCCAAGCGCCTGGCCTTGCATACCGATGAGGAAGGCATCTTGCGCGCCGAAACAGGGCAGTCGGGCGCAGTTGCGGCATCCCAAAATAAGCAGTCCGCCAATGCCGTACCCGCCGCCGATGAAGACGACCTGATCACCACCGACGCATATCTGGCCGCGGCGCGGCCGCCGTTCGCTCAGGGCGAATGGCATCACGTGCGCTCGTTTGCGGGTTTGCTTGAAATGGCCGGCGTCATCACGTCCGCTACCGTGGTGCTCGATTTCACGCCGGCGATTACGCTGACCGAGCTGGCCGAGAAAGTCTTCGCGCTGCGTCAGGCAATGAGCGAACGCGCCAAAATCGTCGTGCGCGAGCACGACACCTCGCTGCGCTTTGCCGGCACCGCCTTGCTGTTCAAGCTGGGCGTCAACGCCGTCATCAGCGGCACGACGTCCGCCGCGCGCATCGGTCTGCTGATGCGCTCGCTGCGTGGCCGTACCGTGCAGGCCGATCTCGAATTACCGATCGACGATGCGATCGCCAGCGCCGCGCCGCCCGATTTGCAAGGCATCGTCGATGTGCACACTTTTGCGGCCCACGTGCGGGACGCATTGACGCGCGCACAGACCCTGGCGCTGCCGTGCCTGCTGGTGACGTTCGCACCAGTAGAAGGTGCCGATCCGACCGTGCTGGCCGATCGCCTTAGTCTCAAGCGGCGCGGTGATATCGCGACCGCCGATGAAACGCGCGTGGCGATTTTTCTGTTCGCCTGCGATGCGGAAGACCTGGTGCCCACGCTGGAACGTATCGCTGCCGATTGCGCCGACGTGTGCAGCGCGATCGATCTGGTGCTGTCCGAGCCTGAGCATATGGAGTGGTTCATCCAAAACGAATTGTTGATCGACGAGGAGGCGCTGGAAGGCGGCGCCGCAGCGGCGGGGACGGCGGCGTTCGCCGCGCGTGAGCCGGCCGTCGAGCATATCGTCGAACACATGGCGGCCTTGTTCGCCCCCGGTACGGAGCTGCGCAAGCTCGTGGCCAAGCAACAGGCGTCCGCGCCGAGTCAGGGACGCGTGCGCGAATGAAGGTTGGCAATAGCGTTTCAACGCGGGCAATCGGCGCGACAGGCTGGGCTGGCTGGGCGGCACTGCTTGCGCTGACGTTGCCGGGGACATCGTTCGCCGCGGCATCATCATCAGGTGCGTCGACGGCAATGCTCACCGAGCCCGCGCTGCTGCAGGCGTTCGGCCGTGGCGACTATGCGGCGGTCGCGGCCAACGCGCCCACGCTGCTGGCTGCGCAGCCCGACGATACGAAGCTGCGACTGGCACTGGCCGACAGCTATGCGCGTCTGGGGCGCGGCAGCGACGCAATCCCACAATATGAAGATTTGCTGGGCACTGAGGCGGAGACGCCGGCGGTGCTTGGTTTGTCGGCCGCCTGGCGCTCGATCGGCCGTGAGGATCGCGCTGAGGGCGTATTTCAAGAAGCGCTCAACCGACACGGGCAGCGCGCCGCCGATAACTTGACGACGAGCGCCGCGCCCCTGGAATCGACGCCGGGGTCGATTTCGACACAGGCGTCGACATCGACGTCGACCGCAAGACCGTCGATGGCGGTGGCCTATGTGGAGGTATCGCCCGTTCCGCTGCTTTCGAACGACTCTGCCTCGGCCAGCGTGGCGCTACAACACGACACACCGCTTACGGCGGGGCCGGTGGCCGCCATGGCGAAGCTGCCGAAAGAATTGCCGCTCGGCGGCGCGCCGGCGGTGCAGCCTGTCATCCCGCCCACCGAGACCGAGACCGTCATCGCCGCGTATCAAAAAGGCGACTATGCGAAGGTTTCGCGCAGTGGCCCCGCAGTGCTCGCCAAACATCCTGACGACACCGCACTGCGCATGGCGGTGGCCAATAGCCTGGCGTGGAGCGGCTGGCTCGAAAAAGCCATTGCGACTTACGAACCGCTGCGCGACACGCCCGACGCGGCGCCGGCACTGATCGGCATCGCCAATTGCTGGCGTTGGCTGGGTCGACCCGACAAGGCTGCCGACGCGCTAGCTGATGCGCAGCGCATCGGCGTGCCGCAAAAGAACCTTAATGATTTCGATGAAGCGCAGCGCTATGTCGCACGCGAGGTGCGACCGAGCACGCGGGTGAGTATCGAAGATATTGGCGATTCGACGGGCTCGCATCGGCTCGAACCGGTCATCACGCAGACCTGGCGTGACGCCTCGAATACGCAGATTTACGAAGTCCATGCCGACGCGCCCCGCGTAACCAGCAGCGGCGTGCCAGCGACCAACGCCAGCGGCGCCGGCATCGCCTATGAAAACATCGGTGTGCCGCTGGCGCCGCGCATCGAGGCCGGCTACTCGCATGGCAACGCCACGCGCTTCGTCGGCGACGCGCGCGTGAAGCTGGGCGACGTGCCTTGGTATATCGATGTCGGCCGCGTCGACTGGGGACAAACCAGCTTCTCTCCCGGCGCGCTCAAGGCCGGGCTGATGGCCAACAAGGTCGGCTTGCAAGGCAGCAGCGTGGTACCAGTAGTCGGCACCCTGCGCGTGAGCGCCGCCTGGTATGGCATTACCGACGGCAATCATGAGTACGAATACAACGCTGAACTGACACCAGCGCTGCAGCCCTTGCCGACCTCGCCATTCAAATGGTTCGTCGGCACCTACGGCCGCAAGGCCAGCACTGCCACCGCGCTTTACTGGTCGCCGTCGCCGGGCTTCTACGTGGCCACGGCCGGTATCAAAATGGACTGGACCAGCGCCGCCTGGCAGGTTTATGGGGCGGTACAGGGTGGTGTACCGCTTACCAGCGCCAGCTCGACGGTGTGGAGCGTGGGCGGCGGGGTGCGCCGCTGGATCGGCGAGAACTGGCTGGTCGGCGGTGCCTTCTCGGTCAGCGATTCGTCGCGCAACGATTCACGCTACCGCGCGAACCAAGGCTCGGTCTTCACGGAGCATCGGTGGTAAAGCTGCTGCAATCCTTCGCCGTGGTCATATCCGGCCTGCTGGCGGTCGCCCTGATGGTGATCAGCTACGACAAGATGGCCGCCGCGGCCAGCAGCTTTGCGTATCTCGAACGCAGCAACCTGTTCATGAAGGTGCCGACGCTGTACTTCATGACCTTCATCGCGTTGCTGGTGATTCGCTATATGGTGTTGATCCTGTTTTCGTTCGTCGAGCACGTCGACTATTTGCGACGCTTCGGCACGCACGCATCGCCGATTGAAGAGACCTCCGCGTTGACCTTGCCTGGCGGTGCCGAGCCTCTGGTGACGCTGGTCGTGCCGGCCTACAACGAAGGCATCGTCATCCAGACGGCGCTCAAGTCATTGATCGAGCTCGACTACCCGAATTTCGAGATTATCGTGGTCGACGACGGCTCGAGCGACGACACGTATATGCGCGCGCTGGAATTCGTCGACGAAAGTCACAAGGTGCCGATTCGCGTACTGACCAAGCCGAACGGTGGCAAATCGGATGCGTTGAACGTCGGACTGGCTTATGCCCGCGGCGAGTTCGTGCTGAACATGGACGGCGATGCGAAGCTGTCGCGCAACACGATTCGCGCGTGCATCCGGCACTTCGACGATCCACGCATCGGTGCGGTGGCCGGCAACGTCAAGGTGGCGAATCGCGAAAATGCACTGACGCGCGTGCAGGCGCTCGAATACGTCGAAGGCCTGGCGATGGCGCGCAAGGCGCAAAGCCTGGTGCGCGCGGTCAACATCATTCCGGGGCCGCTGGGCATGTTCCGGCGCACCGCCTTGATAGGCGCCGGCGGCTACGACCACGACACCTTTGCCGAAGATTGCGACCTGACGTTGAAGCTGCTGCTGCAAGGCTGGTCGATAGTTTATGAACCGAGCGCCATCGCCTGGTGCGAAACGCCCAGCAAGCTGCTGAACCTGTTGAAGCAGCGCTATCGCTGGACGCGCGGTATTTTGCAGGCAATCAGCAAGCACAAGGGCACCTTGCTGCACCCGCGCTCGGCGCCGGTCAATTGCTTCATCCTCTGGTACATGCTGTTCGAGGCCATCGTCTGGCCCGTCTCGAATGTTGGTGCGAATATCTTCTTTGCGGCGCTGGGTGTGCGCTACGGCATCGCCAGCTTCCTGTTTTTCTGGTGGATCGAGTTGACGCTGCTCGACGTGATCGCGGCAGCTTATTGTGTGGTGATCGAGAAGGAAGACCCGCGACTGATTCCCTATGCCGTGCTGTTTCGCACCTTCTACATTCTGGTGGTCGACGTATCGAAGGTTTTTGCGACAGTGGAAGAACTGTTGAAGCTGAAGATGACCTGGGGCAAGCTGCAGCGCGAGGGCAAGCTATGACGGCCAGCTTTAGCGCGCACGAATGAAGGGGCGCAAATGGACTACGTAGGAATACTCGCCAACGTGATTTTGTACACGACGGTGGGCACCTTGATCGCGGCGATCGCGGCATACACCGCTTACAAGCTGCGCGACCGGCGCAAGCCCGTGCGCAAGGTCTCGACACATGTCGCTACCAACGACAAGGACTTCGTTTTTTTGAAACGCTATGAGCCGGACGACTTGCTGGAAGAGCCGGACGCCACGCTGGCGCCGCGGGCGGCCGCGGTGAGTGCGGCCGGCGGCTCGATGGCATCGAACGCGTCGGGTGGGTCGACCGCATCGAGCCTGCCCGGTGCATCAGGCGGGTCTGCTGGGTCCGCTGGTTCGGCGGGCTCCGCCGCGTCTGCCGCCGGGTCGACGGTGACCGGGAAGACTTGACAGATGGATCGGGCATTCTCGGCTGAGCCCGGGCGCTGGCGCGGCGTCGCCGGGCGCCTTGTTAGGTCGGCAATGCTGGCGAGCGCGATTACATGGCATCACATCGATGCGTTCGCGCAAGCCATGGTCGCGTTGCCACCCGCCGCCGCGTCGTTATCCGTCGCGACCGCATCGTTGAGCGACGACATTGGCCTATACCTGTCCCCCACCACCAACCGCTATTTCATCGCGGTCGGCGCCAGCTACCTGCCCTTGGTCGAACCGTGGCGCAACTATTTCCAACGTCGCGGGGCAGCGATCACGCAGTTGGCAAACGTCGCCGCGCTGCAGGCATTCAAAGGGCGCGTGCTGGTCATTCCCGATGCGGTGGCGCTCGACAGCCAGGAGCGTGCGCTGCTATCCGCTTATGTTGCGCACGGCGGCAACGTGCTGGCTGATTGGGCGCTCGGCACGCGCGGCGGCGATGGCGCATGGGTGGGATATGACTTCGCCAATCAACTGCTGAAGATTCGCATCGACCACGTGCTGCCTGCCGACGCGCCGCGCTTCGCGGCGATTTTCGGCGATGCACCCATCGCGCATTCGCTGCCGGCCGGACAAAAAGCATGGCTGGGCCAGATCGCCGAAGCGCCGCTCGCGGCCACTGGGGCGCCGGTGGCCGCGCGCTACGTCGATGCCGCGTATCAAAATAAATCGGGTGCCGTCGACGGTGCGGTGCTTTACGACGAAAGCGACGATCGCCGGCGCGTTTACTTCGGCTTTTCCAGTGCTTCGTGGCGCTTCGACACCGCATCGATCGATGCCTTGCTCGATGACAGTCTTGGTTGGCTGGCGCATCGGCCCAACGCATGGATCGCCGCTTGGCCTGACGCCCGGCACGCCGCGCAGATTATCGAGATGGACGCGCAGGGTGGTTTTGAGAACATCAGCCGCCTGTCGGACATGATGCGTGGCACCGGCGCGCGCGCCAGCTTCTTTTTGCTCAGCAGCGAAGCGCTGAAGTATCCGGAGCAAGTGCGCGCGGTGGCGCGCGCCAATGAAATTGCCTTCCTGGGCGACACCTACGAGCGTTTCAGCGGGCAGCCGTACGCGACGCAACTGGCGCGCATCGGCAGCATGATCGCCGCCTTGCGTACCGAGCTGACGGGTTTCGACGCTTACGGTTTTCGCGCGCCCTACGAAGACACCGATGCCACAACCGAACGTGTGCTGATCGAATCGGGACTCACTTATCTGCTGGCCGGGCTGCCGTCGACGCAGGCGCGCATGCCGTTTATCTCGCCAAAAGCGGCGCCCGGTGCCAACTTGGTCGTGCTGCCGCGCACGCAATTGTCCGACGCGAATTTACTGAAGGCGCCAACGAATTTGTTGCGCGAAGCCGTGATCGGCGATTCCAACGCGGTATGGGAAATGGGTGGATTGGGCGTGCTGTCGATCCAGTCGTGGACGCTCACGGCCGATTCGCCGCTTACCCAGGTGCTGCCTGCTTACCTGGATCAAGTGGTGGCCCAGCGTGCGCGCGTCTGGCTGGCCCCGGCCGGCGATGTGGCCGCTTGGTGGCGCAGTCGCGGGCGTGCTTCGCTGAGCATCGCGTCCGGCGTGCTGACGATCGATATCGTCGATGCGCCGGTCACTGGTTTGACGGTGTTGCTGCCGAATGCGCGGGTCGGCACGGCCTCGGCATTGGTTGGCGTGAGCGGTGGTGACGGCAGTGCAGGAGATGCGGCCGCGGTGGCGAATCCCTCATCGAGCGCCGGTCCGGACATGGCGGCGACGCCGACCGCTTACGCATTCAATGATTATGAGACGGCTTTCGTCTTCCCCCGGCTGGCTGCCGGCGCGCATCGCTTTCAGTTGGCGCGATAGCTGGGCGTCGGTCCGAAATAGCGCTTGAGCAGCGGATCGAGTTCGCCGTTGTCGTAACCGATCGCGAATACGGCGACGCCACCGAGATGCTGATCGACGAT
>JBPBQZ010000145.1:0-22773 GCA_050955105.1 Janthinobacterium lividum | reverse complement strand
GACCATCTTCGGTCGCCATGACCAGATGTTGCGCGCCCAGCATTGCGGCAGCACCGCCAGCGACGCTTCGCGGTCACCGCGATTGAGCACGGTGATGCGCATCAAAATATCGTCGGTATCGGCCTTTGCATATTCGACCGTGACGTCGAAGTAGCGCGAATCCTTGAAGATGCCGGTATCGATCAACTCGTACTCGGCCATGCTCGCATCGCGGCGGTGGTTTTCCTCGACCAGATCGCCGTATGGAAAAGCCCGCTGCGGATACTTGTAGAGCATCCGCAAATAGGCCTGCGAAGGCGCGGCGTCGAGATAGAAATACATCTCCTTGACGTCTTCGCCGTGGTTGCCCTCCTCGTTCGCCAGGCCGAACAGGCGCTCTTTCAGGATCGGATCCTGGCCATTCCACAAAGCCAGCGACAAACACCAATTGAGCGAGTCGTCGCTGAAACCAGCGATGCCGTCTTCTCCCCAACGATAGGCGCGGCTGCGCGCATGATCGTGCGGCAGGTACTCCCAGGCGTCGCCGCCGGGGCTGTAGTCCTCCCGCACCGTACCCCACTGGCGATCCGAAAGATAAGGGCCCCAGCGGCGCCAGGGGTTGTCATCGGTGGCACGGAGGCGGCGCCCTTCGACGGTTTGCAGCAGGCCTGCGGGAAGATCTATTGGCATCGGCGGTAAGGAGCGGATCGTAAGTTCTGGCAAACAGCGAAACTGCCAAACATGATACGCAAACCTGCGCCATAGCGCGGCATGTCACAAATTAGCCACTGATCCGCTCAGTTGATCAAGAACCCCACGCCAGCCCGTACGATCGTGCTATCACGTCCGGCCGACGACATGCCGAGGTTCCAGTTGATCGTGCCCTGCGCATTCCAACTCGACACGGTCACCGCCAGTGCCGCTTCGCCGCGATAGCCGGCCACACCGGCATTGAGCGCGGTGTGCCCGGGAAGATAGGGGGCGGTGTTCTGCAAGGCCGCGGCGGCCGCGATGCCGCGGCGTGTTGAACGGTCGAGGTCGTGCACGGCACGGTCGACCTGATCGACGCGCTGGTCGGTATAGCGATTGGCCGCTTGTTCGGTCGCGCTGGCCTGCGCGGACATCAAGCCGCGCATCTGCCGGAAGTTGATGGCGTCGGTATCGGCCGTAGCATCCGCCACGTTGACCAGTTGGCGCTCGTATCCGGCCGCACCCACCGACACAGTATCGGCGCGATCGGCCTGCGAACCCGCGCCGAGCGCGACCGAGCGGTCGGCCAGGGCTTGTGCGCCCGCACCGTGCGCAATGCCTTGGCTGCCGCTCACCGTCGCACCGCTACCTGCGGCCATGCCACCGGTGCCCGGGTCGACGCGAGCTGGCGCCACGGCAGCGCCGCGGCCCGTTGTTGCGTCGCTGTCACTCCCGGGTATCCCGGCCGTGTGGGCGAAGGCTGCGTCATCGGGTACCGCACCGCCGGCGCTGGCATCGGCGGCGAAATCGGTGGCGAAAAATGCCGGCGCGGCAGCGTCCGTTTCGATCTGCGCCACGCGCTGGTCGAGCGTAGTTACATTTGTGCTCAGTGCATCCAGCTGTGCGCGGTTCACTGCTTCGTTAGCGGTCACGCCATCGGCCACGCCGGCGAGCGTGGCGGGCGCGCCGCCTCCGCCCAGTGTCAGGTGGTCACGCTGCGCATCGTCATAAGTGACGATGGGCAAGATCGCCGCGCCGCCGTGCGACGCGGCGCCTGCGCCATGACCGGTGTTACTGCTAGCGTTACTAGCAGCAGTGCTACCAGCGCCGCTGCCGGTGTTGCTGCTGCTGTTATTGCTGGCGTTACCGTTGGTGCTACCGCTGGTGTTACCGCTGGTGTTGCTGCTGGTGTTGCCGCTGGTGTTGCCGCTGGTGTTGCTGCCGGCGTTACCGCCAGCGTTACCGCCAGTACCGCTGGCCGCTGCCTGCTGAGGTGCGGTCGGAGAAACCGGCTGCGATGGCAGAGCGTCCATCAGTGCAGCGACGGTCTGGCGGGTATCCGACAGGTCCTTCCATACTCTGTCAACACGTCGCTCAGTGCTGGCAAGGCCGGCCGCGAGCGAAGCATTCGCCTGCTGCCACTGCTGGAAATTCACTGCGTCGCCGGCCGCCATGCCGTTGGCAAGGTTGTGCAGACGCACGGCCGCGCCACCGGCGCCCATCGCATCGATGCCACCGAGCGTAATTTCGGTGCGGTCTGGCGTGTCGTAACGTACCGCTCGTGCCATCGCATGATGCCCATCGGCGCGGGCATCCGTCATGGCAGCACTCAGGTCGTTAAGGCGCATGTCGAAGTCGGCCCGCGCATCGTCGAGCCGGGCGCCGGTCGAAGAGATGTCCGCGGCGTGGGCCTGCAGGGTTTCGGCAGCGTGCGTCAAATTCGCATCGAGCGCACCGAACGCGTCCGCCAGATTGCCGTAGCCGACACCACTGAGCGTATAAACCGGTGCCGCCAGGCGTCCATCGGCGCCCAGCGCCGCACCGCCGCCGAGCACGTCGACGACATCGTGCAATTGACGCACGTTGACCGCGTCCGCCGCGTTGGTGCCGTTCGCCAGATTGCCGAGCCGCACAGGCGCCGCGGGCGTACCGAGCGTCAGCGCGGTGTGTGTCGCATCGTCGTAAGACAAGGCATGCGCCAACGCATCGTTGAGCGCCGCGGTCGCAGAGTCCGCACCCGCCAGGCTGGCCGCCCGCAGCTGCCGCAAATTGACCGCATCGGTGCCGTCGGTCGCGTCCTGCACGCCCGATAGGCGGCGTGAGCCATCCGTGCCGGCAAACTGCACCTGCTGCCCTCCCAGATCGGCCGCGATCGCCAAGCTTTCAAGCGATGGCGACGCGTCGGTCGCCGCCGCGCTGCGCACGCGTCGCACCAAGCCCGTGTCGCCAGACTCCAGCGCACCGATCCGCGCCTGATGCGTCTGCAGATTCAAATGATGCGCATCGATGGCGGCCTTCTGAGCGCGTAAGCCATCTTCATGGCTATTCAGCGAAGCCTGGTGCTCCTGTAGAACGCTAGTGTGGTCAGCGAGCGCAGCCTGATGGGCACGCAAATCACTGCCGTAGTTGTCCAAGGTATCCTGATGTGATTGCAAATCCGCTGTCTGGCGCTCAAGAGCTGCCTGATGACTTTCCATCTTCAGCGCCTGTTCATCGATTCGCGCTTGTTGCGCTTGCAGGCCGCCGGCTTGCTGTGCCATCGCTGCAGCATGCGCTTCCACCGCAGCGGCCGTCTGATTGACCTTCTCGATATTGTCGTCGAGAGCGTGAAAGTTGCTTTCGATTTGCGCGGCATGTTGCGTAATCGTGGCTGCGTGAGTCTCGATGTCGGCGCGATTCCCGGCGATGTTCGACGCATGGTCGGCCAATGCCGATGCATGCTCCGCGAGGCTCGACGCATGGTCGGCAATCACGGCAGTGTGCTGATCGAGCAATGTGGCATGCTCGCCCAAGCTTTGCGCGTTCGCGGAAATCAGCGCCGCGTTCTGGTCGAGTGCTCGAGCATGGCCGCTCACAGCGGTGTCGACCGCGCCCAAAGCGGCGCCAAGGTTGTCGTAGGGTTGACCGCCGAAGCTGAACGACGGCGCCTGCACGGCGCCATCAGGGCCCAGCACCGCGCCCGCCCCCAGCGCCGCCACCACCGGTTGCAGTTGCGCCACATTGACACCATCGTGCGCCGCCACCCCGGCCGCCAGGTTAGATAGCGTGACGGGTGATGCGCGCTGCCCCAGACCGCCAAGCGTCACGCGCTGCAAAGCCGCGCCGTTCGGGGTGGGCGCATCGTAAATCACGGCCATATCCTGCGACGTTGCGTCGGCCGGCAGCGTGCTCGCGTTGAATAGGCCGGCCGCCTTGAGTTGTCCCAGATTGACCGCATCGAAATCATCGGTCGCGGCCGCCACGCCGCTCAAGCGACGTGCGCCATTCACGCCGAACAGGGAAAATTGTGTGCCGCCCAGCGCGGGCGCCAGCGAGAATTGCGGCGCGCCCATGGCATCCGGGCTACGCCGCAGCAAACCGCTCAAGCCTTCGTTTAAGGATGACAGTCCCGCCGCCTGTTCGCGCATGCCCGCCTCGGACACGTCGAGGCGCTCAGCCGCCCGCGCGATGTTCGCAGCAGTGACGACCGCGCCATCAGTCAAGCCATCGAGCCGTCGATGGTGAGCCTCGATGGCGGCTGTGTGCGCCGAGATACTGCGCTCATGGGTATCGAGCACCTTGCGCCGCTCGTCCATGGTGCTGTTGGCTGCCGCGATATCCATCATGTTCTGCGCGATGTCGGCGTTCATCGACACAGTGGTTGCCCGCAACATTGTGTACTGCCGCATATTGACTGCGTCGTTTTGCGATACGCCATCGGCCACGCCGGACAGCCGGCGTGGGCCGAGCGTACCGCCGAGATCAACCAAGCGGCCCGGCAACTGGTCGGCAATTTCCACGATGCCATCGCCTTCGGTGCGTGACGGCACCAATCGCACGATGCCTTCATTGCCGCGCGAGAGCGCCTCGAAGCGCTGCTGCTGCTCAGCCATCTGTTGGCTGAGCGGGGCAAGCTGGCCCAGCGTCGCGGCGTCGCTATCTGCCAGCCCGGGCGTAACGTGCATGATGCGACGCGTCTGCTGTTCAGAGCCGACCGATACGGTGTCTTCGGCGGCCGTCACGCTGCCGGCGCCGAGCGCCAAGGCATTGCGATGCAGCGCATGCGCGCCATGGCCGATTGCCACGCTGTCGAGCGCCTCGGCGAACGCGTCGGGACCGAGCATGGTGGTAGTCTCGAAAAGGCTATACGAATCGTGCAATGGACCGGCGAACAAAGCGCTAGCGCGTAGCGCGGAAGATAAGCGGCGTGACTCGCAAGCGATGGTGCCGGCGGCCGGTTGTGAAGCACATGACGTTATCGGCATGCCACCCGGTATGGCAGCGACGGTCGTCGTGGGTTGCACCTGCGCGGTCACCGGGTCGAGATCGGGCGCGTGCCGCGTGGCCGCCGTATGTGCCAGCGCTGCGTGTTGCCATACCAAGCTGACCGCAAACGGGATCGCCGCGAAGCAGTAAAAACGCGTACCGATCGATTTGATGTTCAAAGCATCCCCCCTGGGGCGTTTCTCATAAAATAGGAATACCAAGCAAGCGCCAATTTCGCAGCGTCCCGAATTCTGCTTTGGTAGCCTTTATTACGACACTGGAACTTCCTTAAAGGGGCATGCGAAATTTCTGATCAATGGCTAAGCGACGTACCGAGAATTGCAGGTGTGCCTACCATCGACCTGGCGCCACCATGCCGGCGACGAATTCGGCAACGACCGAAGCACTGCGTGCACATACGCTGCGCCGCACGAGTTTTTCAGCGGTGCGGCGCGTTGCGGCAAGGTGCTGTGCCTATCCAGGCACGGCCCGGCATCACGGCGCTCGCTTCGGTCGCTCCGGCCGATTCGTTTGTTTAAGGCCGCTTCCTCTTAATATCGGCATTGCGATAGCCTGTGAACCGTCCCGTTGTGGCCAGGACCAAGGTTGTCCGTGCGATACTCGTCTGCTCGGTGCGAGCGCTCGACCCCACGCCTGATGAAATGAGAAAACCTAGTCACCGAATACTGGCGCTCGCCCTGTTGGCCATCTTGCAAGGAGGCACGACCGGTGCGGCACCCGCCGCGGTCACGGACACTGACCGACGGGCGTATGAAATGGTGGGGCCAAGCGTCGACTTGGCGCCGCGCCCGACACCCGTGCTGGCGCCGCCGGCATGGCGCGCGCGGCCGCTGCGCATCGGCTTCGTGCACAGCATGCGGCCGCTGAACGAGGTGCGCGACGATTCGCACACCATTTCTGGCGCCGCGGTGGACTTCCTCCAACTTATTGGTCCGGCGCTGTCGCTGCGCTTCGATCCAGTGGTCTTCGATAGTCACGCCGCGCTCGATCGCGCGCTCGATGGGGGCGCGATCGACATGGCGGCGGTCAGTGCACGCATCGCCGAAGTGCCGCAAGGCAAGCGTGGCGGCGATCCGGCTTTTTCAGATAACGGCGACAGCGACAGCGCCGCCGCATTGCACCGTGCACGGCCCGACGATGCCGATGTGCACTCGCTGCCTTATCTGCATACGCCCGTCGCGTTGATCGGCCGGCAAAATGCCGACCTGCCCATCGATCTGCAAGGCAAGACCATTGTGTTCCTGCCGTCGGCATTGCCGCGCGCGGTGGTCGCGCGCCTATATCCGAAGGCGCGGCTGATCGAGGCCGACAACCATTACGCGGCCCTCGAAGCCGTGGCGCTGGGCCGGGCCGACGCTTACCTGGGCGACCCGTCGGCCGCGCGTGCCTACACCGGCACGGCCTTGTTCTCGTCGCTGGCCATCAAGCGCCTGCTGCCCGACCTGTTGATCGGCTATGGTTTCGAGTTTTCCGCCGCAGCGGCGGCACTGGTCCCGGATTTCGACGCCGCGCTGGCGCGCATTCCCGCCGCTGCCCGCGGGGCGATTGCGCGCCACTGGATGCCGGCGGCGGGCGACGTCCCGCCGGCCGATCCCTTGCCGCTCACCGCTGCCGAGAAAGCCTGGATTGCCGCCCATCCAGTGATACGCGTGGCCACGCCCATCTATACCGTGCCCTTTGCCTTCCAGGACAGCACGGGCCACTTCGCCGGCATCGTCTCGAACGTATTGGAATTGGTGGCGCAACGTACCGGCCTGGTGTTCGAGCCGGTATTCGTCAATCCGGTAAGCGACATGGCCGAGATGCTGACCAATGGCAAGGTCGAGTTGGGCGTGATGTCGCTCGGCAACGAGCGCCGCGACCAAGGCTTCGCTTTTACGCAGCCCTATATGTACACCACCGGGGCCATCGTCACGCCGCGCGGCAAGGCCGGCCCGCGTTCGCTGAGCGAGCTGGCGCACGCGCGCGTGGCGGTGGTGCGCGGCCCCGAGTTGCTGAATTTCCTGAAATTCACGCCGGCGCCCGGCAAGCCCTTGATCGAATCGGCCAGCGCGCTCGATGCCCTGGAACAAGTCGCCAGCGGCAAGGCCGACGCCGCGGTATTGTTCTATCCGGTCGCCAACTATTTCGTCGGCCAGTACTACCCGCAGGCCTTGGAGATATCCGGCACCACCGGCTCGGCCACGCTGCCGCTGCAGTTCGCGGTGCGGCAAGATCAGGTGTTGCTGCGCTCGATCCTCGATAAGGCGATCGTCGGTACCAGCAGTACCCGCTTCGACGCGATCGCCGCGCGCTGGAGCTATTTCACGCCGCTGCCGCCCAGTTGGATTCCGCATCGCACGGCGCTGCGCAATGCCGCGCTGGGCGCCGGCCTGGTGCTGCTGGCGGCGCTCCTGTGGAACCTGCGCTTGCGCACGCGCATCGCTGCGCGGCGCCGCGAACAACGGCGCCTGGAAATACGCCTCGATTTCCTCAGGCGCGTGATCGATGCGAACCCGAACCCGATGTATGTGCGCGATGAGCAAGGCAAGCTGGTCGACTGCAACGATGCGGCGTGCCAGATTCTCGGCTTGCCGAAGGCGGCCTTGCTGGGCCACAGCCTCGATCAGCATCCAGTGCTCGATGCCGACAGCCGCCTGAAAATTCGCAATGCGCACGCGGCGGTGGCAGGCGGACAAGCCAAGTACATCGAAGAAGTGACGTTGAATCTGCATGGCCGCATCATCGAGGGCCTGCATTGGGCCGTACCGCTGCACGCGCCGCATGACGCGCGCGGCCGTGGACCCGCAAGCTTCGCGGGCATGGTGGGCGGCTGGGTCGATCTCACCGAGCGCAAGCAGATGGAAGTGGAATTGCGCCAGGCGAAAGACCAGGCCGAGGCCGCGAACCGTGCGAAGACCATGTTCCTCGCCACCATGAGCCATGAAATCCGCACGCCGATGAACATCATCATCGGCACGCTCGAGTGGCTGAAAAACAGCACGCAACTGCTAGTTGATCCGAGCGCGCGCCGCCAGACCGAGCTGGCCCATGGTTCGGCCACCGCGCTGCTGACCTTGTTGACCGACATCCTTGAATACTCGCGCGCCGAATCTGGCGCCGTCAGCCTGAACCCGACCAACGCCGATTTCGCGCGGGAAATCAGCGAAGCGACGGACTTCTTCACGCCAGCGGCGCATGCCAAAGGCCTGTCGCTGGCCTGCGAGGTCGACGCATCGATACCGGCGCGATTGCGCTTCGATCGCGCGCGCCTGCGTCAGATCACCAACAATCTGCTGAGCAACGCCGTCAAATTCACCGAGCACGGCGGCATCGTGGTGCGCGCTCGTTACTTAGGTAGGGAATCCGATCCGAGCACTGGCCGGCATCTGCTGCGACTCGAAGTAGAAGACACGGGTGCCGGCATCGCCGACGATGCGCAGCGGGCAGTGTTCGAACCGTTCCGGCAGCAAGATGCCGCGGTCTTCGGACGCTATGGTGGCACCGGCATGGGCCTCGCAATCTGCAGCCGACTCGTCGAGGCAATGCACGGCACCATCGCGCTCACCAGCCAGCCTGGCGTTGGCACACGCTTCGAAGTCACCTTGCCGCTAAGCGAGCCACTCGATGAAGACAAGGTCGCCGCATTGGATGAGGATCACGACCATGGCGGCGGCGCCCTGCCGGCCGAGGAGGAAGAGGTATCGCTGGGTTTGCATCCTGGCAGCACGGTGCTGATTGTCGATGACCATGAAGCCAATATCTTCCTGTTGACCAACCAGTTGGGACAACTCGGCATCGATTCGATATCGGCACGCGACGGCGCCACCGCCTTGGACATAGTCAAGCAAGGCACGGTGCCGCTCGACGCACTGATTACCGACTGCAATATGCCTGGCATGGATGGCTATGAACTAGCCGTGGCAGTGCGCGAACACAGACGTAGCCAAGGCAGCGAACCCTTGCCGATTCTCGCGTACTGCGCCGACGCGTCGCCGGCAATACGCGAGCGCTGCCTGCGTGCCGGCATGGTCGGACTCCTGGTCAAGCCCGTCAGCGTGGAAGTGCTGCGGGATCGCCTGTTGAGCCATCGTCCGATCGACCGCGATCTCGGCAATGTATTGCGCATTGCCAATGGACATGCGGGTACGGCAATGCAACTGGTAGAGATCTTCGAGCGCAGCATCATCGACGGCCGCAAAGACTTCGCGAGCGCGGCGCGCAATCGTCGCTACGCGGACATTGCGCATCACGCGCATCACGGCAAGGGGCCGGCCAAGATGATGGGCTTCGAGGAATTGTTCGACGCGTGTTCGGCGCTAGGCTTGGCGTCGCTGCCGCCGCACAAAGGTTTCGAGGCAAGCGTCTTGAACTACGAGGCGGCGCTGGATGGCTGCCTGATGCGTTTGAATGCACTCAAACCGCTGCTGGTTCGACACGGCGAGCGCACCGCCGCGCGTGCCGCCGCGGTGCTGCCCGGCCAAGCGGAACTGGATGACGAGCACGCCGGCGAGTTCGATGACGACGATGCAGATGCCGGGCTATTGAATTAAGCCAGGCCGGTGCCGCAGAGGCCGTAAGAATCAGCATGGCGCACGTAGTCGGCCAGTTCGATCAGGTTGCCGATGCGGAGCTTGCGAAAGATGTTCTGCTTGTGCGCGCTGACGGTCTTGTCACTGATGAAGAGTCGTTGACCGATCTCGCGATTGCCGAGTCCGGCCACCAATTGGCGCGCCACCGACATTTCACGGTCGGTGAGCGCCAGCAACGCTGGCAAGTCGCGCGGCGTGCATTCCGGCAACCCGGCCTCACCGGGGAAATAGCGGTAGCCATCGAGAATGGCGACGCAACCGAGATAGACCTGCATGGTGTCATGGCTCTTGTAGACAAAGCCACTGGCGCCGGCGCGTATCGCCCGCTGTACCGGCAACTGGCCCGTATACATCGACAGCACCAAGGTCTTGATCGGCTTGTCGAGCCGATGGATCCGCTTGATCAACTCGTAGCCATCGAGCTTGGGCATATCGATGTCCATCACCACTACATCGGGCTTGAGGCGCTGCACGATCAACCAGGCCTCGAGTCCATCGCCGGCCTCGGCGACTATCTCGAATTCACGCGCTTGCGCCAACGCGGCGCGCACGCCCAGGCGCGTGAATGGGTGGTCATCGACAATCGCGACGCTTCTCTTTCTCATGGGATCTGGTCTCTCGGCACGCGTGGCGCGCCGACCGCGCCGGACATCCACGCGTGAGCAGGTCGGTGCCGCCGCGGACATCGAGTATGCCATGGGGCTTCAGACGCTCCATGCGCCGCGCACCGTTGCAAAGCCATTTCGAGACTGCGTCCTACGCCATCGCGCCTGCGCGCGACGGCGCGCGCTCAGGCCTCGTCTATTTCGAGATAGTGGCCAAGGCGGCGTTGCTTGGTCTCGAGATAACGACGATTTTCAGGGTTCGGCTCGATCGACAGCGGCAGCCGCTCGGCGACCTCGATGCCGGCCTCGATGAGCGCCGCCACCTTGTCGGGATTGTTGCTCATCAGCCGCACTGAAGCCACGCCAAGGCTCTTCAGAATCGCCGCGCCGACTTCGTAGCGCCGTGAATCCACCGGCAGACCCAGCGCGAGGTTCGCATCGACCGTATCGCGACCCTCATCTTGCAGGGTGTAAGCGTGAATCTTGTTGGCCAGGCCAATGCCCCGCCCCTCCTGGCCGCGCAGGTAGACAACCACGCCGGCGCCTTCGGCCGTCGTGCGTTCCAGCGCCATGGCCAGTTGTGCGCCGCAGTCGCAGCGCAGCGAGCCGAGCACGTCGCCGGTCAGGCATTCCGAATGCAGGCGCGCGAGCACCGGCGTGCCGGCGTCGATACGGCCGACCACCAACGCCAGGTGTTCGATGCCGGTCGTATCACGGAAGGCATGCGCGGTGAACGTTCCAAAGCGAGTGGGTAAACGGGCGCTGGACAAGTGCTCGACGGCGCTTGCAGCAGAATCGGCGAGCACAGAGTCCTGCCGCGAAGCAGGGTTCTCGCCTCTAGGCGATGACATAAACAGGTACCGGAGCCATTACAGATTTCGGATGGTGGCGCATGGCGGCGCTTACGTCAAATTGAGATGAACGGATATTCGGCAAAGCCAGTAGCGGCGCCACTTCTTGGAAATCGCCAGCGCTCGGACGCGGCTCCTGCCCAATTCCGACTCATGCGTCAATTTGGCCCATTACACCTGCGTTTTCGACAACCATCCACGGCTTGTCCACAGGGCTGACCACATATGCTGTGGACAACTCTCACCCGCCGCTGGAATTGCGCGCCGCGCCGGCCTACTCTGCCGCGTTGTCGAGCTTGACCTCGCGAATCACCGCCAGGGCGCGCAAGTCCTTGATGATCGATTCGAACTCGCGCGTCGACATACGCGAAAACACCACGCTCACGTTGTCCACATCCGACATTTCGCTTTGCTGCACGACAAACTGCAGCACCCGTCCGGCGCGTGCGCCGAGCGCTGCATGCAGCACCGCCAAGGTCATTTGCCCGCGCTCGGTCAAGAGGCTGATTTCACGCTTTTGACTGATGCGAAAGCGCCGTTCGAGCGGTTTGATACCGGCCAGTATCACCAGCACGATGACGACCGCAGCGATCGCCGCCGTATAGAGCCCGCCGCCTACCGCAAGCCCGACAGCCGCCACCGACCACAGGCTCGCGGCAGTCGTCAGACCACGCACGATCTCGCCGCGCAGCAGAATCGAGCCGGCGCCGAGAAAGCCCACTCCGGACACCACTTGCGCGGCCACCCGCGAAGGATCGAGCACGACGTGCGGTGTACCCAGCACATCGCCGAAGCCGAAGGCCGACACCAGCATGAACAAAGCCGAGCCGACGCATACCAACATGTGCGTGCGCAAGCCGGCAGCCCATGCCAGCCTTTCGCGCTCGAAGCCAATCACACTTCCCAGTACGGCTGCCAGCACCAAGCGTGCTATCAGCTCCCAATTTGCAATCATTCGCTACTCCTTGCATTCGAAGACGTCTTTACCTGCAACAGCCGGGCTCATTTTAAACACGTTGAGCGTGCGACTCATGCTGGTTGCGGTTGTCAGGCGTAGCGGAGGTCGCTATCCTGTCGCGCTGCGGCGTTCGGCCGTGTGGGTAGACTCGGAGTGGGAATTGAACAAGAGGGAACTGATCGCGGTGCTCGCCGACAAGCTGGACTTGAGCAAAACCGCGGCGGCAAGCATGCTGCACACCGTAATCGAGACGGTCATCGAGGAAGTCGAGAACGGTCACAAAGTACAACTATCGGGCTTCGGCAGCTTCCAGGCCTCGAAGCGCGCATCGCGCACACTGCGCAACCCTTCGACGGGCGACCTGCTGCAGGTAGCCGAGTCGAAAGCCGTCAGCTTTCGCGCCGGCCAAACTTTCAAGGATGCCGTCAACAAGCGTAAATGATGAAGTGCCCGATGCAGCCGACGCGGCTTGCAAGCCGCGTCGGTGCGCGTCGATCCAGCATCGGTTAAGCGCTCTTCGCGCTCGATCAACCGGGTAGTTGCTGCGCCATAGCCAGTTGCAACACGCGCTGCCATTGGTGCGCTGCGCGCGCGTTCGGCATCGGTACCTGCACGGTGCCGCTCGGCACTTGAAAGCTCAAGAGCCACGCTTCGCCCTGCTGCGAAGCTTGCGCGCCACGCAAATCCGCAAACAGGCATTCCTGCGCTGACGGTGGGCTCGTTGTCGGCTGGCGTGCGCCGTCTAGCCGCCAGGTCACCAGCCGCTGCCGCGCATCGACCACCAGCTTGTCCGACGCCGACCTGAACGTATAACGACCGGGTTGGCCTGACTCTTGACCCGGTAGTCGCCGCCGACGCCAGATGACGATCGGAATGCCGATGATCAGCACCACCACCAACACAATGATGGCGATCGCGGGACCCACGCCCAACGCGGCTGACAGGCTGTGGAAAAAATAAACGCCCGCCGCAATGATTGCGACGAGCGCGACCACCGGAAGTAAAAGAAAAGGCATGAATGTCCTGTTCAGCGCGCCTGTACCGCTGCGCCCTTGCCGCGTCGGGCCGCCCGTGAAGGCGTCTCGATGTCCGGCAAAAATGCCGTCAGCAGTCCGATCAGCGGCAGGAATGCGCACAGCTTGTAGACAAAGGTGATGCTGGTGGCATCCGCCAGTTGACCAAGCACCGCCGCACCGACGCCGCCCAAGCCAAACGCGAAGCCGAAAAACAAACCGGCGATCATTCCCACTTTGCCCGGCACCAGTTCCTGCGCATACACGAGTATCGCCGAGAACGCCGACGCCAGCACCAGACCGATGATGATCGTCAATGCGCCAGTCCAGAACAGATTAGCGTACGGCAGAAGCAGCGTGAACGGTGCCACCCCGAGGATCGAGCCCCAAATCACGTACTTGCGGCCGATACGATCGCCGATCGGGCCACCCACCACCGTGCCGACCGCCACCGCGGCCAGGAACGCGAACAAATGCACTTGCGCGTTTTCGACCGACAGATGGAACTTGCTGATCAGATAGAAGGTGTAATAGCTATTCAAGCTGGCCAGATAAAAATACTTCGAAAACACCAGCACCACCAGCACCACCAGCGCCAGTTGCACCTTCTTGCGCGGCAGGTTGTGCACCGCTTCGTTGATACGCCGACCCTTGGCGCGAGCGCGCGTTTGATGCTGATACCAGCGGCCGATCTGCCACAGCACGACGATCGCCAGCAACGCTGCCAGAGAGAACCACGCCAGGCTGATCTGGCCATGCGGCATGATCACCAATGCCGCCAGCAATGGCCCCAGTGACGAGCCCGCGTTGCCGCCCACCTGAAACACCGACTGCGCCAGACCATGCCGGCCGCCCGAGGCCATGCGCGCCACGCGCGACGATTCCGGATGGAAGATCGACGAGCCCATGCCCACCAGCGCCGCGGCAACCAGCAGAATGCCAAAATTCGGTGCGATCGACATCACCAGCAGCCCGACCAGCGTAAAGCCCATGCCGATTGCCAGCGAGAACGGTTTCGGATGACGGTCGGTATACATGCCGACCAGCGGCTGCAGCAGCGATGCCGTGATCTGATAGGTGAGCGTAATCAGGCCAATCTGTCCGAAGCTGAGATGAAAGGAAGCCTTCAGCATCGGGTAGATCGCCAGGATCAACGACTGGATCATGTCGTTGAGCAAGTGCGTGAAACTGATCGCGCCGAGCACGGTAAACAGCGTGCCTTCGGCGGGAAGCAGTCCGGCACCCGGCAGCGCGGACGGGGTGGCGCGTGTATTCATCGCAATCTCTTTTCTGAATGTCGAGCGGTAACGGAAGTTTACGCGTTGTCCGCTTCAGTTGTCAGGTCATATTTTGTCGCGATTGAGACAGCGTCGCCCCACTTTCGCGCCCTTTCGTCGTTCAGTTCTTGTTGCGCTCGAACAGATCGATGATGCCGCTGCGCTCGGTGGAATCGACCGTCGGCACCACCTGGCTCGCGCCTGGCAGCCCGCTCGGCGCATCGAGCGCACCCGCATCCACACCGATGCTGGCGACGAAGCCCGCACCCGGCACGGCACTGGTGTAATACAGCTCGCCATCGATGGCGGTCAAGCCCTCCGGCATCGGCATCTGATATTGCGGCACGCCGCGCAAGGCCCGACTCATGTATTGAATCCAAACCGGCAGCGCCAGTTGTGCGCCGAATTCGCGGCTGCCCAGGCTGCGCGGCTGGTCGTAGCCCAACCAGGCCACGGCCACCAAGGAATGCTGGTAGCCGGCGAACCAGCCATCGCGCGCTTCATTGGTGGTGCCGGTCTTGCCGGCCAGATCGGTGCGCCGCAAGACATTGCTCTGCGCGCCGGTGCCGTGCTGGGCCACATCGGTCAGGAGGCTGTTCATCACGTAGGCGTTGCGCGCGTCGATGACGCGTGGCGCGCCTTGGTCGGCCTGCGGCGAGTTCGACTGCGCCAGCACGTCGCCGCGCGCATCGGTCACCTCCCTCACCAGATAGGGTTGCACGCGATATCCGCCATTGGCAAACACCGCATAGCCGCCCGCCACTTGCAGCGGCGTAACCTGCCCGGCGCCCAAGGCCATCGGCAGATAAGGCGGATTGCGGCTCGCATCGAAACCAAAACGCGTAATAAATTGCTGTGCGTACTGCGTGCCGATCATATCGAGAATGCGGATCGACACCAGATTCTTGGACTTTTCCAGCGCCGCGCGCACCGTCATCGGCCCTTCCGGCTCATCGTCATCTTTCGGATCCCACGGCTGGCCACCGGTCTGCGCGGCACTGAACGACAGCGGCGCGTCGTTGACAATCGTCGCCGGCCCCACGCCCTTCTCCAATGCCGCCGAATAAATGAATGGCTTGAAGCTCGAGCCAGGCTGCCGCCACGCTTGCGTCACGTGATTGAACTTGTTCTGGTTGAAATCGAACCCCCCTACCAGTGCGCGAATCGCGCCATCCGCGGGCGTCACCGACACCAGCGCACCCTCTACTTGCGGCAACTGTGCAATGCTCCAGTTGCCCGCATCGTCCTGCATGATGCGGACGATGGCGCCGGGCCGCAATCGTATCGCAGCCGGCGCGCGCGGGCTCAAGGCATACGCGGCGAAGCGCAGGCCGCTGCCAGTTATCGTCACCTGCTCGCCGGTGGCGCGCATCGCGGTGATTTGTTTGGGCGCCAATGCAGTCACAACAGCGGCGACGATGTCGCCATTGTCCGGATGGTCGACCAGCGCATCTTCGATGGCTTCTTCACGGTCGTCTTCAGACGCCGGCAGTTCGACGAAGCCTTCCGGGCCGCGATAACCATGGCGGCGATCGTAGTCCATGATGCCTTTGCGCACCGACTGGTAGGCCGCTTCCTGGTCCGCCGCATCGACCGTGGTCACGACGTTCAGACCACGCGTATAGGTATCGTCCTTGTATTGCGCGTACATCATCTGCCGCGCCATTTCGGCGACGTACTCGGCGTGCACGCTGAATTCCGAGCCCACGCCCTTCACATGCAGCGGTTCGGCCAGCGCGGCCTGGTATTGCGTCGCATCGATATAGCCGAGCTCGGCCATGCGCTTGAGGATGTATTCCTGGCGCACCTTGGCACGCTTCGGATTAACGATCGGGTTGTAGGCCGACGGCGCTTTCGGCAGGCCGGCCAGCATCGCGGCCTCGGCCAGCGTCACGTCTTTCAAGTCTTTGCCGAAGTAGATCTGCGCAGCGCTCGCAAAGCCATAGGCGCGCTGGCCCAGGTATATCTGATTCATATACAACTCGAGAATCTGGTCTTTCGACAGCGTCGACTCGATCTTGTACGCGAGCAGCATCTCGTAGATTTTGCGCGTGTAGGTTTTTTCGCTGGACAGGAAGAAGTTGCGCGCCACCTGCATGGTGATGGTGCTGGCTCCCTGCGACGCGCCGCCATGTAGCAAGTCGGTCACGCCGGCGCGCAAGATGCCTTCGAAATCGACGCCGCCGTGCTGATAGAAGCGGTAGTCCTCGATGGCGAGCACCGCCTTCTTCATCACATCGGGGATATCGTCGAAACGCATCAGGCGCCGGCGTTCTTCGCCGAACTCGCCGATCAGCACGTGATCAGCCGTATAAATCCGCAGCGGCACCTTCGGGCGATAGTCGGTAAGCGCGTCCAGCGGCGGCAGATTCGGCTCCATCACGATCAGGATGTAGCCTGCCAGCAAGCCGCCCAGCACCAGCAGCGCCGCGACGATAGTGCCCACGGTGAGCGCGATGGAACTCCAAGGCGAGCGCTGCGCACGGGACGAATTCGGTGAGGTACGGCGATCGCGGTCTGACGGGGGCTGTGACAATGGCATCGCTCAAAACAGTGAAAAAGCTGGGCGCCAAGGCGCACGCCGAGCGGTAAGCAAGCCCCGCGCAGGTCGAGGCAAACCGAAGGATACGCCGTTCGTGGCCGCGCCCATGCGCAAAAACCTGTAAGCGTCCGACCCGCATTGTAAAGAATCGTGAGTAAGCCTCGCGCCGCCACGGGTTGCCTGGCCTGCGCTTACGTCGAATACCGGCCGTCGCACCGCGATTCAGGCGGCCGGCAAATGCACCTGCGCCTTGCCCCGAGCGCCGTGCGAGACGCCCGAACCCGCTGCCTGCAGGCGTGTAAGATGAGCGCTCTGCACGGCCCCGTTCCCGTGCCTTTCGTACCGGAGCAATCATGTCTTTATTCAGTACCCTCTCACGCACTTTCAACGGCCTGCTCAATGACGCGGCCGAAGCCGTGAAAGATCCGTCGCGTGACGCGCGTCAAATCGTCCGCGAACTCGATGCCAGCATCGACAAGGCACAAAATTCGCTGATCGAAGTGCAGGCGCAACTCAGCACCCAGCGCAGCAAGCGCGACGCGGCTGACGACAAGGTCAAGCGTTATGCCGAAGGCGCGCTGCGCGCGCTCAAAAGCGGTGACGAGGGCCTGGCGCGTGAAGCGCTGCAGGCGCAACGCGCCGCGGAAACCGAACGTGACGCGCTGGCGCAGGAACTGACGCAGCTCGAACCGGCGCTCAACAATCTGAAGAAACAGATCGACGATATGGCGGCGCGCCGCAAGGAACTCACCACGCGCACCAGCATCCTCGAAGCGCGCCAGCAGATCGCCCAGGCCAAGGATACGGCAGCGACCGCGCTGGGCGGCATCGGTGGCCAAAACTTGTCAGAGGATTTTTCAAAGCTCGAGGAAAAGGTCAACCTCGCGAACGCGCGCGCCGACGCACGTCTCGGCTCTGCGGATGAACACAGTGGGCGCGCGCTGGACGAAAAGCTCAACGCACTGAATACCGGCCCCTCGGTCGATGACCGCCTGGCCGATCTGAAGCGCCAAATTGCCGAAGGCAGCGCATCTGACTCGAAGCCTGCCGACGGCGCCTGAAATCTGCTCGATTCACCTGAGGAATTCGGCCATGCGTCGCATTTTAGCCATTCTGTTGTTCGCGCTGTCCGCTCACGTGATGGCCGCGCCTACCGTGCAAGACGTGCAGCGCGCGGTCGCCAGCGGCAACTACGCGCGCGCCGACGACCTGTTGCAGCAGGTTATCGCCGCCCATCCGAAAAGTGCCCGCGCGCATTTCATCTACGCGCAGGTGCTGGAACGCGAGAACCGCGTCGACGCCGCGCTCAGCCAGTTGCAGCAAGCGCGCACGCTCGATCCCAGCTTGAGCTTTGACAATGAGGGACGATTTGCGACGATCCAGCGCCGCCTGCAGGCAAAAGCCGGGGCCGCGTCATCACGCAACGTCGTCACACCGCCTGCTACCGCCGCCCTGGCGGCGCCAGCGGCGGTGGGCGCCTTGCCGGCTGCCGCCGCGCTGCCGCCGGTGCGCAGCGGTCCGTCGATCGGCGCGTGGCTCCTGTTGGTGATCGCCTTGATCGTGATCGGCGTCGTGTTGAGTTGGACGGTGCGCCGGGCGCGCGCCAAGCGCGAGGATAGCGAGCGCGACTATGGCCGCGCGGCGCTCAAGCGCGCCACCGCGTTGCTGGAGGAGGTGCGCGCGGCAAAGCTCGACATTCGCTTGTCGACCGTGGTGGGACATGAAGCGCTGCTGCGTGAAGCAGACGATCTCGAGACCGAAACGCGCAATATTGTCGACGCCTTGTACGCAGCGCAGACCGATCCGAACGGGCCGCGCCCAGGCAATGCCTACGACGGACCGCCGGAAGCCCGGCTCGACAGCCTGGCGTTTCAATTGGAAAGCCTGAAAGCACGCGCGGCCGGCCGCCCCGATCCGGCAGCCACGCAGAATGCCCCGTCGGCGTATGCGCTGGAAGCCGAGCGTTTCGGCCGTGGCGGGGCGCCGTCGCCGTATGGCGCCGCGCCGACGCCAGGCCAGCCAGGCGGCCCGCCGCCGGTGATCGTGCAAGCGCCGCCGGCAGGCGGCGGCATGGGCTTGGGCGGCGGCCTGTTGACCGGCGTGTTGCTAGGCGAAGTGCTGGGACGGGTCGGCGGCGGGCGCGAACGCGACGTCATCATCGACGAGCGCAACCCGCGCGATGATGTCGACTACGGCCGCGGCGACAACTGGGATAACAGCGGCGCCGACACCAGCAACGATGGCGGTGGCGTCGATTTCGGCCAGGGCGGCAACGACTGGGACGACAGCGGATCGGACAACTCCAACGACATCTGACGTCCCTATCCGAGGTACCGTGCGACCTACCCCATCACTCGGACGGCGCCGCGCCAGTAGCGTCGCCGCTCCCTTTGCCGGCAGCGCCCGCCGCCGCTTCGATCGCTTCGCTCGAATCGGTGGTCAAGGCATCACCCAGTCGTTCGAAAATCCGCTGCGTCGCGCCGCGCGCCCGTAAGGCGAACAGCAGCAGCGAACGGCCGGTTACCTGATAGACGTCACCCGAATCAAACTCTGGAAGCTCATCGCGCACCGGCATATTCGTGTCGATCATGCAAGTCCAGCTCTGGCTGCCGTAGATCTCCGGCAAGGTGAAATCGACCACGTCATGATGCGCATTGAATACGATCAGCAGCGTCGCATCCGATGCCGGGCGCCGAATGCCGCTAGCCTGTGCGCGGCCGTCGATCACCATGCCGAAACAGCGCATCATTGCGTCCGACCAGTGGTCGTCGCGCAGCGGCGAACCGTCGGCGGCGACCCAGGTCACGTCAGTAACCTGCAACGCTTCGTTCCACTCGCCGGTAAGAAAGCGACTGCGTCGCAGCACCGGCAGTTCACGCCGAAGCCGCAGCAGATTGCGCACGAACTCGGTGAGGCCGCGGCCGTCCTCGTCGATGCCCTCCCAATCGACCCAGCTTATTTCGTTATCCTGGCAGTAGGCGTTGTTGTTGCCTTCTTGCGTGCGCCCAAACTCGTCGCCTGCCAGCAGCATGGGCGTACCTTGCGAGAACAGCAGCGTCGCCAGCATATTGCGCTTCTGCCGCTCGCGTAAGGCGCGGATTTCAGGATCGTCGGTCGGCCCTTCCACGCCGCAGTTCCACGAGCGATTGTCGGAATGGCCGTCGCGATTGTCCTCGCCGTTCGCCTCGTTATGCTTGTCGTTGTACGACACCAGGTCGTGCAGCGTAAAGCCGTCATGCGCGGTGAGGAAGTTGACACTCGCCCACGGACGCCGGCCGCGACGGTTGAATTTGTCCGCTGAAGCCGTTACGCGTGATGCCAGTTCCGGCGCTACACCCTCATCGCCCTTCCAGAAGGCGCGCACGGTATCACGGAAGGTATCGTTCCACTCGGCCCAGCCCGGTGGGAAGCCGCCCACCTGATAACCGCCCGGCCCGCAGTCCCATGGTTCGGCGACAAGTTTGACGCTCGAAAGAATGGGGTCTTGCCGACAGCTGTCGAGAAAGCCGCCGCCTTCGTCGAAGCCGTGTTCCTCGCGTCCGAGAATTGTCGCCAGATCGAAGCGAAAGCCGTCGATATTCATCTCGGTGACCCAGTAACGCAGACTGTCGGTGACCATTTGCAAGACGCGCGGATGCGACAGGTTGAGCGTGTTGCCGGTACCGGTGTCGTTGATATAGAAACGCGGCTCATCGGGCATCAGTCGATAGTAGGACGCGTTATCGATACCTTTGAATGACAGCGTGGGCCCAAGCTCGTTGCCTTCGGCAGTGTGGTTGTAGACCACGTCGAGTATCACTTCGAGCCCATATTCATGCATACGATCGACCATCTGCTTGAATTCGCCGATGTCGCCGTCGGCAAAAAAGCGTGGATCGGCAGCAAAAAAGCCCAGCGTGTTATAGCCCCAGTAGTTGGTGAGCCCCTTGTCCAGCAGATAGCTGTCGTTGACGAAGGCCTGCACCGGCAGCAGCTCGACCGAGGTCACGCCCAACCCCCGCACGTAGTCCAGGACTTCATCGACTCCCAAGCCACCGAAGGTACCGCGCAGCGGCTCGGGCACGGCCGGATGTCGCATCGTATAGCCGCGCGCATGCATCTCATAAAATACGGTGCGATCCCAGGGCACGCGGGTTTTCTGCGCATGGTGCCAGGTAAATGAGCTATCGACCACGCGGCCCTTTTGCACGAAAGCCGCGCTGTCGCGCGTGTCGAAGCTCAAGTCGGCGTCAGGCGAGCCCAGCGTATAGCCAAACACTTCGGGCGCCAGTGTAAGCTGTCCGACATATGCCTTCGCATATGGGTCGAGCAGCAGCTTGTTCGGATTGAAGCGATGACCGGCATCCGGCTCATAGGGACCGTGCACCCGGTAGGCATAGACCTGGCCGGGACGCGCGTCAGGCAAGTAGACGTGCCACACCTCGTCGGTGTACTCGGGCATCTCTATACGTTCACGCTCGGTCTTGCCATCGGCATCGAACAAGCACAGCTCGACCTTGGTGGCGTTCGCCGTGAACAGCGCGAAATTGACGCCGGAACCATCCCATGTAGCACCGCGCAAAAATGGCGTGCCTTCCGAAATGCGGCTGGCGGTTTTGGACATCGACCTTCCTTGTATTCGTAGGTTGTTTTGATTGAGCGCGGCGCGTTAGAGGATGGCCGAGCCAGCAAACACCGCCAGCAACAGGAACACAACGAATAGCACGATAAAAATGAAGAAGAAGATTTTCGCGATACCGGCAGCGCCCGATGAGACGCGACCGAAGCCGAAAAACCCAGCGACAACGGAGATGACGGCAAACAGAATAGCCAGCTTCAGCATGTAATTCCCTCGTGGACAAGATGTGCGGCGAGTCCTTCCTCGCTGCTTATTGCTTTACACACGACCCAGTCGCTGGACGTGCCTTTTTTCGATCATCTTGATAAAAGCATTTAATGTGCCGGTCACCCCATCGTTGACGCAAACCTGCGAGCGCACTTGTGGGCGTCGCGGCGCGCTTGCAGGCGCTATGCGGCTTGTGCGCGCCCAGCATCGCTTGAGGGCCTGACAGTTTGTAAAAATTCCCGCCAGCGATGTTTCGGATCGACGCTTCCTAAGCATGCGCGGTTAGTGTGCGCATCGGCGAAACTTCGGTAGTATTCGACAAGCGCTTAGCGTTCGCCTGGATGCCGCGACCCTGCGCGCCCGCGCGAAAGCTGGATGCCGAACATGTCAGGGACGTCGGAATACTTCGATCCACTGGTCGTCGATCGCAATAAGCGGCCTCACCGCGCCCTTTTCACGGAGGAATGTCGTATGAGTATCTTGAAAGAGTTCCGGGAATTCGCCGTCAAAGGCAATGTAATGGACCTGGCCGTTGGTGTGATCATCGGCGGAGCCTTCTCGACGATCGTCCAGTCCATCGTCAAAGACTTGATCATGCCGGTGGTGGGCGTGGCCACAGGCGGCTTCGACTTTTCGAATCTCTTCATCAAGATCGGCCCATTACCGGCAACTTTCAAAGGCGATTCCAACTCGTACGCCGACTTGCAGAAGGCCGGCGTCGCGGTGTTAGGCTACGGCGCATTCATTACCGTGCTGATCAACTTCATTATCCTGGCCTTCATCGTTTTCCTGATGGTGAAGGGGGTGAATCGCATGCGTGCACTGAAGCCCGCCGAAGCGCCCGCCGCAGCACCGCCGCCGCCCGCAGAAGACGTCCTGCTGTTACGCGAAATCCGCGATTCGCTGCAGCAACGCCCGCCGGTGTGATGGCGGTGCGCGGCGCCACTGGCACACCAGCGTTCAGAATGTTTTCGGATATGCTCGTGTGGCCGCGCCGCTCATCTTGCGCAGGGCCAGAAACAGGGCGAATCCACTTACGAATCCGAGCAAGGCGATTTTCTTGACCAATGGCATTTCTCCTTTCGAGCTTGAGCCAATGCGACATCGCGCGGCGTGCATGGCACGCTCCATCGATGCCGCGGGTACGGGCGCCGGATGCTTCGTCTGAGGGCCGCGCGATGCCGTTCAAGCCATCC
>JBPBQZ010000144.1:0-29391 GCA_050955105.1 Janthinobacterium lividum | reverse complement strand
ATCACGGTTTTCTCATAATCCTGCATCGCGCTCTGCAGTGAGCGGTGCGATTCCGTCAAGCGGTCACGGTCACGCTTGACCGCCTCCGGGGTCTCGTCGACATAGACCAGCCGTTGCGTCACGACGTAGCTTTCAGACCAGAGCGTACGCAGCAGCACGGCAGAGTAAAGACCAGGGATCGAATCGGTGGCGACACTGTTGGCATCGCTTTCGATGGCGGCCAGCCGTGTGTAGGTGATGACGGCCATACCCGCCATCAATATCAAGATACCGCCGAAGCCGATGAGAATGCGCTGCCGGATGGTCAATTGGCGCTTTGCTGCCTCGTTGGCTTGTGGCATCGGCGGGAGTCTCCAGTCTTAAAAAGGGATGGCCTTTTCATCGGCGCGCTGGACACTGCGCTCTGATGTTAAGTACGAATGCCAACAATTCTAAGATGCTGGGCGCTTCTCTGGAGAATCTTCTTTAATTTGCGTGGTGTTTTTACTTAGCGATTGACGTATGTGTCCTAAGATCGAGGTCGGACTTGCATAAAGCGCGTTGGCGTGGGGCAGTCGATCGCGGCGCGCGATAGGGCTGCCGCGGGCCGCATAACTCGGGCGTATTTCCGAATGGCGCGCAGGCTCTTGACCTGGCCGGTCGGCCAACGCTACGCTTGCCGTTCCCTCGATCGAGCACAGCACGCTCGCGTATCGAAGCCCTTTTGCAGCGCCAGCCCCACCGTGGTTCACTCAACCGTCTCCCCTCTCGGTAGCGACGATCTTTCGCCCGCTTCCCTTGCCGCCCTGCCCTTCGTTCGCCAGCTCGCTCCCGACACGCCGCCCTGCATGTGGTCAGTGCCGGGCATCGGCGATTATCACCAGGGCGTTGAACTCGGCCTCGACTTTGCGCACCGCTTCGGCCGTTTCCTGGTGGAGCATCCGGAATATGCCGGCTCGGGGGTGCTCGGCGCCATCGTCCGCGACATGAATCACCACGATGCCTCGGCCGCGCGCGGCTGCACAATTGGATTTTTCTCCGGCCTCGAACAGTTGCTTTATGAGACGCCTACTTGTCGTCGATGAATGGCGAGTAATCGTTGATGGTGGCCTGTGCGGACGAACTCGCGCGGCCCACCGCGGTGCGCGTCACCGCGGAATCGCTCGTCGAAGGTACCGTCAGCGAACGATCGATGGGCGCCTGCAAGCGTGCGACGCCGGCTTGCGCCGGCGCCGTCATAGCCGAAATCGACGAGGTTACCGAACCGCCGGTAGCCTGCAGCGACCATTCGGCCGAGGCGACGGCCGGCCCGAGCAATAGTCCGGCCGCCAGCAGCGCGGCGCGCTGCCGTCGACGTGACATCAAGCCATTCCACAATAACTGGACTGTCATACTATCCCCATGGTTAGGCAATATTTACCGTAACAATTTTAAGAAACGGTATAAATTCCCTGGCGCTATACTATCTGCATGTTTTTCTAGCACACAGAGCGGGCATCATGGCAGGCATATGGTTCGTCATCGGATTTCTCTCGGGCGTTTTGCTAATGAATGTGCTGCGCCAAGCGCGCAATGCAGCAGACGACCAAGCTGGCTCGACCAGCACAAATCGCTGGATGGGGTTGCGGCGCTGGATTGCGCGGCCTGACACGGCGGGCGTCCGGATCGTTCTCGGCGGCCTGCTTGGCGTTCGTATGCGTCGTCAGGACGCAGGCGCCGAATCCATGAGCGCCACGAATCAAACCGCTCAGTCGGCGTCGGCTGTGCGGGTGGCGCCGCCGCTGGCCTGAACGAACCGCCGTATTCGCCAGCCATTGACTCGGTTCGCGACCCGATCTGCAGCGCAGTGGCCCGTCTACAAGAGCATCAGATTCGTCAAACGCCTAGACGTTCCGAAAACTGTACCAGATCGTCGGCCACTACATCCCACGCTTCCTCCGCCGCCACGTCCGTGCGCTGCCCAGGCCCATGCTCAAAAGACCGCAACACGAAGCCCGTGCGAAAGCCGCAGGCACGGGCCGCGCGCAAGTCGTTATTGTGCGCGGCCACCAGCATGCATTGCTCGGGCGCCAGGCCCAGCACTTCGGCAGTTTTAAGATAGGCGGCCGGGACGGGTTTGTAGGTCTGCACGATCTCGGCGCCGAGAATCGCGTCCCACGGCAGGCCGGCACGCTTGGCCATGTTCAACAGCAGGCTGATATTGCCGTTCGATAAGGGCGCGATGATGAAGCTTCGCTTCAACCGCGCCAGGCCGGCCACGGCATCGGGCCAGGGATCGAGGCGGTGCCAGGCGGTATTCAACTGTGCGAGATCGGCCGCCTCGAGGGCGTGCCAGTCGATGCCATACGATTCGAGCACCGCGCACAGATTCTCATAATGCAGCACGTCGAGCCGCACGAATGGCCGGCTGCCATTGCGCACGGCTTCCATGGCTGAACCATAGCGGCCGCGCCAGGCATCCGCGAAGGCGTTGGGGTCTATATCAGCACGTCCCCAACGGATCAGGCATTGACGGGCTTCACGCGCGACACCGTTGCGCCAGTCGACAACCGTGCCGAAAACATCGAATAACAACGCGCGTACTTGATGCATGATCGTCCCTTGTCTGTGGTGGTCCCACTATCTTCGAGCAGCACTGTATCTCGAAAACGTGAGCGCCGCGCACCGGCTAGTGACTGATCATCCAGGGTCGGCCGCCCGCCACGCGGGGTGCGGCTTGCGCAGCGGGACTGCTGGAAGCCAGCTTGAGTGGCGCACAGCAGCCACAGCCGCTGCCATGCGAGGACGAGCGCTTCGGTGCATGCGACGCCTGCTCGTTGGTGGCGTGGGCAAGACGCGCAGCGCCGGACAACGCCGTCAGTTGCGGGGCATGCAAGAGCACGCGTGCCGCGATCGCACCGCATTCGGGACAGTTGATGGCCGCGTCGCGTTCGGCGATCGCACGACGCGCGTCGAAGCTGCCGCAGGCGCCACAATCGTATTCATAAGTCGGCATGAATTCTCTCTGCTAAGTCAGTGGCCGGGCCTGGTGTTACGCAGCGGCCTTGAAGGCCCCGTGCCGCACACCACGCCCGTACCGCATTGCCGCCCGCTATACCTTGTCGAGAGAAAGCGGTAAATCGACACCGCCAGTGATGTGCTTGATCGGCCCCGCCGCACCGGGGTTTATATCGAAATTGAAAATCTGCGTCGGCAACCAGAGCGTGGCGCAAGCATTCGGGATATCGACCACGCCGCTGATATGACCTTGCACCGGTGCCGTACCCAATATGGAATAGGCCTGCGCGCGCGAGTAACCGAACTTGGTCATATATTCGATCGCGTTCAGGCAAGCCTGCCGATATGCAACGTGCACGTCGAGATAATGCTGCTTGCCGGCCTCATCCACCGAGATGCCTTCGAAGATCAGGTAGTCGTTGTAGTTGGGCGTGATCGGGCTGGGCTTGAAGATCGGGTTCTTGATGCCGTACTTGGCCATGCCGCCTTTGATCAACTCGACCTTCATATGCACCCAGCCGGCCATCTCGATCGCGCCGCAGAAGGTGATTTCACCATCGCCCTGGCTGAAGTGCAGATCGCCCACCGAGAGCCCGGCGCCATCGACATATACGGGGAAGTAGATCTTCGAGCCACGCGACAAGTCTTTGATGTCGACGTTGCCGCCATGCTCACGCGGCGGCACGGTGCGCGCGCCGGCAGCCGCCGCAGCATCGCGCGCCGGGCCAGTGAGCTTGCCCATATGCGCGGTCGGCGCGAACGGTGCGTTCGCCAATGGCGGCACGCGGTCGGGTTGGGTGGCGATGAAGTCCACTTCGCGCTCGTTCCAGGTGGCCAGCATTTTGGGATCGGGCAGGCAGCCGATCAGGCCAGGGTGGATGAGGCCCGCGAAACTCACGCCGGGAATATGCCGGGAATCGGCGAACAGGCCGTGGAAATCCCAAATACTTTTTTGCGCATAGGGGAAGTGCTCGGTCAAGAAGCCGCCACCGTTCTGCTTGGAGAAGAAGCCGTTGAAGCCCCACTGACTTTCGGCCTTGGCGCCGATGTCGAGCAGATCGACCACCAGCAGATCGCCCGGCTCGGCACCGTGCACACCTACCGGCCCCGACAGGAAATGCACGATCGACAAATCGATATCGCGCACGTCGTCGGCGGAATCGTCGTTCTTGATGAAGCCACCGGTCCAGTCATAGGTTTCCAGCACGAACTCGTCGCCGGGCTTGACCCAGCAAGCCATCGGAATATCGGGATGCCAGCGATTGTGGACGTTTTCGTTGTCGTACGCGGACTGGCTCAAGTCCACCTTGATCAGCGTATCTGCCATGGAGTACTCCTTGTCGAGGAAAAACCGATTCAACTCATGCGAAGCGACGCGGACGCGGTCGCTCGTTCAAACGGATAGGAACTGCTTGATGCGCGCGGTATCGGTGGCTTCGCGCGTGCTCTCGTGCACCAACCTGCCGCCTTCGATCACGAATAGGCGGTCGGCCACTTCCAACGCGAAACTCAATACCTGTTCGGAAACGATGATGGTGATCTCGCGCAGCTTGCGAATCTCGTTCAGCGCGCGGGCGATGTCCTTGATGATCGATGGCTGGATGCCTTCGGTCGGCTCGTCGAGCAGCAGCACCTTCGGTTCGCTGACCAGCGCGCGCGCGATCGCCAACTGCTGTTGCTGGCCACCCGACAAGTTGCCGCCCTTGCGCGCGCGCATGTCGTAAAGCACCGGGAACAAGGCGTAGATTTCTTCAGGAATCTTGCGGTTCTTGGTCTGTTCCATGCCGGTGCGAATGTTCTCTTCCACGCTCAGGCTGGAAAAGATCTGTCGCCCTTGCGGCACGTAGGCCAGCCCTTTCGAAACACGGCGAAAGCTTTCATCTTTCGATACGTCGTCGCCATCGAGTTCGATCGCACCGCCTTTCACCGGCAGCACGCCGATCAAGGCCTTGAACAAGGTGGTCTTGCCCATGCCGTTGCGGCCCATGATGGCCACTGTCTCGTTATGCTGAGCGACGAATGAAACGCCATGCAGCGCTTCGCTTTGTCCATAGCTGACGAATACATCCTTGACGTTCAACATGTGCTCGGCCCCTTCTGGATGGTCGTCACTTCAATGTCCCAAATACACGTCGATCACGCGTGGATCGTTCTGCACCCGATCCATAGGCCCTTCGGCGAGGATCTTGCCCTGGTGCATCACCGTGACCTTGTGGGCAATGCGCGCGACGAACTCCATATCGTGTTCGATCACGATCATCGAGCGGTTCTGGCAGATCTTGGTGAGCAGCTCGGCAGTAATCTCGCGCTCACGCACGCTCATGCCGGCGATCGGCTCGTCCAGCATCAGCAGCTCAGGGTCTTGCATCAGCAGCATGCCGATTTCCAGCCACTGCTTCTGTCCATGCGACAGCAACCCGGCTTCAATGCGCAGCACCGCAGCCAGCCCGATCTCTTCGGCCACTTCTTGCACGCGTTCGCGTACGTCAGGGGTACAGCGAAAACCGAGTGCGCCGAACACGCCGCGGCCGCGCGGGAACGACACTTCGAGGTTTTGAAACACACTGAGGTTTTCGTAGATCGATGGCGTCTGGAACTTGCGGCCGATGCCGGCGCGCACGATGCGGAACTCCGCCATCTTGGTCATTTCAAGATTCTTGAATTTGATCGAGCCTTCGGTGGCAATCGTGCGACCGCAGATCAAGTCAAGCAAGGTGGTTTTGCCGGCGCCATTCGGGCCGATCACCACGCGCAGTTCACCGCGGTCCACATAGAGGTTCAGCGCATCGATGGCCTTGAAGCCGTCGAACGACACGCTCAGGTTTTCCACCGCCAGCAGGTAGTCTGTATTGCTCATTGCGGGCTCTCCAGCGTCGACTTGGGCGCAGTGCGGCGGCGCATCCAGCCGGTAACTCGCGGCTTCAGGTGCTCTTCGTAAAGGCCGGCCAGTCCATTGGGGAAGGCCATGACCACGCCGATGAAGAGTGCCGCCATCAACAGCAGCCACAGGTTAGGAAAGCTCTCCGAGAAATAGGTTTTCCCAAAATTCACCAGCAGCGTGCCGTAGACCGCGCCCACCAGCGACATGCGCCCGCCGACCGCCGCGTAGATCACCATCTCGATGGACGGCACGATGCCGACGAACGAGGGTGACATGAAGCCGACCTGTAGCGTGAACATGGCGCCGCCGATCGCCGCCAGCAAGGCTGCCAGGCAGAACGCGAAGATCTTGAACATCGCTACGTCGTAACCCGAGAAGCGCACGCGATCTTCCTTGTCGCGCATGGCCAGCAGCAGCGTGCCGAGCTTGCTGGTTTGCACCAGCCGGCAAAACAGGATGGCGATCAACAACAGCGCGGCATTGATGAAATACAGGATGAGCTTGGCTGAATCGGTGCGGATATCCCAGCCGAGCAGCGTTTTCAAATCGGTAATGCCGTTGACGCCGCCGGTGTAGCCTTGCTTGCCGATGATGAGCACTGACAAAATCAAGGCGATGGCCTGCGTGATGATGGCGAAGTAGACGCCGCCCACGCGGCGCTTGAACATGGCGAAGCTGATGACGAAGGCGAGCGCGGTCGGTATGACAAGTACCGCGATCAATGCTACCGGCAGATGCTCGAAGGGTTTCCAGAACCACGGCAAGGCCTTGAGCTGGTTCCAATCCATGAAGTCGGGAATGCCGGGCGTGGACTGGATCTTGGTACTGATCGGATCCGATGCCTCCAGTTTCAAAAACATCGCCATGCAATAGCCGCCCAGGCCGAAGAACACCCCCTGCCCTAGGCTCAGCACGCCGGCATAGCCCCAGGCCATCACCAGCCCGATCGCGACGAAGGCGTAGGTCAGGTATTTGCCGACCAGGTTCAGACGGAAGATGTCGAGCGTCAGCGGCATCACAACCAGCAGCACGATCGCCAGCAGCACGAAGCTGCCGAAACCTCGATAGGCGAGCCAGTCGCGCAAGGCCGTCAGGCGCGATGCCGCGAGCGGCGGCGCATCGGTAACACGGTTCATGGATGACTCCGGCAAAAGTTGATGCTCAACGGTTGAAGCTCGTGCATTGCGGGCAGTCCTTGCATCCGGTGCGTCGAATCAGACACGCCGCACCTTCGACGCGAACAGTCCTTGTGGACGCAACATCAAGATCAGCACCACCGCCAGCAAAGTGAGCACGCGTGATGACGAACCATCGAGGAAGAATTCGCTGATCGATTGGGTCTGGGCGATGCCGAAGGCCGAGGCTACGGTACCGAGCAAGCTGGCCGCGCCACCGAAGGTCACCACCAGGAACGAGTCGACGATGTACAAGGAGCCGCTGGTCGGACCGGTCGAGCCGATGGTGGTGAACGCCGCGCCGGCCACGCCGGCCATGCCGCAGCCGATGGCGAAAGTCAGCCGGTCGGTGCGCTTGGTGTCGATGCCGGCCGCGTTGGCCATGGTGCGATTCGCCACGGTGGCGCGCACCCGCAAGCCCCAGCGCGAGCGATACATGGCCAGCAGCACGCCGCCGGTTAATAGGATGGCAAGGCACATCACGAACAGCCCGCTCACCGGAATATCGAGACCCTTGGCCGGCGACCACGACCCCATCAACCAGTCGGGAAGATTCGGACTGACTTCCTTCGGACCGAAGGCCGAACGGAACATTTGCTGCATCGCCAGGCTCAGACCCCAGGTGGCCAGCAAGGTATCGAGCTGACGCTTATAGAGATGCCTGATCAATAGCCATTCGACGACCCAGCCGAACACAAAGGCAATTAGAAAAGCGGCGACGATTGCCACCGGCAAAAACACGTCGACGACGCCAGGGCCTGCCGCGGCCGCCCATTGCGAGATGACGTATACGGTATAGGCGCCGATCGTCATGAACTCGCCATGCGCCATATTGATCACGCCCATCTGCCCGAAGATGACCGCGAGCCCGAGGCCCATCAACAGCAACACGCTGAAAAGGCTCAAGCCCGCGAAGCCTTGCATCAGCGTTACATTGAGAATATCGGTTGCCGACATCGTCGGTTCTCCACGGAAATGCCTCGCGCTTGAACGCGCCAGGGGTATGGCGCGATGCTGCATGCGCCATACCGACTCGACTCAACCATTCGACTCGATCGCGGCGACCGAATCGCTGCTGCTGATTACTGATAGCCCTTCGGGAACGGATTCGGCTCGATCAACGAAGGCGACTCGGCCACCACCTTGAACTGGCCATCGGCCTGCGCCTCACCGATGCGCGTGCGACTCCACAAGTGGTGGTTCGGGTGGATCTTCACGTAGCCTTCCGGCGCGGTCTTGAGCTCGATGCCAGGTGAAGCGGCCACGACTTTGTCGACGTCGAAACTGCCGGCCTTCTCGCAAGCCGCCTTCCAGAGCCAAGGCCCGAGATACGCCGCCTGCGTAACATCGCCGATCACCGACTTGGGCCCGTATTTGGCTTTGAATGCGGCAACGAACTTCTTGTTGTTCGGGTTGTCGAGCGATTCGAAATACTTCATCGCCGAATAGAAGCCCGCGAAGTTTTCGCCGCCGATACCCAGCACTTCGTCTTCGGTTACCGAGATGGTCAACAGGAACTGCTTGTCGGCAGTGATGCCGGCCGCCTTCAACTGCTTGTAAAAGGCCACGTTCGAACCGCCCACCACGATCGCGTAGATGCAATCCGGTTTGGCGATCTTGATTTTGTTCATCAGCGAACCGAAGCTGGTATGACCGAGCGGGTAGTACTCTTCGCCCACCACCTTCAAGTGCAGGTGATCTTCGATGTGCTTGCGCGCGATCTTGTTCGAGGTGCGCGGCCAGATGTAGTCGGAGCCGATCAGGAAGAAGGACTTGGCCTTCTTGGTTTCAGAGGCCCAGTTCAAGCCCCAGAGAATTTGCTGCGTAGCTTCCTGGCCGGTGTAGAAAACGTTGTGCGATTGTTCCAGGCCTTCGTAGAAAGTCGGGTAGTACAGCAAGCCGTTGTCGCGTTCGAAAATCGGCAACACGGCTTTTCGAGATGCCGAGGTCCAGCAACCGAACACGGCGGCAACGTGGTCGCTCTCCAGCAGCTTCTTCGATTTTTCAGCGAAGGTCGGCCAGTCGGAGGCGCCGTCTTCCTGAATGATCTTGATCTGGCGGCCCAACACGCCACCCATCGCGTTGATCTCGCCGATGGCCAAGCGTTCGGCCTGGATCGAACCGGTTTCCGAGATAGCCATGGTGCCGGTGGCGGAGTGCAGCTGGCCGACCGTGACTTCCGTATCTGTCACCGCCAATTTGGTGGTGTTGACCTTGGCAGTCGGCAGCGACTGGCCGAATGCGAAGCCGGGCGCGGCGGCGAGCGCTGGCGCTGCGGCAAGACCGAGCAGCAGCTTGCGGCGGCGCTGCGAGATCGCTTCGGTTTCTTCTGGCGATTCTTTCTTGTCGTCGAAAGACATGGATATTTCTCCTGAGGGGTCGAAGGCTAAGTCGCTGGGTTTGCATCGGCGTTGGCAAAACTTAAGTAGCCGAATAAGCGACAGGAATACGTTCATTGACGTACAGCGACGGCCCGATGCGCTCGCTACACTCGCGACGCCAAGATGGGGAAATTTGCCGCCGGCGAGACCACGCTGCCGCGGCTCGACGTGCCGCACCCAGCGCATGGCTTGCAACTTGCGTTGTTCCCTGCCTTGCTCGCTATCTCTTAGCCCCGCTGCATCCGGGACAATTTCATGCACCAAACCGGAGCATCCACCGCATCTGTCGCACCTGCCTCGCCCGCTGCGCCGGCGCTGGGCACGCAGCGCATCGTCAAGGTCCGGCGCGACTACAACGCCTGGGTGGCCGACGAGACGCTGGAGGATTACGCGCTGCGCTTCACGCCGCGCGCGTTCCGCAAATGGAGTGAGTTTCGCGTTGCCAATACGGCGCTTGGCGCCATCTCATTTTTGGCGCTTGAAGCCATCGGCGGATCGCTGGCCTTGAACTACGGCTTCGCGAATGCGGTGTGGGCCATCCTGGTGGTGTCGGTGCTGATCTTCCTGACCGGCTTGCCGATCAGCTATTACGCAGCGAACTACGGCGTCGACATGGATCTGCTGACGCGCGGCGCGGGCTTCGGTTACCTGGGCTCGACCTTCACATCACTGATCTATGCGGGTTTCACTTTCATCTTCTTCGCGCTGGAAGCGGCCATCATGTCGCTGGCGCTGGAGATGTATTTCAAAATACCGCTGGCGGTGGCGTACCTGATCAGCGCCTTCGCGATCATTCCTTTCGTTACCTTCGGCATCACGCTGATCAATCGCTTGCAAAGCTGGACGCAGCCGCTGTGGGTGGTACTGCTGTTCGCGCCCTACGTGGCTATTCTGATACGCGAGCCGCATCTGTTCAGCGACTGGGCGAGCTTCGGTGGGCATGCCGAGAGCGGTCGCAATTTCAGCCTGGTGTCGTTCGGCGCAGCCTGCACGGTGGTGTTCGCGCTGGTGGTGCAGATCGGCGAGCAAGTGGACTTCCTGCGCTTTTTACCGCCGCGCACCCAGAAGAACCGAGTGCGCTGGTGGTGCGCGATGCTGGCGGCCGGGCCAGGATGGATCATTCCCGGTGCCTTGAAGATGCTGGGCGGTGCCTTCCTGACCTTCCTCGCGCTGCAAAACGAGATAGACCCGTCGCACGCGACCGAGCCAACGCAGATGTATCTGGTGGCGTTTCGCTATGTATTCAATTCGCCGGAGTTCGCGCTGGGTGCGACCACGCTGTTCGTCATCATTTCTCAGGTCAAGATCAACGTCACCAATGCTTATGCCGGGTCGCTGGCCTGGTCGAATTTCTTCGCACGTCTCACGCATAGCCATCCAGGTCGCGTGGTGTGGCTGGTGTTCAATGTGTTGATCGCGTTGATGCTGGTGGAACTCGGCGTATTCGGCGCCATCAGTAAGGTGTTGGCGCTGTATTCGAACGTGGCGATCGCCTGGATCGGTGCGCTGGTCGGTGACCTGGTGATCAACAAACCGCTCGGCTACAGCCCGCGCGATATCGAATTCAAGCGCGCGCATTTATACGACGTGAATCCGGTCGGCATCGGCGCGATGTTGATCGCTTCGGTGGTCGCGTTGTTGTCGCAAGGCGGCTACTTCGGCGAACTCACGCAGGCGCTGTCGCCGTTTATCGCTTTGACGGTGGCGTTCCTGTGTGCGCCGCTGATCGCCATCGCGACACGCGGGCGCTTTTATCTGGCGCGCGACAGTGCCGATCTCGAAGCCGGCGCCACCCTGCGTTGCGTGATTTGCGAGAACGTATTCGAACGCGAAGACATGGCCGCCTGCCCGGCCTATGCGGGCGCGATCTGCTCGCTGTGCTGTTCACTCGACTCACGCTGCGGCGACACCTGCAAGCCGCATGCGCGGCTCTCGTTCCAATTCGCCGCCATGCTCAAGCGCGCGCTGCCAGACGTCAAGCCCACGCCGCAGATGAAGCGTCTGGGGATGTATCTGCTGTTCCTCAGCGTGTCGCTGGGACTGCTGGGCGCGGTGCTTTATCTTGCCTATTACCAGACCGCGCTGTCGCTGACGACCTCGGACGACGGCGCGCTGGTGACCTTGTCGCGCGGCTATATGAAGGCTTTCTTTGCGCTGGCGTTGGTGGGCTGCGTGGGGGTCTGGTGGCTGGTGCTGGCCAAGGAAAGCCGCAATGTAACGCAGGAAGAATCGAAACGGCAGACGCAGTTGCTGATGCAGGAAATCGAAGCGCACCGGCTCACCGACGCACGGCTACAGCAGGCGAGCGCCGCCGCCGATGCCGCCAATCGCGCCAAGAGCCGCTATGTGACCGGTTTGAGCCACGAGCTGCGCACGCCGCTGAACAGCATTATGGGATACGCGCAACTGCTGCTGCGTGGCGTGGGTGGCGTCGAGCCGCCGCACCGCGATGCCTTGGCCACCATCTATCGCAGCGGCGAACATCTGCTGGCGCTGGTCGATGGGCTGCTCGATGTGGCGCGCATCGAGGCCGGCAAACTGCAGCTCGACGTGACGGAAGTAGCCTTGCCGGCGTTGCTGTCGCAGCTCGAAGCAATGATGGAACCGCAAGCCGCCGAGAAGGGGCTGAGCTTCCGTCTCGAAAAGAATGGCCGCCTGCCCGAGGTGGTGCGCGCCGACGAGAAGCGCGTACGGCAGATTCTTATCAACCTGCTTGGCAATGCGGTGCGCTTCACTACGCAAGGCTCGGTCACGCTGCGCATCAGTCACGCCTGGGGCCTCGCTACTTTCGAAATAGAAGACACCGGCTCGGGCATCTCCGACACGCAATTGGAAACCATCTTCCTGCCGTTCGAGCGCGGCGAAGCGGCCCGGCCCCACGACAACGGCACCGGTCTGGGGCTGACCATATGCCGCTTACTGACCGAGATGATGGGGGGACGGCTGGAGGTGGAAAGCCGTGTCGGCTCGGGTACACGCTTTAATCTGCAGCTATTTCTGCCCGAAGTACGCGAGCCGCGCGTGCTGGCAACACGGCCGCACGACGTGCTGGGGTATGGCGGCGAGCGTCGCACCATTCTGGTGGCCGACGACCTGTCCGAACAACGCTGGATCGTCACGCGCCTGCTCGAACCGCTGGGGTTCACGATGCTGGAGGCCAACAGTGGCCCGCAGGCGCTACAACTACTCGCCACGCACCGCGTCGATCTGATCATCATGGACGTGGCGATGCCGTCGATGGACGGCTTCGAGGCCAGCCAACTGATCCGCAAGCATCGGCTGAGCGAAGCGCCGATTTTGATTTTGTCGGCCAACGCTTTCGCCGGCGATCGCGATAAGGGCGCCGCGGCGGGTTGCGACGACTATCTCGCAAAACCGCTGCATTTGCCGCTGCTGCTCGACAAGATCGCGGCGCTACTGAAACTCGAATGGCTGACCGGCGTGGCGCGCGATGCCTTGCTGGAAGACAACGGCGCGGCGCCTTTGCCGATGCTGCCGTTGCCCGGCGCGCTGGCCGCCGAACTCAAAGGTTATCTCGAATTAGGCTATATGCAGGGTCTGGTCGCGCGCCTTGAACAAGCTTTACAGGAACGGCCTGAACTGGCGCCTACCCTGGCGCCGCTGCGTCAATCGGCAAGCCGTTTCATGCTCGGCGAACTAGACCGCCAATTGAATGCCGCTATCGGAGCCAGTCAAGATGCAGCCTGATATTCCGCTTGGCCAGCCTGTCGTGCTGATCGTCGACGACACTCCCGACAACCTCGCCATGCTTTCCAGTGCGCTGGAGTCGGCCGGCTATGCGGTGTTGGTGGCACTGGACGGTGCCTCCGCGCTCGAGCGCATTGCGCGTCTTGCGCCTGACGCGATTCTGCTCGACGCGGTGATGCCCGGCATGGATGGTTTCGAGACCTGCGAGCGCATCAAGCACAACGCGCTGTATCGGCACATTCCGGTGATTTTCATGACGGCGCTGGCGGACACCCATCACGTGGTGAACGGCTTTCGCGTGGGCGGCGTCGATTATGTGACGAAGCCGATACGGCCCGATGAAGTCGTGGCGCGCATCACCGCGCATGTGCGGCGCGCGGCCAGCCAGCGGCACGCCGACATCGTGCTCGAATTGAGTTCACGCGCAGCGGTGATCGCCACCGCACAGGGTGTGGTGCATTGGCACAGCGCGCTCGCACCGGCGCGGCTGGCGCGTTTTTTCCCGACAGAGAGCACGGCTGGCGACAGTTCCGCGTTGCTTACGCAATTACCCCGATCGCTCGCGGCTTGGCTGGCGCTTTATGCCAGCGCGCCCAGCGACGAGCGCGCTGAGGCAGTCGAAATTCTGCCGAGTGGTGAACGGCTGGTCGCCAAGGTGGTGGGTGCGGCAACACGCGGCAGCTGGACCGTAATCTTCGAGGAGCATGCGGATAATCGAGATATCGCCGATCTCGGCCAACGTTTCTCGCTGACGCAACGCGAGGCGGAAGTGCTGTTGTGGCTATCGCGCGGCAAGACCAATCGCGACATCAGCGAGATCCTTGGCATGATGCCGCGCACGGTGAACAAGCATCTCGAACATATTTTTGAGAAACTCGGCGTGGAAACGCGTACCGCCGCGGCGGCGGTGGCCCTGCGCGTAACCAGCTAGCGCCAATTCACGTTTGCGCGGGGCGCTTCACATAGTTGGTCTACCATGTGGAAGATCGGCGTCGTTTGCTGGCTTACGGCGTTTTTCCTACCTCTTCGATAGACCGCAATACTCATGGTGCAAAAGCACGATTCTTCACCCCTCGCCGGCACCGCCGCGGACGATGCGGCGGCGCAGGCAAGTTCGGCGGCCCACGCGGATCATCAGCGTGCGTTCGCACAGAGCTGTGAGCATGGGCACGTGCACGGCGACAGCCACGCGCCGCACGCCTCGCACGCGCACTCTCATGCGGATCACCACGGCCACAGCCACGGGCATGCTGGCCACAATCACCTGCACGGGGTAACCGACGAACGGCGCATCGCATGGGCCTTCATCATCATCGCCTTGTTTATGGTGGTGGAAGTAGCCGGCGGCCTGCTGTCGGGCTCGCTGGCACTGCTGGCAGACGCCGGCCACATGGTGAGCGACGCGGCCGCGCTCGGCTTCAGCTGGATGGCGATTCGCATCGGTCGGCGCGCGGCCACGGATCAGCTGTCCTACGGCTACAAGCGTCTCGAAATACTCGCCGCCTTCGTCAATGGGCTAGTGCTGTTCGTGATCGCCGCCTGGATTGTCTTCGAAGCCATCAAGCGCTTTGCCTCGCCGGTGCCGGTATTGGGCGGCACCATGCTGGTGGTGGCAGTGCTGGGCCTGCTTGCGAACATCGGCGCGTTTTTCGTGCTGAACGGCGGCAGTCGCGAAAATCTCAATATGCGCAGCGCATGGCTGCACGTACTGGGCGACCTGCTCGGTTCGGCAGCGGCCATCGTCGCGGCCGGCGTCATCTTGTTAACCGGCTGGACGCCGATCGATCCGATTCTGTCGATCTTCGTGGCGTTGATCGTCTTGAAAAGCGCCTGGCAGATCGTCAAATCGTCGGGTCACATCTTGCTGGAAGGTACGCCACCGGGCCTCGACCTGGCTGAGATCAAAGCCGATCTGGAAGCCAACGTCGCGCAGGTTCGCGATGCGCATCATATTCACGCATGGTCGATCACCGCCGAACAGCCGCTCGTTACGCTGCATATTCGGCCGCACGTCGATGTCGATTCGCAGACATTGCTGGCCGCGGTGAAGGCACGCTTACTGGAGCGCTTCCAGATCGCGCACATCACTATGCAAATCGAAACCGGGGAATGCGTGGATGCGGCGCCTGCCACGCGCGCCGTTTCGGACATGGACTGTCGCTAGGCGGTGAAGGCGGCGGTTATCGGTCGGCCAGCGCGCCGCTCATTCGGCATCTGAGGAACCGCAACTTTCTCGAACTGGATATCACTATCATCTTTTCGTAACAGGAAAAGGTCTTGAATGTGAATCCGACAGCCGGCGCTGTTAACCGGCTGGCTAGCAATGCCCAGCCGCCTGTACAAGCCGAATCCTCCGCCACCGTTGATAATCGGCCCGCCACGACCCATTCGGACCGACCGGAAATTACAACGAGGGACTTAAGCGCTGGGGGAAAAGACGGGACGACGCCTCGTCTAATTACCGCTCTACCCCCTGCTGATTTTGATAAGAGAAAGAAGTGTGACCCGGTCACGCAGGCTGAAGAGCGCGCAGCGGGGCTCACACGCGTGGCGCAGCTTACTGTCACCGACCCTCGCCAATTTTTCTGTTACCACGCAGGTGTGCGCGGGGTGTCAAACGGCTATCTCAGCGACGAAATGCGTCTGCTGGCTCACAACGCCGCTTCCTCCGCCGCCAGTGATATGCAACCGGCCCTTGTTTTCGAATCAGACTGGGGCGAAATCGCGGTTTTGCAAGGCTCGATCATTGAGGACGATAAGCGGACCATCAAGACGCGCCTGGAATACTACAAGCTCACGGACCCCGGCGATATGGCTCATGCCCTGGACACTATCATAGGCAAGCTGAATCTGATGCGGCAGCGGCGCGGCGAAACCCAGCTTCTGCATAGTCTGTATCCAAACGGGCCGATGGCGGCGGTGAGTAATGACTGTCCAATGGAAACTTTATCGGAATTGCTTCTGCGAAAGCGACGTCAGCATTCGACGGAGCGGAGAGATCGCCAGGGCGCCCGCGGAACCCAGTTTAAGCATGCAACGCACAATTTAGGCGAGTTGCACGAAGAAGACCGCCTAATTTTTCCTCAGTGCGCTGGCAGGGCCGCACCTGGTTATTTCTTTCCCCAATCGGACGGGAAGATTCGAAGGGTTCCCCGTGATTTTTCCAAAGAATATTTACGTGTCGCTCATTCGAAGGGTATTACTTCAATGCTGCACGAGATGGGGCATGAAAAACACTCCGAAATATACGATGCCGACCAGAGGGCCATTCATCAGGTCGTGGCTGAATACAAAATCGATGATGCACAGTCAACCGTATCATTTGACGTAGCCGGGCAACCCACTGAGTCTCTAGCCTCATGGGCAGGGGTCTATCTCTTTGGTGATAACCGATACATGCTGCCTCAGCTTCGAGTTTATGACGCTCTGTTCGCATGTGAAGAAATGTTATTGGCTGAAGGAAAACCCGCCGAGAAAGTGCTGGAACAAATTGGGAACTATCAAGCTTGGGGATATTCTCCAGGCACTAAAGAGATCGAGTTTTCCCTCAAGTCGCGTTCAGGCAGTGATCCCGTCACTTTCCATAGTGGCTCTATGGGCACACCGGGTAATGTCGGCAAATCGATTAATTTTCTGCAGCGTCAAATCGAAGCGCTCGGCCCATGCATTTTTATTAATGGCGGACACCCACGCATACTCGACGGTATCGAACAAATCGACGGAAAGTACGTTTTCACGGTACGCGACCCATTCTGCGGAAGTGTGCTGAAAATCTACAATCACTGCGGGTTTTGGCATGGTCCGTCCGAGGAGCCCAGTCTGGCCGTTCCATCGCCAAACGACCAATGCGACTGGGAAGCAATTTTTCTATCGCGGAAATGAATCGGTAGCAAGTCAAGCTTCGCGTTTTCGGCAACGTCCCGCGCCGCTTATGCCGCCTGACTTGCGCCTTCGCATAGGCGTCTGATCTCCGGCACGCAAGAACCGCATACCGTACCGCATTCCAGCGTGGCCTTCAGTTCCGCAAACCGCGCACCCGCCGCAATAGCCGCGACGATGCGGGTCTGCGATACCTGCTTGCAGTTACACACGATGCGTTCACGCGGTGCGGCAGCAGCGTCGCTGGCGAAGAAGATCGCATGACGCGGGCGTGTCCACGGCTGTGCCGAACGCAAGCGTGCAAGCAGCACATCACCGCCGTTTGTATTTACACTGGCACTTGCGGCGATGAAGCCGTCGACCACGTTGTCCCGCCACGCCACGCGCTTTTCAAGATGGCGGCGCGCATCACGATATTCCAACGAGTTCTGATCGGACGGCAATCCCAGCGCCTGATGCAACTGGTTGAGCCAATTTACCGGCGGCGCCTCGTTAGCAGCACGCACTACTAGCAGGTCCGACGGCTCGATGCTGATCGATGCATAGCGACAGGCCGCCAGCAACGGCTGCACCGCGACCTGCATCGCCAACACGTCGCCGCGTTTGGCCGCCAGCACGCGCCACGGCAAGTTCACTGCATTGATCCGCACTGCTGCATGCTTCAACTCAGGCTGCGATGAATACGGATCGACGGCCGCCACCGTGGCTTCGTTGATGCCGCCACTATTCAGGAACTGACCGCTCCAATGCATCGCCGCGAATACGGTGCCCGATTGCAGGTCTGCCGATACGTGCAGCGGCAATACCAGTCCGCCACGTCGACTTTCCACGCTTACTAAATCGCCGTCCGCAAACCCGCGGCGCGCCGCATCGGCCGCGTTCATCGACAGTGTCGGTTCGGGTGTGTGCGCGAACAGCTCGCCGACACGCCCGGTGCGGCTCATGCCATGCCATTGATCGCGCAGACGTCCGGTCGTCAAACGGAACGGGAAGCGCGCATCGACCGCTTCGGCGACCGGCAGATACGGCGTGGCGTGGAAGCGCGCGCGTCCATCCGCGGTGGCGAATTCTCCCGTCAGATAGCGCCGCGCCTGGCCCGTACCGCCTTTTTCGGGATACGGCCACTGCTGTGGGCCGTCGTCTTCGAGGGTTGCATAAGACAGACCGCCAATATCGAGATCATGGCCCACCGTCAGCGCCCGGTGTTCATTGAAAATCGTCTCTGGCATCTCGAAATCGAAGCGCTCGCCCGGCAGCTTCAGCAAAACTTCTAGCCGCTGCGCCACCTGCGTGACGATCCACCAATCGGGGCGCGCTTCGCCCGGCGCGTCGATGGCGGCGCGCACGCGCGAGATGCGGCGTTCGGAATTGGTGACAGTGCCGGATTTCTCCCCCCAACTGGCAGCCGGCAACAACACGTCGGCATAGGGCACCGTATCGGTCTGTGCAAAAGCCTCTTGCACGACCACGAATTCGGCGGCCGACAAGGCTTCCCTCACTACTTCGACATCCGGCATCGAGTGTACCGGGTTCGTACAACAGATCCAGATTGCCTTCACTTCACCACTGCGCACCGCATCGAACAGGGCGACGGCGGGCAAGCCCAGTCGCGGCGACAAATCCCGCACATCCCATAATGCTTCTACTTCCGCACGATGCGCGGCATTGTCGATATCGCGATGCGCGGCCAGCATCGTCGCCATGCCGCCCACCTCGCGACCGCCCATCGCATTTGGCTGGCCCGTCAGTGAAAATGGCCCGGCACCGGGCTTGCCAATCTGCCGCGTCGCCAGATGCAGATTGATCAAGGCCAGGTTCTTGTCGGTGCCATGACTCGATTGATTCAAGCCCATGCAATAAAGAGATAGCGCAGCCGGGCTCGCGGCGAACCAATCCGCCGCCTGACGCAAATCGGCCTCTTCGATGCCGCAGGTTTCGGCGGCCAGGCGCGGCGTGTAGTCGCGCACCAGTTCCTTCACTGCGTTGAAGCCCTCGGTGTGCGCGGCGATGTAGTCGCGATCGAGCGCGCCTTCCCAGATCAGGTGATGCAGCATGCCGTTGAAGAGTGCCACATCGGTACCTGGCTGAATTGCGAGATGCAGATCCGCTAACGCGGCGGTGTCGGTGCGTCGCGGGTCGATAACAATCCAGCGAATCGACGCGTCCGCAGCCTTTGCCGCTTCCAACCGGCGGAACAGCACCGGATGCGCATCGCTGGTATTGCTCCCTGCGAACAACACCGTCTTCGCCAACTCCAGGTCTTCATAGCAAGTCGGTGGCCCGTCGGCACCAAACGCCATCTTGTAGCCGCTGACCGCGCTCGACATGCAAAGCCGCGAATTCGTATCGATATTGTTGGTGCGAATCAAGCCCTTCGACAGCTTGTTGAAGACGTAGTAATCCTCGGTCAACAATTGCCCGGAGATGTAGAACGCTACTGCGTCAGGACCGTGCCTCGCAATGATGTCGGCAAAGCGCTGCGCCACCCTGTCCAGCGCGGTGTTCCAGTCGGTCGGCGTGCGTTGCGCCTCGCGTTGCGAGCGCATCTCGGGTTGCAATACGCGACCCTTGTGATTTTGTACGGTCAGCGGTAACGACATGCCCTTGGTACACAAGCGGCCGAAATTCGCCGGATGCTGCGGGTCACCGGTCACGCCGGTGATGCGGCCTGCTTCTGTCTCGATAAGCATGCCGCAGCCCACGCCGCAATAGCAGCAGGTCGAACGCGTCACGGTTTTCATTGCGCGCGGCCTCGGTTCAATCGAGACAGACGAATACAGTCTGACCGTCGAGCTTGGTAGGGAAGCGCCGTGCACAGCCTTCGTCGGGCAGGCGTGCCGCGCCTGTCTCCAATTCAATGGTCCAGCTATGCAAAGGACAGGTCACCGCGCTGCCGTGCACGATGCCTTGCGACAAGGCACCGCCCTTGTGCGGGCAATGATCGAGCAGCGCGAACACCTCATCGCTGGCGGTGCGAAACACCGCGACATTGCCTATCGGACGTTGAATCACGCGACTGCCCAGTCGCGGTATCGCCGCCAAGTCGCAGATTTCGGTCCAGCGTGTCATCAGTTCGTTTGCCATGATGCGTCCTCAGGCGATCACTTTAAGCGGAATGTATTCTTGCCGCCGCTCACCGTTGACCCGGGCTGCCCACGGATCTTTCAAGCCTTCCAGCGCATACATCAAGCGCTCGAACAGCGCGCGCCGGTTGGCCGCATCTTCCACGACTTTCTTCTTCACATAGTCGAGACCCACACGCGCGATGTAATGCACGGTGCGGTCCAGGTAGTAAGCCTCTTCTCGATAAAGTTGCAAAAACGCGCCGCTGAACTCCTTCACTTCATCAGACGTCTTCACCTTGACGAGGAACTGCGCCACCTCGGTCTTGATGCCGCCGTTACCGCCCACATACAGCTCCCAACCGCTATCGACCGCGATCACGCCCACATCCTTGATACCTGATTCGGCACAGTTGCGGGGGCATCCCGACACCGCCAGCTTCACCTTGTGTGGCGACCACATATTCGCGAGCATGGTTTCCAGATCGATGCCCATCTGCGTGCTGTCCTGCGTGCCGAAGCGGCAGAAATCGATACCGACGCAGGTCTTCACCGTGCGAATCGATTTGCCATAGGCGTGTCCCGAATTCATGCCCAGGTCACGCCACACGTTCACCAGGTCTTCCTTTTTCACGCCGAGCAAATCGATACGTTGACCGCCGGTGACCTTGACCATCGGTATCGCATATTTATCGGCAACGTCGGCAATGCGCCGCAACTCCGAAGGCGTGGTGACACCACCCTTCATCTGCGGCACCACCGAGAAAGTGTTGTCCTTCTGAATGTTCGCGTGTACGCGCTCGTTGACGAAACGGCTTTGCGGATCGTCGGTGGCTTCGCGCGGCCAGGTGGAAAGCATGTAGTAGTTGATGGCCGGCCGGCAACTCGCACAGCCATTCGGCGTGCGCCATTCTAGGAAATCGTAGACCGCCTGATGCGTGAACAGTCGATGTTCACGAATCGCCTGACGCACCTCGCCATGACTGCGATCGGTACAAGCGCAAACCGCCTTCTCTTTCGAAGTCTGCTGGAAATCGGTACCCACCGTGCTCATCAAAATCTGCTCGACCAATCCCGAGCACGAGCCGCACGAGCTGGAGGCCTTCGTATGCTTGCGCACGTCGTCGAGCGTGAACAAGCCCTTCTCGGTAATCGCCTTGACGATGGTGCCTTTGCAAACGCCGTTACAACCACACACCTCATCGGCATCGGCCATCGCCGCAGCGCGGTTTTGCCCCTGCACGCCGGCATCACCGATATTCGATTCGCCGAACATGATGGTGTCGCGCGTCTCGCCCAACTTGCGGCCTTCGCGCAGCAATTTGAAATACCAGGCGCCATCCACCGTGTCGCCATAAAGGCAGGCGCCGACCAGCTTGTCGTCCTTGATCACCAGCTTCTTGTAGACACCGCCCGCCGGGTCTGACAGCACGATCTCTTCAGTACCATCGCCGCCCATGAAATCGCCGGCGGAAAACAGATCGATGCCCGTCACCTTGAGCTTGGTCGACAGCACCGAGCCTTTGTAGGTGCCAATACCCATCAGCGCCAGATGATTCGCGCAGACCTTGGCTTGCTCGAACAACGGCGCCACCAGCCCGTACGCAATGCCGCGATGACTCACGCATTCGCCCACCGCATAAACACGCGGATCGAAGGTTTGCAGCGTGTCGTTGACGACGATGCCGCGATTGCAATGCAAGCCGGCCGACTCCGCCAGCGTAGTGTTTGGTCGAATACCTACCGCCATCACCACCAGGTCCGTCTCAATTTCCTGGCCGTCGCTGAAGCGCAGTCCACGCACTGCGCCGGCCTCGTTGCCCAATATCTCGGAAGTGGTCTTTTTCAGCATGAACGTCAGTCCACGCTTCTCTAGTGAACCCTGCAACAGCTTGCCCGCCGTGGCATCGAGTTGACGTTCGAGCAAGGTATCGGCCAAGTGCACGACGGTGACGTCCATCCCCCGCAGCTTCAGGCCATTCGCCGCTTCCAGTCCCAGCAAGCCGCCGCCGATCACTACCGCGCGCCGCTTTACCGTCGCCGCCGCAATCATCGCCTCGGTATCGTAGATATCTCGATAAGTCAGAACGCCCTTCAGGTCCTTGCCCGGCACCGGCAAGATAAATGGCGATGAGCCGGTCGCCACCAGCAGCCGGTCGTACTCCACGCGTGTGCCGTCATCCGCCACTACCGCGCGTCCGATACGATCGATCTGCGTGATGGTTTTACCGAGATGCAGCGCGATATGATTTTCTTCATACCAGGCGAGCGTGTTCAGCACGATGTCTTCGAACTTCTGCTCGCCGGCCAGCACCGGCGACAACAAGATCCGGTTGTAGTTCGGATGCGGCTCCGCACCGAACACCGTAATGTCGTAAAGATCGGGAGCGATGGTCAGCAATTCCTCGATCGTGCGGATGGCGGCCATGCCATTGCCGATGACGGTGAGTTTTAGTTTTTTCATCTTTGGTGCCTCAGTAAAAAGCGTCCGCCCGCGTCGCTGCGCGAGCGGACGCCGTTGTCCGCAATGCATCACCACACCGGCGCGTTCCTCGTTGCAGGCGCCGCACATCACCTACTGCTGCTAGCCTTGACTTTCAATACGTGCCCCGATGGGGCTGGCGTTGCTGTGGCCCATCGCCGGCATGGCCCACGCCAGCCAGTTCACGCGATGCATCACCACCAGCACGAACGCCACCGCCGCGATACAGCCGAACGTAGCGAAGCCGGATTGATAGCTGCCAGTGGTTTCTTTTGCGATACCCATGATCACCGGCAAGTAGAAGCCACCGATGCCACCCGCCGCGCCGACGATGCCCGACATCAAGCCGGTGCGCCCCTGCCAGCGATGCGGCACCAACTGGAACGTGGCGCCGTTGCCGAGACCGAAGAACACATACGTCAGCACCAGCAGCGCGATGCCACCCGCCAGCGGCGGCATCCAGGCCGCGAAGGCGAAATCACAAATTGAGATACCGGCCAGCAGCACCATCAGCGCGCGCACGCCGCTGACCTTGTCCGCCACATAACCGCCGAGCGGACGAAAGATCGCGCCCATGAAAGCCAGCAGCGCCATGAAGGCACCGGCTTCCGTCTTCGGCATCGCATACAAAGACGTCAGCAGCGTTGCCACATACGACGACATGCCGACGAAGCCACCGAAGGTGATGCTATAGACCAGCATGATGATCCACGTATCCTTCTCGCGCAGCACGCTGCGATACGACTTCGGCAGTACTGCGATGGCCAGTAACGCGCCCAGCACCGGCAGCAGCAACACACCCGTCTTGCCATGGCCCAGGATGCCCGCATGCACCGCCACCACCAGAATGATCATGCCGACCAGCGTCACGCCCAGTCCGAAAAACGCACGCGGCACGCTGGCCGACTTCGGCGAACGGTCTTGCGCCCAGAACCACACGGCCACTGCGGCGATGCCCAGGAACGGCAGCGCGGCGCCGGCGGCTTTTTCCCAGCCATAGCCGGTTGCCAGGCCCGGAAACAAGAAGCCGTCGAGCACGGCGCCGATATTGCCGGCAGCGGCCAAGCCCAACACCAAGCCCTGCACCTTTGGCGCATAACTGCTGCCCGCCATCGGCAAGGCCACCGCGAAACTCGCGCCGCCTACGCCGAGGAACACGCCCAGCACCAGCAACAATGTGTACGACGGCAGCGTAGGCGTGAGCAACAGCACGATCGACGGAACCGCCGAGAACACGATGCCCAGCATCGCGACCTTGCGGCCATCGAAGGCTTGATAGAGATTGCCCAAGGTCACGCGCAAGATGGCCGCGGCCAACACCGGCACCGCCACCAGGAAGCCCACTTCCGCCGGCGACATGACAATGTCCTTGCCGATAAACGGCGCCAGCGGCCCGTACAACACCCAGACCGTAAAGCCGGTATCGAAGTACAGGAAGCACGCGACCAGCGATCGCCAGTTCCCGCTTTTTAAAGAGTCGATCAGTTGTTTCATCTGGTTCTCGCCGAAAGAGGCCGCAGCCGGTTTCTTGACTCAAAAAAAAGCGTCCCACTGTGTCTCGCACAGAGGGACGCCGTCGTCCTATAACAAAAATCTGCCCCAACTCGTTACATGGAGGGGACTTGCTGCCATTCATTTCCCGACGCCGTTGCCGGGAACGACGATGAAAAGGCAAGCAACATGCCTGTTTGCTTAAAACTCAGCAAACAAGCGGCTTAAAGGAGGAACGGGGAATTTCGAGATGCGGCGATCGCACCTGACAGGTGCGTGAGACTGCACGCTTGTGTTGCATGATTCGATGGCATGGTGCAGCGACGAGCGTTTCGTGTGCGCGATGAATGCGGGCCACGACGGTGCTGACGAGCCCCACACTGGGGCATCGCAAAAATTCGGCGGCTCGTGCCGCGCGGCAGAACTTTAAACAGCCGCTAGCGGCAGCTTATTCAAGCGATCCAGCACCTCTGTTTTCATCGCTGGCGGCGTCGGCAAGCTATCGAGCAGCGCCGGCCACGCCTGCCTTGCCGTCGTCACCGCCGACTTCACCGCCGCCACCGCGATCCGTTCGGCAATGCCCGAAGCCTCAGCCACCTGTCGAAAATCATCCAGCGTCTGCCGCCGTTGCACGGCATCGATGGCCACATTCGTGCCATAGCCGGCAAAGCCCGGCAAGGCCGAGACACAGACGATGTCATAGGCCGGCGTCAGCTGCGGGTGAATACGGTCGGCATACATCAACGAGAAATTTTTGAGATGCGCATCGCTGTTGCCGATCAAAGTATTCACGGCTTGGCGAATAAAGAACTGGCGGATGTCCTGCACGCCCTTCGGGCTCATCGCATTCAGATATCTCAAAAGAATCGAAAACTGCTCCGCGCGTCCGTACTTGGCGCGCGGCATGCGCATCAGCGCCTGGCAGGCATCTTCTACATGTATACGGCGATTGTCCGCGCGGTCGTAGCGTTGCACCGCCAGGAAATGCGTGGCCGTGCCGGCGATCGTCGTCAGCTCGGGCAGATCTATTGCGGTCAGCGGCATCGGTTCGCAGACCGCCACGTCCACGCCCGCCGCTTTCGCCAATTGCATCGCCACATACTCATTAAAGATTTGCGAATCGTCGTTACGCGCCGGCAGCTTCGCGATCAGATCCGACAATTTGCCATGGCCCGGCATCGTATAGCGCTTGCCCTTCTGCAGCGTCGACAGCGCGAGCTTGTTTTGCACGCCCGAAATCGATGCCGCGCCCTCCGTCGCACCCTCGATCACCGCCACCTCCAGGTTATCCGCGCCGCCGGTCGCACCGAAGGTACGCGCGTAGTCGGGAATCGCATGGGGATCGGCCGGCGGCGCCACCACTACCGCGCCCGGCAAGTCTTCCCCCGCCGCCGCCAGGATGCCGAAGTCGTCGCGGTCTTCCGGATTGCTGCGGGTATCGGCCAGGCGCTTGCGCAACTCGCTCTCCGGCAGCAACCCGGCAAAAAACGGCGGCAGCTCGCCGTTCGTGCGATAGAGCGCCGGATGCTGGGGGTTCGACAAGATGGTGGCGGCGATCGACGGATCGGTCGGAATCGCCATCGACAAGCTCAGCGTCGGCTGGCCGTCGGCGGCCTTGAACGCCGTCGACGGCACGAAACGGCAATTGCCGCCCAGCTCGCACAGGTAGCCGACGATATCGCCGTACAGGCGCACCTCTAAATAGCGGGGATGGAGTTCGCCGCTCATTTGCGCTGCGCCATGAACAGTTCGGCCGCGCTCTTGGCCGTGGGGTCGGGGCCGGTGCCTTTGCCTTCCAGTAACTGGCGGACGGCGGGTAAGTGCTCCTTGGGTACCAGTACCCATTCGGCGTCTAGGGCGGCGGCCAGCGCGCTGAGCGTGGAACCGCGGGAGTCGTACTTTCCGGTAAGCGTTGCGGAGAGGTTGGGCCGCGCCATGCCGACCAGTTCGGCGAGCGCGGCGACTGGGAGCTTGCGGGAAGCAATCAGGCTGAGGAGCTGGGGGATGAATGGCATTTCATACAAGCGATTGGAAAAATATGAAATATCATACAACTAAATTGAAATTAAAACTAAGCTAAGCGGCGGTTGCTGTCCGCTGACATTACATGACGCGCGAATATGGCAACGCCTGTTTTGAACGGGTAAAAGCATGTGGATATAACGTCGCATAAATTCCGAGAAGTTCTGCGTTGGGCCGCGTCAAAAGGGATTTCGCATCGACGTTCCTCGATAGAAGTGCTGTCGACACGAGTATCAATATTCCGCACGTTGCAACTCCGATCTCGAGGTTGAAGCCTTCGATGAAGAACCCAATGCCTTGTGCGGCAAGGGGGTTCAAGCAAGAAGAAAGGAATGCAACACCGCCGGCCATCCGCGAGCGAAATTCCGTTGGCGTGGCGGCTGCACGCAATGTACTTGCATTGATATTGAACACGGCGAAGCCAACTCCACTTATGGCGAAGCAAGGCGCGAGTAAAAATATATTCGTGCAAAAAGCGGCCATAAGAATTCCCGCGCCAAGCAGGCCATTGCCCGTCACCAACGCCATAAAGCGTCCCATTGAGATATTTAGGTACCCAATGAGCAGAGTGCTGCCAGAAATAATTCCGATACCGAATGCAATTTCTATCAACGCCATAGTCCCCGCAGAAGCATGAAGACCTTTGGACACCCACAAGGGAAGCACAATCGCAAAAAATGGGAATAGCCCGGCATTAGTGAGGGCGACAACAATGGCCGTCGTCCGCTCTGAACGCGTAAGCGCCACGGCACGGATACCATCCGCCATCCGTGAGTGCCACGTTCGCAAATACTCGCCCCACTGCTTTGGGGGGATTACAGGATCCGCATTCAGAATACGGATAGCAAAACTTGTCGATAAGCCGGCGACACAGGCGATGGCTGCGGCACTGAGCGCCGCTTGTACTCCGCCGAGGGCTAACAGCAAAGCCCCAAACATCGGTGCGCCAAGACCAACTACCGCGCGCGTGCCTGCGCCGAGAGACTGAGCAGCAGTCAAACGATCTGGATTGACGAGTGCGGGGATCAAGCCAGCAGAGGCAGGGTCACGGAGCCCAGCGATCAAGCTGAGCCCAACAAGTAGGGTTGTCACCAGCGCAATAGAAAGCGGCAAAAAATAAACCGTCAACATCAAAGCCAATGTCGCAATCGATGTTAAGCCGACGCAGACCCGGTAGACAATAAGACGATCAAAGTAATCGGCCAGAGGAGCTAGTAATGGCTTGGAGTACACCTCGACTAAACTGGAGACGCTGAAAACGGCAGCAAATGCGACGGCTGAACCGGTTTCACGCATCAGGAGCCACGACGTCCCGAAACGGACACAATGTAGAGAAATAGTTTCGAACGCCGAACTGGCCAGGAATAATAGATAGCTTGCTCCAGGCTTCATGCGTTCATTCCCATCGGATCTATAAATAGAGGACTTCTAAGTTAAAAAACCAATGCAAAAATCGCCATCGACTTCGGCACGATCGACCGACAGCGGTCCGTTGAAGGCACAGCTACCGGTGCAATCCGGACTCAACCGGTCGTTCTCGTCAGATCGGGACCTTTCGCAGGCGGCGGACCACAAAAGCCAGGCTTAGGCGCTAGAACCCTTCGCTTGAGAAATGGGTGCCGTGAGCGGAATGGTTTCACGCCACGGCCACGAGATCGGGACCACCGCCTTTGCCTTCCATAACTAGCGCACTGCCGGTCGCCGCTCTAGGCACCACCACCCCAGCCGGCGTCCGGTGCCGCGGCCAAGGCGCTAAATGCAGGTCACGCAGAATATTTGTATGATATTTAATACAACACCGCTTCCTAGTATTAAATATCATATGGTCCATCCCACGCGCTCAGGAACCTTCCACCGCCACGAAGTCGGCCGTGGCGGCATCCTTACGGAGTGCACGGGCCTCGGCATATTCTGGCGAATGGTAGTAACGCTCCGCCTGCTCGAGCGACTCAAACTCGATCACCACGTTACGCGCCCGCCCTTGCCCTTCAAGCACGGCGTGCTTGCCGCCGCGCGCGAGCACGCGGCCGCCGTACTGCTTGATGACCGGGGTGGCCTTCTGGACATAGCCGGCATAGGCGGCTTCGTCAGTGACGTCGACTCTGGCGATGATGTAGCCCTTGGGCATGCGTGAACTCCGGGTGGCGCTTCGGTTCGAATAGGCCTTATGTTAGAGCAATTTCCGACCGCCTCGCACAGCTACGTGGATCCTTTTCCTAGCTTTCTGCCGCTTCAGCCGCTTCACTTTAACTGGCGAGTAACTACCTGCGCCACTGTCTTGCATCGTGCACGCACCTTGCAGAGGCGTAACCACTTTCTGGACACCAATATTGATTTCTTATTTTCGGACTCGACCCAAGATGATCCTGTTCTGCCTCACCACCATGGACATCAAAATAAGAATCTAGGACTATTTCCGCTATTTTACTTATGAATACCCAATTAAACAGAGTACCTCTATCGCCTTTACAAATCATGACTGAAAGTCCGCTCGTGAATCAACCGTTAGTTGAGCTTTTCCTTCATCTACCATCCTACGTACTCACGATGGATGGAGTATCGAGAGGCTTTGTCCGTTCTGCCAGCAGAGGACTTTTGCCGGAGCAAATCAGAACGAAATTTTCTAAAGGCAGCACCTCCCAGTTCGTCACTTGCTGGTTTCACGATGCACGATTTAGAGAACACCTTTTAAACGGACAGTCAGTACGATCCAATTACATAGATAGGGAAGCCCTATCGCGACTTTTTCGCAACGGTTGCCCATTCTCAGTCCAACAGCAGTTAATCGATGCACTCCCATTCGAAATATGGCTAAGGAGATTCTCTCGGGAAAATCATACGGCGATGAACAAGAGCACCGATGAAATATGAAGCGATTTTAAAGTATTGCGAATTTCTCTTCGAGATAACAGACAAGTCGACGCGTATGCGGCTACTCCTCAGTGTGCTAATGCTCGGCAGCACGACCGCAATGGGTTCTCTATCACCAATTTTTCTCAAAAAGATAGTCGACTTTCTGACGGTGCATCGCGGCCCCACCACTTTATTGATTATTTACGTATTTCTATATCTGGCTGCTAATTTTTTTGTTACGGCCGGCGGCGAGATAAGGTGGTCATTTTACGGGATCGCGGAAGAGCGAATAAAGGCAAACGTTAGCAAATTATTTTTCAAAAGGATATTTAGTTTACCACATCATTTTTTCTCGAACCAAAACCAGGCGGCCGTATCTCAGGTAATGAACGTTGCTGTTCAGGCAAATCGCGGCATCATGATTAATACGCTGCTCTCCTTGTTTCCCGCAGCGATAGAGTTCATTTTTGCCTGCTGCGTG
>JBPBQZ010000143.1:0-30038 GCA_050955105.1 Janthinobacterium lividum | reverse complement strand
GGCCGGCGCAATTCCGCACCGATGCCCGAGCCGAACGCCAGCGGCAATCCGGCGAACAGCGCGCACAGCGTGGTCATGAGAATCGGGCGGAAGCGCAGTTGCGACGCTTCGAAGACCGCCTCCACCGCGCTCTTGCCGCGCGTGCGTTCGGCTTCGAGCGCGAAGTCGACCAGCATGATGCCGTTCTTCTTGACAATGCCGATCAGCAGGATGATGCCGATCACGGCGATGATGCCCAGATTTTCGTGAAACAGGCGCAAGGCCAGCAATGCGCCCACCCCGGCCGACGGTAAGGTGGAGAGAATCGTGATGGGATGGATAAAGCTTTCGTAGAGAATTCCCAACACGATATACACCGCGACGAGCGCGGCCAGGATCAGCAGCGCTTCGTTCCCACCGATGTTTTCGTAGGCCGCTGCCGTGCCCTGGAAATTAACCTGCACGCTCGCGGGCATGTCCAGTTGCCGCTGAGCTTGCTGGATGGCCTTGACCGCCTGCCCGAGCGATGCGCCCGGCGCAACGTTGAAGGAAATGGTGATCACCGGAAACTGCCCTTGGTGGGCCACCGTCAACGGCGAAGCGCGGGTCACGAAGTGGCTGATGGCACTCAGCGGCACCGGCGTGGGCTGCGATGATGCGCTGCTGGAAGAGTTGTCTGCGTTGGAACCGTTCGACGTGCCGTTGCCTGACGCAGAAGAGCTCGACGTGGATGCCCGGGATGCGAGGACGGTGGCCGGGGTCGTCGCCGCAAGCGTTTGGTCGGTGGAAGCGACCAGGCTCGATACGGTGCCATTGCTGCTGAGCGAGGTACGCCCGGAGGTGCTCTGTGCGGGCGCGGCGCCTGAGCCGCTGGTAGTGCCCTGGATGTAGATGCGCTTGAGCTGGCTCGGCCCTATCTGAAAATTCGGCAGCGCCTCCAGGATCACGTGATATTGATTCGACTGCGTGTACAGGGTACTGACCTGGCGCTGGCCGAAGGCGTCGTAGAGCGTGGAATCGATCTGGTCCGGCGTGATGTTGAGCCGCGAGGCGGTCGCACGGTCGATCGTTAGGTCGACGCTGATGCCATTATTTTGCTGGTCGGTCGTGACATCGACCAGTTCGGGCAATGTGCGCAGCTTGGCAACCACGCGATCGGTCCATTGATTGAGCTGTGCAATATCCGGATCTTCGAGCGTGTACTGATATTGCGTGGGGCTGACCCGATCGTCGACGGTCAGATCCTGAACCGGTTGCAAATAGAGCTTGATACCAGGCACGTTCGCCAAGCTCTTTTGCAAGCGCACGATGACGTCGCTGGCGCTGAGATTGCGTTGCGCGAGTGGCTTCAGGTTGATCTGGATGCGGCCGCTATTCAGCGTAGTGTTGATGCCATCCGGACCAATAAAAGACGAGAGACTGGCCACCGCGGGATCTTTCAATATCTCGGTCGAGAGCTGTTGCTGCTTTCTCGACATCGCACTGAACGAAATGGATTCGGGCGCCTGGGACACTCCCTGGATGATGCCGGTGTCTTGTGCCGGAAAGAATCCTTTGGGGATTTCGATGTACTGGAATAGCGTGAGAAATAGCGTGGCGAGCGCCACCAGCAGCGTGGGAACCTCGTGTCGCAACACCCATCGCAGACTACGCCCATAGGCGGCGATCAGCCGGTTGAACTGCTCCTCGCTCCAGCGGTAGAAGCGCTTCTGCTCCGCGGGCTGCGTGTGATGCAGAAGGCGCGAGCTCATCATCGGCGTCAGCGTGAGCGACACCAGGCCCGAGATCAGTACGGTGACGCTCAGGGTCACCGCGAATTCCCGAAACAGTCTGCCGACGATATCGCCCATGAAGAGCAGCGGAATAAGCACCGCAATCAGCGAGATGGTCAGCGAGACGATGGTAAAGCCGATTTGCTGCGCTCCTGCCAGCGCGGCTTCCATCGGGCTCATGCCTTTTTCGAGAAAGCGCGAGATGTTTTCGATCATCACGATGGCATCGTCGACGACGAATCCGGTCGCGATGGTGAACGCCATCATGGTCAGGTTGTTGATGCTGTAGCCGAGCGCGTGCATCACGGCGAATGTACCGATCAGAGAAAGCGGCACCGCAACGCTGGGAATGATGGTGGCCGCCACATTCCGCAAGAACAGGAAGATCACCATCACCACCAATGCGATGGTCAGCAGAAGCTCGAACTGGACGTTCTTGACGGATGCGCGAATCGTGGTGGTGCGATCCGTCAGGATGGTCATTTCAACCGCTGCCGGCAAAGTGGCCTTCAGCGTGGGCAGGAGCTTTTGTATTTCCTCGACGACCGCAATGGTGTTGGCGCCGGGCTGGCGTTGGATATTGACCAGAATCGCCGGCGTCTTGTCTTGCCACGCCGCCAGGCGGGCGTTCTCGATGCCATCGGTGATCTTGGCGACGTCGGTCAGCATCACCGGCGCGCCGTTCTTATAGGCGACGACGACGTTGCGATAGCCTGCCGCCGACAGCAGCTGATCGTTCGCGTTGATTTGAAACGACTGCGCGGGGCCGTCGAAACTGCCCTTCGCCATATTCACGGTGGTACTGGTCAACGCCGAGCGGAGGTCTTCGAGGTTGAGGCCGTACGCCGCGAGCGCGACCGGATTGGCCTGGATCCGCACAGCTGGCTTGTTGCCGCCACTAATCGTCACCAGACCCACACCGCTGAGTTGCGAGATCTTGGGGGCGAGTCGCGTATCGACCAGATCTTCAACTGCCGACAGTGGCAGCGCCGCGGAGGTCAGTGCGAGGGTTACCACCGGGGCATCGGCTGGATTGGATTTGCTGTAAACCGGCGGCGCGGGCAAATCCGTGGGCAGGAAGCTGGCCGCCGAGTTGATGGCCGCCTGCACTTCCTGCTCGGCAACGTCGATATCGAGCGCCAGGGAGAACTGCAGGACGATCACCGAGATGCCGTCGGAGCTGGTGGACGTCATCTGCGTGAGGCCGGCAACCTGGCCGAATTGACGCTCCAGGGGGGCCGTGACGGCCGACGACATCACGTCTGGGCTGGCGCCCGGATAAAAGGTTTTGACCTGGATGGTCGGGTAATCAGCCTCGGGCAGTGCCGAGACCGGCAGACCGGGAAGCGCGGCCAGTCCGACGACGAGAATGGCCAACATCAGCAACGCGGTAGCGATCGGCCGACGAATAAAGAGCCAGGACGGGTTCATGGCGCCTTGGTCGCGTCCGCGCTTTGCAGGGTCACCTTCGCGCCATCCTGGAGCTTGTCGAAGCTCGATGTCGAGACCACCTCGCCTGCGTTGACACCGGTAACGGCGGCGACATTGTTCTCGGTCGACAACTCGGCGACGTTGCGCATTTTTACCGTATCGCCGTTCACCACATAGACGAAGGCCTGCGTGCCATTACGTTGGATGGCCGCCGCGGGCACCAGCACGACGTTCGTCAGCGTCTTGACCAACAAGCGCGCATTGACGAACTGGTTCGGGTAGAGATTCAGCGCGGCATTGTCGAATTGCCCGCGAAAGCGCACGGTCCCCGTCGAGGTATCGACCTGGTTATCCAGGGTCAGCAGTTTCCCGGTCGCGATCTTGGTCTGTTGCGAGCGATCGAACAGATCGACCGGCAGCGAGGCGCGCTGCAGGATTTCATCGTGCACCTGCGCGAGGTCGTCCTCGGCGACGTTGAATACGACCGTGATCGGCTGCAATTGCGTGATCACCGCGATCGCGCTGGTGCCACCGGAGAACACGACGTTGCCAGGGTCGACAAGACGCAAGCCGATGCGGCCATCGATGGGGGACGTGATGTGGCAGTAGCTCAATTGCACCTGCGCGTACTTGACCTGCCCCTCGTCATTCTTCACGGTGCCGCGGTCTTGTTCGACGGTGAGGCGCTGATCTTCGAAGGTCTGGCGCGCAATCGCCTGTTTGGCGGACGCCTCTTGATAACGCGTCAGATCCATTTCTGCTTGCGCGAGCACCGCGCGGTCGTGCTGCAGGGTCCCTTCGGCCTCTTGCAGCTGCGCCTGGTAAGCGCGCGCATCGATGTCGACCAGCGGGTCGCCGCGCCTGACCATTTGTCCTTCGGTGTAATGCACCGCCTCGACCGTGCCGTTGATCTGACTATAAAGATTGACCGTGGCGACCGGGGTAACCGTGCCGAGGGCCTCGATATACAAGCCCATGCTGCCCAATTGCGCGGTCGCTGTGCGAATCGTGGCAGCTTGCGGGGCGTTAGCGCCGGCCGTGTCGCTATCGTGCTTGGGGCGACGGGCCAGGAGCAAGGCCAGCACGACGATGAGCAGGATTGCGATGCCGATCAGTATCCAGCGTCGTCGATGCGCTGGGCGCCGTCTCGCCGATGGCTTCGAACCGGCATCCGCTGCGGCAGCTGGCGGTGCGCCGCGTACCGCGTCGCTCTCGGGCGTTTTTTCCACATCGCCTGGTTCCACTTCGTTCATGCTCTGGCAGCTCTCTTCTTATTCTCTGGCTTCGATCTTCGCACGCGGGTCGGGTCTATCTCATAAAACGTTGCATTATATTGGGGGTCGTGTGCGCCGCGTCTCATGAAATTTGTGGGTCGTGTTACGATAGCGCGGCTTGCCGCCTTTCGGAGGCTGATCTGTCGATCAGTGGTTTTCCCGCCAGGCGCGGCGCCTTTAATTCGCTTATCTCGGTTCAACCAGGCTGCATATGCGTAACGTCGCTTCGATCAACGTAGCTCAGTGGTGGCGCTTCCTCTAGGAAGCGGCACGTCGTTGCGGGGTTGAATCCGCCCTTGCCGCCGTTGTCCGGTAGGCAAGGCTCCATCTGGAATGGCTCACCGGCACGGCGGCTCCCTCTGTAGGAGATTGTCCGATGCTTGCAAACGCCGAGTTTTTCCCTTTTTCGACTGAATCGCGCTCCGCCGCCTGCAAACCTCGCGTGCGTAGGATAATGACGCCCGCCTGGCGTCGGAGCGGCCGATGCTCGCGCCAAAACCTCGACACACCACCGCGCCAGCCCAAGACGGCGGCGCATTATTCGTTTCAAATCAGGAAGACAGGTGCGACATGCTGCTGATGATCGATAACTACGATTCGTTCACCTACAACCTCGTCCAATATTTTGGCGAATTGGGCGAAGACGTACGGACCTACCGCAACGACGAAATCACACTCGACGATATCGAGCGGCTGGCGCCCGACCGCATCTGCCTGTCGCCGGGGCCGAGCCACCCTGGCAATGCGGGCATTACGCTCGACGTGCTCAAGCACTTCTCCGGACGGCTGCCGATTCTGGGCGTGTGCCTGGGCCATCAGGCGATCGGCGAAGCCTTCGGTGGACGCGTGATACGCGCGCAGACGGTAATGCACGGCAAGACCAGCGATATCGAAACCGATGGGCTGGGCGTGTTCGAAGGGCTGCCGCGCCGCTATTCGGTGACGCGCTATCACTCGCTGGCGATCGAGCGCGAGACGCTGCCCGACTGCCTGGAAATCAGCGCGACCACCGCCGATGGGGAAATCATGGGCGTGCGCCACAAAGCGCTGCAGGTGGAAGGTGTGCAGTTCCATCCCGAATCGATCCTGACCGAGCACGGGCATGCGCTGCTGCGCAACTTCCTCAACGTTGGTGCCGCGCCCGGCGTCGCGCAGGCGGGAGCCAGCCGGTGATTACGCCGCAGCAAGCGCTGCAAAGAACCATCGAACATCGCGAGATTTTCAACGACGAGATGCAGCATCTGATGCGTCTCATCATGCGAGGCGAAGTGTCGCCGGTGATGAGCGCGGCGATTATCACCGGGCTGCGCGTGAAGAAGGAAACCGTCGGCGAGATCGCCGCCGCGGCCAGCGTGATGCGCGAATTCGCCACGCGCGTGGAGGTGGCCGACGCCAGTCATTTTGTCGATATCGTCGGCACCGGCGGCGACGGCTCGCATACCTTCAATATCTCAACGGCAGCGATGTTCGTGGCGGCCGCGGCCGGCGCGAAAGTGGCCAAGCACGGCAACCGCGGCGTGTCGAGCAAGTCGGGCAGCGCGGACGTGCTGGAAGCGCTGGGCGCCAATATTGTGCTGACGCCCGCGCAGGTTTCCGAATGCCTGGCTCAGACCGGTATCGGCTTCATGTTTGCGCCGAATCATCATCCGGCGATGAAGAACATCGCGGCGGTGCGCGCTGAACTGGGTATTCGCACCATCTTCAATATCCTGGGCCCGCTGACAAACCCGGCCGGCGCGCCGAATCAGTTGATGGGCGTGTTCCATCCCGATCTGGTCGGCATTCTCGTGAGAGTGTTGCAGCGCCTGGGCGCGCAGCATGTGCTGGTGGTGCACGGCATGGACGGCATGGACGAGGTGTCGTTGGGCGCGGATACGCTGGTCGGCGAATTGCATCATGGCGAAATTCGCGAGTATCGGATTCACCCCGAAGATTTCGGGTTGGCGATGAAGTCGAACCGGATGATCCGTGTGGAGAGCGCCGCTGACTCGAAAGCGATGCTGGAAGCGGCGCTGGCCAACCAGGACAGCACGGCACGCGAAATCGTTATTCTGAATGCCGGGGCGGCGCTGTATGCGGCGAACCGGGTGGACTCGATCAGCGCCGGCGTCGAGCGCGCGCGCGACGTCATTGCAAGTGGCGCCGCGCAGGCGAAGCTGCATGAGTTCGTCACCTTTACACGGCAATTTACAGGCTAGATTCCATGTCGGACATTCTCAATAAAATTGCAGCGGTCAAGCGCGCGGAGGTCGAAGCCTCGATGCGCAGCCTGCCGCTCGAAGCATTGCGGCTGGAAGCTGAAGCGGCGCGCGACGCGCGGCGCGACTTTGTCGGCGCCATCCGACATAAGCATGCGCAGCACCAAGCCGCCGTTATCGCCGAGGTCAAGAAGGCCAGCCCGTCGAAAGGCGTGCTGCGCGAGCCGTTCGATCCGCCGGCGATCGCCGCCTCGTATGAACGCGGCGGCGCGGCTTGCCTGTCGGTATTGACGGACGAGCAATTCTTCCAGGGCAGCGTCGCTTATCTGCGAGCGGCGCGCAAAGCGTGCAGCCTGCCGGCGCTGCGCAAGGATTTCATCGTCGATCCTTATCAGATCGTCGAATCGGCGGCGATGGGCGCCGACTGCGTGCTGTTGATCGCTGCCTTGCTCGATGCCGAAGCGATGCGTGGGCTGGAAGCGCTGGCCCATCACTACGGGCTGGCGGTGCTGGTGGAAGTGCATAACCGCGCAGAACTCGACGCGGCGTTGTCACTGAATACACCGCTGATCGGCATCAATAATCGTAATCTGCGTACCTTCGAGGTCACACTCGATACGACCATAGGGCTGCTGGAAGCGATCCCGGATGACCGCATTGTGGTTACCGAGTCCGGCATTTTGACGCGCGCCGACGCCGAGCGCATGCGCGCTGCCGGCGTGCTGACGTTCCTGGTGGGCGAAGCCTTCATGCGCGCGGATGATCCCGGGATGGCGCTGCGCGGGCTGTTCTTCGCATGAGCATTGAAACGGAACTGAAGCTGGCGCTGGAGCCGGCGGACACCGACGCGGCAGCCGCCTTTTTCACTCGGCTGGTCGGCCAGCCTGGGCAGCCGGTGCGCTTGAGGAATATCTATTTCGATACGCCTGACGAGACGCTGGCAGGCGCTCGCAGCGCCCTGCGTCTACGCGAGACGCCCGAGGGCTGGCTGCAAACCCTGAAGTCTGGCGGCAGTGCACAGCAAGGCCTGCATCGCCGTCACGAATGGGAAATGCCAGTGGCGGGCGAGGCGTTGGAGCTCGATGCATTGTTGAAGATTTGCGACGATGCGCAGGCGGCCTCGGTCCTGCGCGCCACGGCGTCGAGCCTGCAACCGATATTTCGCACCGACTTCGTGCGCCAGCTCTGGCGCTTTCGCGACGGCTCGGCTGATATCGAGATAGCACTGGATAGCGGCGAAGTCAGCGCGCAATGCGGCGGCCGCCGGGGCGTGCTGGCGATCAGTGAGGTCGAGTTGGAACTGAAGTCGGCGTCGACCTCGGATGCGAGCGGTGCGGCAGCATTGCATGCGCTGGCCGCGCGGGCGCGCGCCGCAATACCGCGACTGCAAGCAGCGGATGTCTCGAAGGCCGAGCGCGGCTATCGCTTGCGGCGTCAGCTATGCAGCTAGGGCTGGGGTTTGAAGACGGCGCGGACGACGACTCACGCGAGCCGGACGAGCGCGGCACGCTGGCTCAGCAGATCGATGAGCTGCCGCCGGCATGGCGACGTTATCTCGAAGCGTTCGTGCAAAGCACCGATTACGCGCGCCTGAACCAATTCCTGATGGCCGAACAGGCGGCCGGCAAAACCATCTATCCCGATGACGTATTTCGCGCATTGCGGCTGACAACGCCCGCCGCGGTAGAAGTGGTGATTCTTGGACAGGACCCCTACCACGGCGAAGTGAATGGTGTGTCGCAGGCGCATGGGCTGGCGTTTTCAGTACGGCCCGGTATCCCGCCGCCGCCTTCGCTGAAAAATATCTTTAAAGAGATCAAGGATGAATTCGGCACACCGACGCCGACGCACGGCTGCCTCGATTACTGGGCGAGCCAGGGCGTGCTGCTGCTGAATACGGTGTTGACGGTGGAGCGTTCGTTGGCGGCAAGCCATGCGCGCCGAGGTTGGGAGACTTGTACCGACCTGTTGATCCGCGAACTGGCGGCGCGCGACACGCCCACCGTGTTCATGCTGTGGGGCGCGCATGCGCAGGCCAAGCGCGCGCTGATCGACGCCGCGCGCCATCTGGTGCTGGAAGCGCCGCACCCTTCGCCGCTGTCGGCGCACCGCGGTTTTTTAGGATGCGATCACTTCAAACGCGCGAACGCGTTTCTCGAAGCGGCGGGACGTCGAGCGATCGATTGGTCGTTGCCCGCGCCCGCGCTATAAAGCAAGGCGCCTGGGCTCTTGCGGGAGCCGAGCGCCGTTATCGCATTAAAGGCCAGCGATCGCCTGGCGCGCAGTCGCGAGCGCGTTCGCGGCGGCTTCCGGTCCCATCGCGAAGCCTTCGGCAAACACGAAAGTCACGTCGGTCATGCCGAGGAAACCCAGGAAGGTTTTGAGATAAGGGGTTTGCAGATCGTTCGGGGTGCCTTGGTAGCGGCCGCCGCGCGCGGTCGCGATATAGACCTTCTTGCCCTTGACCAGACCTTCCGGGACGCCCGCCGCGGAATAGGCGAAGGTGACGCCGGCACGCGCGATCCAGTCGAAATAGGCCTTCAGTTGCGTGGACACGCCGAAGTTGTAGAGCGGCACGCCGATCACTACGATGTCGGCCGCTTGCAGTTCGTCGATCAGTTCGTCGCTGCGGGCAATCACGGCTTTCTGCGCGTCGTTACGCTGGTCGGCCGGCGTGAAGAACGCGCCGATCACCGAATCGTCGAGGTGCGGCAGGTTGCCCTTCAGCAAGTCGCGGACAACCAGTTTGGCGCCCGGATTCTTTTGCAGCAGCTGGGCGGAAAGTTCGCCCGCCAAGAGCGTCGATTGCGCGCCCTGCGAACGGGCTGCCGAATTGATTTGCAGAATGGTGGTCATGATAAATCGCTCGTTTTAATTGATAAGGGTCAGGTTGCCGGGGTACAGGCGGATGCGCGATATCCCCGGGCTTCCCGAAGTTGGCCCCATTGTTGATTATTTCGAGTTAGTCGACTAGCTATGTTTTCGAGATATATTGTTGAGGATTTGAAACTAACGATAACGGCGCGGCGGGGACGGGGGCAAAGCGTGGAAGATCTCAACGACATGCTGATTTTTGCAGAAGTGGCGCGCGGCGGCAGCCTGACACGTGCGGGCCTCACGCTCGGCATGCCGAAGGCGACCGTGAGTCGGCGCCTGGCGCGGCTTGAACAGCGCATGGGGCTGCGCCTGGTCGACAAGACCACGCGGCGGCTGGAACTGACCGAAGCCGGTCAAGCTTTCTACGAGCGCTGCCTGCCCATTCTGGAAAACGTCGAAGAGGCGCGCGACTTCGCCAGCCAACTCACCAGCCGCCCGCATGGCAGATTACGTGTAAGCGCCCCGGCCGACCTCGCTACGCAATGGTTGGCCGAACCGTTGGCGACGTTCTGCCGCAACTATCCCGAAATAACCATCGAACTGGACCTGAGCTCGCGACATGTGGATCTGGTGGGCGAACGCGTCGACGTGGCAATCCGCGCGGGGCGCCTGGAGGATTCCGGGATGGTGACGCGCACGCTCTGCGAAATGACGCAGTCCTTATACGCTTCGCCGCAGTATCTGCGAGAAGCAGGCCTGCCCACTACCCCCGAAGATCTGGCCAGCCACCGCTTTGTATTGCTGCAGGGCGCGAGCAAACTGCGGCGCATCGAAACGCTGTCGCGCGGCAAGCAACAGATCAGCGTGACGATGCATGGCTCCTTGCAAGCCAATAGCGTGGCGATGCTGCGGGAACTCGCGATCGTGCATTGCGGCATCGCCGCGCTGCCCGATGCGATGACGGCCGGGGATATCGCCAGCGGGCGCTTGACGCGGATCCTGGCTGACTGGTCGATGCGCAGTGATCCCGTGCAGCTCGTCATGCCATCGCGCCGTTTCACGCCGCGCAAGACGCAGGTGTTCGTCGAACATATGCTGAAGATGCTGCCGGGGTATGGGCATCCCATGCCGGAAATCGCGCCAACGCCTCTGGCCTGAGGTTTGCCGCTCGCTAGATTGCTTGGCTCAGCCGCCGCGCCGGGACTTGGACACGGATGTCGACGCCGCACTGCGGCGGCCCGCGAGCCAAGCTTCGCGCAGGCGCCGCGCCGGGTTGCCGCCCAGCGATGGCGTGAGCGTGTAGGTCTGCACGTCGGGCGCATCGAGCGTGACCACGAACTGCTTGAGCTCATCGCGGCGAAACGCGTGCATCAACACCTTGTCGCGCGGTCGGTAACGTGCGAGCAGCGCATCGAGGTTGCCGGACGCCACGCGCAATCCGTCGCACGCGATCACCACATCGCCAGCCGACAAGCCGGCCTTCTGCGCGGCGCCGTCTTCATGAACCGCCGCCAAGGTGCAATCGGCACCACCTTGAATGCGCACGCCCAGCGATACGGGTGCTGCGGCGAAGCGCGCTTCGACCGCAATGCCGAACGGGTCGAACAAAGCGGTCAGGGGCAGATCGGCGGTACCTTCGACGGCCAATCGATACAGGCTGCGCAAATCGACGCCGGTGGCCTCGTTGATCAACGGCAAGACGTCTTGCTCGCCAATCCCACGCGCCTGGCCGTTATAGAAATCACGGCCATAGCGCACCCACAGCGCGCGCATTACGTCGTCGAGTGATTTGCAATTACCGGTTTGCGCGCGAATCGCCAAGTCGAAGGACAGCGCAACCAGCGAGCCCTTGGTGTAGTAGCTGACGATCGCGTTGGCGGCGTTTTCATCCTGACGGTAGTACTTGGTCCACGCGTCGAAGGAACTCTCCGCCACGCTCTGCTTGCGGCGCCCGCTGCCGCGCAGCACTCCGGCGACGGTTTTGCCGAGCAGCGCCAGATATTGAGATGAATCGATCGCGCCGGCACGCAGCAGCATCAAGTCGTCGTAGTACGAGGTAAAGCCCTCGAACAGCCACAACAGCTTCGTATAGTTTTCATTCGACAGATCGTAGGGGACGAAGGCGGCCGGCTTGATGCGCTTGACGTTCCAGGTATGGAAGTATTCGTGGCTGCAAAGCCCGAGGTAAGTGCGATAGCCGTCGGTCTTGCCGCTCACTCCTACCGCGGGCAAATCGCCGCGGTTGCAAATCAGTGCGGTAGACGCGCGATGTTCGAGGCCGCCGTAACCCTGGCTGACGGCCATCGTCATGAACACGTATCGCGTCATCGGCGCGCGACGAGTGCGCGGCTCGAACATGCTGATCTGCGCTTCACAGATCGGCTGCAGATCGGCCGTGAGACGAGCCATATCGAGATTTGGTACGTGCCCCGAAATGACCACGTCGTGCGGCACACCGCAGGCGGTGAAATGCCCCAACGCGAAATCGCCGAGCGTAACCGGTTGATCGATCAACTCGTCGTAGTTGGCGGCGCGGTATTCGCCGAAGCTGTAACGCCGTGTGCCGCGTGCTTCCTGCAACGCAGTGGCCACGCGCCAGCGCGTGAAGGCTTCGCCAGCCGGTCGCTGAATATCGAGATGGCAAGGCGCGTCGCCGCGTCCCACTACCGCCAGGAAAACGCTGCTGCCGTTGAAGAAGCCGACATGATCGTCGAGGTGCGCGGCACGCACCGACAGATCCCACGCGTATATCTCATAAGTGACGATCAACGGACCCACGCATGGCTGCGCGCGCCAGCTGTGCTTGTCGATTTTCTCGATGCCTATCTTGCGGCCAGTGCTGCCGCTGCGCGCGACCAGCGTGACGATGTTGCGCGCGAACTCGCGCACCATATAGCTACCCGGAATCCACACGGGCAGCGCGAACTGCTGGCCGTCGAGGTCGGGATCGTCGACTGTGAGAGTGACTTCGAACAAGTGTGCGGCGGGATGCTTGGCGGTGATGACGTAGCGAATGGGAGTCATTGGGTGATTCGTAGTTAACGAGACAGGCGCCGGGCTCTTCAACCGAGTGCCTGGGTAATGAGCCAGCGCTTCAACAGCGATTGCTTGCCCAGTAGTGCCATGCCGGCATTGCGTACACCTTGCGCCAAGGTGCCGGGCAGCGTGAACAGCCGTTGCAGCCCATCGGTAGCCAGCGTCAGCGAACGGATATCTTCACGACGCGAGCGTTCGTAGCGGCGCAGGAGCGTCGCATCGCCGAAATCGCGAAACGATTGCTTCTGACGCAACACCTCGGTGAGTGATGCCACGTCGCGCAATCCCAAATTCATGCCTTGGCCGGCCAGCGGATGGATCAGGTGCGCGGCGTCGCCGATCAGCACGGCGCGCGGGCCGATCAGCCGATCGACATCCTGGCGTGCCAGCGGAAAGCCACGCGCCGCGGTGACACATTGCATCGCACCCACCTCACCGCCCGTGGCGCGTTCGACTTCCGCCGCCAGCACTTCGCCATCCATGGCGAGCAGCTGCGCTGCGCGTTCGGTATGAGCTGACCAGACCAGCGACACATAGTCCCCCGGCAAAGGTAGCAAGGCGATGATTTCGCCGTCCTTGAACCATTGAAAGGCAGTTTCGCCATGCGGGCGCGCGATGCGGAAGTTGGCGACCACACCGGTTTGCCCGTAGTCGCGACAAGTCGTTTCCGCGCCGATCTGTGCGCGCACCCAGGAATGTGCACCGTCGGCGCCGATTACGAGTTCGGTGGTGAGCAGGCTGCCGTCGTCGAGCGTAAGCGTTGCCGCGGCATCGGTGGTGAGCAGCTTGGCGGCACGCGCTTCGCGCCATTGCAGCTGTGGCAGGAAGCGCAGCGCGGCGTCGAGCGCATGCTCGATCAGCGACGCTTCGGCAATCCACGCCAACTGCGGCACAGCGGCCTGGAAGGCTGAGAAATGCAATTCCGCGAAGGCGTCGCCGAATACTCGCATGTCGTAGACGGGGCCGAGCCGCGACACGTCGATGGCTTGCCAGATGCGCAGATTTTCCAGCAAGGCCTGGGAACTGGCCGATAGCGCATAGACGCGTGCATCGAAGCTACCAGCGCCGGGTTCGGGCGCCGGTGCCGCCGGCTGGGCCAGCAGCGCTACGCGCATGCCCGCCTGGCTCAAGGCCAGTGCCGCGCACTTGCCGACCAGACCGCCGCCGACGACGACTGCATGAAAAGATGTTTGGGAACGGGTCATGCGCACATTATAGGGGTGCTCATAAGCGGCGCGCGGCGCTGGCGCGTTCGGCCTGATCCATCGTGATGGCCGTGCGCTGCGGCCGCTGTGGCCAGCTTTTCGAGACAAAAAGCGTCTGCTTACTTTTACACGTCTTCTTACACACGCACACGCCTTGTCATCACTTGTCTTGCTACAGTGGGTTCATCGACCCCAACGGAGTAGATCGTGAAGAAAGCACTGCTGCTTGCACTGACCGCAGCCATTTTGGGAAGTGCGCTGGGCGGCTGCATCGTCGTACCGGACCGGGGCGGCCCGGGCTATTATCACCGTTACTAGGCAACAGGCCTGGTGAACCCCCGTCGCAGGTCTGACGTCACAGTAGCATCGGGCGCTAGTCCGGGGTTGAATATCAAAATTAGGAGAAGTCGATGAAGAATACCAAAAAGACCCTCTTGGCCGCGGCATTGCTGACCAGCCTGTTCGGCGGCCTTGCCAGCTTCGCACCCGCCGCCAGCGCGCAAGTGATCATTGCACCAGGCTGGCACGGTGACCGCTATTACGATGGCCACCGCTACTGGGAACGCCGTGAATGGGAACGTCGCCACCATCATCGTCATTGGGATCATCGTTGATCGAAGCGGCATATCGAGAAGCGACCGGCCGGTAGCGCGCGACACAAGTCGCGCGCGAATGCAGGGAAGAGGCGAGAGGCGGTTTGCTCTCGCCTCTTCGTTTTCTTCGTTTGCATGCGCCAAGTACCCCGCCGTCGGCCTTGAGCGCCGAAGAGGTTACAATCCACGCTTGCGCGCGAAAGTTGCGCTGGCGACGCATCCGCGCCAGACCTTACGGCACTGCAGCAGCATCGCGGCACCTCACACGGTCTCGACAAGAGTCCATCGCTCCGGTCCACTACAAAGTACTTCCATGAGCCTCCAATGCGGCATCGTCGGCTTGCCCAACGTCGGCAAGTCCACCCTTTTCAACGCGCTGACCAAAGCGGGCATCGCCGCGGAGAACTATCCGTTCTGCACCATCGAGCCGAATGTCGGCGTGGTCGAAGTGCCGGACGACCGGCTGGCTGCACTGGCCGCCATCGTCAAGCCTGAGCGCATCGTGCCGGCAGTGGTCGAATTCGTCGATATCGCCGGCCTGGTGGCGGGCGCGTCGAAGGGCGAAGGCCTGGGCAACCAGTTCCTCGCGACCATTCGCGAAACCGATGCCATCGTGCACGTGGTGCGCTGCTTCGACGATACGAATGTGATCCATGTGTCCGGCCGCGTCGATCCGCTGTCGGACATCGCCACCATTGACACCGAGCTGGCGCTTGCCGACTTGGGCACCATCGAAAAGTCGCTGACGCGCTATACCAAGGCGGCCAAATCAGGCAACGACAAGGAAGCGGCAAAGCTGTTGGCGGTACTCGAAAGCGTGCGCGCGCATCTCGATAAAGCGCTGCCGGTGCGTTCGATGAAGCTTTCCGAAGATGACCAGGCCTTGCTCAAGCCGTATTGCCTGATCACCGCGAAGCCGGCAATGTATGTGGCCAACGTCAAGGACGACGGCTTCGAGAACAACCCGTACCTGGATGTCGTGAAGGCCCACGCGGCGCTCGAGCATGCGCCGGTGGTGGCGGTATGCGCGGCGATCGAAGCGGAAATCGGCGACCTCGACGCGGAAGACCGCGACGTATTTCTGCAGGACATGGGCATGGCTGAGCCGGGCTTGAATCGTGTGATTCGTGCCGGCTATGCGCTGCTGGGCCTACAGACTTATTTCACGGCCGGCGTGAAGGAAGTGCGCGCATGGACGATTCGCACTGGCTCGACGGCGCCGCAGGCGGCCGGCGTGATCCACACTGATTTTGAGAAAGGCTTCATCCGCGCGCAGACTATCGCCTTTGCCGACTACATTGCCAACAAGGGTGAACAGGGTGCCAAGGAAGCCGGCAAGATGCGCGCCGAGGGCAAGGAATATGTGGTGAAGGATGGCGACGTCCTGAACTTCCTGTTTAGTAGTTGAACATAGCCGGCGTCGCACCGGCCGCCCCGCGGCCAATTTTCATTCAGCCCTTAGCGCGAGCAACATGGCCCAATACGTTTTCACAATGAACCGCGTCGGCAAGATCGTGCCGCCGAAGCGTCAGATCCTGAAAGACATCTCGCTGTCGTTTTTTCCGGGCGCCAAGATCGGCGTGCTGGGTTTGAACGGCTCGGGCAAGTCGACCATTCTCAAAATCATGGCAGGCGTCGACCGCGATATCGAAGGCGAGGCCACACCGATGCCGAATCTCAATATTGGCTATCTGCCGCAGGAGCCCGCGCTCGACCCTGAGTTGACGGTGCGCCAGGCGGTGGAGTCGGCATTGGGCGAAGTGTTCGAAGCACAAGGCAAGCTCGACGCCATTTATGCGGCGTATGCGGAGCCGGACGCGGATTTCGATGCGCTGGCCGCCGAGCAGGCCAAGTACGAAGCGATTCTGGCGGCATCGTCAGGAACCAATGTCGAGCAGCAGCTGGAAGTGGCGGCCGATGCGTTGCGCCTGCCGCCCTGGGATGCGCGCATCGGCCATCTGTCCGGTGGCGAAAAGCGTCGCGTGGCGTTGTGCCAATTGCTGCTGTCGAAGCCCGATATGCTGTTGCTCGACGAACCGACCAATCACCTGGATGCTGAATCGGTGGATTGGCTGGAGCAATTCCTGACGCGCTTTTCGGGCACCGTCGTAGCCGTCACGCACGATCGCTACTTCCTCGACAACGCGGCGGAATGGATCCTCGAACTCGATCGCGGTCACGGGATTCCGTGGAAGGGTAACTACAGCAGTTGGCTCGATCAAAAGCAGGATCGGCTGAAGCAGGAAGAGTCGACCGAATCGGCACGCCGCAAAGCGCTGCGCACCGAGCTTGAATGGGTGCGCCAGAACCCCAAGGGTCGGCGTACCAAATCGAAGGCGCGCCTGGCGCGTTTCGAAGAGTTGAACAGCCAGGAATATCAAAAACGCAACGAGACGCAGGAGATCTTCATTCCGGTGGGCGAGCGCCTGGGCAATGAAGTGATCACCTTCGATAACGTCAGCAAGGGCTACGGCGACCGCCTGCTGATCGACAAGCTCAGCTTCACCCTGCCGCCGGGTGCGATCGTCGGCGTGATCGGCTCGAACGGCGCCGGCAAGTCGACGCTTTTCAAGATGATCACCGGCGTGGACGTGCCCGATTCGGGCGAGATCCGCAAGGGACCGACGGTGCGGCTGGCCTATGTGGATCAGAGCCGCGATGCGCTGGATGGCTCCAAGACGGTTTTCGAGGAAGTGACCGGCGGTGCCGATACCTTGACGGTGGGCCGCTTCGAGACGCCGTCCCGAGCGTATCTGGGGCGCTTCAATTTCAAGGGCGGCGACCAGCAGAAGAATGTCGGCAGCCTGTCGGGCGGTGAACGCGGCCGGTTGCATTTGGCGAAGACCTTGATCGCCGGCGGTAACGTGCTGCTGCTCGATGAACCCTCGAATGATCTGGACGTCGAGACCTTGCGCGCGCTGGAAGATGCCTTGCTGGAGTTCGCCGGTTGCGTGCTGGTGATCTCGCATGATCGCTGGTTCCTCGATCGTATCGCGACGCATATCCTGTCGTTCGAAGGCGATTCGCAAGTGTCGTTCTTCGATGGCAACTACCAGGAATACGAAGCCGACAAGCGACGTCGACTGGGTGAGGAAGGCGCCAAACCCAAACGTCTGCATTACAAACCCATCACCCGTTGAGCCAGAACTAGATGGCATTGCATCCACCCCGTCGCGGCCGCCGCATCGCCTGGATCGTTGCGGGTGCGGTGATCTTGCTGGCCATGCTGGTGGCGCTGGCGCTGCATGCCGCCGCCGCACTGGTCAAGACGCAGGTGCTTGCAGCGCTCGGCCCCGATGGCAGCGCTGCGGCGATCGACGTGGGATTTTCACAGGTCGAACTGAGCAATGTGATTCTGAAGGCGCCCGCGTCGCTGTCGTGGCCGGCGCGCGAAACCTTGACCGCGACGCGCGTCGTGCTGCAGCCGGATTTTTTCGCCGCCCTGTCGCATCGTACGCGCATCCATCGTATCGACGTGTATGGTGCCTACCTGTCGGTGCTGCGCACGGCAGACGGCAAAATCTCGCTGCTGCCGAATCTGCAACAGAGCATCGGCACGCCGACCGTCGCGACCCAAGCCGGCGGCAGCGCGCCACGCGAAACGGATATCGGCGAAATCAACTTCCATCAGTCGCGCGTCGATTTCTTCGATGGCACGGTCGCCGCATCGCCTTATCGACTGACGCTGGACAACATCGAAACACATGTCGGGCCACTGAACTTTCCCATGTTGACCACGCGCACGGTGTTTCATATCACCGGCGGCATCAGCGGTGCGCAAACGCCGAGCAGCATCGACATGAGCGGCTGGATCGTGCTGGCGAACAAGGATTCGCAGATTCATACGGTTTTGCGGAGCGTGGATGTCGGCGCGTTGCGTCCGTATATTGCGAAGGGCAGCGATGCCGATATCGAGAGCGGCACGCTCGATCTCGATATGACCGCCAATACGCTCAATTACCGGATTCATGCACCTGGCACGCTCACACTGAATCATCTGCAATTCAAACAGTCCGACACGCCGCTGGGCACGCTGCTCGCGGTACCGCGCAAGACCGTGTTAGCCGCTCTCAAAAATAAAAACGACCAGTTGGTGCTGCACTTCGAGCTGGATGGCGACCTCCGCGATCCGCATTTTTCGCTGAATGAAGGTATCGCGAAAAAGCTCGGTGCGGGATTGGCACAGGCGCTGGGTGTTGGCGCGAAGGGCGTGGCGGAAGGCGTCGGCGCGACCACCAAGGGCATCGGCGGCGCGCTGTTGAACCTGATCGGCAAATAGCCGCTCGAACCGTTCAGATCGGCTGCGTGCGCGCGTTCAGCCAGGCCGCCGCGGTGCCTTGCAGATAGGGCGCCAATCGTTGCCGCACCGTCAGGTGATAGTCGTTGAGCCAGGCGCTTTCGTCGCTGCGCATCAGCGCCAGGTCGATGCAGCGCGTATCGATCGGGCATAGTGTCAGCGTCTCGAATTCCAGATAGTCGGCAAGACTGTCTTCATCGATGCGGGTGTCCGCCAGATCCGCCACACCTTCGTCAGCCGCGGCGGTCTTGGCAACGGCCGCCGCGCCACGCGTCGCCTGAATCGTCAATGACAGATTCTCAATGCGCACGCCCCACTTGCCCGGCCGATAAACGCCGGGCTCGATCGACGTGATCATGCCTTCTTGCATCGCCGTCTGCGGTTCGGCATTCGCGTAATACGAGATAACCTGCGGACCTTCATGCACGTTGAGGAAGTAGCCAACGCCGTGCCCCGTGCCATGACCGTAGTCGAGCCCCTCTGCCCATAGTGGCGCGCGCGCGATCGCGTCAATCATCGGCGAGCGGATGCCGCGCGGAAAGCGTGCGCGCGACAAGGCGATCATGGCTTTCAGGACGAGCGTGAAATCGCGGCGCTGCGCCGCGGATGGCGTGCCGATGGGCACGACGCGCGTGATATCGGTGGTGCCGCCCAGGTATTGACCGCCGGAATCGATCAACAGCAAGCCATCACCTTCTATGACCGCGTGCGCCGCTTGCGTGGCGCGGTAATGCGGCATGGCGCCATTCGCATTGAAACCGGCAATGGTCGAAAAACTGGTGGTGATGAATTCGGCATGGCGGGCGCGCCACCCCGTCAATTGCTCATCGACGGTCAATTCGGTAATGCGTTCGCGGCCCATGGCTTGCTCGAACCAGGCGAAAAATTCGCACAGCGCGGCACCGTCGTATTCCATGGTGGCGCGCACATGGCTGGCATCGGCCGCGGTTTTTTGAGATTTCTCGAGGGTCGACGGATTGATGACCTCGATGACGGAAGGCTGTGCGGCTGGCAATGCGGTCTCAGCGCCTGAAGACAGCGCCTGGCCGCCAGCTCGTGTGAATGCCTGCAAGGTGCCCCAAGTGATCTTGCGCGGATCGATCAGCAGCGTGGCGCCCGCGCCGCCCAATTGCTCGAGCCGCGTCAATGCGCTGTCGTAAGCCGCCAGTTCAACGCCATCGCGCGCCAATGCGGCGCGGGTGGTCGAATCGATCTTGCCAGGCTGCACGAACAGCGTGGCTGTATCCATCGAGATCAATGCATGGGCGACAAACACCGGATTGTGTTCGACATCGGCGCCGCGCAAATTGAAGATCCAGGCGATGTCGTCGAGCGTCGATACCCAATGCCAATGAGCACCCAGCGCGCGCATGGTGTCGCGCACGAGCGCCAGCTTGTCTTGACGCGTACGCGTGGCGAACGGCGCGACGTGCTCATAGACAGGTGTATCCGGCAGGCCCGGCCGATCGGTCCAGATGTCATCGAGCAAGTCGCGCTCGCTAGCCACCGTGATGCCTTGCTCGGCACAAGCCTCCAGCAAATAACGCGCGGACGCCGTCGCCAACACCGCGCCGTCGACGCCCACGCGCGCGCCTTTTTCGAGATGCGAAGCCAGCCAGCCGACATGCGGCTCGCGCTCGCCGGCGCGTATCCGCATCAAGTCGATGCCGCTACCCGCCAGTTGTGCTTCGGCCTGCGTCCAGTAGCGGCTGTCGGTCCATAAGCCGGCCCATTCCGCGGTGACTACCAGCGTGCCGGCCGATCCGGAAAATCCGCTTAGCCACACGCGCGAGAGCCAGCGCGCCGGCAAATATTCGGACAAATGTGGATCCGCCGATGGCGCGATCCACGCGGACAGGGACGCGTCGGCCATCGCGCGACGTAACGCGGCGAGCCGCGCGGGAATGTTGGATGAGACTGGGTCAGCAGTTGCCGACAACACACTTGCCTGGTTCATTCGATGTGCCCTTTATCGCGCAGGCCAACGCCGACCAGCGTCGCGGCGACGATGGCGGCCAATACCGCGCTGCTCCATTCCAACAGTTGCCCGTCGAGAAACAGGCCGCTGAGATTGCCTGCATATTTAGCCACTAGCGCCGCCACGGCGGCCGTCACGGCCATCAATGGCCAGGTGCGCGTCCAATGCACGGCAAACGGGCGCATTGGATGGAGCCACAGCGCCACCACGCCAATGACGGCACCGACGAAAGCCGTTCCAAATGCCCCCATCAGACTAGTCCTAGGCGCGTTATCGGACCAATCCGATAGGTAGTAAACAACGCTTCACTTAGCATGAGTCAGCTTTGTTAAGAATCGTGTGAATTGCGGAAGATTGCAACGAGAACGCAGCGTCGTGACCGACGCTCGCGCGTCCGGTGCTGCTGTCAACGCAGGTGCGCAGGTATGAAAACCAAGTTTAGGTTCGTCGCGCCCGCATGACAAGCAGGCTCCCCAGCGGAGTTTCAGGGGAAGCCGCTCAGCGTCCTTCCCCGCCGCCTCGCACGAACCACTCACCGCTAATCGGTTGCCATCTATTATGAGAATAGCGATTCTGGATGCGGATGTCGCACACGCCGAATTTATTGAAAATGTCCTTGAACGTGGCGGCCATACCTGCCACTTGTTCCGGCGCGGCAAACCGTTTTTATTGAAGATGCGGCGCGACACGTTCGATGCCGCGGTCGTTACTGAAAACATCGCCGACGGCCATACCCACGAGATTCTGAATCAGGTGCGCCAGCACGCGCCGTCGGTACCCGTGCTCGTGGTGGCCGTGTATGCGCGCGAAGCGCACATCGTCGACATCCTGAACGCGGGAGCCGATGACTGCATGCCCGATCCGCCGCGCGGCGCCGAACTGCTGGCGCGCATCAACGCGCTGTTGCGGCTGGCCCATGGCACGTCGCCGGCTTCGACCGCAGTGGCGCAGTTCAAGGATCACATCTTCGATCCGGGCCGCCGCATCGTGCGCGCCTATGGCAATGCGATTACGTTGACGCAAAAAGAGTTCTCGCTGGCACTGTTGCTGTTCAACAATATGTCGCGCGAGCTGTCTCGAAATTACATCCTCGAGGCGGTGTGGCAACGGCAGACCGGTGTGTCGTCGCGCACACTCGATACGCATGCGTCGCGACTGCGCAAGAAGCTCGGGCTGATTCCCAGCCAAGGCTATCGGCTCACCGCGGTCTACAGTCACGGCTATCGATTGGTGCGGCTGGCCGCGCCGGCCGTCTAGCGCGCGGCGCTGTCGGCACCGGAAAGCCGCCGCATCTCAAAAAAGCGGCGGCAGCCCGGCGCGGGCGCCAACGCTATAATATGCGGTTGTAAAGGGTCTAAATCCATGCAACTGCTTGCGATCGGCATCAACCATCACACGGCGCCCGTGGCGCTGCGTGAGCGCGCGGCTTTTCCGGTGGATCAGATTGCCCCGGCGTTGCGCGGCCTGCGTGCGCTATGGCCGGTGCGCCAAGGCGCCAGCGCCGCGCCGGAATTGGCCGCCGCCAGCGCGTCGCGGCGTGCCGCCATCGAGCAGGCTGCCGGCGCCATCGCCGAGGCTGCCATCCTCTCGACCTGCAACCGCACCGAACTGTATTGCGCCACCGACGACAGTTTTACGCACGAGCGCGCAACTGCCTGGTTGTCGACGTATCACAACATCCCGCTCGAAGAACTGACTCCGCATATCTATGCGTTGCCGCAATCGGCCGCCGTGCGTCATGCGTTCCGCGTAGCCAGCGGCCTGGATTCGATGGTGCTGGGCGAAACGCAGATTTTGGGACAGTTCAAGGACGCGGTCCGCACCGCGTCCGAGGCCGGCGCACTCGGCACGTACCTGAATCAACTGTTCCAGCGCACTTTCGCGGTAGCCAAAGAGGTACGCGGGCAAACCGATATCGGCGCTCATTCGGTGTCGATGGCGGCCGCGGCGGTACGCATTGCCGAGCGCATTTTTGAGAACGTCGCCGATCAGCGCGTGCTTTTCATTGGCGCCGGCGAAATGATCGAGCTGTGCGCGACGCATTTTGCCGCACGTCGGCCGCGTGAACTGGTGGTGGCAAATCGCACCGCCGCGCGTGGCCTGGCCTTGGCGGCGCGGTTTTCCGGCCACGCGATGGCACTTGGCGAGTTGCCGGCGCGTCTGCATGAATTCGATATCGTCGTGTCGTGCACCGCCAGCACCTTGCCGATCATCGGCCTGGGCGCGGTCGAGCGCGCCATCAAGCAGCGCCGTCATCGACCCATGTTGATGGTCGATCTGGCGGTCCCGCGCGATATCGAAGCTGAAGTGGGCCAAGTGGGGGACGTGTTTCTCTATACCGTCGACGACCTCGGCGCGATCGTGCGCGAGAACAGCTCGCTGCGCCAGGCCGCCGTGGCCGACGCCGAGGCGATCATCGAAACGCGCGTCTCGCATTTCATGCAATGGGTCGACACGCGCGGCGTGGTGCCGCTGATTCGTTCGATGCATGCCGATGCCGACTCGATCCGCCGCTACGAACTTGAACGCGCGCAGCGCCTGCTGGCACGTGGCGACGATCCGCAAGCCGTGCTCGAAGCACTGTCGCAGTCGCTCACCAATAAATTCATGCATGGGCCGACCCAGGCACTGAATCGCGCGGCGGGCTCGGAGCGCCAGCAACTGCTGGAGCTGCTGCCGCGGCTATTTGTGAACCCGCACAATGCCGGCGAGCCGGACAAGGGCGAGCGTTAGCTGCCTGCTTCGATAGCAGGTGCCGCTGCCCACACGCGCCGCACGCGGCATCGGCACGCCTGACATATAGCGTCGCACCCGGCACTGCCGAGGCTGCACCCAGGGACTCGCCGTGTGCGGCCCTCTTCAAGACAAACCGATCCAATGAAACTCAGTATGCAAACCAAGCTCGACCATTTGTCGAGCCGTCTCGCCGAGGTCGACCAGGCCCTCAGCAGCGAGGACGTGACCCGCGACCTCGATCAATATCGTCGGCTAACGCGCGAGCGCGCCGAACTGTCGCCGGTGGTGGAGCAATACGCGAACTGGCAACTGGCGCATGCCGACGAGAGCGCCGCGCAGGAAATGCTCAGCGACGCGTCGATGAAGTCGTTCGCCGAGGAGGAGCTCCAGGACGCCCGCGAACGCATGCTGGCGCTGGAAGCCGGCCTGCAGGCGATGCTCTTGCCGCGCGATCCGAATGACGAGCGCAATATCTTTATCGAGATCCGCGCCGGCACTGGCGGTGACGAGAGCGCGTTGTTCGCGGGCGCGCTGTTGCGCATGTATCTGCGCTATGCCGAGCGGCAGCGCTGGCAGGTCGAGACTATCTCGGAAAGTCCGTCCGACCTGGGCGGCTTCAAGGAAGTGATCGTGCGGCTGGTGGGCCAAGGCGCTTATTCGAGATTGAAATTCGAATCGGGCGGCCACCGCGTGCAGCGCGTACCGGAAACCGAGGCGCAGGGACGGATTCACACGTCTGCCTGCACGGTGGCGGTGATGCCCGAAGCGGATGAGATCAGCGAAGTCGAGATCAATCCGGCGGACCTGCGCATCGATACCTTCCGCGCATCCGGCGCGGGCGGCCAGCACATCAACAAGACCGATTCGGCGGTGCGGGTGACGCATCTGCCGACCGGCATCGTGGTCGAGTGCCAGGACGATCGCTCGCAGCATAAGAATAAGGATCGCGCATTGAAGGTGCTGGCGGCGCGCATCAAGGACCGTCAATATCACGAGCAGCATGCGAAGGAAGCCGCGACGCGCAAGAGCTTGATTGGCTCAGGCGATCGCTCGGAGCGCATCCGCACCTACAACTTCCCGCAAGGGCGCATGACCGACCACCGCATCAACCTCACGCTGTATCGGCTGGAAGCCATCATGGATGGCGATCTGGACGAACTGATCGGCTCGCTGGTGAGCGAGCATCAAGCGGAGATGCTGGCCGCGCTGGGCGACCTGGACTGAGGCGCCCATGACGCAGCCGACTCGGCGCGCCGCCACGGTCGCGACACTGCTGCGCGCCGCCGCGCCGGCGTTGCCGCCCCTGGAAGTACGTATATTGCTCGCGCATGCGCTGGGCTGGCGTCGCACTGAGCTGATCACCCGCGATGCCGAGGCGCTGCCCGCCGCCGCGGTCGCGGCGTTCGACGCCTTGACGGCGCGACGCGTGGCGGGCGAACCGATTGCGCAACTTGTGGGCAGCCGGGAATTTTTTGGACTCGATTTCAGCGTCACGCCCGACGTGCTGATTCCGCGACCCGAGACCGAGTGCCTGGTCGAACTGGCGCTGAGCCGCTTGGCGCAATGCGCTGCTGGCGCCAGCGTGCTCGATCTGGGCACCGGCAGCGGCGCAATCGCCATCGCTATTGCCGCCACGCGCCGCGACGCGCTGGTGACCGCAACCGACCGTTCAGAGGCGGCGTTGGCGGTCGCGCGCAGCAATGCAGATCGATTGCTCGGCAACGATGCGCCTCATCCCGCCATGCGCTTTTTGCAGGGCACATGGTTCGACGCGCTGAAAACCACCCCGCCCTGCGCCCGTTTCGACCTGATCGTCTCGAACCCGCCCTACATCGCCGTGCACGATCACCATCTGCAGCAAGGTGATCTGCGTTTCGAGCCGCGCGACGCTTTGACCGATGGCGCCGATGGGCTGAACGATCTGCGGCAATTGATTTCGCAGGCCCCGGCATGGTTGCGCGAGGGTGGCAGCCTGTTGCTCGAACACGGCTTCGAACAGGGTGCGGCGGTGCGTGAACTGCTTGCGCAGGCGGGTTTCGCCCATATATTCACGCAGTGCGACCTGGCCGGCAAAGAGCGCGTTTCGGGCGCCGTATGGCCGGCCGCAAATTCCATTATCATTCGGCAATAGGCACGTTAGCACAGCCAATTCCTTACCTTTTCAGGGCATCCCATGAACACCCAGGAACGCATCCAGCAGATCGTCTCCGCCCATCCGGTGGTCCTTTTCATGAAGGGCACCGCGCAATTCCCAATGTGTGGTTTTTCCGGCCGCGCCATCCAATTGCTGGGCGCCTGCAATATCAAGCCGTTCACCGTCAACGTGCTGGAAGACGGTGAAATTCGCCAAGGCATCAAAGAGTTCGCCAATTGGCCGACGATTCCGCAGTTGTATGTGAATGGCGAATTCATCGGCGGCTCGGACATCCTGATGGAAATGTATCAGTCGGGCGAACTGCAGCAACTATTCGCCGACGCATGAGCGCCGCGCGTTCGGCGCCAGCCGTCTGTCGGGCATGAGCGCCGCGCGCAAGCGCCTGGTAATTGCCATTACCGGAGCGACCGGCGCCGTGTATGGCGTGCGCGCGCTGCAAAGGCTGCGCGCGCTGGGCACGGTGGAAACGCATCTGGTGGTTTCGGACGCGGGCTGGCTCAGCCTGCGCCACGAGCTCGATATGAAGAAAAGCGATATCGCGCCGCTGGCCGACGTGCTGCATAGCGCGCGCGACGTCGGCGCGAGCATTGCCAGCGGCTCATTCGCGACCGAAGGCATGATCGTCGCGCCGTGCTCGGTCAAAACGCTGGCCGGCATCGCCCATGCATTTTCCGATTCGCTGGTGATCCGCGCCGCCGACGTGGCGCTCAAGGAGCGACGGCGGCTGGTGCTGATGGTGCGCGAAGCGCCGTTGAGCCTGGCGCATATCCGCAATATGGCTGCCGTCACCGAGATGGGCGGCATCATCTATCCGCCGGTACCCGCTTTCTACCAGCGCCCCGCGAGCGTGGAGCAACTGGTCGAGCATACGATCGAGCGGGTACTGGATCTGTTTCAACTGGGCGCGCCGATGGCCGCCGAATGGCCGGGCACACGGTAAAGCCGGGCTAAGACTCCAGCACCGCTTCTTCCTCTCCCACGCGCGAGCGCTCATCGAGAAACGGCGTGTCCCAGCCAGAGCGGATGCCCCAGAGGTAGAACACCAGCCCCAGCACCACCACCAGCCCCATATCCCATCCGAAGGGAATGACGTTTCGACCACCGAAGCGCGCGCTGCCGAGATATGAGATGAGCGCCATCGCCGGCAGATAGACGATCAACCAGCCGGCCGCTTGCAGATCCTTGCCAAAGCCTACCCATCCCGCTTTCGCCTGGTAGTACAGGTAGACCGGCAGCGCCACGATCACCAGCACGATAATTTGGCCCGTAAGGGGCCAGCGCGCCCAATACAGAATCAGTGACGCGCAGATGAAGGCGAACGGCGCGACGATGCGCATGCCGGGCGTTTTCAGCGGACGGTTCAGTTGCGGGGACGAGCGCCGCAGCGACATGACGCTGACCGGCCCGGTGAGATAGGAGATGACGGTAGCCACCGAAATCACCGCCGCCAGTGATCCCCAACCACGGAAAAACATCAGGAACAAGAAGCTGACAACAAGGTTGAACCACATCGCCGGCCGCGCCACTTTGTACAGCGGATGCACGGAGCCGAAGATGCGCGGCATCGTACCGTTGCGTTCCATCGCATAAATCATGCGCGTGGTAGTGGCCATATAGGTGGTACCGGTGCCGCTGGGGCTGACGAAGGCATCGAGATACAGCACCACCGCCAGCCAGTTCAGCCCCAAGGCCACGGCCAACTGCGCAAATGGCGAACTGAAATTGAGATTGCGCCAACCCTTTGCCACGTCGGCCGGGGACACTGCGCCCAGGTAAGCCGCCTGCAACGCCAGATAAAGCACCAGCGCGATCAAGATCGAGCCGATCACGGCAATCGGTACGTTGCGACCCGGATTGCGCGCTTCGCCCGCCAGGTTGATCGGGCTTTGAAAACCGTTGAAGGCGAAGACGATGCCGCTGGTGGCGACCGCCGTCATTACGGCGGCCCAGCCGTAGGGTGCGAAGCCGCCGGTTTCTCCGCGTACGGTTTCTACCGCGCCGAAGTTGCCGGGATGAAATCCTGCATAGATCAGCGCGCCGGCCGTCAGCAGGGGAATTACGAACTTGAACAGGGTAATCAGCGAATTCGCTTTGGCGAAGAGCCTGACGCCCCAGTAATTCAACATGAAATAAACGATGACCAGCAGTCCGGAGAGCACCACGCCCCAATGTGTGAGCGACTCGTCGACGTAAAGGCTGTGTGCCCACGCGTAGGGCCAGGAGCTCATGTATTGGATGGAGGCTTCGGCCTCGATAGGAATCACCGAGACGATGGCGATCCAATTGGCCCAGGCGCCGATAAAGCCGACCAAGGTGCCGTGTGAGTAGCGCGCGTAACGCACCATGCCGCCCGACTCGGGGAACATGGCGCCCAGTTCTGCGTAAGTGATGGCGATGGCGAGAATCGCGACTGCGCCAGCGATCCAGGCCACCAAGGCGGCCGGCCCGGCGATCTCGGCGGCTTTCCACGCACCGAACAGCCAGCCCGAGCCAATAATCGATCCAAGGCCGGTGAGCATCAATGCCAAGGGGCCGATGCTGCGGTGAAAGGTGTTCTCCATAAATAGCTTCCTGAGGGACGTCGCCCGCGAGCGCCTGCTCCCTATTAGTTCAAAAATCCGGAAATCGACAACGAAACCGGCAACATTTACCGCTTCAGCGGTTGGTTCGGTGCCCGTCTAATCTCAAAAATAGTGATTGACCTGTAGCCGAATTCTCCGTATAAAGTCCCGGCAGGATTTTCAAGCGACGAGTATTTGTCCATTCGTGGTCGCCTTCCAACGGTACTTCGGTTGTCATATTTACTCCTTGATATTCGTGCGCATCGGGCTCGCGCCTGTTCAACAAATTCCCCTGGAAAGTAGATATGGAAACTGGAACCGTCAAATGGTTTAACGATGCCAAAGGCTTTGGCTTCATTACCCCCGACGCTGGTGGCGAAGACCTTTTCGCGCACTTCTCGGAAATTCGTGCCGATGGCTTCAAGTCCCTTCAAGAAGGTCAGAAGGTGAGCTACGAAGTCAAGACCGGCCCGAAGGGCAAGCAAGCCGCTAACATCAAGGGCGTCTAAGCTTCATCAGGACCTTTGAGGCGGGAAATTTTTCCTGCTGACTAAAACCCCTCGCTCGCGAGGGGTTTTTTTTATCTGAAGACGCGACGCGCATGAATTCCGAGCCCGGCGGCCACGCTCGACAGGCGGTCGCCTTGCACCGGCTCAGCCTGCGGAAACGCGCGTGCGATGGCGCTGGACAAGAAGCGCAGCCCGGTCGAGCCGCCGGTGAAATACACGGCATCGACGCGGTCCGGCCGCACGCCGGCCATCTCGCAAGTGGTGAGCGCCGCGTCGACGATGCGGCGCGTTTCGAGCGCACCGGCTTCGATCAGCGCTGCTTCGTCGAAGTCGCGGCGCAGGGCTGCTTCGACAAAGCTCATGTCGACACTGGTAGAACCGCCATTCGACACCGCGATCTTGGCGGCTTCGGCCGACGCCGCCAAGGCGTGGCCCAGGCACTGCTCCAGCACGCGCATCGAGCGCGCGTGATAAATCGGCTCGCGGTAATCGTGCCGCATGGCATCGAATTCGGCGATGCGCCGCGCTGTATAGACGGTGTTGATCAGATGCCAGGTCGCCAGGTCGAAGTACAGCCGATTGGGTACTTCGCGGCCCGCCACGTCGAGCGAGCCATAGCCCAGCTCGCGCATGGTGCTGGCCAATGCCACGCGCTTATCGAAATCGGTGCCGGCCAGATGCACGCCGCCATGCGCCAGCACGTCGTCGCGTCGCTCGAGGCGCCGCGCGCGCTGGGGGCCCAGGCGGATCAGCGAGAAATCGGAGGTGCCGCCGCCGATGTCGGCCACCATCACCAGGCGCTCATCGCTCAAGCGCGATTCGTAGTCGAAGGCCGCGGCGATCGGTTCATACTGAAAATGCACTTCTTCGAGACCCGCCGCATGCGCGGCCGCGGCCAGTTGTGCTTCGGCCGCTTGGTCGGCTTCGTCGTCGCCGTCGACGAAGAACACCGGGCGGCCGAGCACGCCGCGCGTGAGGCGCGCGCCGCCATGCCGTTCGGCGGTCTGGATTAGGTGCGCGAGGAAGATGCCGATCACGTCGAGGAAGGGCAGCGCCGTGCCGTCGCCGATTTCAGTAGTGGCAAGCGCCAGCGGCGAGCCGAGAATGCTTTTGAGCGAACGCATCAGGCGCCCGTCGTAGCCTTCGACATAACGCTCGATGGCCTGGCGGCCAAACAAACGCGTGTGATCTTCGGTGTTGAAGAAGATGGCGCTGGGCAGCATGCCGCTGCCGCCCTCCAGGGGCACCAGCTGCATGGCATCGCCAGCCGGCAGTGCCACGGCGGAATTCGAAGTGCCGAAATCGATCGCGCAAAAGGTCATCGTGTCTTCGGTAGTTGGCTGTGCTGCGTCGCATGGCCGCAGTGCTCTCGAACCGGCGACGGATCGGGAACTATAGCGGCCGCGAGGCAGCGGGCAAAAATCAGGCGAAAACTTCGGCTCTAGTGCCAGAAAGCGCGCTGAAACCGGGACAAACGAACGGTGGCTCGAGACTGCT
>JBPBQZ010000142.1:0-34104 GCA_050955105.1 Janthinobacterium lividum | reverse complement strand
CATATAGCCATGCTGGTCGATGGTGGCAATATCGCCGGTAATCATCCATCCCTGCTCATCCAGCGCCTGCACCTCGGGCTTATTCAGATAAGACGCGGCGGCCCACAAACCCTTCACGCGCAAGTGGCCGGCGGTTACGCCATCGCGCGGCAAGGTCTTGCCCGCGTCATCCACCAGCTTCAGTCGCATCCCATAAATAGCGCGGCCCGATTTGCTTCGGTAACGCAGTTGCTCGGCGGACGATAGTTGATCATGGCCGGGCTTGAGCAAGCCGCTGCTCGCATGCGGAATTTCGGTCATGCCCCAGGTTTGATACACCTCCAGGCCCTTGTCCAGCAACGATTGAATCACCGATTGCGAAACCGTCGAGCCGGCGCCGATCGCGTGCTTGAGCGAACTGAACTGCTTACCGTTGGCTTCCATCCAGTCGGTGAGAATCACCCAGATCGACGGTACGCCGCCGGCACGCGTCACCTGCTCCTGCTCAAGTAATTCATAGATCTTTTCCGGCTCCATATTGCGTCCCGGAAAAACGATCTTGGCGCCGATCAGCGGGCCGATGAACGGAAAGTTCCAGGCCGTCGCATGGAACATCGGTGCCAGCGCCAGCAGCACCTGGCGTTCGCCATTGGTGGTGCCGGGCAGGTTGAACATATTGCCCATGAAGCTTTGCAGCACGATGGAGCGGTGCGTGTAGACCACGCCTTTGGGCTGGCCTGTCGTACCCGACGTGTAGCAAACCACCGCCGGCGTGCGTTCGTCCAGGTCCGGCCACTCGAAAGCCGCATCGCCCTCCGCCACCAGCGCTTCATAGTTCAGCAGGTTCGGCAGCGTCGTGGTGGGCATCTCGTTTTTCTCGCCCATGAACACATAGGTATGCACGCTCCACAACTGCGCGGCGATCTGTTCGGCCATCGTGATGGTCTGCGGATCGACGAACAGATATTCGTCACGCGCATCGTTGATGATGTAGACCAGATGTTCCGCCGACAGGCGCGGGTTCACCGTATGCAACAAGGCGCCGATGCCCGGCGCCGCATAGAACATCTCGAAATGACGGCGCGTGTTCCAGGCCAATGTCGCCACCCGCGAAGCCGCGCCCACGCCGCGTCGCGCCAGCGTAGACGCCAGACGTTTTGCGCGCACATTCGCGTCCGCATAGCCGTAGCGCTGGATGCTGCCATCCACCTCCCGGGTAACGACCTCGGTGTCGCCGAAATTCTCGGCGCCATGCTCGAGCAGCCCGGATATGATCAGCGACATATCCGTTACCGATCCATCCATTGCATGTCTCCTTGTTGTTATTCCTGCTTTCGCTAAAAGCAAAGGGGCGCTCGATGAATCGATCGCCCCCGCCATTTACCTGTCGTCCGCGCGCATGCCCGTGGCGGGCCGTTGAGGCCCGCGTTGCAACTAGCGCAAGTCCTTCTGCGTGTAGTTCAGCAGGTAGCGCGCGATCAGCAAGCGCTGCACTTCGCCCGGACCTTCGTAGATATCGAAAATGCGTGCGTCGCGGAAGCGCTTTTCCAAAGGCAGTTCATCGGTCAGCGCACAGGGGCCGAGCAATTCGAGCGCTTCTTGCGAGATACGCCGTGAGCACTGGCCGCCCATCGCCTTGGCCATCGATGCCTCGACCTTCACAGCCTGATGCTCGTCTTCCAGCCATTTTGCGCGCATCACCGACAACCAGGTCGCTTCGTATTCCGCTTCCAGCTTCAGCAAGCGATCGGCGATCGCCGACTGGCCGCTCAAGCCGGCACGATAATCCACCTGCACGCCCTGTTCCGCGAGCTTCTCGCGTACCACGTCCAGCATCGCGCGCGAGGTGCCCAAGCCGCAGGCGGCGACGATCGGCCGCGAAAAGTTGAAGACCGCGAAAATGGACTTGAAGTCGCCGTCGACATGGTTGATTTTCGGGATGCGGACATTCTCGAATACCAGGCCGGCGGTGTCTTCGGCGCGCAGCCCCATCTTTTTGAGCTGCGGGCCTACGCTGAAACCAGGGCGGCCTTTTTCAATAACGAAGGTGCCGAACAGCCACTTCTCCGCATCGACCTTGATCTTCGCAAAAATCATCACCGAGTCGGCATCCCCCGCATAGGTGATGAAAATCTTCTCACCGTTGATGACCCATTCATCGGTCGCGGCATCGAACACGGCGGTGGTGCGGATGTTCGCCGGGTCGGACCCGGCGCCCGGTTCGGTGATGGCAATCGAGATGCGGCCGCCGCCCCACTTGGCGATTTGTTCAGGCGTGCCCGCTGCCGTCAGCACGTGATTGCCCAGGCTCAGGTTCGGCACACGCAGCGGCATCGGGTCACCCCAGAACAATTCGAGATGCAGCAGCGTCTCGACCATCGCCTTGCCGCTGATCTCGCCTGCGCGGTCCAGGCGCTGCGCGAACGGGTCCGGGCGATCCTTGGCCTCGGGAAATTCGCGCGGCGGAATTTCGTTTTCGTTCTTTTCGTAATGGCGCGCGTATTTGCGCACGAGCTCCGCTTGGGCATGCGCCTCGTTCACGAGCGCCTGGTCTGCCGGGGAGAGTTCGAAATCGATCATGTTCGTCTCGTCTTGAAATTAGTATGGGCGCATCAAAGACCGACGGTGCCTTCCAGCATCGACAGCGTGCGCGCATTGCGATACCACATCTCCACCGGGTAATCACGTGTGAAGCCGTGGCCGCCCAGCATCTGCAGGCCTTCATCGGCAATCCACATCGTGTGCTGCGCCGCATAGACCTGCGCCAGCCGGCACAAGCGAGTGGCATCGTCACTCGATTTGTCGAGCGTGGCCGCGGCGCGCCAGTGCATCCAACGCATCGCTTCGATGCGCATGTGCATGTCGGCGATCTTGAACGCCACGGATTGCTTCTTCGCCAGTTGCGTACCGTGCGCCACGCGTTGCTGCGTATAGGGAATCACGTAGTGCATCACGCCTTGGCAGAGGCCCGTCATCAATGCGGCCAGCGCGGCGCGCGAGCCGTCCACCAGTCGATCGACGTCACTACCCTTGGCTTCGCCCAGCCGCGCGCTTGCGGGCACCACGACATCTTTCAATTGAATGGTGCTAGCTTGTGCCGCTGCCAGGCCCAGCGTGACGTAAGGCGCTTCCACGCTAAGACCCGCGGCGCCTGCTTCGACGATAAACGCTTCGCGCAGGCCACCCACCTCGGCGATGACCAGGAAGTGGCTGGCCGAGCTGGCGAACGGCACCATGCTCTTCACGCCGTTGATGCGATAACCGTCGGACGTAAGCGTGGCGCGCGTCGCCAGCTTGAGATTATCGAAAGCCGGCGACGGCTCGACCAGCGCGATTGCCGCGGCGCGATACGTGTCGTCCGAGAACAGCGGCAGCAACGCCGCGCGTTGAGCATCGGAGCCTTGCTCCACGATGGCGGCGACGAAGCCCAGCGGCGCCGCGACGGCAATGGCCAGACTCGCATCGCCCAGTGCCAGCTCTTCCAAAAGTAAGGCGCTCATGATTGCCGCATGCGGTTCGCCCGCGGCGCGCGCCTGGACGATTCCCAAGCTCCAAAGTTGCTTCAGCAAGGCTGGCGCGACAGCCGCCGCGTCATCGGCTTTGCGCGCCTCGGGCGCCAGTATGCTCGCGGCGAATTCACGCACGCTCGCTTGAGCGATGCGCTGCTCTTCGTTCAACTCGAAAGAAATCACCACTGCCTCCTTGAAAGGGCGCGCGAGCTCGTCGACTCGGAATCACGCAATAGGAGGCACTCTAAGGACGTTTAAAACAAACGTCAAGAACATTTGTCAAGTTGGCGGGCGAATCCGGAGAAGGTGCTGAGTAAAAAACCTTCGCGCGTTCCGTGTGCGCGTATCGCGGTCGGCACTGCACAAAAGTGCCTGCGGACTGCCTTGACTTAACGCGCGGTCGATCTGCGGCTAGGCGAACACCGGAGACCATGTATTCACCAACGTGTTGCGCGCGGTGAATCGCGCGCGCAACAAATATGCTTTGGCCGCGAAAAGCGCAAACATTCCCCGCCATTGTCACAGAACGTTGCCTTATGCAACCGCCGCGTCGGCGCTGTCTTGAGCGCAAAGCCTTCTCGGGCGCGGCTTTAAACCCAAGGCGAAACATTTCGCAACGATTGGACGCGCTTCGTTTGGGTGCGGCGTGATAGGCCCCGTAGATATAGTAAGTACCTCTTTAGACCGCTGGCTCGAAAAGCCCAATGCGATGTAATCCTGTTGATCATGCTAGATAGAACAGACAATGACGTTTCCATGTCGTCTGAACAGAGAAAGTTATTTTTGAGAAAGTCGGTGGTCGCGTTGATGGGTATCGGCTCCACGGGTTCCATGCTTGCGGCCTGCGGCGGCGGTAACCCGTCGATCAATCCAAGCCCCTACGTCGACGCTCTCGATAAGCGGGCAGGTGGGTTTCAGAGATCCAACATGAGTCGCTAGCGATTCATTTCGTTAAACGAATCAATCTCAAATTTGAATTTTGAGATAACGCTGAGCGGCGGCCGAGAGCTCCAGGCGGTGCCATCGATAGAACCGTCGTCGAGTCTCGCGCGCCGCGCAGATTATATGGAGAAGGTCGTGAATAATTCCAAAGGCGATGGCATGAAGCTGCGGTGCGAGCGACGGCTGTTTCTAAAAAAATCCGTACTCGCATTGGCAGGCGTGGGGTTTGCCAGTTCGCTCATCGCAGGATGCGGCGGGGACAACCCGGCTGTCCAGCCGCAACTGCCCGTCGCTCCAGATCCTCCAGGGCTACCAAACGATCCGCTGCCGCCGCACGAAGCAAAGCTACGTCTGAATAATGCGCAAGATAGCGTGCTGGATACCATTCGCAGCATGATGCTCACGAGCCTCGGCGAAACACCCGTGTGCGGCAACCTCATCAGTGCCGCGCTTGGCGTGTTTTGGGGGAACAAGTCGAGTAACGCGCAGTGGGCCGCTATGGTAGACGAAATAAATCAGATCGTTGACCAGCGCATCGAAGCGGCAACTTTGGCGCGTTTGCAAAAGACTTTGAGCGGGATGCAAGCCGCCCTGAGCGATTATCGAGACGATTGTCTTCTGGAATCTGGCACGGCTTTGCAAACCTGCTGGCTGGCATGCCGATCGGCGATGAATTTGGCAATGCCGCAATTCGAGCCAGACGGCGACCAGAGTCTAGTGCCGCTCTATTGTCAAGCCGCTTTGTTGCACATGATCGTGTATCGAGATGGCCTGACTAATCGTCAGGGCCTTGCGTGGACCGACCAGCAGATGGCGGTTTTAAGTAAGGAGTCGTCAGGCTACCTGGCAAAACATCTGGCTGTTATCGATGCTTATCGCGCTAGCCTGATGACCCCTGCGGAGAATACCGACGAGACGTGGTATTACACGGCCGTCGTCACGGCCGTCGACAAGGCCCGCAATAAATACTATCTAGCGGCTGGCGACACCCGCGATGTGATTGCACTGATGGATCCCGTGGCCCATCCGGGCCCATTTGAAGCAAACCTGACACGCGCGCTTTACACCGAGCCATGGGGACACAGAACCTATGGTTCCCCAGCCGAATCCGTGGTCATCGACTATGCGGCTCGCGAGAGGCTTCTTCACCCTGTCGGCTCGATAGAGATGCACTCTGGTGGCAACTACGTGGGCTTTCATAAGGGTTATCAGGGGCGTGTCTCGGAATTAATTGGACTTTGGCCGCAGTGGACGGGGCCGGACGGATGTTGGTCGCAAACGTATGGCCGCAATCAGTCGGACGACGGAGTAATCAAGTTCTCCTGTACCGATCCAAAGACAGGTCCGGTCACTTCCGTATGGTTTTACCTGGGGGAAACAACTCGTCATGCCGCTGACAATGAGACTGTGCCGACCCTGCAATTCGGCTTCCAGGACGGCAGTTATAGCGACGTGGCGGGCGGGGAGTCCGAGAATGGTGTTCCCACCAATTACAGTGTTTCACTGGACAATCACGTGCTCGCCGATATTTTCGGATTCGATGTGGCCAGTGATGGCGGTCCGGTCGGTCTGATCTTTGGCTGGCAATTGCCGAATTTCGGTCGGAACCTTTCGCCCAAAGCGTTGGCCTTGATGATCCATCGCGTGTCGATGACGGAGCTATCAGCCGACGAACTCAAGCAAAAGGTGGAAGATGCGATGCCGGCGGACGAGATAAACCGGCTGCTGTTGCGTCACGGCGACTCGGCTTCGCTTGCCGAGATGATCGCGAGCAATCTGGATCAATGGAAGGAAGATCGCGCAACGTTCTGGCGCAAGCCAGCGGCAGCAAATAGCGGCGGCGTATAAAGAAAGAGCGGGATGTCCGAGAGACATCCCGCCTTTCCACTACATTGTTGCAGGGCGGCCGCCGCAGACTGCTCCGCGCCGCGACGACCAACGGAACCGCTTCCCCAAACGGCCCTGATCAAGGCCCTGCTTTTTCCCCGTGGCGCGTTGGGCAAACATTAGCGCAGCCCGTCCGCCGCCTGCATTCAGAGAATTCTTGTTACACCGGCGGCAGTCGGTGCGCTAGCTGCTGTGCCCAAGCAGCGCCATCTCGGCTTCCGGCGCTGCCGCGCGCGCCGCCGTATGCGCCGTATCTGCCGTTAAAAATCGCTCCACCAGCTTCACCCAGTAAGTCGAGCCGAGCGACAAAATCTCATCGTTGAAGTCATAACTGGCGTTATGCAGCGTGCACGGCCCCGCACCGTGGCTGATCTCGCGATGCGCGCCTTCGCCATTGCCGATAAAGGCATAGCACCCCGGCCGTTCCCGCAACATGAACGAGAAATCCTCCGCTCCCATGGTCGGATCAACCGGCCATTCCACATTTTGTTCGCCCACGATGGCCTGCATCACGCTGGCTGCCAAGGCCGCTTCAGGCGCGGAATTGATAGTCGGCGGGTAGTTGCGATGAAAGCTGAAGTTGACCGTGCAACCCAGCGCTAACGCCGTGCCCTCGGCCACGCGCCGCATCGCCGCTTCGATCACATCGAGCGTTTCGGCGGAGAAGGTTCGTACCGTGCCGCCCAGCCAAGCCTCCGACGGCACGATATTGCTGGCCTCGCCAGCGTGTATCTGCGTAATCGACAGCACCGCCGCATCCAGGGGCCGTTTATTTCGAGTAATCACTCCTTGTAGTGCGCTCGCGATCTGCACCGCGGCAAACACCGGGTCATGGCCCATATGCGGCAACGCCGCATGCGATCCGGTGCCGATCACGGTTATCTTGAATTCATTGCTCGACGCCATGATCGGTCCGGCGCACACACCGAAGCTGCCGGCACGCATGCCCGGCCAGTTATGCAGGCCAAACACCGCGTCCACCGGAAAGCGCTCGAACAAGCCATCTTTGATCATCGCCGAGGCGCCGGCGCCGCCTTCCTCGGCCGGCTGGAAAATGAAGTGCACGGTGCCGTCGAAATGGCGGTGCCGCGCCAGATAGCGTGCCGCGCCCAACAGCATCGCCACGTGTCCGTCGTGGCCGCACGCATGCATGCGGCCCGCGTGCACCGAGCGGTGCGCGAAGGCGTTCTTCTCATTAATCGGCAGCGCGTCCATATCGGCGCGCAGGCCGATCGCGGCGCTGCCGCCGCCGGCGCGCAAGGTGCCCACTACGCCAGTTCTACCGATGCCGCGCTGCACGTCCAGCCCGAGCCGTGTCAATTCGTCGGCGATCAGTCCGGCGGTGCGGTGCTCGTCGTAGGCTAATTCGGGATGGGCGTGCAGATCGCGCCGCAGTGCGCGCAGTGCGTCGACGCTCTCTTCAATGTCTGGAATGAGGTGCATGATAAATATCCTCGATGCGGAGAAATGCTGCGATCAACTCCGACCGATTCTACGCTCGGCCCTGTACGCGCCGTAATACAATGGCCGACAAACCGTAAAACAAGACCGTTTTCCTGGGGCCCCACCATGAGCGCGTCTGCCGACCCGGCCGCCATCCGTACTGTGCGCGGCGTCTGCCCGCACGATTGTCCCGACACCTGCTCGTTGCGGGTAACCGTGCAGAACGGCCGCGCGATCAAAATTCAGGGTGACCCGGCACACCCGCCGACGCAGGGTGTGTTGTGCACCAAGGTATCTCGTTATACCGAACGTACCTATCACGCCGATCGTCTCACCCAGCCGATGAAGCGCATCGGCCGCAAAGGCGAGGGCCGCTTCGCGCCGATCTCCTGGGATGAGGCCATCGCGCTCGCCGCCGGCCGTCTTTCCGAGATAGCGCGGCGTGAGCCGACGGCGATCCTGCCCTACAGCTATGGCGGCACGCTGGGCTTGTTGCAAGGCGAAAGCATCGCGGCGCGCTTCTTCCATCATCTGGGCGCATCGCGGCTGGATCGCACGATTTGCGCTTCCGCGGGCGCGGCCGGTTTGCTGCACACCTATGGCGGCAGCGTCGGCATGCACGAGCAGTTCTTCGAAGAAAGCCGGCTTATCCTGATTTGGGGCAGCAATCCGATCACCTCCAGTGTGCATTTCTGGGCACGCGCGCAAGAGGCCAAGCGCTGCGGCGCGACGCTGGTGGCGATCGACCCCTACCGGTCGCTGACCGCCGAGAAGTGTCATCGGCATATCGCCTTGCGACCCGGCACCGATGCGGCCCTGGCGCTTGGCATGATCCACGTGCTGATCGACGCCGGCTTGATCGATACCGACTACGTGACGCGCTACACACTGGGCTACGACGCGCTGGCCGCGCGTGCCGCCGATTTCCCGCCGGCGCGCGTGGCAGAAATATGCGGCATCCCGGCGCAACAGGTGATCGACCTTGCGCTCGAATATGGCAGCAGCAAAGCGGCGGCGATTCGCTTGAATTACGGGATGCAGCGCGCCTATGGCGGCGGCAACGCGGTGCGCGCGATCGCTTCGCTGCCGTCGCTGGTCGGCGCGTGGCGTCACCGGGCCGGCGGGCTGTTGTTGTCGGCGTCGGGGTTTGCGCCGGTCGACAGCGCTTCATTGGCGCGTCCGGACTTGCTGCCCGGATGGCCGACCCAACTGCCGCGGGTAATCAATATGAACGGCATTGGCGATGCATTGTTACATCCGGGCGATGCGAGGGCCGCCGCTCCCACGTTCGGTCCCCGCATCGAAGCGTTGATCGTCTACAACGCCAACCCGGTCGCCGTGGCTCCCGATTCGGCCAAGGTAGTCGCGGGCTTCTCGCGCGAAGACTTGTTCACCATCGTGCTCGAACATTTCCAGACCGATACCGCCGATTACGCCGACCTGTTGTTGCCCGCCACCACCCAACTCGAGCACTTCGACGTCCACAAATCGTACGGCCACACCTATCTGATGGTGAACGAGCCGGCGATCGCGCCGGTCGGCGAAGCGCGACCGAATACGCAGATCTTCCGCGACCTTGCGCGCGGCATGGGGCTCAAGGAGCCGGCGCTGTACGAATCCGACGAAGCGCTGGGCGCACAGGCTTTCCGCTGGGCCGACAAACGCCTTGGCGGCACCGACTGGCAAACTCTTCGCGCGGCCGGCTGGACCAAGCTGGCATTGGCCGATGCGCCGTTCGCCGAGGGCGGCTTCCCAACGCGCTCCGGCCGCTGCGAGTTCTATTCGGCAACGCTCGCGGCAGCCGGGCTCGACGCAGTACCCGCTTATCTACCGCCGCGCGAATCGCACGAAGCCGCGCCGGAGCTAGCGCTGCGCTATCCGCTGGCGATGATTTCGCCGCCCTCGCGCAATTTTCTCAACAGCACCTTCGTGAACGTCGCGAGCCTGCGGGCGGGCGAGGGTGAGCCGCACCTGGACATGCATCCGCTCGATGCGGCGCAGCGCGGCATCGTCGACGGCCAACGCGTCGCCATTTTCAATGACCGCGGCACGATGCAGGCGCGCGCGCGCGTCACCGAACGCACTCGCGAGGGCCTGGTGGTGGGGCTCTCCATCTGGTGGCGCAAGTTGTCGCCCGACGGCCGCAACGTCAATCAGTTGACCAGCCAGGGCTTGACTGATCTGGGCGGATCGGCGACGTTCTACGATTGCCTGGTCGAGGTCGCGCCGCTCGTCGCGCACGCTGACATCCCGGTCGAGGCTATAGTTTGAGGATCCGACAAATAGTAAGGTGAGCGCCCGACGTGCGGCGCTTGCCCGTAGCAGCGTTATCGAATCACCTAAAAAAGAGATGTGGGAGACGGATGGACAAGATTTGGCTCGACTCGTATCCCTCCGGCGTGCCGGCTGAAGTCGACACGACGCAGGTTCCGTCGATGGTCGAAATACTGGAAAAAAGCTTCAAGGAATTCGCCGCGCGCGACGCCTTCGTCTGCATGGGTAAAACCATCAGCTACGCCGAATTCGACGATCTATCTCGGCGCTTGGCCGCTTGGCTCCAGGCGCAAGGGCTGCGGCGCGGCGCGCGCGTGGCGATCATGCTGCCGAACGTGCTGCAGTATCCAGTGGCGATGGCCGCGGTGCTGCGCGCCGGCTATGTCGTGGTCAACGTCAATCCGCTCTACACACCGCGCGAACTGCAGCATCAACTGGCGGACAGCGGCGCCGAAGCCATCATCGTGCTCGAGAACTTCGCCGCGGTGCTGCAACAGGTGATTGCCCACACCGAGGTCAAGCACGTGGTGGTGGCCTCGCTCGGCGACCTGATGGGCGCGAAGGGCGTGCTAGTAAACGTGGTGGTGCGCAGGCTCAAGAAGATCGTGCCGCCCTGGCACCTGCCTGGCCACGTCGCCTTCAACACCGCGCTGCGCGACGGCGCGCGCCACGGCTTCACGCCGGTCGGCGTGTTGCCCGACGACATCGCCTTCCTGCAATACACGGGGGGTACCACCGGCCTGGCCAAGGGCGCGGTGCTGCTGCATCGGAACATGGTGTCGAACAGCCTACAGCTACAGGCCTGGTACGAGCCGGCACAGGCCAGACTGCGCGCATTCCCGCAGCCCATCATGGTGATCGCGCTGCCGCTGTATCACATCTATGCGCTGACGGCCTGCGGCTTCTTCTCGATCATTCTCGGTGGCCTGGGCATCCTGATTCCCAATGCGCGCGATCTGAAAGACCTGATCAAGGCGATCTCGCCGTATCGCGTCAATATCTTCCCTGCGGTCAACACGCTATATAACGCGCTGTTGAATCAGCCGGAATTCGCCCAACTGGATTTCTCGGGGCTGGTTACTTCCAGCGGTGGCGGCATGGCGATTCAGGAATCGGTGGCACGCCGCTGGTTCGCCTTGACGAAGTGTCCGCTGGTCGAAGGCTACGGCCTCTCCGAAACCTCGCCGGTGGCGATCTGCAACCCGGTCGACGCCAGCGAATTTTCCGGGACGATCGGCCTGCCGATTCCGTCGACCGACGTGTCGATTCGCGATGATGTCGGCGTGGAGTTGCCGCTGGGCGAGACCGGCGAAATCTGCATCAGCGGCCCGCAGGTGATGGCCGGCTATTGGAACCAGCCCGAGGAAACCGCGCACGCGATGACCGAAGATGGTTTTTTCAGGACCGGCGATATCGGCATGGTCGATGCGCGCGGCTATTTCACGATCGTCGATCGCAAGAAGGACATCATCATCGTCTCGGGTTTCAATGTCTACCCGAACGAAGTGGAAGACGTCGCAGCATCGCATCCCGGCGTGTTCGAGGCGGCCGCGGTGGGCGTGCCCGATGCGCATTCGGGCGAGGCGGTGAAGTTGTATATCGTCAAGAAAGACCCCGCGCTTACCGCAGAAGACGTGCTGGCGTTCTGCCGCACGCGCCTCACCGGCTACAAGCGTCCGCGTTCGGTGGAGTTTCGCACCGAACTGCCCAAGACCAATGTGGGCAAAATCCTGCGGCGCGCGTTGCGCGAGCACGAAACCAGCAGCGCGGCGGCCGTGGCGCATGCGGCGGATGGACCACCGATCGCATAGTCACAGGGGAGCGCTGCTCGGCCGCTTGCCCGCGGCTTTTCGCCGCTCAGCCAGTGGTTCGCCCGCGGCTCAACCAGGAGATACTGATATGGCAATGGATGATTTCATCGCGGAATTCGACCGCGGCCTGCGCGCCTTAGCCGGTGTTGCGCGCGCCAACCGTTTGGCGCCCGCCGCGCCAGTGGGCCATGACGACAATGTGCTGACGCTGGAAGAAAAGCGTCACGCCGCCGGACTGATGCGCGTGAACCACGTCGGCGAGGTGTGCGCGCAGGCGCTCTATCAATCTCAGAAAATGGCAACGCGCTCAGCCAAGCTGAGGCTTGCCTTCGAGCGCGCAGCGCGGGAAGAGGAGGATCACCTGGCCTGGACCGCCGAGCGCCTGCGCCAGCTCGATTCACGGCCCAGTCTGCTGAACCCGCTCTGGTACGCCGGCGCGATGACCATCGGCTTCGCGGCGGGCAAGTTGGGTGACCGGGTCAGCCTGGGGTTCATGGCCGAGACCGAGCGTCAGGTCGAGCAGCATCTCGACGGCCATCTCACCGATCTGCCAGCGGCCGACGGCGCGTCGCGCGTCATCGTCGAACAGATGCGCAGCGACGAACGTGAGCATGCGCGCACCGCATCCGAGGCCGGCGGCATGGAATTGCCGTTCCCGATACGTACGCTGATGAGAGCCGCCGCACGCGTGATGACGCGCACTGCTTATCATCTTTGACATAATCTCCAGCTCTCGGAATTGTCGGATTGTACTGCATCAGGTAATACATTCCGATAAACACGCACTTACCGCGCGGTCCCGGTAATCTTTGCCTTACCCGGCGCCTTGCCGGGCCGTGACCGCGGATACAACATTTATTGCCAAAGTGAATCAGTTTTAATCTAGAACTGACTTCAGCTAGCGCGACTATATATCTAATTATTAATGCTTTTATGTGTTCGGCACCTTACCGTGCCGACGCTAAGTCATTGTTCCGATGAACAAAATTATCGGACTGGTCGAATGGATACCTTGACCACCCGAAATGCATCCTCTAAAGTGGGAAACAGTGTGAAAAAGTGCAATTTTGTGTAGAAATTCCAGCAGCTCAAACGGGGTGCGCCGCCATCGGTTCAATGGCCGGGGCCGCGCAAAAAGGAGAAGGATGTGTTCCAGGGAGCGTCAGCGCTTACGCTCGATTCCAAGGGGCGGCTTTCAGTGCCGTCCCGGTATCGAGACGCGCTGGTCGCCGAGGCCGAGGGTCGGGTAACTATTACCAAGCACCCCGACGGCTGCCTGTTGCTGTTCCCGCGTCCCGAATGGGAAGTCTTTCGCAACAAAATCGCGGCGCTGCCGATGGATGCTCACTGGTGGCGCCGTATCTTTTTAGGCAACGCTTCGGACGTCGATGTAGATGGCTCCGGACGCGTGCTGGTATCGCCCGAGTTGCGGCAGGCAGCTTCCCTCGACAAGGAAGTCATGCTGCTCGGCATGGGCAGTCATTTCGAGCTTTGGGATGCGCAAACCTACGCGGCGAAGGAACAGGCCGCGATGGCGCAGGGCATGCCCGACGCTTTAAAAAACTTCAGCTTTTAACGGCGCTCGTCGTATGACCCAGACGAGTGACGAAAGTCTGCGACATGAAACGGTGTTGCGGCACGAAGCGGTCGAGGCGTTGGTCTGGCGTAGTGCGGGCTGCTACGTCGATGGCACCTTCGGGCGCGGCGGCCACAGCACCGAGATTCTTGCGCGGCTCGACGCGAACGGGCGTTTGATCGGCTTCGACAAAGACCCCGCTGCGATCGCGGTCGGCGCGTCTTGGCAAGATCCGAGATTTTCGATTGTGCACGACAGTTTCACGACGATGCACGCAGCGCTGAGCGCGCGCGGCATCGCCCAAGTGGCTGGCGTATTGCTCGATCTGGGCGTGTCGTCGCCGCAACTGGATGACCCCACGCGCGGTTTCAGTTTTCGTTTCGATGGTCCGCTGGATATGCGCATGGATCCTACGCGTGGCGAATCAGCGGCCGAGTGGCTCGGCCGAGCGTCGCGCGAGGAAATCACGGAGGTGATACGCGATTATGGGGAAGAACGGTTTGCTTTTCAGATTGCAAAGGCGCTTGTTGCTCGCCGGGCAGAGGCCGGGCGCCTGGGGCCCCTCGAGCGTACAAGCGAGCTTGCCGAGATCGTGGCAGGCGCCGTCAAAACACGCGAGAAGGGCCAGAATCCGGCCACCCGCACCTTTCAAGCTATACGGATTCACGTCAATCAAGAGCTTGCGGAACTGCCGATAGCGCTGCGCACGGCGGTCGATTTGTTGGAACCTGGGGGACGGCTGGTGGTCATCAGCTTTCATTCGCTTGAAGATCGGATCGTCAAGCGCTTCATGCGAGAGCATGCAAGCGCGCCGGTGTTCGACCGCCGTCTGCCGATTCGCGCCGCCGATATCCCCGCGGCGCCGTTGCGCCTGCTGGGTCGGGTGCGCGCCGATTCCGCCGAAACCTCCGCCAACCCGCGCGCGCGCTCGGCGGTTATGCGCATCGTAGAAAAGGTGGCGCTGTGAGCCGCCTCGATACGCTGCTGCTGTTCGTGCTGGTTGCATGCGCGCTATCGGTGGTGAACGCTACCTACCAGCAGCGCCATATCTTCATCCAATTAGAGATGGCGCAATCGATGGAACACCATCTCACGCAAGATTGGTCGCGTCTGCAATATGAGCAGAGCGCCGCCTCCAAAACCTCGCGCATCGAAGACGTCGCCAGCAGTCAGTTGAAGATGAGCGACCAGTTGGCGGGCCGCACTCAATACATCACGGTGCAGCCCGCCGCATCCGCGGCCGCCGGCGCCAGTGCCGCGCCCGGTGCCATGGGCGCGGCAAGTGATGCGGGCGCCCGCACGGCCAGCGCCGCAGCCGCAGCCGCGTCCGCGATGGCTGCCGATATGGCATCCGACGCCACCTCGTCCGACGCGGCTGGCCAAATAGCCCCGGCCGACCCCTCGCTGGCCGCGCCCGCATCAGGCAGCGCTGCACGTCAACCCAAGTCGCCTAAGTCGACCAAGGGGACCGCCCGGTGAAGAAGACCAGCGCTGGCCGCGGCGTGCCTTTTTCCGCGAACCCGATGCTTTCCCTGAGCCTGCCGATGTGGCGCTCGAAGCTCGTGGTGTTTCTGATCTTCGCCGCCTTCGTGGCGCTGGCGCTGCGCGCACTGTGGATTCAAGGGCCCGGCAACGCCTTCTATCTGAAGCAGGGTGCAAGCCGCTATGAGCGCACCATCGAATTGCCGGCCTCGCGCGGCAAGATCCTCGATCGCAATGGGCAGGTGCTGGCGACCACGTTGCCGGTGCGCGCCATCTGGGCGATTCCCGAAGACGTGCCCGACGACCTGGGCGCCGACAAGGTGGTTGCGCTCGGACAACTGCTGAGCATGACGCCGCGCGAACTGCGCGCCAAGCTGTCCGAATCGAAATCGTTCGTCTATATCAAACGGCAGGTGCCGATCGAATTGGCCGACAAAGTCGGCGCGCTCGATATCCCGGGCGTCTACGTACGCAAGGAAGACAAGCGCTTTTATCCGGAAGGCGAAATCACCGCGCACCTGGTGGGCTTCACCAATGTGGAAGATGCCGGCCAGGAAGGCGTCGAGCTGAGCCAGGACAAGGTGCTGGAAGGCGTTTCGGGCAGCCGCCGCGTTATCAAGGACCGCATGGGCCATATCGTGCAAGACGTCGACGAATTGGCGACACCGCGCGACGGCCGGGATATGCGGCTGGCCATCGACAGCAAAATTCAATACATCACCTACACCGAACTCAAGCAGGCGGTGGAGCGCAACCATGCGCACGCCGGCGCCGCGATGGTGGTCGACACGCGCACCGGCGAAGTGCTCGCGCTGGCGAACTATCCCACCTACAACCCGAATGACCGCACGCGCTTGACCGGCGAGCAACTGCGCAATCGCGTGCTCACCGACACCTTCGAGCCGGGCTCGATCATGAAGCCGTTCACGATTTCGCTGGCGCTCGACCTGCATCGTGTAACGCCCACGACCATCGTCAATACTTCGCCGGGACGCTATGTGCTCGACGGCGCGCAGATTACCGACGACAGCAATTTCGGCGTGTTAACGGTGGCCGGTGTGATCCAGAAGTCGAGCAACGTCGGCACCAGCAAGATCGCGATGCAGCTGCGTCCCGAAGAAATGTGGAATATGTATACCAGCGTCGGCCTGGGTCAGGCGCCGCGCATCGGCTTCCCCGGTGCGGTGGCTGGGCGCCTGCGGCCATGGAAGAGCTGGCGCCGTATTGAACAGGCCACCATGTCCTACGGCTATGGCCTGTCGGTGTCGCTGTTCCAGTTGGCGCATGCCTATACGGTGTTCGCGAACGATGGCCGCTTGTTGCCGCTGTCCATCTATAAGACTGACGGCGACGTGCCGGTAGGCCCGCAAGTGTTCTCGCCGGAAACCGTGCGCGACATCAAGAAGATGCTGGAAACCGTGGTGGCACCAGGCGGCACCGCGCCGAACGCCGCCGTGCCTGGCTATCGTGTCGGCGGCAAGACCGGCACCGCGTACAAACAGTCGGGACGTGGCTACGACAAGTCCAAATATCGCGCTTCCTTCGTCGGCATTGCGCCGATGTCGAATCCGCGCATCATCGTCGCGGTGTCGGTCGACGAGCCGAGCGGCGGCCAGCATTTCGGTGGACAAGTGGCAGGGCCCGCGTTCTCGTCGATCGCCGGCGATACCTTGCGCGCGCTGAACATCGCGCCCGACCAGCCCGTCAAGCCCACCGTGATGACGGCGTCGGCGCAAGTGCCCGTGCGTACCGCCGCCGTGCCGGGAGGCGCACGATGAACGTACCGCGCGACCGCCGTAACGGCGCCGACCTGAGCCCTGGGCTCGAGGTGGCGACGGCATGGTTGAACGCTACGCTCAAGGCGGGCGCCGACCTGCACGCGGACAGTCGCGAGGTGGCGCCTGGCGACGGCTTCCTCGCCTACGCGGTAGAGGGCGCCGACAATCGCCCGCACATCGGCGCTGCGCTTGCGCGTGGCGCGGCAGCGGTGGTCTGGCAGCCCGAGCATGCGGATCTGGCGGTGTTGCGCGCGGTCGAGGGCGCCGCCGCGCACCACGCGCTGCCGCAGCTCGACATGCTCGCCGGCCCGTTGGCAAGTGCCTGGTACGGCGCGCCGAGCGAAGCCATGCAAGTCATCGGCATCACCGGCACCAACGGCAAAACATCCTGCAGCCACTGGGTGGCGCAAGCGCTGTCGGCGGCGGGTACGCCGTGCGCCATCGTCGGTACCCTGGGCGTCGGCCTGCCAGGTCAACTCACGGTCACCGGTTTCACCACGCCCGATGCGCCGCGCCTGCAGCGGGCGCTGGCACGCTTGCGCGCCGACGGGGCCCAGGCGGTAGCGATGGAAGTGTCGTCGCATGCGCTGCATCAGGGCCGCAGCAACGGCGTGGCATTCGACGTCGCCGTGTTCACCAACCTGACGCAGGACCATCTCGACTATCACCACACCATGGCGGCCTACGAGGCGGCCAAGGCGCGATTGTTCGAAACGCCGGGACTGCGCGCCGCAGTGCTGAATCGCGACGACGCGGCCGGTTGCCGGCTGTTGGCGCAACTCGCCGCCGACGTGCAGCCGATTGCCTACTGGATCGACGCAGCGCCCGCAGCGCCTGCTGCCTGCGCCGATACCTCCAGTGCAACCAGCGCGCATCGTGCGCCGCTGCCGCCGCGCACCGCTGCGCTGTTCGCCCGGCAAATTCGGCCCACTGCGCGCGGCACCGCGTTCATGCTGGATGGCGATTGGGGCACCGCGCATATCGAAACGGCGATCATCGGCGCCTTCAACGTCAGCAATCTGCTCGCCGTATGCGGCGCGCTGCTGGCGCAGAAGATGCCGTTCGACGCGGCTTGCGCGGCGCTGGCGCGGCTCACGCCTGTGCCCGGACGCATGCAGCGCGTCAGCAGTGGTCCGCGCAGCAACGAGCCGCTGGTGGTGGTCGATTACGCGCACACCCCCGACGCGCTCGAAAAAGCCCTGGCCACGCTGCGGCCTGTGGCCGACGCGCGCGGTGGCGCGCTGCATTGCGTATTCGGCTGCGGCGGTGATCGCGACGCCGGCAAGCGTCCATTGATGGGGGCGGTCGCGGCGCACGGTGCGGATACGGTGGTGCTGACCAGCGATAACCCGCGCAGCGAGTCGCCGATGTTGATCATCGAACAGATCGCCGCCGGGATTCCCGCCGCCGCGCATGCCACTGCCGACTCGACCGAGCGCGTACGCCAGGTGGAAGATCGCGCGCGCGCCATCCTGCAAACGATTCGCCAGGCCGCTTGCGCCGACGTGGTGCTGGTGGCGGGCAAGGGACATGAAACGACGCAGGAAGCGCTGGGCGTGAAGCAGCCGTTTTCCGATGTCGATCACGTGCAGTTGGCACTGGCCGCGCGCGCCGCGCAACGAGACGGCCAATCATGACGATGCTGACGATCGACGAAGCCGCCGCCATGATGTCCGACGCCCGCGTGCTGGGCGCGCACGCCACGTCGCGCGTTACGTCATTCAAGCGCGTGACCACCGACAGCCGCGATGTGCGTGCCGGCGACCTGTTCATTGCCTTGCGCGGCGATTTGCACGATGCGCACGACTTTCTCGGCGATGCCATCGCCAAAGGCGCGGTCGCTGTGGTGACCTCGCGCGCGGCCGGCGACTTGCCGGTGCCGGAAATTCGCGTGGCCGACACCCGTAGCGCGCTGGGTGCCTTGGCGCATGGCTGGCGCAGCCGCTTTGCGCTGCCGCTGGTGGTGGTGACGGGCAGCAACGGCAAAACCACCGTGAAGGAAATGATCGCGTCGATCTTCCGCGCGGCCGTGGGCGCCGAGGCGGTGCTCGCAACGCGTGGCAATCTCAATAACGATATCGGCGTGCCCTTGACCTTGCTGGGCCTGTCGGCCGCGCATCGGCTGGCGGTGGTCGAACTCGGCATGAATCATCCCGGCGAAACCGCCGGCTTGGCGCGCATGGCGGCGCCCACGGTGGCACTCGTCAACAACGCACAGCGCGAGCATCAGGAATTCATGGCCGACGTGGAAACCGTCGCGCTCGAACACGCAACGGCAATTCATGCGCTGAAGCCTGACGGCGTTGCGGTGTATCCGGCTGACGAGACCTACGAGCCGATCTGGCGCGTGGCCGCGACCGGCAATCCGATCATCAGCTTCGCGCTGGTCGACAGCGCGTCGCCACAAGCCGCCGCTGCGGCGGGTAGCGCTTCCGCAACACCAGCCGCCAGCGTCGACGCAACACCTGGAGGTCCTGCTCATACGACAAGCGCCACGCGCGCGCATAGCGCCACGCGTCGATCAGCCAGCGCCGCCGAGGCGCCTGTGCTGGTAGGCAGCGTGCTGCCACAGCCGGCCGGTGTGACCTCGAGCCCCGCACAACTTCTGCATATCGATGGCGCCGGTCTGACGACCGACGTGCTGCTGGGTGCGCTGGGTCGCCACAACGCGCGCAATGCGCTGGCCGCTGCCGCCTGCGCCTTGGCAGCCGGCGTATCGGCCAGCGCCATCCAGGCCGGCTTGCAGAATTTCGAGCCCGTGAAAGGGCGTCTGCGCAGCCTGCTCGGCACGCGCGCACCGTTCGTCGGCGCGACCGTGATCGACGACAGCTATAACGCCAACCCCGATTCGGTACGCGCCGCGATCGATGTTTTAGCGGCACGCGGCGGTCATACCGTGCTGGTACTCGGCGATATGGGTGAGGTCGGCGAGCACGGCCCGGCGTTTCATCTCGAAATAGGTGGCTATGCGCGCGAGCGCGGCATCAAACAATTATTCGGCTTCGGCGATGCGATGCGCGACGCATGCGCCGCTTTCGGCGCAGCGGCTCGTCACTTCGAGTCGATCGACACAATGATCGACGCGCTGGCAGCCAGCGCGCCCGTCGCCGCAGCAACCGTCTTGGTAAAAGGATCGCGCTTCATGCGCATGGAGCGCGTCGTCGACGCGCTCGCTGGCGCGCCGGGGACGGCTCGTCATGGAAATTGAAAGGAAACCGATGCTTCTTGCGCTCGCGCAATGGCTGCAGAACGACGCAAGCTTCCTGCGCGTTGTCAGTTATCTCACTTTCAGGGCGGTGATGGCGACCATCACCGCGCTGTTGATCGGGCTCGTCTCGGGCCCGGCCGTTATTCGCAAACTCACCGAGCTAAAGGTTGGACAAGCGGTACGCACCGACGGGCCGCAATCGCATCTCATTAAATCGGGCACACCGACGATGGGCGGCGCGCTGATTCTGATCGGCATCGCCGTGGCGACGCTGCTGTGGGCCGACTTGAGCAATCGCTTCATCTGGATCGTGCTGCTGGTGACCTTCGGCTTCGGCCTGATCGGCTGGGTCGACGACTATCGCAAGGTGGTGCACAAAGACCCGCGCGGCATGTCGTCGCGCGAAAAGTATTTCTGGCAGTCGCTGATCGGCGTTTTCGCGGCGGTGTATCTGGCTTTCAGCGTATCCGAGGCCAACAATGCACGCGCCTTCGATTTCTTCATGGCCTGGGTGCACAGCGGCTTCTCGCTGACGCTGCCGGCCCGTGCCGACCTGCTGCTGCCGTTCGTCAAGTCGATGAGCTATCCGCTTGGCCTGGTCGGCTTCATGGCGCTGACTTATCTGGTGATCGTCGGCTCGAGCAATGCGGTAAACCTCACCGACGGGCTGGATGGACTGGTCATCATGCCGGTGGTGCTGGTGGGCAGCGCGCTCGGCGTGTTCGCCTATGTAATGGGCAGTGCCGTCTATTCCAAATATCTGCTGTTTCCGCATATCCCGGGCGCCGGCGAATTGTTGATATTTTGCTCCGCCATGTCGGGCGCGGGGCTGGCGTTTCTTTGGTACAACACGCACCCCGCGCAGGTCTTCATGGGCGACGTCGGCGCCTTGGCGCTGGGCGGCGCGCTCGGCACGGTAGCGGTGATCGTGCGGCAGGAAATTGTCTTGTTCGTGATGGGCGGCATCTTCGTCGCCGAAACTTTGTCGGTAGTGTTGCAAGTAAGCTGGTTCAAGCTCACCAAGCGCCACTTCGGCGAGGGGCGCCGTATTTTCAAGATGGCGCCGCTGCATCACCATTTTGAGTTGTCAGGATGGAAAGAGACGCAGGTGACGGTGCGCTTCTGGATCATCACGCTGATTTTGGTATTGATCGGCCTGTCGACCTTGAAGCTGCGGTGAACGGAAGATGATGACGCTAGCTACTCGGTCAGCCGCCGCGGCCTCCACGCCTGCTTCGCCGTCGTTGGCGCCGCTCGCGATGGCCTTGGCGCAGGCCGCGCACGACGCCAGCGAAGTGCTCGCAGTGCAGACCGCGCAGGAAGCGCCGCGCGGCGTGGTTTCGCAGGATTTGCATGACTTGCAGGAAGTGAGTCGACGAATGGACATGTTTGGCGAACTGGAGCGTCCGGCCGTACTCGTGCTTGGTCTAGGCGAGTCGGGGCTGGCGCTCGCGCGTTGGTGTCTGCGCCACGGCTGTGCCGTGCGCATCGCCGATACGCGCTTGCAGCCGCCGAACCTGAGCGCGCTGGATGGCCTGACTGCCGCCGCCCGTCCCGAATTCATCGGCGGCGCATTCTCGAGCGCCTTGCTCGACGGTTTGGATACGGAGCGCGGCGGCGTTCGCATCGTTGCCATCAGTCCGGGTCTGTCGCCTTACGCCGACGACGTCGCAAGCTTGCTGGCCGAGGCCCGGGCCCGTGGCGCGCAAGTGTGGGGCGAGCTGGAATTCTTCGCGCAGGCACTGCGGGCACTCGGCAGCGCGGTCGGCTATCGCCCGAGCGTGCTCGCCATCACCGGCACCAACGGCAAGACCACCACCACCGCGCTCACCGCGATGCTGTGCGAACGCGGCGGTCGGCGCACCGCGATGGCCGGCAACATCAGCCCGTCGCTGCTCGATCGGCTGTGCGCCGCGCTCGATGCCGATGCCTTGCCGCAGGTGTGGGTGCTCGAATTGTCGAGCTTCCAGCTCGAGACCGCCTACAGCTTCGCGCCCGACGCCGCAGCGGTGTTGAACGTTACGCAAGACCATCTGGATTGGCATGGCGGTTTCGACGCCTATCGCAGCGCCAAGGCGCGCATCTTCGGCGCCCACAGCGTACGCGTGCTCAACCGCGACGACGCCAGCAGCCTGGCGATGCTGCCGGGCGAGACAGCACAACACCACGCTCATAGCATCAGCTTCGGCCTGGGCGCCCCCGAGCGCGCCGGCGACCTTGGTCTATTGCGCGCCAACGGCGTCGACTGGATCGTCGAGGCGTTTGATCCGGAAGACGATGCACCGGCCGTGCCCCTGCGTGCCGAAACGCCCGCGCCGAAGCGTCGGCGCTCGCGTGTGTCGGCCAGCCATACCGAACTGATGCTGCGGCGCTTGATGCCGGTCGACGCGCTGCGCATCCGCGGCCTGCACAATGCCGCCAACGCGATGGCTGCGCTGGCACTGTGCCGGGTTGCGGGATTGCCGCTGGCGCCGTTGCTGCACGGGCTGCGCGACTATCGCGGCGAGCCGCACCGCGTCGACCATTTGGCCACGATCGCCGACATCGAATACGTCGACGACAGCAAGGGCACCAACGTCGGCGCCACCGTCGCCGCGCTGCAGGGCTTGAGCGTCGGCCACGGCAAGATCGTGTTGATCGCCGGTGGCCAAGGCAAGGGACAAGACTTCACGCCGCTGGCGGCTGCCGTGACGCGCGCCGCGCGCGCCGTGGTGCTGATCGGCAGCGATGCCGCGCTGCTGCGCGCGGCGCTCGCCGACACCGCCGTGCCTTTGGCGGATTGCGATTCGCTGGAAGCGGCAACGCGGCGCGCCGCGGGATTCGCCGAGCCGGGCGATACGGTGCTGTTGTCGCCGGCCTGCGCCAGCTTCGACATGTTTAAAAATTACGCGCATCGGGCCGAAGTGTTCCGGCGCGCAGTCGAGCAGATGGCTGCTGAAGCGGGGATAGTGCTATGAGCGTGTTCCAACGAATGTTTGCGCGCATGAGCGGGCGTCGCGGTGCTTTCGCACCCGGCGCGTCGCCAGGCATCGGCGGCCTGCACGGGCCACTGGGCGGCCGCACCGAGCCACGTGATTTCTCGCACAGCGGCGGCGCGGCGCGCATGGGCGGCATCGCCAGTTCAGTGAACGCGGTGCGGCCCGAGCGCTCGCGCATGCTGGAATACGATCACCTGTTGATGTGGGTGACGATCGCGCTGCTCGGCATCGGTGTGGTGATGGTCTATTCGGCCTCGATCGCGATGCCTGATTCGCCGAAATACGCGGCCTATCACAGCTACTTTTTCCTGGTTCGACACCTGGCGTCGCTGGTGGTCGGCATCATCGTCGCACTGGCCGCGTTTCGCGTACCGGTGAGCGTGTGGGACAAATACGCGCCCAAGCTGTTCCTGCTCTCGCTGTTCATGCTGGGCATCGTCCTGATCCCGCATATCGGCAAGGGCGTGAACGGCGCGCGGCGCTGGATTCCGCTCGGCTTCACCAATATGCAGCCGTCGGAAATCATGAAGCTGGCGGTCACCGTCTACGTCGCCAATTACACGGTGCGCAAGCAGGAATACATGCATAGCCTGCGCCGCGGCTTCCTGCCGATGGCGTTCGCCGTCGGCGTGGTGGGCGCCTTGCTGCTGCTCGAGCCCGACATGGGCGCGTTCCTGGTGATCGCGGCGATTGCAATGGGTGTGCTGTTCCTGGGTGGCGTCAACGGCCGCTTGTTCGGCGGTTTGGTGATGACCGCGCTGGCCACCTTCGGCATGTTGATCTGGGCATCGCCGTGGCGGCGTGAACGCATCTTCGCCTACCTCGATCCGTGGAACGAGCAATACGCGCAGGGCAAGGCTTATCAACTGACGCATTCGCTGATCGCCTTCGGTCGCGGTGAATGGTTCGGCGTCGGCCTGGGTGGCAGCGTCGAAAAACTCAACTATCTACCGGAAGCGCATACCGACTTCATCCTGGCCGTGATCGGCGAGGAGTTCGGCTTTGTCGGCGTTATGGTGGTGATCCTGTTGTTCTACTGGCTGGTGCGGCGCGCCTTCGAAATCGGCCGTCAGGCGCTGGCGCTGGAACGTACCTTCGCCGGTCTGCTGGCCAAGGGCATCGGCCTGTGGCTGGGCGCGCAAGCCTTTATCAATATGGGCGTGAATCTCGGCCTGCTGCCGACCAAGGGTCTGACGCTGCCGCTGGTCAGCTACGGCGGCTCGGGCATTACCTTGAATTGCCTGGCGATGGCGCTGTTGCTGCGCGTCGATTACGAAAATCGCATCCTGATGCGCGGAGGCAAGGTATGAGCGAAGCGCGCACGCTGATGGTGATGGCGGGCGGCACCGGGGGCCATGTGTTCCCGGGGCTGGCCGTCGCCCATTGGATGCGCGCCCGCGGTTGGCGCGTGGTCTGGCTGGGAAGTCCGTCTGGAATGGAAGCGGCGTTGGTGGCGAAACAGGGTATCCCGATCGAATTCGTGCGCTTCGGCGGCGTGCGCGGCAAAGGTGCCGCCACCAAGCTGATGCTGCCGTTGAATCTGCTGCGCGCCTGTGCGCAAAGCCTGCGCGCGCTGCGCAAGATCCGCCCCGACGTGGTGTTGGGCATGGGCGGCTACATCACCTTCCCGGCCGGCCTGATGGCGGTGCTGACGCGCCGACCGCTGGTGTTGCATGAACAGAATTCCGTAGCCGGCCTGGCCAACAAGGTGCTGTCGCGGCTGGCCGCGCGCGTGTTGGTGGCATTTCCGGGCGCTTTGCCGCGCAGTGACTGGACCGGCAACCCGATCCGCGAAGACATGGCGCGCACCGAAGCCCCGGCGGCGCGCTATGCGCAGCGCACCGGACGGCTGCGCCTGCTGGTGGTGGGCGGCAGCCTGGGTGCCGCGGCGCTGAACGAAACCGTGCCGCGCGCGCTGGCGCTGTTGCCCGAGGTGCAGCGGCCGCAGGTGGTGCATCAAGCCGGTGCCAAGCATATCGACGCGTTGCGCGCGCATTACGCGAAAGCCGGGCTGGTGGAAGGCGCCAACGTGCAGCTGCTGCCCTTCATCGACGATATGCGCGCCGCGTACGCCGACGCCGACTTGGTGGTCTGCCGTTCGGGCGCCATGACGATTGCCGAAGTCGCGGCGGTGGGCGTCGCGGCTTTGTTCGTCCCCTTCCCGTTTGCGGTGGACGACCATCAGACCGGCAACGCGGGCTTCCTGTGCGACAGCGGCGCGGCGGTACTGATGCAACAGCGCGACCTGACCGCACAGAAGCTGGCTACTTGGATCGCCGGCGTTACGCGCGAGTCATTGGCGGCCATGGCGGTCAAGGCACGCGCCAAAGCCATGCCCGACGCGACCGAGCGTGTGGCCGAAGCCTGTGCGGCGGCGGCGGGTATCAACGGCGACTGGGGCGACGCGGCAGCATCGAGCGGCTCATCCAACAACTCAAACGTTTCCGACGCAGCGAAACGTGCCAATACAGCGGCAACATCAGACGTGTCGCATGACGCGGGAGGCTCGGCGTCATGAAGCACATCATCAAACATATCCATTTCGTCGGCATCGGCGGCGTCGGCATGAGCGGCATCGCCGAGGTACTGCTCAATCTCGGCTATCAGGTAAGCGGTTCCGACCTCGGCACCAGCGCCACCACCGAACGCCTCACGCAACTTGGCGCGCGCATTGCGCTCGGCCACGACGCGGCGAACATCATCGGCGCCAGCGCGGTGGTGGTGTCGAGTGCCGTGCGCTCCGATAACCCCGAGGTGCTGGCAGCGCGCGCGCAACGCGTGCCGATCGTGCCGCGCGCGGTGATGCTGGCGGAATTGATGCGCCTTAAACAGGGCATCGCGATTGCCGGTACGCACGGCAAAACCACCACCACAAGTCTGTTGGCCAGCGTGCTCGGCGAGGGCGGCCTGGATCCGACCTTCGTGATCGGCGGACGGCTTACCAGCGCCGGCGCGAATGCGCGACTGGGCACGGGCGACTTCATCGTCGCCGAAGCAGACGAGTCGGATGCGTCGTTCCTGAACCTGTTCCCGGTGATCGAAGTCGTCACGAACATCGACGCCGACCACATGGAAACCTACGGCCACGACTTCGCGCGGCTCAAGCAGGCTTTCATCGAATTCACGCAGCGCCTGCCGTTCTACGGCATTGCGGCGCTGTGCGTCGACGATCCGAACGTGCGCGACATCCTGCCGTTCGTGTCGCGGCCGGTAGTGCGCTATGGCTTTTCCGCGGATGCGCAGGTGCGCGCCGTCGACGTCACGGCCAGCGGCCGGCGCATGCATTTCACGGCACTGCGTGAAGGCGCCGCGCCCCTGCAGATCGACTTGAACCTGCCCGGCACACACAACGTGCAGAACGCGCTGGCCGCGATCGCGGTGGCGTCACGGCTCGGCGTGTCCGACGCGGCGATCCAGCGCGCGCTGAAAGAGTTCACCGGCGTCGGCCGGCGTTTCCAGGCCTATGGCGAAGTCCGTTGCACGCAAGGCGGCGGTACGTTCACGCTGGTCGACGACTACGGTCATCACCCGGTCGAGATGTCGGCCACCATCGCGGCGGCGCGCGGCGCGTTTCCAGGTCGACGCCTGATGCTGGCATTCCAGCCGCATCGCTACACCCGCACGCGCGATTGCTTCGACGCCTTCGTGCACGTGTTGTCCGACGTCGACGCGCTGGTGCTCACCGAAGTGTATGCGGCCGGCGAGCCGCAGATTGCCACGGCCACCGGCGAGGCCTTGCGCCGCGCGGTGCAGGCGGCGACCAGCCATACCAAGGACGAGAGCATCGTGTTCGCGCCCGCCATCGACGACGTGCCGGCCGCGGTGATGTCGATTGCGCGCGCGGGCGATGTGGTGATAACGATGGGCGCCGGTTCGATCGGCGGGGTGGCGGGCCGCCTGGCGCGCGAATGGGGCAGCCAATGAGCAGCATCGATCCACGGCAATTCGGTAAAGTCGCCGTGCTCTATGGCGGTGACAACCATGAACGCGAGGTCTCGCTGAAGTCGGGGCGGCTCGTGCATCAGGCTTTGCTCGACAAGGGCGTCGATGCCGAGTTGTTCGACCCGCGCGACACGCCGCTGTTCGCCCTGAAAGAGCGCGGCGTCGCGCGTGTCTTCAATGCACTGCATGGCGGCTACGGTGAAAACGGCATGCTGCAGGGCGCGCTGGAATTCCTCGGCATTCGCTACACCGGCACCGGCGTGCTGGGTTCGGCGCTCGGCATGGACAAGCTGCGCAGCAAGCTGCTCTGGCAGCAAACCGGCATTCCCACGCCGCCTTTCGAAGTGGTGATGCGCGGCGACGATTATGCGGCGCGCGTCGATGGCATCGTCGCCAAGCTCGGCTTGCCATTGTTCGTCAAGCCGGCTTGCGAAGGCTCGAGCGTGGCGGTCATCAAGGTGAAGGCGGCCGAGACACTCGCCGATGCCATGGCCGAGGCGGCGCGCTTCGACCGCGTCGTGCTGGTCGAGAAAAGCATCGACGGTGGCGGCGAATTTACCGTCACGATTGCCGGCGACCTCGACTTGCCGATCATCCGTATCGTGCCGCCCGGCGAGTTCTACGACTACGACGCGAAGTATCTGTCCGACGCCACCCAATATCTGATTCCGTGCGGCCTCACGCCGGCCGAAGAAGTGCGCATCAAGCAGTTGGCGCGGCGCGCCTTCGAGATGCTGGGCTGCTACGACTGGGGTCGCGCCGACTTCATGCTCGACAGCGACGGCAACCCGTATTTCCTGGAGGTGAATACCGCGCCAGGCATGACCGACCATTCGCTGCCGCCGAAGGCGGCGCGCGCGGTCGGTATCGACTATCCAACGCTCGTGTTGAGCGTGCTTGCCCTGACCTTGCGCTAACGCCCATGTGGAATAACGTCCGCCAGCTGAATGCCGTCTCCAGCGCACTGTATGCGCTGGCGCTGCTCGGCCTGCTGGCGGCGGCCGCGGCGTGGATCGTGCAGCAGCCGATGTTCACGCTGCGCACCATCAGCATCGACGGCGATGTCGACCATATCAACGCGCCCACCGTGCGCGCGAGCGTGATCGGCCGCCTCAGAGGTAACTTCTTCACGGTCGATCTGGACAACGCGCAGGCAGCGTTCGAATCGATGCCATGGGTACGGCGCGCCGGCGTGCGGCGCGTGTGGCCGAACGCGCTGGCGGTCACGCTCGAGGAATACCGGCCACTGGGCATTTGGGGCGACGACCGGTTGGTAAGTGTGGATGGCGATCTGTTCACGGCCAACCAGGGCGAGCTGGCCGACCAAGACCTGCCCGAATTCGACGGGCCGCCCGGCAGCGAAAAAATCGTGGTGGCGCGCTATCGCGATTTCACCAACTGGTTCGCGCCGCTGGGCGGCAAACCGGAAGCCGTGACGCTGTCGGCGCGCTATGCCTGGACCGTGAAATTGTCCAGCGGCCTGCAACTGGAACTGGGTCGTGAACGTAATCAGAATTCGTTGGCGGAACGCAGTGCGCGTTTTACCAAGGCTTGGCCGCAAGTCGTCAGCCGCTGGGGGAAGGATATTCAGGCCGCTGATTTGCGCTACCCGAACGGCTTTGCGATTCGCGCGGCGAGCATGCGTTTCGTCGACCCGCGAACACAGGATAAAAAATGAGTACCAGGCCGGATAACACGCTATGAGTAGAGACTATAAAGACCTGCTGGTCGCGCTCGATATCGGCACCTCGAAGGTGGTGGCGATCGTTGCCGAGTTGCGCGGCGAGCGCGACTATGAGGTCATTGGCCTGGGGCAGAGCGAGTCGAAGGGCTTGAAGAAGGGCGTGGTGGTGAATATCGAAGCCACCGTGCAGTCGATCCAGCGTGCCCTCGAAGAGGCCGAACTGATGGCCGACTGCAAGATCACCAATGTCTTCACCGGCATCGCCGGCAGCCATATCCGCAGCTTCAATTCGAGCGGCATGGTGGCGATCAAGGACAAGGAAGTTTCGCAGACCGACGTGGCGCGCGTGATCGAGACCGCCAAGGCCATCAACATCCCGACCGACCAGCAGGTGCTGCACATCCTCACGCAGGAATTCATCATCGACGGCCAGGAAGACGTGCGCGAGCCGATCGGCATGAGCGGCATCCGCCTCGAAGTGAAAGTGCACATCGTCACCGGCGCGGTGTCCGCGGCGCAGAACATCGTCAAGTGCGTGCGGCGCTGCGGGCTCGAAGTCAACGATCTGATCCTGCAGCCCCTGGCATCCAGCCTGGCGGTGCTTACCGAAGACGAGAGGGAGCTGGGCGTGGTGCTGGTCGACATCGGTGGCGGCACTACCGACATCGCCATCTTCAGCGAAGGCGCAATCCGCCACACCGCGGTGATCCCGATCGCCGGCGACCAGATCACCAGCGACGTGGCGATGGCCTTGCGCACGCCCACGCCAGACGCCGAAGACATCAAGGTCACGCATGGCATCGCCAAGCAGGCGCTCGCCGACCCGGACGAAATGATCGAAGTGCCGGGACTGGGCGAACGCGGTCCACGCACGCTGTCGCGGCAGGCGCTGGCCGCCGTGATCGAGCCGCGCGTCGAAGAGTTGTTCTCGCTGGTGCAGCAAGTGGTACGCGAATCCGGCTACGAAGACCTGCTGTCGTCGGGCATCGTGCTCACCGGCGGCGCCGCGATGATGGCCGGCATGGTCGAGTTGGGCGAAGACATTTTCTTGAAGCCGGTGCGCATAGGCGTGCCGGACTACGCGCGCGGCCTGGCCGACGTGGTGCGCAACCCGCGCTATTCGACAGCGATGGGCTTGCTGCTCGAAGGTCGCTCGCAACGCCTGCGCGGCCGCAAGGTCGCTGTGCAAACCGGTTCGATGCGCCAGGTGCTGGCGCGGATGAAGGAATGGGTACTCGGTAATTTTTGACGATTTTTTTTGACAGAAACGCCGCCGCGGCGGGCGGCGTGTCGAGGGGTTGCCCGATCTCTCGAGTATGGATACGCCGCGTTCTGTCTTTAAACTCTGACGGAGGCAAATTATGGAATTCGAAATGCTGGAAACGGAAACCAACGGCACCATTATCAAGGTGGTGGGTGTTGGCGGCGCGGGCGGCAATGCCGTCACGCATATGATCAACCGCGGCGTGCAAGGCGTTGATTTCGTCTGCATGAACACCGACGCGCAAGCGCTCGCGCGTTCGAAGGCCACCAGTGTGATTCAGCTCGGCAAGACCGGGCTGGGTGCGGGTGCCAAGCCGGAAATGGGCCACGCCGCCGCCGAGGAAGCGCGCGAGCGCATCATCGACGCGCTGCGCGGCGCGCACATGGTGTTCATCACCGCGGGCATGGGTGGCGGCACCGGCACGGGCGCAGCACCGGTGGTGGCGCAGATTGCGAAGGAAATGGGCATTCTCACGGTCGGCGTGGTGTCCAAACCCTTCGAATTCGAAGGCGGCAAGCGCATGCGGGTTGCCGAAGCCGGCGCGCAATCGCTGGAAGAGTCGGTCGATTCGCTGATCGTCGTGTTGAACGACAAATTGTTCGACGTGATGGGCGACGATGCCGAGATGGACAAGTGCTTCCAGTGCGCGGATGACGTGCTGCACAACGCGGTCGCGGGCATTGCCGAAATCATCAATGTCGACGGGCTGGTCAACGTCGACTTTGAAGATGTGAAGACGGTGATGGGCGAGCAAGGCAAGGCGATGATGGGGACGGCTACCGTCAACGGCCTCGATCGGGCACGTCTGGCGGCGGAACAGGCGGTTGCCAGTCCCTTGCTCGAAGGCGTCGATCTGTCGGGCGCGCGCGGCGTGCTGGTCAACATCACGTCGAGCCGCTCGCTGCGCCTGTCGGAAACGCGTGAAGTAATGCACACCATCAAGAGCTATGCAGCGGAAGACGCCACCGTGATTTTTGGGACGGTGTACGACGACGCGATGGGCGATGCATTGCGCGTGACGGTGGTGGCAACGGGTCTGGGCGCACGCGCCAAGAAGTCGCAGCAACCGCCGATGACCTTGCTGAAGACCGGTACCGACAATGCGCCGGTGGCCAGCACCACCACCACGCACACCGCGCATCATGGCACTGACTACGGCGCCTTCGAAACGCCGGCCGTGTGGCGCAGCACGCGTGAAACCGCATCGGCGCATGTCGCGGCCCTGCAGGAAAAAGGCGTCGACACCTACGACATTCCGGCTTTCCTGCGCAAGCAGGCAGACTGACTTTTGAGGAGCGCAGCATGATCCAGAAAGGCACGGCACTTCCCGACGCCACGCTGTATGAATTCGTCGAGGCCCCGCGCGACGGGTGCTCACTCGGCCCGAATGCTTTCAGCGCCAAAGCCGAGGCGGCGGGAAAACGCCTGGTCATTTTTGGGCTGCCTGGTGCTTTCACCCCCACGTGTTCGGCACAGCATTTGCCTGGATACATAAATAACGCTCAGAAACTGGCGGACGCCGGCATCGACGAAGTCTGGTGCGTGGCGGTCAATGACGCATTTGTCATGGGCGCGTGGGGACGCGATCAACACACCTCGGGCAAGGTGCGCATGATGGCGGACGGCAGCGGGGAGTTCACGCGTGCACTGGGTCTGGAGACGGACCTGAGCGCGCGTGGCATGGGTGTGCGCTCACAGCGCTACGCGATGGTCGTGGACCAAGGCGTGGTGACGTCGCTGAACGTCGAAGCCCCAGGCAAATTCGAGGTGAGCAGCGCGGAAGCGGTGCTGGCCGGCCTGTCGGCGTAATAAGTAACAAGCAAAGCAGCAGGCGGTGCGCAGCCAGGCTCCGTCGACGTGTAAAAAAGCGCGCGGCCCTTGGGGGTTGCCTCCGCCCGGGCCGCGCGCCGCGTCATTTCAATCGGTAACACCGCGATACAGTATGGAAATACGTTGCTTGGGCCAGTTTGCTAGAATTCGCCCTATAAACGCGTTTCCCTAATTCATCTCCCTTGGCGGTAAGTCGGCATGATCAAGCAGCGCACCATTAAAACCATCGTCCAGACTGTAGGCATCGGCCTGCATTCCGGGCGCAAGGTGCGGCTCACTTTGCGGCCGGCCGGCCCCGACACGGGCATCGTTTTCTGTCGTACCGATTTGCAGCCGCCGGTGGATATTCCCGCGTCGGCGCTTAGCATCGGCGACACGCGGCTGGCTTCAGTGCTGCAAAAAGACGGCGCGCGCGTTTCCACCGTCGAGCATCTGATGTCGGCCTGCGCCGGCCTTGGCATCGACAATCTGTACGTGGACGTGACCGCCGAAGAAATTCCGATCATGGACGGCAGCGCCGCCTCATTCGTATTTCTGATCCACTCCGCCGGCATCGAAGAACAGAATGCCGCGAAGCGTTTCCTCAAGATCAAGCGCGTGGTCGAAGCCCGCGACGGCGACAAGTTCGCGCGGCTGGAACCCTACGCCGGGTTTCGCCTGAAATTCTCGATCGATTTCCATCATCCGGCGGTCGACAAGACGGGTCAGGCGCTGGAAATCGATTTCGCCGATGCGTCGTATGTGAAAGAAATCGCGCGGGCGCGCACCTTCGGCTTTGCGCACGAAGTCGAAAGCATGCGCGAACTGGGCCTGGCGCGCGGCGGCAGCATGGACAACGCGATCGTGCTGGATGAATACCGCATCTTGAACAACGACGGACTTCGCTACGACGACGAGTTCGTCAAGCACAAGATGCTCGACGCCATCGGCGATCTGTATGTAGTGGGCCATCCGTTGATTGGCGCCTATGTCGCGCACAAATCGGGGCACGGACTCAACAACGCCTTGCTGCGCGAATTGTTGTCGCAGGAAGACGCCTATGAAATCGTCACCTTCGACGATGAAACGCTGGCGCCGTCGGCGTTCGGCTACGACCGGCACGCAGCTTTCGCCTGATCCCGCGCCTTCACTCGCCCGGTTTGCGCTGGGCGTGTCGATTCACCATTCTTTCCAATGACGTTTTCAGCGGTGACTCATCGAGTTGCTCGCGCAGCGCATCAAGGCACGCCAGCCCGGTGGCGCTGAGTCGCGCCTGCTTGACAGGCGTGACGGCGGCGGCAGCAGTGGGCGGTTGCACCCGCATCCGCAAACGCTCCACCGGCCAGCCGCGGTTTTGCAGATGCGCGACCAGCGTAGGTTCGATCTGTCTGAGGCGGGCGGCGAGCGCGCCGTGTTGGGTCAGCACCACCAGCACGCCGTCGCGAATGCCCGCCGCGGTTACGCGTTCGCGCAGGTAGTCGGGTAGCGCCGCCGACAAGTCGGCATTCAGCGCCAGCACGCGTTCGACACCCGAACGCAAGTGCGAAAACCCCTCGCTGCTCTCCAGCACCTCGCGCACGGCGGGCGCCAGCGGGCGCGCTGCCGACTTGCGGCGTTTGGTCGGTAGCACGGCCATTGGCTTAATACGCGAAGGGGCTCAAAGCACGCATGATAAACTCACGGATTCGAATTCCGGTCCTGGGTCTGGCTCTCCCGTCGACCGCTGCACGGGTTCGCCCGAGTCTATCAGAGCGCCTAGCCGGCGCGACGCAAACAACGATCAGATGATCTCCGGAATGCTCCAGAAGGTGTTTGGCAGCCGCAACCAGCGGTTGGTCAAGCAATATCAGAAGACCGTCGTCACCATCAACGCGCTCGAACCGCAAACCGAACGGTTGACGGACGATGAGTTGCGCCTGAAAACCGACGAGTTCCGTCAGCGCGTGGCCGCTGGCGAAGCGCTCGACAAGCTGCTGCCCGAGGCGTTCGCGGTGTGCCGCGAAGCCAGCCGGCGGGTGCTGAAAATGCGCCATTTCGACGTCCAGTTGATCGGCGGCATGGCACTGCACTACGGCAAGATCGGCGAAATGCGTACCGGCGAAGGCAAGACGCTGGTGGCCACGCTGGCGGTGTACCTGAACTCGCTGTCCGGCAATGGCGTGCACGTCGTCACCGTCAACGACTATCTGGCGCAGCGCGATGCCGAATGGATGGGGCACCTCTACCGCTTCCTGGGCCTGAGCGTGGGCATCAACCTCGCGCAGATGGAGCACGAGGAAAAGCAGCAGGCTTACGCGGCCGACATCACCTACGGCACCAACAACGAGTTCGGCTTCGACTATCTGCGCGACAACATGGTCTACGAGCCGGGCGCGCGGGTGCAGCGCGGGCTCAACTATGCGGTGGTCGACGAGGTCGATTCGATCCTGATCGACGAAGCCCGCACGCCGTTGATCATCTCCGGGCAGGCCGAAGACCATACCGACCTGTACGTGCGGATGAACGCACTGCCGCCGCTGCTGACCAGGCAAATCGGCG
>JBPBQZ010000141.1:0-35106 GCA_050955105.1 Janthinobacterium lividum | reverse complement strand
AAAAGTGCTGATTGACCAGCCGAACCACATGAAAGCGATCGGCCACAATCTTGGCATTCGGGAAGTATTTGCGCACGATCTGACGATAAGTATCGGACAGATCCATCACCACGACTCGCACCTTCTCGCGTCCAGGCAGCTGGCTCAAATAGCCCTTCAGGCTTGACTCTGAACGCCCCAGCACCACATCGCACACTTTGTCCAACGGGGAAATCGGTACACCCTCCATTAAGCCTGTTCTTCGCAAAAACAAGTTTAATGAGTACCGGTCGTCCCCCTTTTATGATGAAGAGCCACCCCTATGGTGGCCAGGTGTTTGTGTTTCGTGGCCGACGCGGCGACCGCATCAAAGTGCTGTGGTGGGACGGCCAGGGTCTGTGCCTGTTGTGCAATCGACTCGAGAACGGTTACTTCGTGTGGCCGCAGGCCGATAGCGGCAGCGCGCATTTGAGCGCGGCGCAACTGTCCATGCTGCTCGAAGGCAGGCCGAGATCGGTCAGCTCGAACTCAAACTCGAGGAATTGCTGATCGATAACGGCGAGGATCCGCCACCTGAAACGAGCGCGTCCAAGGCACGGGTAAGCCGGGTGGGTGCTTAGGTTTGCCAAATTCTGCGTTGGTCATTTACAGCACGCTGCACTCGGTGCGTGGTTGCCGACTATTGCTCGTCGACACTTGCGACCTCGTAGGATCGAGTGATTTCGTCTGCCAATGTCCGGATAGTTTTTACCGCGTCATCGCAGAATGCATCAGCCAGCGCAAACGGCCGCGCGAGCTTTTTGCGTATCAGCCACATGTCGAAATCAAGCTTGGGCTCGAACAGGCGGGTGACGAAGCCAGCCGGCTGGTTGTTATATACACTAAACGGATCAACCAGCGCCACGCCCACGCCTGCCGCAACGAATGCGCATGCTGTTTCCGATTGCCCAACTTCGATGCGAATGCGCCGTTTGACCCCAGCGCCATCGAAAATGGCGTCAATGCGAAAGCGGGAAGAGTCCTGCGGGCCTAATCCAATGAACGCCTCCCCTTCCAGGTCTTCGGCGCGAATCAGTCGCTGTGTCGCCAGGCGATGATTGGGCGGTAGGATGCACAGGCCGCGCATCGAGCACACGTGAATCGTGTCGACTTCCGGGCGGTCTCCCGGCAGCACGCTCAAGCCTACATCGAGCTGTTGCGCCGCCACCGAGTCGATCAGCGAACGCGAGCGCATGCTCTGCACGGCGAAGTTAACATCGGGGCGTTTTTCGCAGAAATGGGTCACCACGGTCGGCAGCACTCGCCGCGTCAATACCGGCACCGCGCCGATGGCGAGAGCCCCCCAAGTTTGATCACGCAATCCCTTCGCTACATTGGCGACTCGCTCCACTCCGACGAACATTCGCTGCACCTCGGTGAATAGCAGTTCGGCCTCATGCGTCGGCCGCATTTTGGTTCCCGAGCGAGTGAACAGCTTGAAGCCGCAACTTCGCTCGAGCTGACCAATCAGCTGGCTGACCGCGGGCTGCGATACCCTTAGCAAACCTGCCGCGGCAGTCAAGCTTCCTGCGGTCATAACCGACTGGAACACTTCCAACTGGCGTACATTCATTTGGATAAGAAGATTTCCAGATACCACGAAGCGCGGCACGTCCAATTTTCGCGTGCTTGTATGCTGTGGTGGAAGGCTGCTCGCGTTAACGCGAGCGGCTCGCTTACCTGGCTGACGCGGAGGGAAGCACATCATAACGCGATCTTATGCCTAGTCAATTTTGGTCAATTTGACTGGCATCGACCCACCGACAAAAATCCTTTCGAGGCTGATGCGAGAGACGACGCGGCAACCGCGATTTGCGGGTCGTAGCAGGTTCAGCGTGTCAGGCCAGGTGTCGATGGAGAGAAGAGCGATGACTGAGACAGCACGTCCTACAGGCGCGTCGGACAAAATTCCGACGCGAACACTCGGCCCGCTCGAAGTCGGCGCGATCGGTATCGGCTGCGCCGCAATGGCCGGTTGGTACGGACCGGGCAGCGAGCAGGAGGCGGTCTCCGTGCTGCATCGGGCTGCGGATTACGGCGTTACCTTGATTGATACCGCCGACTTGTATGGCCCGCACACCGGCGAAACAATATTAGGACGCGCGCTGCAGGGGCTGCGCAACCGGGTTGTCCTGTCGACCAAGGGCGGCCTGACTTTCACCGACCGCGAGCAATTTCAGGTCAAGCCAAATGGGCGTCCGGCGCATTTGAAACAAGCGCTTGATGGGTCGCTGCAGCGACTGCGTACCGAATATATCGACCTCTATTACCTGCACCGGGTCGACCCGGCGGTCGCGATTGAAGAGTCAATCGGGTTCCTGGCCGAGATGGTACGTGCCGGGAAGATTCACGCTATCGGGCTATCCGCCGTTTCGCTCGACGAGCTACAGCGTGCTCACAGTGTCCATCCGATCGCATGTGTCGAATCTGAGATGTCGCTGTGGGCACGGGATCAATTGGCCGAGATTGTTCCTTGGTGCCACGCTAACCGGGTGGGCTTCGTGCCTTACGCGCCCCTCGGGCGCGGTTTTCTGGCCGGCCGCATCAACCCCGGGCGATGCCTTCGCGCCGGGCGATTTGCGCCGCTCGAGCCCGCGCTACAGCGAGGCAGCGATGCAACAGAACATGGTGTATGTGCAAAAGGTCCGGGAAATCGGCGAGCGCCACGGCGGCGCGTCGCCGGCCGCGGTAGCACTGGCCTGGCTGTTGCACCAGGGCGAGCACGTGGTGCCAATCCCAGGCATGATCAAGCACCGCTATCTTGACGACAATGTGCGGGCAACCACGCTGGCGCTGAGCAGGCAAGAGATGGCCGAGCTTGACGCACTGCCGCCGGCGTTCGGTAGCGCATGAGCGCTCTTAATGATTCGAATAAGCCTGCCGTGCCGCACACCTTTGACTTTGTGGTGGTCGGTGCCGGGTCGGCCGGCTGTGTGCTCGCCTCTCGATTAAGCGAGTCGGGGCGCTTCTCGGTTGCTCTGCTCGAAGCTGGTGGGAGCGACCGCAACTTATGGGTCACGATGCCGCTTGCGTTTGGAAAGCTGTATGGTGATGCCGCTGTGAATTGGGGTTATCGCAGCGAACCCGAGCCGGGATTGGACGGGGCAATCAGTTATCAGGCGCGGGGTAAGCTCCTTGGTGGCACCGGTTCAATTAACGGTTTGACCTACATGCGCGGGCATCGTGCCGATTATGATCGGTGGCGCGCGCTCGGCAATGTGGGCTGGGGCTACGACGACCTGCTGCCGTATTTCCGCGGCGCGGAGCAACATGTCCGCGGCGACGGTCCTTACCACGGGGCGCAAGGGCCGATCAATGTGATCGATGCGCCGCGCCATGTGCTGGGCGAAGCGTTTGTCGACGCCGCGGGGCGCTGCGGCTTTCCGTTCAACCCCGATGTCACGGGTGAGTCTGCGGAAGGCTTCGGCCGGCCGCAAATGACCGTGCGTAACGGACGTCGCAGCAGCAGCGCGGCAGAGTATCTGCGGCCGGCGCTCCGACGCTCGAACCTGCACGTGTTTCAGCATTGCCTGGTAGCCGGGGTTGTGTTCGAAAACAAAGTGGCGAAGGCGGTCGTGTTCCAATGCGACGGCGTCGAGCAGCGCATCGCTGCGCGCTGCGAAGTCATTCTCTGTGCCGGAGCGTTCAATTCGCCGCAACTGCTGCAGCGCTCGGGAGTAGGGCCGGCTGATCTGTTGCGTGAACACGGAATCGACATCGTTGCCGATCTGCCGGGTGTGGGTGGCGACCTGGAAGATCACTTTGGCGTCAATCTCGCCTATCGCTGCACACACTCGATTACTGTGACCGATGAGGTGGTGCATCCGATCCGGCGTGCCGCGATGATGCTCGATTACCTGGTACGGCGCCGCGGCGCGTTGGCCGGCAACGCGTCTTACTGCATCGGCTTCATGCGCACTGCGCCGCACTTGCCCATTCCCGATGCGCACATCTCGTTATTAGGCTGGGCGCGCGGCGATCCGCGGCCCGATGCCAAGCACTTCGGTCTGTACCGTTTTCCCGCCTTCACGTTAGTGGTGTCGCTGATGCGTCCGGAAAGCCGAGGCAGCGTGCAAATCCGCGACCTCGACCCCGCCAGTGCACCGCGCATCCGTTTCAATTTCTTTCAATCCGAGGCGGACCAGCAGGCGCTGCTGTCCGCGCTCCGGATTGCACGTCGCATCATGTCCAGCGCTCCGATCTGCGAGTACGTTGCGGCGGAACTGATACCAGGCCCTGCCGTGCAGAGCGATGAGGAATGGTTGGCGTTCTGCCGCAGCCAAGGTCGCTCGACCCATCACGCGGCCGGCACCTGCAAGATGGGAAGCGGCCCACGATCGGTAGTCGATGCACGGCTGCGAGTCAAAGGCGTACGCGGCTTACGGGTGGTCGACTCGTCGGTTATGCCGTCAATGGTGGCAGGCAACATCAATTCGACGGTGATCGTGATCGCCGAAAAAGGCGCGGCGATGATCCTAGAGGATCATAAGAACCCTCAATAAGTTCAGCTTATATAAAGTCGATTTTGGCTTAATTGACACTTATGTCTGGCGCGTCAAAAATTAGGTCGCTCCATCTATGTTGCTACGGAGAACAGGGTAGGGCAGCCGGAGTGATGGGTGCCAATGCGTCTTCCTGTTGCGCCGCGTGGCGAAATGCGCCTGAGCCAGTTGACGAGGTATTGATGGCAACATTTATTGTGCTTGCGATATTTTGCGTGTTGCTGTTGCTTGGCATCCCATTGGGAATTGCCATGCTGGCAGCTTGCTTTGGGTTCCTAATATTCGTTTCGCATGTGCCGCTGCTGGTCATTCCCACTTATTTCGTATCGGGGATCAACAGCTTCGAACTGCTGGCTGTGCCGTTCTTTATTCTGACCGCCGAAATCATGAATGAGGGCGGCATCACCCGGCGCATCGTCGGCGCCTCGCTGGCGATGGTGGGCTGGCTACCCGGAGCCTTGGCGCAAGTGTTGATTGTCGCCTCGCTGATCTTCGCCGGCATCTCCGGATCGGCACTGGCCGACCTCGCGGGGCTTGGCCGCGTGGGGATCAAGTCGATGGCCGAGGCCGGCTACTCGCTCAAGTTTTCCACTTCGCTGGTGCTCGCCTCCAGCGTGCTCGGCGGGCTGAGTCAAACCTCGATCGTGATGATCATTTATGCGATCACCGCGGGCCAGTCGCTCGGGAAAATGCTGCTGGCAGGCCTGCTGCCGGGCTTGCTCGTGGCGTTCTGCCTGATGGTGTTCGTGTACTTCAGCTATCGCTTCAAGTGGCAGGAGTTCCCCGCATTCAAGCTGCCGCCGCTTGAGCAGCGCATAAAAGATCTCGTGTATGCGGTTCCGGCGCTTATCTCGCCGCTGCTGATTCTTTCGGGCATTGCCTTTGGCATCGTGACGCCGACAGAAGCGGGCGTTGCGGCGTGTATCTACAGCCTGTTGCTAGCAACGTTCGTCTATCGCGAATTGACGTGGAAGGGCGTGTGGAACGCGATCAACCACACCATCTTGTCGACGGCCTCGATCATGCTGTTGATCGGCGCGTCCAGCGTTCTGTCGTGGATCATCACGCGCGACAGCGTCGCCGCGGAGGCGGCCGATTGGTTTGCGGCAATGCATTATCCGATGATTTTTAAGCTGCTGATCATCAACGCGTTCCTGCTGCTCGTCGGCGTATTCCTGGAAGGTGTGCCGGCGCTGCTGATTCTCACGCCGATCTTGGTGCCTGCGATGCAATTGATGGGCGTTAGCCCGATCCAGTTCGGCGTGATTCTCAACTTCAATCTGCTGCTCGGAGTGATCCATCCGCCCGTGGGCGTCGGCTTGTTCGTGGCATCGAACATGACCGGGCTGCGCATCGGCGAGTTGGCGCGCGGCGTGTTGCCGTTCTTCATTCCGCTCGGGGTAGCGCTGTTGCTCATCACTTATGTTCCGGCGATATCCCTCGCGCTGCCAACTTGGATCCTGGGCCAATGACGCGACGAGAATCGAAATCTACAGGGCGCGGATTGGCGGCCCTGCTCGGCTGGGTGCTGTCGGCTGTGAACGTGATCAACATCATCATTTTTCTGGCGATCTTCATGCTGCTTTGCGCCGATATGCTCCTGCGCTACATCGGACATAGCTCGTTGTCCGGTGCTTCGGAAATCGTCACGGTGCTGGTGGTCTATCTCTATACCCTGGGGCTCGCCGAGGTTTATCGGAGCGGGCACGACATCGCCATGATGTTCGTGGTCGAAAGACTGCCGCCGCGCCTGCGGGCCGCGCAGCGCGTGCTGGCAACCGCGCTCACGCTGGCCGTGATGCTGGGATTCGCATATTGCGCGTACCTGAAAGCGCAGACCGGCATGACTTCTCAAACGCCCTATCTGCATTGGCCACTGGCCATTTACTACATTCCATTGATTCTCAGCGGCGCGCTGACCAGTCTGGCAATTCTAGTCAACACTGTCGGCAAGTACTGTGGCAGACGATTCGGTAGTACCCCAAATTCCGTACAAGTTCAATGATTGGATGAAACCATGAAAATCGCAATTGCATTGATGTGCTGCGTCGTGATGTTCAGCAAGGTGGCCGAAGCAAAAGATATCGACATTTCGATTGGTACCCTGGTGCCGGCGAATTCGACACAGGGGGAAGCGACGGTGAAGTTCGCCAAGTTGGTGAACGCGAAGAACGCCGGCATTCACGTGCAGATCTTTCCGGGCGGCCAACTGGGTGAAGGCTCGCAGGAGGTCGAGAATGTACGTGAAGGCATCCAGGGCGGCTTCATCGATGACCTGACTTTTTATCTGCCGTATTCGCCAGGGATGCGTGTTGCAAACGTGCCATTCCTGTTTCGCGACCGCGCCATGTTTGCAAGCTGGCTGGCCTCGCCGATTTTCGCGGCGGCCAACGCCGATGTCGAAAAGAAGGGCAATCAGCACGTGATCATTGGTGTGCAGCCTTGGTGGCGGGGCCCGTTCCGCGTGCTGGTGTCTACCAAGCCGATCACCACGCTGGACGACGTGCGGCAAATGCGCTTGCGCCTGTGGAACAGCGAAACGATCACGCGCTACTGGGGCAAGGGCGGCCTGGGCGCAACCATCACCGATATCCCATGGAGCCAGGTATATCTGGCGCTTTCGCAAGGCGTGATCGACGCCGTGACCAGTCCGTTCGATTTGTTGACCTCGTCGAAATTCACTGAGGTAGCCAAGAACGTCACGATGATCGACGAGTACCCGCAGGTGGTGACGCTCAGTATCAACGAAGACATCTGGAAGAGCCTCTCGCCGCAGCAGCGCGCCGTGATCGAAGACGCCTGGACTGAGGGCGGCCAGATATACAACGCGGAAGTGCAGAAGAATGTGCCGGTGTGGCGCGCGCAAATGGAAGCGCAAGGCGCGAAGTTCCTGCCGATCGAGCGCGCCGCGTTTTCGAAATACGTCAATGACCTGAGCTTGAAGTTGGAACAACAAGGCTATTGGCCGAAAGGTTTCGTCGAGTCGATCCAGTCGCTGAAGTAGCGGCTTGATCACTGCATTGCCAGCTATCGCAGTCGTTGGAATAACAGTACGGAATTCTTATGAAATATTGGTCGATAGGCGTAGATGTGGGCGGTACCTTCACTGACTTTTACGCGGTTGACGTATCAACTGGCACCGGGCGGCTACTGAAGCTGCCGTCCACTCCGGCCGATCCGTCTGATGCCATCGTCACGGGTATTTTTCAATTGCTGAGCGACGGTGATCGGCTCGTCGAGTTGAAGCACGGCACGACGGTGGCGTTGAATTCGCTGTTGGAGAAAAAGGGCAGTACGGTCGCCCTCGTCACCACCAAAGGCTTCAAGGATCTGATCGAGATTGGCCGCCAGGTGCGCCCTGATATGTATGATCTGCAACGCGACATGCCCGCGCCGCTGGTTGAACGACACCGCCGCTTGGAGTTGTCGGAGCGCGTGATGGCCAGCGGCCAGGTGTTGACCGATCCATCGGACGAGGAAATCGAACGAGTGCTGGATCAGGTCGAGGCGAGCGATGCGCAAGCCTGCGCGGTGTGCTTCCTGTTCTCATTCGTCAATCCGCGCAATGAGCAGCGTTTCGCGGAACGGTTGGCGGCGCGCTTTCCCGGTATGCCGATTTCGGTGTCGAGCGAGGTCAACCCCGAATTCCGCGAGTTCGAGCGCTTTTCGACCACGGTGCTTAACGCCTATGTCCAGCCGGTCACTGCGCGCTACCTGACTTCGCTGCGCACCCAGGTCGAAAAGATCGCGCCATCTGCGCCGATTTTCATCTCGCAGTCGAGCGGTGGGCTGATGTCGATCAGACGCGCCACGCGCTTCCCGATTCGCACTGCGCTGTCCGGTCCTTCCGCCGGCGTGGTGGGCGCTTCAGCAGTAGCGCGCCAGACCGGCTACCCGGATGTGATAACGCTCGACATGGGCGGTACCAGCGCGGACGTTTGCCTGATTCGCGAGGGCAAGGCGCAGACCGCGGTGGGACGTCATGTGGGCGAGTTTCCGATCCGTCTGCCGATGGTCGATATTCATACGATCGGTGCCGGCGGCGGCTCGATCGTCTGGTTTGATTCAGATGGGCTGCTGAAAGTGGGCCCGGAAAGCGCCGGCGCCGTGCCGGGACCGGCCTGCTACGGCACCGGCGGAACCCGCGCGACGGTCTCCGACGCCAACCTGGTGCTTGGCCGACTTTCGAGCCGCGGTCTGTTAGGCGGCGGCATGCCACTCGATAGCGCGGCGGCGCGCCGTGTGTTCGAACCGCTCGCCGAGCAGATGGGCATGACGGTGGAGAACGTCGCGCTGGGCGTCCTGGAGATCGTGGTATCCAACATGGTGCGCGCAATCCGCTCGATTTCGGTCGAGCGCGGTCATGACCCGAAAGATTTCGCGCTGATGGCGTTCGGCGGCGCCGGGCCGCTGCATGCGGCCGATGTGGCACGCAGTCTCGGCATCGCGCGAGCGATTATCCCGCCAAGCCCGGGCATCTTGTGCGCGCAGGGCCTGCTGTCGTGCGACCTCACTGAAGAATTCGCGGCCAGCGCTCGGCTGTCATTGGAACAGACCTCGATTGCGCCGATCCGTCAGACGCTGGGAAAACTGCGCGATGCGGCGCTGCAGTGGTTTGCGGAGGAAGGCATCTCCGCTGAGCGGCAGGCGCTCAATATCGCGCTCGATATGCGCTATGTCGGACAGAATTTCGAATTGCATGTGCCGCTGGCGCGCATGGCGCAGGTAGACCACGCATTGAACCTTCCCGAGTTGGATACGTTGCGCCGCATGTTCTTCGCCGAGCATGAGCGGGCGTACGGCTACTTCAACCCGAACGACATGGTCGAGGTCGTCAATTACCGTGTTACCGCGGTGGCGCGCTCGATCGATTACGCGGTCAAGGATGGTGCGCTTGCCGCGAGCGCGGTGCAGCCGGCTGCCCATTACCGGCGCGGCGTGTGCTATCCCGGCGACGTGACGGTGGAGACGCCCGTTTTCGACCGCAGCCAGCTGCATCCGGGGCACCGCGTGATGGGTCCGGCGATCGTCGAACAGCTTGATACGACGGTGGTGGTGTTCCCGGGCGATGCCATTTCGGTTGCCGAAGATGCAAGCCTGATCATGGAGCTCAACTGATGAAGATCGATCCCATCAAGCTGGAAGTGTTTCACAACGCCCTGCGTTCGATCGTGGACGAAGGCTACCTTGCACTGATGCGCAGTGCCTATTCGAGCAACATCAAAGAGCGTCACGACCATAGCGCCGCCATTATCGATTGCGACGGCCGGCTGGTGGCTCAGACCGAGCGCAACATTCCGATGCACATGGGCTCGATGTTCAGCTTCATCGGGGCCATCCGTCGGGTGTTTACGCCTGATGCGATCAAGCCAGGCGACATCTTCGTGGCCAACGATCCGTTCCACGCCGGCGGCACGCACCTGCCCGACATCAGCTTGGCAATTCCCATTTTCGATGGCGACCGCTTGATCGCCTTCTTCTGCAACGTCGCGCATCACTCCGATATCGGGGGCATCGCGCCCGGCGGCATGGATAGCCGCGCGACGGAGATCTACCACGAGGGCTTGCGCATTCCGCCGATTAAATTGGTAAGGGAAGGCGTGCTCGATGATCGCCTGCTCGAGCTGTTGCTTACCAACGTGCGCATTCCACACGAGCGGCGCGGGGACTATTACGCGCAGATCGCTGGCTGCCGCTTATGCGATAGCCGCATGAAGGAGGTGATCGGCAAATACGGTAGCGACTTTCTGCTCGCCGCTTTCGATGAATTGATCCAGCGCACCGAAATGCGCATGCGCCGTGCGCTGGCTGCTGTCAAACCGGGTAAGTATTACTTTGAAGATGTGATGGACAGCGACGGTCAAGGCGCCCGCGATATTCCCATCAAGGTCGCGATCACCGTGACTGAACATAAGATCGAGGTTGATTTCTCCGGAACGGCGGCTCAGGTAAAGGGCAATATCAATAGTCCGCTCAGCGCGACGGTTGCGGCGGTGGGATACGCGGTTAAGGCCATGCTCGATCCCGCCGCGCCGAATAATGCTGGCTTCTTCAGCATCATTGACATCATTGCGCCGGCCGGCTCGCTGGTGCATGCGGTGTTTCCGGCGCCGGTCGCGAACCGTCAACAAACCTGCCAGCGCATTGCCGACATCATCATTGGTGCGCTGACGCCCGCGCTGCCCGAGCGCGGCACAGCTGCCTCGCATGGCGCAACGGTGCTGGCGGGGTTCGCGAGCGGGTCGGATGCGAAACAGTTGTTCATCTATCTGGAAGTGGTTGCCGGCGGCGGTGGTGGCCGTTACGTAAAAGACGGCAAGGACGGCGCCCAGGTGCACACGACCAACAGCTCCAATCTGCCGGTTGAAGCGATCGAATTGGAGTACCCGCTGCTGGTGGAATCGTATGGATTCGTCCAAGACTCCGGCGGCGCGGGGCGTCACCGGGGAGGCCTGGGCATTCAACGCACGCTGCGTTATCTGTGCGCCAGCCAGGGCACTTTCTCGGGTCATGCCGAGCGTTTCACGAACCGACCGTGGGGAGTTGACGGCGGTGAGTCCGCCGCGTCAGGTAGCTATCTACTAATCCGCGCGAACGGCGAGCAGCAGCAACTCGATAGCAAGGCTGCCGGCATCGCGGTGCAAGAGGGCGATCGGGTCATCGCCACGAGTCCGGGCGGTGGTGGGTATGGCGCGCCGTCGGCACGTGCGCCCGAGGCGCTGCGAGCCGATTATACGAGCGGCAAATATTCGCTTGCGTTCTTGCAACAACACTACCCCGATGCATTGCTTCGCCAGGCTGGGCTCATCGGTTGACCGGGGCGACGGCAACCCGCTCTTGCCACATTGCGCGCACTCGGATTGGTCTCGCTCTTTACCAAAGGACGTTTTCTAAAGTCATGGCATATCAGAAATTCGACACGCGCTATCGCGTTCTAACACCGGACGAGTTGGCGCCGTGGCGCGAAATTCCCACGGCGGTCGCTTCGGACTGCATGAACCGCACGCAGGTCATGTCCGCCCGTATCAAGCCGATCTTCACCGGTGCGCGCGTGTTCGGCCAAGCGCGCACCGCGGTCACCATGGCCGGCGACTGCGGTCCGATCTGCAACCTCATCGGCACGGCACGACCAGGGGAGATCCTGGTGATAGACGCCGGCGGTGCCGAGAACGTCGCGGTGTGGGGCGGCATCATGGCCGAGGAAGCCGTGCATCTGGGTATCGGCGGCGCAGTGGTCGACGGTGCGATCCGGGATGTCTCGCAGATGCGTGAATTGAACTTCGCGATGTTCTGCCACTCGGTGGTGCCGCGCGGTCCGCACCATGGCTTCGGCGGCAACACGGATGCGACGATTGCGGTCGGGGGCGTGCCAGTATCCCCTGGCGACATCGTGCTGGGCGACGACGACGGCGTCGCGGTAGTGCCGTTGGAGATGGCCGATCAGGTACTGCAGGCCGCACTGGCGCATCTGCAGCGCGAGGCGAACTTGATCGACAACATTCGCACGGGCCGGTCGATGGCGGGCGCATTCGGCGTGCTCGCATCGGAATAGCCAGCGTCGCGCTGGGTCGAGGCGACGCATAGCCCCTTTGCCACCAACCCGCAATGGGCCTGCTCACGCAGTGATTAAGTTGGAGACGTCCTTGAGTGCTCGAGTCGTAATTGTGGGGGGCGGTGTGATTGGCAGTTCGGTCGCCTACTTCCTGCGGCGTGCCGATCCGACCGTCGAGGTGATCGTGATCGAGCGCGACCCCACCTATGCGAAATCTTCTTCCGCCTTATCGGCGGCCTCGATCAGGCAGCAGTTTTCGACGCCGCTGTCGATCCAGATGTCGTTGTTTGGCATTGAGTTCCTACGCAATATCGGCGATCTGCTCGAGGTCGACGGGTGTCGACCGGCGATCGAACTGCACGAAGGCGGCTACTTGTTTCTGGCCACGCCGGCGGGTGTATCCGCGTTGCGCGAAAACCACGCGCTGCAGACGCGCCTGGGAGCGGACATTGCGCTGCTGTCTGCCACCGCGCTGCAAGCGAAGTTCTCATGGCTGCGAGTCGACGATATCGCCGCTGGCGCCTACGGGCGCAGCGGCGAGGGGTGGTTCGACGGTTATGGGCTCGTGCAGGCGCTGCGCAAGAAGGCACAGTCGCTCGGCGCGCGCTATCTGGCCGAAGAGGTGACCGGCCTGGTACGCGCGGGCCGCCGCATTACGCATGTGCGGACCGATGCGGGCGGCGACTATCCCTGCGACACGCTGGTGAATGCCGCCGGTGCCTGGACGCGCAATCTCGCCGCGATGATGTCTATCGACATCCCGGTGTACGCGCGGCGTCGCAGTATCTTCAACGTGTCTTCGCCGGCGCGGCTTGGCGATTGCCCGCTGTTGATCGATCCGAGCGGTGTGTATTTGCGGCCTGAGGGCGATGCGTATATCACGGGCACCTCGCCCCCGCCCGAGCGCGACGCGGACGATCTGCCGCTCGATCAGGTCGATCATGCGTTGTTCGACGAGGTGATCTGGCCGACCTTGGCGCACCGTGTGCCGGCATTCGAAGCGTTGCGCGTCGAGCACTGCTGGTCAGGCTATTACGAATACAACGTGTTCGATCACAACGCGATCATCGGCTACCACCCGGACATCGACAATTGTGTGTTTGCGAATGGCTTCAGCGGGCATGGTTTGCAGCAGGGCCCGGCAACCGGGCGGGGCGTTAGCGAGCTGATCCTGGACGGCGGCTACCGGTCGCTCGATCTGTCTGCGCTGGACTGGCGTCGTGTGCTGGACGACCGTCCGATCGTGGAGAAAAACGTGGTCTGAGGCGCATCGCTATCTGCGCGATTTGCACGGTTATGCGTGATCTGGTTTTTCGATTGGATTATCGGCCAGTTGGTTTCGCGGCTGGCCTTCCTTTTATTCGGTCTGGTTTTATCAAGGGAACGTTTGATGAATGCATCCACCATCCTTGCCGAGCTCGGTATCACCGAGCGCGCCGGCGACGGCGACATCGTGGTTCGATCGCCAATCGATGGCGCGCTGATCGGGCAGGTGCGCAGCCATAGTGCTGCGCAAGTCGATGCCGCGCTCGCCGCCGCGAGCAGCGCCTATGCAGCGTGGCGCACCGTGCCAGCACCGCGCCGCGGCGAGCTCGTGCGCATCCTGGGTGTCAAGTTACGCGAAAAGAAAGAGGCGCTCGGTCGCCTGGTGACGCTGGAAAGCGGCAAGATCCTGCAGGAAGGTATGGGCGAGGTGCAGGAGATGATCGATATCTGCGATTTCGCGGTGGGTCTGTCCAGACAGCTGTATGGCCTGACGATCGCCTCTGAGCGCCCCGGCCACCGCATGGCCGAGACCTGGCATCCGATGGGCGTGTGTACCGTGATAACCGCCTTCAATTTTCCGGCGGCCGTGTGGTCGTGGAACGCGGCGCTCGCACTGGTATGCGGCAACGCCGTGGTGTGGAAGCCGTCGGAATCGACGCCCCTCACCGCGCTTGCGATCGACCAGATCTTCCAGCAGGCGGCGGCGGAATTCGGCGCGGCGCCGGCAGGCTTGAACTGCGTGATCAACGGCGGCCACGAAGTCGGTGCCCAACTGGTGTCGGACGCGCGTTCTTCGATCGTCAGCGCAACCGGTAGTACTGAAATGGGCCGCAAGGTCGGCGTCGAGGTGGCGAGCCGTTTTGGGCGCGCAATCCTTGAGCTGGGCGGCAATAACGCTGGGATCGTTTGCGAGACGGCGGATCGGCAACTCGCGTTGCGCGCCATCCTCTTTTCGGCGGTGGGGACGGCCGGGCAGCGCTGCACCAGCTTGCGCCGCCTGTTCGTGCACGAAAGCATCTATGAATCCACCGTCGCACGCCTCAAAACGCTTTACAGAAAGGTGACGATCGGCGACCCGCTGAAGGACGGCATCTTGATGGGGCCTCTGATCGGCGCGTCTGCCTATGAAAGGATGCAGGCAGCGCTGGCGCAAGCCACGCGCCAAGGCGGCACGGTGAGCGGGGGCGAACGCATGACGGTGGCAGGCTGTGAAGAGGGCTTCTATGTACGTCCGGCAATCGTCGAGATGCCTGCACAAACCGACATCGTGCTTACGGAAACCTTTGCGCCGATTCTCTACGCCATGAAGTACCGCGATTTCGACGAGGCCATCGCCGCCAACAATGCGGCCGCTCACGGCTTGTCCTCGTGTGTGTTCACCACCGATCTGCGCGAAGCAGAACGCTTCATGTGCGCGCTCGGTAGCGACTGCGGTATCGCCAACGTCAATATCGGGCCGAGTGGCGCGGAGATCGGCGGCGCCTTCGGCGGTGAAAAGGAAACCGGCGGCGGCCGTGAGTCGGGCTCGGATGCGTGGAAAGGCTATATGCGCCGCGCCACCAACACGGTCAACTATTCCAGTTCGCTGCCGCTCGCCCAGGGCATCGATTTCTCAATCGAGTAGGACGGATACCCGCTGCGCAGTCATGTTCGATTTCACTCCCCCCTATCGCGACCCGAGCGGTTCGCCGATTCGCGAACTGTTCAAGTATCTCGCCGAGCCCGGCATGATATCGCTGGCCGGCGGCTACCCGGCCAGCGATCTATTTGACCTGCCGGGTTTGCAAGCGGCAGCGGCGCAGGCGTGGAGCGTGCCGACGCGCTGCCTGCAATACGCACCGACCGAAGGCCTGCCCGAGTTGCAGCAAGAGATCATGCATCTCATGCGGCAGCGCGGCGTGGCGGTGGTGCCCGGGCAGGTATTGTTGACCGCCGGTTCCCAGCAAGGCTTCGACTTGCTTCTGCGCATCCTCGTCGAACCGGGCGACGTGGTGCTGACGGAGCAGCCTGCCTATCCAGCGACCTTGCAGGCACTGAAGATGCAGCAGGCGCGTATCGTGACGGTGCCGGTGGATGCGCACGGGTTGGATATAGCCGCGTTGCAGGCGCTGCTGGAGACCGGCGCGGCGCCGCGGCCCAAGCTGCTCTACACGGTGCCTACCTTCGCCAATCCCACCGGCGCGACCTTGTCGCTCGAACGGCGCATGGCGCTGCTCGAACTGTCAGTGCGGCATGACTTTCTGATCGTGGAAGACGATCCATACGGAGACTTGCGCTTCACGGGTACCGCGCTGCCGTCTTTACGAGCGCTTGCCGAGGGCATCGATGGTGCGGCCACACGGGTGATCTATCTCGGCAGCATGTCGAAAGTGGTCGCCCCGGGGCTGCGTGTCGGATGGATGATTGCGCCCCCCGACGTGGTGCGTCGCAGCGTCGTGGCCAAGCAGACCGCCGATCTATGCAGCGCGCCATGGATGCAGGCAATTGCCGCCGCCTATCTGGCGCAAGGCGCGCTGGCCCGGCATCTGCCACGCATCACCGACGTCTATCGACGCAAATGCGCGGCGCTGTGCGACGCGCTGCAGACCCGATTGGCGGGTATTTTGCAATTTGAGCGGCCCGCGGGCGGCATGTTCGTGTGGGCACGCATGGCGGACGTCGACACCGCCGACCTGCTGCGGCACGCTATCGCGCACAAAGTATTGTTCGTGCCCGGCGCCGCGTTCTTTGTTGATCGCGTAGACCGGGCGAGCTTGCGGCTGTCGTTCGCGGCGCTTGCGGAGGAGCAGATCGCCGAGGCAGCCGATCGGCTCGCATCCGCATGTCAGGCAATGCGGTGAACACATCATGCCGATGGAGTCGCCGACGCGAGGATAAGCACGCCTTATGAAAAACCAATTTTGGTCTATTTGACCCGTACGGCCAGACACTAAAAAATGACTTATGGCCGTGGCATGACGCTCTCACAGGGCTGCACGCTGCGCATGCACAAGAAATATGTCGGCGTGAATCACAGACGGCTTCGAGAGATTGCCGCGCTGTGACGCGAGCGGGCGTGGAATTGAAAACGAGGAGAATTGATTGAGACAGTTCAAAGTGCTGGTTCCGGATGCGCACATGCGCGACTTGGAAGTCGAGAAATCAGTGTCGGGGGATCTGATCGATTATCAGGTTTTCGACGAAACCGAGCATACGGCTATCCCGGATGAGGCGTGGCGTAATTGCGAAGCGATGCTGGTGTGGCATCGCATGAAGATCACGCGCGAGTTGATCGGCAGGCTTGAGCGCTGCCGCTTGATCGTGCGCGTCGGAGTGGGGTTTGACAACGTTGACACGGTGGCCTGTCGCGAGCGCGGCATTCCCGTATCGAACGTGCCTAATTACGGCACGACGGAAGTTGCCGATCACGCGATCGCCATGCTGTTGTATCTGGCGCGCGGCCTCGGCACGTATGAGCAGCGGCTTAAAGCCAGTCTCAGCGAAGGGTTCGTGGCCGAGGATGTGCCGGTGGTGCGTCGTCTGCGCGGCGGGGTGTTCGGCGCGATCGGCATGGGCCGTATCGGCACTGCGGTCGCGCGGCGTGCGGCTGCGCTTGACATGCATGTGATTTATTACGATCCGTATCAACCGGAGGGGCACGACCTGGGTCTTGGACTGGAGCGTGTCGATTCGATGGAAGAGCTATTGGCGCGCTCGGACGTCGTGAGCTTGCACACGCCGCTGAACGATGAGACGCGCAACTTGATGAGTGACGCTCAGTTCGGTGCCATGAAGCCGAACGGCATTTTCATCAACATCGCGCGCGGCAAACTGGTGGATGTCGACGCGGTGTATCGCGCACTGCGCGCGGGCCATCTGGCAGCAGCGGGGCTCGATGTGCTGCCGCAGGAGCCGCCAGTGCCGGCGCCGCCGCTGCTTGCCGCGTGGGTCGCCAACGAGCCGTGGCTGGCAGGGCGGCTGATCGTGAGTCCACACGCGGCGTTCTATTCCGAAGCAGGCTATGTGGACATGCGCACCTTTTCGGCACAGATCGTAGTCGACTACCTGACCAAAGGTCGCTTGCGCAATAACGTCAATCCGGGCTGGCGCGACGCGTCCAGTTCGCCGGCCCGTTGAGTCGACACCATGGCATATCAAAAATACGAGAGCGATTTCGCGGTGCTGTCGCCCGAAGAGTTGGCGCGCTGGCGGGCCATTCCGGCCGCAGTGGCATCCGATTGTATGAACCGCACGCAGGTTATGGCCGCCGTCATCAAACCGATCGCGAGCGGCAGTCGGCTGTGCGGGCAGGCGCGCACGGTGACCGTGATGGTGGGCGATTGTGGGCCCATCTGCAATTTGATCGGCAGCGCGCGGCCGGGCGAAGTGCTGATAGTGGACGCGGGCGCCGCCGAAGATGTGGCGGTGTGGGGCGGCATCATGACCGAGGAGGCGGTGCACTTGGGCATCGCCGGTGCGGTGATCGACGGCGCGGTGCGCGATGTCGCCGACATGCGTCGCTTGAATTTCGCGATGTTCTGCCGGGCGGTGGTACCGCGCGGACCCCACGACGGTTTCGGCGGGATCGTCGATGGCAGGGTCGCGGTTGCGGGCACGCCGGTGTCGCCCGGAGACTTGGTAATCGGCGACGACGATGGCGTAGTGGTAGTGCCGCTGGCAATGTGCGCCGATGTGTTAGAGGCGGCGGAACTGCACATCAAGAAAGAGCGCAAATGGCTTGACGACATGTACGACGGCTCGTCCATCTCCGCTATGTTCTCGATTCCGGAATCGGAAACGATTACGGTGATCGATCGCACGAAGTGAGGTCGGCATGCAGATACTCGACTACGCTGAAACCGCCGGCAGGCTGCCATTCGCTGGCTTGATCGCGGCGTTGGACGATATGTTCAGGGCCGGCTGCGTCGTGCCGCTGCGCCATCTGCACGAGATCGAAGGCGGCGCCGCGCCGAGTGGTGGGTGGGTCATCATGCCGGCCTGGCAAGCCGGCGGCTACCTGGGAATCAAAACCGTATCGGTGTATCCGGACAATCATCTACGCGGGCTGCCCGGGCTGTTTTCGACGTACACGCTGTATGACGCGAGCACGGGAGAGCCGCTCGCCATGCTGGACGGCAATGCGATTACCTCGCATCGTACTGCCAGCGCGTCGGCGCTGGCGGCGCGATACCTGAGCCGGCCGGATGCCAAGACGCTGGTGTTGCTGGGCACCGGTCGAGTCGGCTCTTTGATTCCGCAAGCCTATGCTTGCGTGCGGCCAATCGAAACCGTTCTGGTGTGGGATATCAACGTCGAACAGGCCGAGCGGGCGGTGCAAGCATTCATCGGGCAAGGCTTTCGCGCCGCGCTGGTGACCGACCTGGCCGACGCGGTAAGCCAGGCCGACGTGGTGTCGTGCGCGACACTTTCCACGAACGCGCTGATACACGGCGCGTGGTTGCGGCCGGGCGCGCATCTCGACTTGATCGGCGGCTATACGCCCACCATGCGCGAGAGCGATGACGCCTGTTTCGATGGCACCTCGGTGTTCGTCGACACCGACGAAGCGATCGCCCGCGCGGGCGATATCCTCTCGCCCATCGCAGCCGGCGTGTTCGCGGCGGACCGCGTGCAGGCGCATCTCGAGGACCTGTGCAAGGGGCAACATGCGGGTCGTCGCCATGCACAAGAGATTACGGTGTTCAAGGCCGTCGGCACCGCCTTGGAGGACTTGGCCGCCGCGTCGCTCGTCTATCGCGCGTAAGGCATGGCTGGGCCTGCCAGCTACGATGTTCGATACTGTTGGATGAAGCGATCAAGGTAGCGTCCGGTATTCGGATATCCGACTCATTTAATCAATAAGTACAGCTTATTAGAAGTCGATTTTGGCGTATTTGACGCCCAATTAGGGGCACTCAAGAATGGCCACGCAGTGATCGCAGGAAGCGTCGAACATCGTTATGCAGTGCGACGCGTGAATTTGCATCGTTGTCTGTCGGCGCGGGGGTCGGCGGCGCGGTGGAGTCGGGGGCTGGTCCAGCAAATCGTTCGGGGATAGGCGCGGCTGGTCCGGCGGGCGATCAGCGCGGCAACGCGAAATGCTTGACGGATCAGGCAGCTATTTTTCGAGATAGCTGCGGTGAGTGCTGTGATTCCCGAAGGTTCATAAAACGTGTGCAATCTAATCATCGGCAAGGGAATTCAAATGAAAAAAGCACTTCTGGCAGGCGCAGTCTTAGCCATGCTGACGCCCTACGCGTTCGCTCAGTCAAGCGTGACGTTGTACGGCGTGATCGACGAAGGCCTCGATTACGTGAATAACACGCAGGTTGCGGGCGCGACCGGCCGCCGACAAGCGAGTCGCGTTTTTTTGACTACCGGTATTCTGCAAGGCGACCGCTGGGGCCTGAAGGCGGTGGAGGACCTGGGGGGCGGCCTGCAGACCATCGCCGTACTCGAAAGCGGATGGGATATCAACACCGGCGCGCTGCAACAGGGCAATGCGCTGTTCGGACGACAAGCCTACGTGGGTTTGGCGGGCAAAGACGGTAGCGTAATGTTGGGGCGGCAGTACGATATCCTGCTCGACTACGTGTCGCCGGCCGTCTCGTCCGACAGCTGGGGCGGTGCGTATGCGGCGCACGTCGAGGATCTGGACAACTTGAACAACGGTTATCGCGTCAACAACGCGATTAAATTCAAGACAGCGACGATCGCCGGCTTTAGCGTTGGCGGCATGTACAGCGTGGGTGGCGTGGCCGGCGATCTGAGCCGCAACCAGATCTTTGGTGCTGGCGCATCGTACAGCTACGGCCCCTTGTTCGTGGGTGCGGCCTACATGAACGCACGCGACCCGAACATCTCGGTATACGGCAGTAACCCGAGCGGCGGCAATAATACCGTCAACAACTTCGGCGCGACCGCACTGACCGGGGTGCAGGGCAATCCGGCCATTTCGGGATACGCGTCGGCCCACACGCGCCAGATCATCGCCGCGGGCGCCAGCTATAAGTTGGGCAAGGGCACCTTCCTGCTGAACTATTCGAACGTGCGATTTTCGGGACTGGGCGATCTGACCGCTGGGCCGAACCCGCTGGGCTATACCGGCTCGGCTAGCTTCAATACCGCCGAGCTGGGTTATTTCATGTTCGTCACGCCCGCCTTGTTGATCGGTGGAAACTACTCGTTCACAAAGGGAAGCGGGCCCGACGGCATGGACGCGAAATATAGCCAGATCGAAATCGGCTCCGACTATTTCCTCTCGAAGCGCACCGATCTTTACGCGCTCGTGACCGGGATGAAAGCGAGTGGGCGTGATTCGACCGGGCAAGCGGCGGTGGCCAGCATCAACCTGCTCACGCCGTCGACGAACGATAAGCAGTTGATGGTCCGCTTGGCGATCCGTCACAAGTTCTGAGTGCCGGGACGTTGCGCGGTGCCGAGCCGCCTCGAGCCGTACCCTTTGTTGCCCGCCCGGGTTATCCGCTTGGGCAACAAAATCGTGCGCCGGTTTGGCGCCCCCGGCATCGTCCGATCCAGTCCGGGTTCTTGTCCTTCAAGCCCGGCGCCTACAGGGCGGCGGGCTTTGCAGTCATTTTGAAAATGCCCTGTGCATTACCGGCATCAAACCGCAGATCGGTGGTCCATCTGCGCGTCGTTTGATCGAGCGTGCGATGGCGGGTAATGAACTCGTAGAATGAGCCTGGCACTGTACGCGAGACGGTTTGGCCATGCGCGTCGGTAAAGTATCGCTCGACCATATCAGCGCGGTATGCGGTTTGAAATACGCGCCCCGAGCGGGACCGCTCGACATCGGTTTTCATTGGATGGCCGAGCGCCTTCTCGCGCTCCGCCAGTGCGAATACGTCGGCGACACGATCGGTAGCATGATTGAAGGCGTTGCCTTCGGTCGCAATCCAAGCCATCTCGGCCGACTCGCGCAAGAGGATTTCGTAATCCGCCAGAGTGGGCACGGCATGTTGTCGATCGAATGCGCCGATCAGGACGGGCAGCAGGCTGTGTGCGATGTCCAGCGGCAAAAAGCCATCTCTTTCCAGCTCCCACAACTGGGAAACGGCCGCGGGCGTCAGCGGATCCTTCGACTGCCCTACAACCCGCGTCACCGCCTGCTGAAATTCGTCGGGAAAGCGCTCGGGATGCAGTTCACTGACGAAGAATTGGGCGATTTCGTCGGGCGCATCTTGGTGGGCGTAAGCGCGACCGGTCATGCCGAGCTTGTCGAGTGGATAAAGGCCATTTAGCTTGAAGCCGAGCGGTCGCAGGATGCGCGTGAAGGATGCTTCGCCCGACGGCAGTAAGCCGTTTTGATGCCAGCGCACCGTTCGAAGGGCACCGTGATCGAAATAGATCGCCCCTCCGGCAGCGATCGTGTCGGCCGTGTATTTGCTTCCATTCGCTGACCGTTCCAGCAAATTCTGGAATAAGCCGACGTTCATCGCCTGCGCCAATTCGGCCCGCGTGACTTTGCCCGGCTCGCAGTCGCTCAAGATCGAAGGAAAATTGATCGCGCCGAGCAGATGCTCGGCGGATTCGACACCCATAAGCCGGGTGAGTAACTCCATGAGATTTCGATTCTTCATATTTGTTGAATTGCCGCATCGCCGAATGGTTTCTAGAATCGCATTATCTGAATGAATTTGATCGATAGTAAAGCGACTTAAAATCAACACTTGATGTCTTTTGCGAATCATCATGCGCAAGTTCACCATTCCAAATATGAGCGGACTGATTGTGTTCGAATCGGCTGCACGGCACGGTAGTTTCACCCACGCTGCACGCGAATTGTTCGTCACCGAGAGTGCTATCTCGCGGCAGGTCGCTTCCTTGGAGTCGAAGCTCGGCGTGCTGCTGTTCGCACGATCACGACAACGGGTGGTGCTCACACGAGCCGGTAAGTTGTATAGCACGCAGGTGCGCCGTGCGTTGGAAAGCCTGAATCACGACACGCTATCGATCATTGCTCATGGCAGCGGCGCCCAGTATCTGCAGCTCGCGGTGCTACCGACGTTCGCCTCCGAATGGCTGATTCCGAAAATCAAGGACTTTTACGAGAGCGGCGCGAACGTTCGCGTCAATATGGGCGTGCGCACCGGAATATTTTCTATCGAGGAGGCGCATTTTGACGCTGCGATCCACTACGGCAAGCCGACCTGGCCGCGCACTTCGGCCGATTATCTGTTTGGCGAGGAAGTCGTGCCGGTTTGTTCGAAAAAGCTGCTCAAATCGCCAATTCCGGATCCGATAGCGCTGCTCGACTATCCGCTGCTCCACTCGACGACACGTCCTGACGGCTGGGCGAATTGGTTCGCCGCATTGAATATCGAGCATGAAGCCACGATGCAGGGAGTGCGCTACGAACTCCATACCATGGCGTTGAGCGCAGCGGCAGCTGGCCTCGGGATCGCTCTGCTTCCGCGTTTCCTAATCGCCGATCGTCTGGCGGCGATGGATCTGACCATACCGTATCAGGCGCCGGTAACGGTCGACGCAGCCTACTACCTTGTCTATCCGACAGAACTCGCTCACAGCAAGCCTCTGAGCCTGTTTCGCGACTGGCTGCTGGCCCAAGCCCGGGCGTTTAGCGAGGCAAGCTCGAAAACGCCCATTCAGGATAAGTAAACTTAGATCAAGTCGATTTTGGTCTATTTGACTGTTATCTATCGAGTGCAAAGACGCGCGCCTGCCTTTACGGAATGGCGTGGACATCGGCGCCGGCTATTGAGGCCCGCTATTGCGGCCCGCATTCACTCCTTGTGAATCCCTTCGTCTCGCCAGTTTCGAAAAAAGACCTTATGAATTCAAGGATTCGTGAGGTTTTCTCATTTTCGGACCATCAACGAGCCCATCACTAGAATAGGATCGCTTGCCGCTTGTTCGCAGTTGCGCGGCACACTGCAGGCGGTCCCGCTCGGGAAAAATGGCTTTCTGACAACGAAAATACGATGGCTATCGACGAGCTTTACAGGCGTTGCATGACGGCCTCTCCTTATGTCTCCAACATCACACATGCTGTCAATTATGAAGAGTAAGAACAGGACGTTGTACTACTCGCTATTACGTTCATGTTCATTACGAGAGCGATTTTACTAATTACCGTAGGTGACAAAGTGTTCCGCGCGGAAGTTCTCGCCGTTAAAATCCGCTTCTTTTTGAGGACAGACGCCATGACCCGACGCAAACGTCGTTTCCTCGCATGACGTGCTTATCGGCGGCAATACGGAAAAAGAGTTCTGCGTGCTGCCGCCTGTCGGCGCTCGTGCTCATACTTGGACTGTTCTGCGCCATGCCTGCGCAGGCGCAGGAACTTTCGGTGTTAGGCGGAGTGGGTCGTGCCAGCGCGCCGAGTGAGTCGACTTACTCGTGGGGTTTCACCTATCTGCAGCCACTCGACGAGTACAACGCACTGAGCTACTCCTGGATCAATGAAGGGCATTACGTCGATCACCACAGGGATGGCTTCGCGCTTCAGTATTGGCGACGAGCGTGGCTTTTGAACCATCGGTTGGCACTCGCGGCCGGCATCGGTGCATATAATTATTATGATACGACGGCTTCCGACGAAGGCAGGCCGTATGCCGACGTGCACGGTTGGGCCTTGATTTACAGTCTCACCGCCACTGGTACACACGCACGCCATGGTTTTATCAGATCCGTGCCAACCGAACGGATGCATTCCATAGCATGAAAGCTACAAGCGTGATGCTCGGCGTCGGGTATCAACTTGGAGGCTCCAATGGTTCGGATAGCGTCCCGGGCGGCTTTGCGTGGACCTCGAGTAATCGAGACGAGCTCACGGTACTTGCCGGCAAAACCGAGGTGAATAGCTTGCATTCACCGGGAGCGTTTGCGAAGAGCGTTGAGTATCGGCACGGCTTGACCCCGTACGTCGACGCGACGCTAACGTGGCTGGATGAAGGGCCGACAGCGCTCACCCGACGCAACGGCGCAGCCGCTGAACTATGGCTCAGCCATGGATTTTTCGGCGAAAAACTGCGGCTGGCGGTCGGCACAGGGCCTTATGTCGCGATCGATACATATAAAGTGCCGGGCGGCACAAATACAGCCGACAAAGTGTCCGCTTTGGTCACGATGACCGCGAGCTATCAGTTCGCGCGACACTGGCTGGTGCGGGCCTCATGGAACCGTGTCCTGACCGGCTATGATAAAGACAGCGATGTCTTTCTTGCCGGTTTCGGTTATCGCTTTTAACTACATGGCGTTCGCAGCGCCAGCCTGAGGTGGCCAATGCGATCGGCGATCGTCCGGTCGTGCCGCGTGGGCACATGGTGAACCGTGTTGCAGGCGAACCGTCGAGTCAGTTGCATGACGACATGACGCCGCCGACATCGACACCAACACGCAGGATACGTTGGCACCAGGAAATAGTGGCCCGCCGCGCCGCGTATAAAATGGCCGCATGATAGAAACGGTTCATTGTGCAGACGGTTATGCCGCGCTGGCTGTTCGCATAGGATGCGCCGGCTGGGGCCTTTCTTCGCGGGTGGCCGCAAGCTTTCCCACCGTGGGCAGCCATCTCGAACGGTATGCGCGGGTGTTCTCGTCGGTGGAAATCAACTCCTCGTTCTATCGTCCGCACCAGTCGAAAACTTATGCGCGGTGGGCGGCCAGCGTGCCGGATGCGTTTCGGTTTTCCGTCAAGATCCCGCGCGCTGTCACGCACGAGCTCAAGCTGCGCGCGGCGGATGCCGTGCTGGGCGCGTTTCTGGAACAGATTAGTCCCTTGGGGGAGAAGCTCGGTTGCCTGTTGTTGCAGCTGCCGCCGAGCCTGGCATTCGACGCGTCGCAGGCGCGGGAGTTCTTTTCGATGCTGGGTACGCGCACGAACACGTCGGTAGTGTGCGAGCCTCGGCATGTGAGCTGGTTTACCCCGGCCGCGGCCGATGTAATGCGGGACGCCGGCATCAGCTGTGTGCGCGCTCATCCGCTGCCGGTGCCGGATATCGAGCCGGTAGGGGATCCGCGTAGCTTGTATATTCGTCTGCACGGCGCGCCTGAGATCTACTATTCGGCGTATGACGATGCATTTATCGAGGCGCTGGCCGAGCGGATATCAGCGGCGCGCCGCTTGGATACGCAGGTCTGGTGTATTTTCGATAACACCGCGCGAGGCGAGGCCGTGCCCAATGCGCTGACATTGATAGAACGACTGGCCGCGATGGCTTGCCGATAATCTTGCGGGCGTGTGGCGTTGTCATCGCTCATCTACGCTTTAAGCGCAAATCGGTCGTCTGCCGGTATCCAACATCCCGCTCTCGGCCTGTCGTGACGCAGTTCTGAAAATCCAAGTTCGCGGCGCTCAGGAAATTGCGAAAGGCGCCCTGCAAACCTGCAGCGGGCGCGCACTTTATCGTCGAAATCGTTCTCTTATTTCCAGCGTTTTTTTAAGGTGCTATTTTAAACACGTTGTGTACGCAATCAAGAAATTGTGAGATAAAGCTCTGGCGCCGACGCGCTTCCGGTACCCGCAGCTCGGATGCAAGACCCAGCTTTTCACTCATGTGTCTCAGAAACATGCGAAAAACTCAACGTGATGGCGCATAGGTATAAACACCAAGACAAATGGTCTAACCTTTTGATATATAGTAATCCGAAATGCCCGGATGGGCGAAGCTAAGCGGACGCTCCCGAACGTACAAATGTGAAGGAATAGGCTCGTGCAAGATGATCGGGGCTCGGCTCGGTTAGAAATTCCTGGTGCGTTGGAAGGGCTACGCGTTTTGGACTTCTCGGCCATCATGGCTGGTCCCTATGCAACCCGGTGGTTGTCCGACATGGGGGCGGAGGTGGTGAAGATCGAGCCAATCGAAGGCGAGATGATGCGTAGCAGCGAGCCGAGACGTCAGGGGCACAGCGCTTACTTCGGTGCTCTGAACGCAGGAAAGCGAAGTGTGGCTTTAGACCTCAAGGATAAGCAGGCCCTGAATGCGGTCTATGGCAAGCAATGCTGAGGAGATGCGGCTCGGATTCAACTCTCGGCGTGCGAACGAAGCATAGACGCATTGCGTTGCTAGAAGCCGCGGGCGTCCCATGCTCGAAGTATCTGACTTTGCGCGATACCCTTACCGATCCGCAATACGCGTGGCGAGGAAGTTTCTCTGAGGTCACTGACTCTGCCGGAAGCTTCGATGTGTTGGCGCCACCCTTTCAGATGTCTGGATAGCGCACCTCTGTTGGCTCCGTCTCGCCCGGGCTCGGCGAGCACACGCGCGAAATCTTGTCCGATTGGGCTCGATTGAATACCTCGCAAATCGAAAAACTCTTTGCGTCAAATGGCGCGCGCGACTGAATAATATGCCCAAATATTTCAAAGTAGAACGCGATGGCCCACTGCTTATTGTCACCATCAATCGGCCAGAAGTTCGTAACGCCTTAAACGCGCCTGCTTGCCATGAATTGTCTGGGATCTGGGACAGTTTTCAAGAGGATTCGGATCTATGGCTCGCAATCATTACAGGTGAAGGCGACAAGGCATTCTCGGCTGGCCACGATTTGCTCGATGGTTTCGATGATCCGATGCCTCCTACCGGTTTTGCGGGGATGGCTGATCGTACCGATCTCGTCAAACCGTTGATCGCCGCGGTCAATGGTTATTGCTTCGGCGGCGGATGGGAGATCGCGCTGTGTTGCGACATCATCATTGCCGACGAACGAGCGACGTTCAGTTTCAGTGAGCCCAAAGTAGGATTTGCCGCACTGGGCGGTGGTGCGGAAAGGTTGACAGCACGCATTCCCGCGCCCATCGCAATGGGTATGCTTCTAACCGGGCGGCGTGTCGGCGCTGCCGAGGCCGCGCGATGGGGCTTGGTTACCGAGATAGCGCCGCAAGGAACGTCTCTGGCAGTGGCGCGTCAATGGGCGCAAGAGATCATGACCTGCGCGCCCCGTGCCGTTCAGTACACCAAGGAAATCGCATTGCGGGCGATCGAAGGGCCTGGCGACCATTCTTCGTTGACGGGCCGCAGACGTGAACTAGCAAAGGAGCTGCGCAAGCTGGAAGACACCAGAGAGGGCATTCGAGCGTTCGCTGAGAAGCGTAGTCCCGTTTGGAAGAATCGTTGACCGAGACGGCGTATCCATAGTCGCTCGAGAATTACCCTCCAACTACACGAATTCCAAAGGAATCCAGGAGACAGGGCATGCGAAAGAAGTATTTTTTTTCGGATAAGCGCGGCGAGATCAGTCTCGTGCCTCTGGCATTGATGGTTGTGGGCATATTCTCGACTTCTTTATTCGCGGTGCGAGGCGCTTCGGCGCAAACACAAGAGCCTGTGACGATAGGCATCGTTTTGCCTAAACAGGGTTTTCTTGGCGCTGGCGGAACGGAATCGGCGGAAGGAGCCATGCTTGAAGTCGACGCGCGTCAATCCACGGTGCTCGGGCGACCAATAAAATTGATTTGGTATGACGAACCGAATCCGCAGGGCGCACAGCAGAATATGGCCCGCGTGATCGACCAGGATAAGGCCGTCGCGGTAGTAGGGGGCGTCGCGAGCGGGCCTTCGTTCGCGATGTCGTCGATAGCCGAACGCGCAAAAATACCTTTCATGGTCGTCACGGCGGCCGCGCAGGAACTTACCGGCGCTAGGTGCAATCGTTATACGTTTCGCACGGGTATCACAGTCGACGTGGCGGTTGCGGCGATCATGCCGGCGCTGTTGAAGAAGGGGAAGAACTGGTATTTCCTATCAGCCGATTACGCCTTCGGCCAGCAGATCTACAAGACTGGTTCGGCGCTCTTGAAGCAGGATGGAGGAAACCTTCTTGGCAATGAATATGTGCCAGTGGGAACGACTGATTTCAGCAGCCAGATTCTAAAGATCCGCCAAACTAGTCCCGATGTCATCGTTGCAGGCCAAGGCGGCGACGATGTCACCAATTTCTTAAAACAATACAAACAGTACGGTGGCAAGAGTACGGTTGGCGCGCCGATCGTTACTGATTCGACGATTCTCGCCGCGGGCGACCAACCAAACAGTTTGTTCGGCAAACCGTGGCATTACACCGATCCGAACAACTCGGCGGAAGAAAAGGCCTTTGTCAAAACATGGCGCGCCAAATACAAGGCGCCGCCATCGGTCAGCTCGTGGCAAGGATGGATGGCAATGCGCATGTTGTTGGCAGCAATGAGTCAGGCGAAATCAACGTCAGGGCCGGCAATCGTGGCGGCCCTCGAAAATCTCCGTCTCGATGGTGGAAATCTGCCAAATTACTATAGATCCTGGGATCACCAGTTTATCCACCAGGTAGACATCGTTCGTACCAAGCCAGCTGGCGAGGATAAATGGGATGTCGTAGATGTCGTTGATCGGGTTCCCGCAAAATTGAGTGATGTCGACGCGTTGTTTGGTACGCCGGAAAAAATCGGTTGCAAGATGGGTGGCGCCTGAATCGAATATGTCGCGCAACGATTCGGCGTTGCGCGACATATTCTGTCAGTGCTAATTCGTTAGATCGCTGTCTTGCCGATCGAGCCGCCGCCATCCACGAATAAGGTTTGCCCTGTGATGAAACTTGCGTCCTCCGAGAGAAGGAGCGCCGCAGCCGCGGCGACTTCTTCCGGGCGCCCCAAGCGATGCATTGGTATGTCGTTGAGATAGCGCTGTTGCGTAACGCTGCCGGCTGGATTGGTGGTCATGAACAGTTCGGTGCGGATGGGCCCAGGCGCCACGATTCGGCCCCTTCGGGAGGAGTGCAACGATGAGTACACGCGAGCGGCTCGGCTTCGTCGGTCTTGGTGATATCGGGGCGCCGATGGCAATGCGCATCCTGGATGCCGGCCACTCATTACGCGTGTTCAACCGCACCGCGATCAAGAGTGAGCCTTTCGTCGCCCGTGGGGCGCTCAAGGCTGCGACACTTGATGAGCTGTCTGGCGCTTGCGACATCGTTTTTATCTGTGTAACCGATACGCGTGCGGTCGAGCAGGTGGTGTTTGGGGCCGGTGGACTAGCTGAGGCGGGACGTCCTGGACAACTGATTGTCGATCTATCCACGATCCATCCGAAGCAACCGAGGAAATGGCGGCGCGCTTAAAACGCCTCAATGGGATGGGGTGGGTCGACGCCCCCGTATCCGGTGGCTCCAGCGGTGCGCGTGCGGGCACGCTCGCGGTAATGGTCGGCGGTGAAACGATCGACGTCGAACGCGTGCGTCCCTACCTTGCAAGCTTTGGTAGCCATATCACTCACATGGGGCCGGTCGGTTGCGGTATGGCAATGAAAGCGTGTAACCAAATGCTGAACTACGGCACTGGTGCAGTCATTGCGGAAACTCTAAATTTCGCGGCGCGCTTCGGCATCGATCCGACTCTGATACCCGATGCGGTGACCGGTGGCTTTGCCGATTCGAATGTCTTGCGCCATTACGGCAAATCGATGGTGGCAGGAACCTATAAAGGCAATTCGACGGTCGCCATGAAGGATCTCGACATCGTTCTAGACATGGCCCGCATAACTGGCAGTGCGATGCCCGTGACGAGTCTGGTTGCTTCGATGTTCCGTATCGTGATCGAACAGGGATTCACGACTGGCGGACTGGTAACACCGATGCGTTTGTACGCGCAAGGGCCGTTGGTCGCACAAAAGCGGCCGCGCAAGAATTAGCGCGCTGGACCACGCTTATATTTTTGAGGCTGGGTATTCGGCGTTTTGAATAACAGGCGTCGATTAATTACCAAAACCTACATCAGGACACTTATGAAATCTTCTGCTCTTGCCGTTGATGCCGCCCACGATGCCTTGACGCGATGGGCCGACGCATTCAATCACCGCGATTGGCCATCCCTAACAGCTCTTTATAGCGACGACGCCCAGCTGTTTGGCGGCAAGCCGGCTTTATACGCCGGAATGGAACGTGTGAAGGAATACTTCTCGGTGTTGTCGGAAGGATTGTCGGTGAGTTTCGATGAGCCCGCGCTGCTGGAGCCGGTTGCCGACGTCATCGTACTGGCGACCACGGCGAACTTCGTCTCGCAACAGGTCGCGCGTCCGCACCGCTTGTCATGGGTATTAGTACGTCGGGCGGAAGGCTGGCGCATCGTTAGCCATCATGCCTCGCCGCGTTCTCAATAACGCTCTTTGGAGACAAGAATGATCCAAGGCTTGGCAACCTACGCTACGGCGCACAGATCCTTGCCCGCGCGTTTCGATCTGACGGGCCGCCGCTGGATGAAGATCGGTGGCGGCTTGATGTCGATGAAAGACTGAGCCGTCTGCAACCGCGAAACAAGATCGTCATGAGGAACAGACAGTGAGAGAGAGCTAAGCGGTTTTGGTGCATTTGATATCCATCATCATGTGGGTTCACTCGACATTGTGTCCGGCACTGGTGCGAAGCGCCCACCGACCATGCAAGAGGATATCGCGACGCGTTTAAGGTCAGATCAAGGGCTCGCAATCAAGTCCCTTCATGCGCATGGTGTGACAAAAAACATGTGCGCATTGACGCGCGTGTTTTTCGAAACGCACGACCACCCGGGGCACTGTGCGCGAGCGTGGGTAGATCATGCCGAGCGTGAGCTCCACCGCCGGCTCGAAGCGTATGGGCACTACGTAATCCATCATGTCCAGCGACAGCGTCAACGGGTGGATCAGCGCCACGCCGAGGCCATGTTTGACCAGGTGTAGCGCCGAGGTGGATTGATTGGTCTCCAGCACGCGCCACTCGGCACTTTCCGGCGCCAGCGATTCGCGTAATACGAAGCCGGGCGGCGTCTGCGCTCCTTGCACGATGACCAGCTGGTCATTCAGATCCGACACTGTGAGCGCCGCGCGCGTCGCAAGGGGATGACCCTTGGGTACCACGCAGATCACGCGCATCTTGATCAACGGCAGCACTGCGACATTGATCTCATCGATCGGCAAGAAGGCAAAGCCGACGTCGGCAGTGTCCTGGCGTACATGCTTGACGACGTCTTCCGCGCTGAGCGTGCTCACGCACAAGCGCACCTTCTGGTGCTCGGCGCGGAACGACAACAATATCTGCGGCAGCAATTCGGCGAATAGCGTCGGCACGCTGGCGATCGTCAAGGAACCGGCGTTGGCATCTTTGATTTCCGCGGCGCGCCCGCGCAACGACAGCATTTGCGCGAGGATGCGCTCGACATCGGGCAATAAAGTCATCGCCTCGGGCGTCAGCTTGCTGCGCCCGCGCGAGCGCTGAACCAGCGCGAAGCCGACCTGTATCTCGATGTCTCTGAGCATCTGGCTCACCGCGGGCTGCGAAATATGCAGCAGGCGCGCGGTTTCCGAGACGTTCTGCGAGTAGGCGAACGCACGAAATACTTCCAGTTGCCGCCAACTTAAGTGCATAAGCTTTTGCTTATAGTGTCATCCGCAATCGGTATTATCCATAATATTTTGCTGCTGTCAGTATCCCTCACATCGATTGACCTGAGTGCGGTGGTTCTGATGGAAGCGCTGTTGGAAATACGAAATCTTAATGTGCGGCTGCCCCATACGGGCGGTGAATTGCACGCGCTGCGTGACCTTTCCTTAAGCGTTCACGCCGGCGAGACGCTTTGCATCGTCGGCGAATCCGGCTGCGGCAAGTCGCTGACGCTGCTCTCGATCATGGGTTTGCTGCCGGCGGGCGCGCGCACGCGGGCTAAAACACTGCGTTTCGCCGGCATCGACCTGACGCAGATCGGCCGGCACGCGCTTGAAGACCTGCGCGGCGGCCGCATCGGCATGGTGTTCCAAGACGCGCTGACAGCCTTCAATCCGACGCTGCCGGTGGGGCGGCAGCTCACCGAGGTCGCGGTGCGCCACGGCGTTGCGAACCGCAAGCAGGCGTACGAGAAAGCCTGCGACTTGCTCGACAGCATTGGCGTGACGTCGCCCGCGGTGCGCATGAGCCAATATCCGCACGAGCTGTCCGGCGGACTGCGTCAGCGCGCGATGCTTGCCATGGCGCTGATGGGCGACCCGCAATTACTGTTGGCCGACGAGCCGACCACCGCGCTGGACGTTACCGTACAGACGCAGGTGCTCACGTTGCTCAAGGAATTGCAAAAGCGCCTCGGCATCGCCATCGCGTTCGTCACGCATGATCTGGGCGTGGTCGCGGCCATCGCCGACCGGGTGGCGGTCATGTACGCCGGCGAAGTGGTCGAGACCGGCACCGTGCGCGCCTTGTTTCGCGATCCGCTGCATCCTTATACGCAGGCGCTGTTCGCCTGCGTGCCGCAAGCGTCGCAGCGCGGACGCCTCGGCTCGATTCCCGGCAACCTGCCCACGCTGGTCGGTGATTTAGAAGGCTGTGCCTTTCGGGCGCGCTGCGGCGAGGCCATTGCGCCTTGCGCGCAAGGTCGAATCCCGCTGCTGCACGCGTATGCCCCCCAAGCGGCCTGCCGCTGCCTGCGCCGCGGCAGCAGCGCCTGGAGTGCCGCATGAAAGCGCGCGACATCGCGGTCGAAGCCGCCAACGTTTCGCGCGAGTTCGCGTCGCGGCGCCATGCGCCGCCGCTGAAGGCGGTGCGCGGCGTCAGCCTGCGACTGCCGCTGGGCCAGACGCTCGGCCTGGTCGGCGAATCGGGCTCGGGCAAATCGACCCTCGCGCGCATGATGCTCGGCTTGCTGCCGCCCACCTCGGGCGACGTTTATCTGTTCGAGCAGCCGATCCAGCAACTTTCGCGCAAGGCACGCGCGCGCTTGGTACAGCCGGTTTTTCAAGACCCGTTCGCCTCGCTCAACCCAGCCAGACGGGTCGGCGACATCGTTGCCATGCCGCTCGATGTGCTGGCGGGAGCGGCGCGCGCCACTACCCGCGCACAAGTGGTCGACATGCTCGAATGCGTAGGATTGTCGGCCGACTTCGCACGCCGTTATCCCGCCGAATTGTCCGGCGGCCAGCGCCAGCGTGTGGCGATTGCACGCGCGTTGATTGCGCGCCCGAAAGTGGTGATCTGCGACGAACCGACGTCTGCGCTCGACGTGTCGGTGCAAGCGCAGATCTTGAACCTGCTGCAAGACCTGCGCGACACCTTCGCGCTGTCGTATTTGATCGTCACGCACAACATCGGCGTGGTCGCGCATCTCGCCGACCGCGTCGCCGTCATGTACCACGGGCGTGTGGTCGAAGAAGGACCGACCGAGCTGGTACTCGGCCAGCCGCAGCATCCCTACACAGAATTGTTGATGTCGGCGGTATTGCCGCTTGATCCGGACCATGCATTGCCGCCTGTCGAGTCGGCGGCGATGCGCCAGGAGACTGCGGAGGGCGGCTGCGCATTTGCGCCGCGCTGTCCGCGCGCGATCGATCGCTGCCGCCGCGAGGTGCCGCCCGCCGAGCCGCGCGACGCGGGCTTCGTCGCCTGTTTCCGGCCGCGCGCGCGTGCGAGCGCCGCCTCGTCGATCGAATGGCTGCCAATACCTATTCACCCACTTTAACGCTTCGCTGCCGGGGGTTGTTTCATGCTTCGCCATATCAAAATAGGTCTGTTGGCTACATCCGTACTGCTCGCGGCGCCAGGCGCATCGTTTGCAAACCAGGCGAACGATACCTTGGTCGCGGCCTTCCAGGCACAACTTCCCAGTCTGGATCGTTACCACGCGCCGGGGCGCGAAGGTTTTCTGCTGGGCCTGCTGGCCTATGACGCGCTGCTCTATCGCGATCCGAATTCCTTCGAAGTCAAGCCGTTGCTGGCGACCGCCTGGCGTCAGGTCGATCCGCTCACCTGGGAGTTCGATTTGCGTCATGGCGTGAAATTTCATGACGGCACTGAAATGACCTCGGAAGACGTGGCCTTCACCTTGCGGTATGCATCCAATCCAACCAATCGGGTATTCAATCGCATGACGGGCGGCTGGATCAGCAGCGTCGAAACGCTCGGACCATATCGCGTGCGTATCCACGCCAAGCAGGTGACGCCGCTCGCACTGGAATACCTGATGCAGTTGCCGATCATGCCGGAGAAATATCACGAGAAAGTCGGCGACCAGGCTTTCGGTGAACATCCGATTGGCACCGGCCCGTACAAAATCGTCGGCCGGCGCGGCAGCGACATCATCTTCGAACGCAACGACGACTATTTTTCCGGCGGCGGCAAAAGCAAACCGAAGATCAAGACCTTCATTTATCGCACGATTCCCGACGTCAATACGCAAGTCGCCGATCTGATCAGCGGCGGCGTCGACTGGGCTTACTACATTCCGAACGACCAGGCCGAACGACTCGCGCATCTGCCGCGCGTGACTGTGCAAAACGCCGAAACCTTCCGCATCGGCTTCCTGACGCTGGATGCGGCGGGCCTGTCGTCGGCCGATAGTCCGCTGAAGAAGCTGCAGGTAAGGCAGGCAATTGCCTATGCGATCAACCGGGCGGCGATCGCCAAGACGCTGGTCGGCGGCTCGTCGAAAGTAATCGATGCCGCCTGCACGCCTTCGCAATTCGGCTGTACCGAGGCGGTTCAGTCCTATCCGTATGACGTAGCCCGCGCGCGAGCCTTGCTTGCCGCGGCCGGCTATGCAAACGGCTTCGACATCGATATCTATGCCTATCGCAGCCGGCCGGTCGCCGAAGCCATTATCGGCAACCTCAACGCGGTAGGCATCCACGCAAATCTGCGCTGGATGCAGTACTCGGCCGTGATCCAGCAGCGCCGCGACCACAAGACGCCCATGGTGATCGACGATTTCGGTTCGGCGGGTGTCAACGATGTGGGCGGCATCCTGCCGTTCTTCTTCGCCGAGTCGCCCGATGACCAGTCGCGCGATGCCGCGGTGACGAGCGCGATTCGCCAAGCCGGTTC
>JBPBQZ010000140.1:0-40950 GCA_050955105.1 Janthinobacterium lividum | reverse complement strand
TCTGTGCCAGGCCTTCATAGGTCTTTTCAGTCGCTTTCATCCAGCTTTGAATCGGCTTGCAAGCAAGCTGTGTCGATCCCGTACAGAATTCGAGTGGAACACCTTCCGGCAGTGATGCGGGGCGCTCTAAGCCGAAATAATCCCATATGGGATCGTCGGGCAAGAAGTTATAGATTCGGTAGTCGCCGAATACGCCGTTGACTGTTCTTGTCTCGAAGTCGATAGGTCGTTTCATCTCGCCTACCACGCCATTTTTTGTGAATCGCGCAACCTCCGATATGAGGTATTTCGTAGACGGCAACAACAGCGCCTTATAGTCGTCCGCATCGTCGAGCGCCCAGTGATAATCATTGCCGCGCCGCCACTGGTGATTGTTGACTTGGTACAAGAAGACGTCCGATGGATCGAGCCGTTCCGTCGAGCCGTTTAATTGATGCCATATTTGACGCCCTGAATCTACTGTTGATGACCTGGTCTTGAAATCCGGATTGAGGTTATCGAGTCGCTTCGCGGCTATGCGAATGTCGTGGCCAGCGTTGATCTCTGCGCCAGAGTTCAAAACAGTGTCCGCGGTGCCGCTTGCTCGCTGGTCAGCGTCCAACGTCTTGCCGATGCGAATGTCATTTTCTGCATAGGTCAGGGCATGTCCGCGATTAACCATTGCGGAGGAGCCAATATCAAGATTTCCCCGTGACGCGATTACGCCTCCGTTTCCGGCTGTGTCGTCTTCGTTAATAAGCTGTTTCGACTTTATCGCGATCGAATCACCATAGATGCGCCCTCTATTGACGACGCCATCATCCGAGGAAACGACCGTAGCCCCGCCGTCGATCAATCCTTCATTCAGCAGGGAACGTCGACCGTCCACACTCACAGAGCCATCCCCAAGTATCTGACCCTCCGCACGATTGTTGATCACTTCGGCCTTGACCGTCGTTTTGTTCTTCGACGACAGCTCTCCGTGATTTTCCAGGATGCCCGACGACGTAAAGTCCAGATTCCCACCGGCTCTTATCGAACCGGTGTTGGTGAAATCGCTTCCCAGTTCGACGTGCACGTCGTGCATCGATTCAAGCTCGCCGCCACCCGTCATCGCGTCTGCTTTGACACGTAGCTCTTCATCGCCATTCAGGTAGCCATCGTCATTTTTAAGATCACCGGCGTCAACGTGAACGCGGCCTTTCGACTGGATCTGGCCTTCGTGGTTGCCCATCTGTGGCGCGTCCAAGCTCAGCATTCCGTCGGCACGGATTGATCCAGCGCTATTGTCGATGCGCTGGCGGGCATGCAGATCGACGCTCGCGCCTTCAATGCCTGGCGGCGTCATCGCATCACCGTCGACCGACGACGCCGTCTGCCCTTTCGTCTGTTTATTGAGAATGACGTTGCTATCCGTCGACAGCTTCCCACCGGCATGCATGGCGCCGAGATCATTGTCGATGGTGGTGGCTTTCAAGGTCACGTCGGCATTGCTGCCAAGTTGGCCGCCGCGATTGGTGATGTCTCCAGTGCTATCAACGCGAAACGCACCTTCTGAAAAAACGGCGCCAGCATCGTTGACCAACGAAGCGACGTTCGCGTGGAACGCAGCGCTCGACGAAATGTAGCCATCGCGATTATCGAGATGACCGCTGTCGATGCGGATCCCGTCGCCGTGCTGCGGGGCGTTGGTGATTACCATCCCTTCTTGGTTATTCAACTCGCTGGAGTTGATATGGATTCTTTGCGACGCGATTACTTTGCCTTTCGCATTGCGCAGCGTCTCGGCACCGGCGTCGATCTCCACGATACGGCCCGTCAGGCGCCCGTTCGAAGAATTGTCGATACCCATCGCCGTAAGCTTCAATTCGGCGTCGGACGACGAAATCAGTCCGCCGCGATTGTCTAACGCTCCGCTAAGCTTGACCGCTGTATCGCCTGATCGCGCCCCTAGCTCACCGTCGACGTTGCTCAACTTGCTACCGCTTATCGAGAGTCCGTCTCCTGCCGTCAAATGCGCGCGGTCATTGACGATTTTTCCGGCATGAATCTCGGCGTGGCGCGCGACGTCGATGGTGCCGTCCGCGTTGTCCAATGCGCCGTCAAAAAGTTGCGCGCTCATGCTTCGCGAGCCGATCTGCCCTCTGTGATTCGACAACTCACCTAGCGTCAGAGTCAAGGCATCGGCTGACAATAATGTGCCGCCGTCGTTGTCCAGCTTGGCGATGACCCCTACCGCCGCGTTGCCCGCCTTCGTGCCGATGCTGCCAGCTGAATTCGAGATAGACGCCGCATGGATTTCTAAGCCATTGCCACCCACTATTTCGCCGCCGGCGTTTTCGAGTCCGTCAGAAGCCACTACTGTCAGTTGCCCATTGCTCGAGCCGATCCTCCCCAATTCGTTGGCAACGCTTGCTGCCGCGATATGCGCGTCGTCCGAACCGTCCACAACGCCTCCTCGGTTATCGAACGCACCGGTGGTATCGATATCAAGACTTTGAGCTCCGAGGCTGCCACGCTGGTTGGAGAGCGTGCGCGCCTTGATATGGACACGGCCTTCGCTCTTCAGCGTGGCGTCGTCGTGAATAAAGTCACCGGCTGTCCGCACGCGGATATTTCGCCCGGCCATCTCACCGTGCATGTCGGATAGGGTATCGGCCACGTCCAGATCAATGTCGCCTTGCGCGATTATCTTGCCGTCATTCAGTTTGACGCTTCGACCCTCAACGCCCACATTGCCACCGGCGCTGAGTGTGCCCTTGCTGATGATTTCGTCGGCAGAAAGCCTGAGGTCCGCCGGTGTGGCGAGTTCACCACTTGCGTTCGCTCCGGCCACGAGCGAACCGCTATTCATCAAGCGCCCCGCATTGACCGATAGCGCGCCTGCCGCGACCACCGAGCCGCTGCTAGTGACCGCGCCGGACGCCTTGAGCTGCACCTTCCCGCCGCCAAACGTCGCACCTTGGTTATCAATCGCCGCAGCGTCGATATGCGTCGGTCCCGCTGACTGCAGGCGGCCCTTCGGCGTGATGGTCACTTCCCCGCGACTCGATATCTGAATCTCTCCCGTGAGTGAATTCACGCTCCCGGCATCGCGCACGCCGACGCCAGCTTCGGTACCCACCAGACGCACACTGTTCGCATACATACTGCCGAGCGCTTGCACGTCGATGGCAACATCCGGAGCCGCTTCGGGCGACGCCGACGGCTCGCGCACCACGACATCGCCAGTCGTATAAGGCACCTCGTTCACGCCGGTCACGCCGTCGACCCTATCGGCCCAAAGCTGCGCGTTGATGGTCATCGCTCGAGCGATCAAGTCGATTGCGCTGCCCCGCGCGTCCAGACCTTCTCCGGCTATCCCGATAACCCCTCGCGAGACGTCGAATCCGGCTACGGCACCATCGGCGTTCAATGACGGCAGTCCGGTAGTCAGACTGACGCGCGGCGCACCGATGAAGCCACAACCCGCGCAACTGATGCCGGCCGGATTTGCGATGATGAGATTGGCTCGATGGCCAGCGATCTCGGTGGTCCCTAGCAATTGCGTAGGCTGCCCGGAGCGCACCTGGTTGACGATCACGCCCGCATGTCCGTTGCCAAGGAGCGGATTGCCCTGCACCCATCCGGCGATGCGGCTCTGCGTGGCAACGCCGCTGTTGATCAGTACCGCGCCGGCGCGACCCACGCTGTACTGCTTGAAGTTATTGACCGATACGCCATGCTGATTCGGCGCGACGATGTTCACCTGAGGCACGCCCGAACTCGATACGCCGATAAAGGGGTGGGCACCGGGAGTGCTGCGGTCTACGGTAATCGGCAAGGTCGACTGCGCACGCACGAAAGGCGACTGCATGCCGATGGCGCAGAGCACGGCGAAGCTCACCGGCCGCATCGTTAACTTCCATCCAAATCCTGCTGCTTTCACGTTGGTCTACTCTGTACTGATATTAGTATTCGAAGCGCCTTGTCTCGAAATTGTCGAGACGGCGCACTTACCACAAGGCATTCACTTGAAACAGCACGCTAGGACTGCCCGTCTGAAAGCCCTCCGGCTTCGACAGTGGCCATCCAAGCGACAGGTCATAGGTGAACGCCACGCCCGCAAATGACTTGGCGCCGACGGAGCCGCGCGCACCTACGACGGCGCCGGCCAATGTCTGCCCCACCAGGTATTCGGCCGAAGGGCCACGGACTCGCCCCACATCGACGCCGGCATATAGCGCCTGCTGGCCAACTGCCGTCGGTATCAGCCAATCGAGTTCGTTGGAGACCACCCAGCCGCTTTCGGCTGCCAGCGTCAGTTGCTGGTCATAGCCGCGCACCGCGTAGCGGTTGCCGATGGTGAAGTAGTCTTGTGGCGTCAAACGGGTGCGCGCGTTCTGTGCATTCCAGCCGAGCTGATAGGAAAGGTTCTGTTGGCCGACAACAAAGGGCGCCAGCAGACTTGCGCTGGCTGTCTCGATTTGTGTCTTGCCGTTGAATTCGGCGTCGCCCATCACAAGGCCTGGGGCGCTCGATACACCGGGTAAGCCAGCGCGCCAGCCGAGCGTGGCATCGAGCACCGCATTTCCGAGATATTGGCGATGTGCAATCCCCAATTCATAGTCCAGCAGATTGCGATGCTGGACGTCGATCTCGGTGTCGTCGATAGCGTTGTGGTTGATCTTGTGCGATAGCTTGGCAAAGGCCTCGGTGCGCGCATGCGCGTTGCGGAAGATCACCGCGGATAATTTCGCATCGAGCTGGGTCTGCACCCCGCTATAAACGATCGGCTCCTGGAAGCCCGCGACTGTCTGCTTGTATTTGGAGCGGCTCGCACCCAGCAACAACATCGCGTAACCGAGTGGCACGCTGTAGTTCACGGCTTGCGAACGGTTGCTGTAATCGCTGATGCCGCGGTCGGCATTGCTGTTGGCGGACAAGTGCAACTGGTCATAGAGATGGAACGGCGCATCGATCGTCAATGCTGTCGATAGCTGGTATTGCCCCGTCGATCTCGCGCCGGCATTATCGAGACCGACCACCGCGTGCCAGCGCTTGCCTGAGCCGGGATGCACAATCAATACCGAATCACCGGGTTCGGCGCCCGACGTAATATCGATCGTGGCGTCCGACTGCGACGTCAGACGACGTATGTTTTCCAGGCCTTGATCGATATTTCGCTGGTTCAGCAATGCTCCCGCGTGAGTGGGCAAGGCGCTGCGAAGCCAGCCGGGCGACTGTCCATCGATACGGATATCGCTGATATGGCCCGCCACGAGTTGCAAGGCGAGCGTACCGTTCTCGAGCGACTGCGTAGGCACCAACAGCCGCGACGTAATGTAGCCGCGCTCGATCAATGCGTTGTTGGCAACGTCCTGGATCAATTTCAGTGAGCGCTTGCCGATGCATTGCCCCGGTACCGGCTGCAGCAATTCTTTCAACCAGCCGAAGCCGTCCGCGGCGACGGTGAGCCGGCGGATCGTGAAGCACGGCGTCTCACGCGGCAGATGATGCAGGTCTGGCGTACTGGCCAGCGCGCCGCTCGGTTCGAGCAGTTCAGGCACCGCTGTTTCGCTACTGGCGCGTAGCCGTTGCTCCTGGAGTCTTTGAATCTGCGCGCCCGGTGTCGGACTGTCGGCGGGGTGGCGCGCGCCCTGCGCGAAGGTTGAACTACTGATCAGCCCGGCAACAGTCAAGGCCGAGAGGTACCGAGTCATGCATGCTCCGTCTAGGAAACCAGCCCGGGCGCCATGCAAGACAGGGCGAAGCGCGCACGCGACGTCGATGGCCGCGTACGTAATTCATGCAAAGCCTGATGCAGCAAGCGCGGGGAACCAGAGGTTGGTATCGGCTTGCTAGGTGGAGCGTTGGAGGAAAGGTTGCGCCGTTGCCCTATGCAGGCCACGACGCGGAATGCGGCTTAAGAGGAGCGTCTTATTGACTTCAGTTGGCGCGCATCGCCAAGCCAGCGTAGGCCAGGCTAGCCTAGGCGATTTTGTCGATCGGCCCACGGCCAAACATCGACAGTGCCGCATAAGAGCGGTCGGCATCATCATGTCTGCTTTGCGTCATCGCGAAGTGACCCTCATACAAGGCGTCGTCCACCGGACGCTGCGTGATCCAGTCACGCACCACACCGCGGTAGCTGATCTTCCAGACACCATCGCGCAATTCGTAGCGGTTGAAGGTACGACAGGCCGCGATGGTTTCGATGGCGCTATCGCCATCACCATTGCCGCGCTGCCGATGATAGGAAACGCGATGTGTTTCACCTTCCGCCTTATCTCCCGAGACGCGATACCACTCGTTCAAGACATAGTGGGCGGTGATTTCAAATTCGCCGATGAAATCGCTGAACACCCAATCGACGAAGGCATAGGCGGGTCCCTGATACATATCGCCATGCTCCTCGATCGCATCTTCAAAGAAAATCGATCGCAGCAACTCAGGGTCACGCCGGTCGACGCCACGGCAATAGGCCATCTCCAGTTCATGCAGCCGTTGCTTGACGAGCAAGTCACGTACAGCCATTTCATAGTCAGACATAGTCGTCTCTCCAGTGCGAAGCGCGGTGAAGGCGCCTTCAGGCCTTGCGCTCGGCGATTTCCGCGGGTGCCAGCGATGGCGGTTCGCGCGTTAGCCAGGCCGTCAGCACCCACGCCACAACCAGCACGGCCGCGCTGGCTGCCAGCCCGGTGGAGTACGAGCCGGTCAGGTCGCGCAAATAGCCGACGATGGTCGGTCCGAAGAAACCGGCCAGGTTGCCCACCGAGTTGATCGCGGCGATTGCCACGGCTGCGGCGGCGCCCGCCAACACCGCGGTTGGCAGCGTCCAGAACACGGGCGAATAGCCGAGCAAACCGAAACTCGCGAGCGACATTGAAGCAAGCATCCAATAGGGATTGCTGAATGCCGCCGCACCGGCAAAGCCGAGTGCCGCGAGCGCCATGGGAATCAAAATGCTCCAGCGGCGGCTGAAATGATCGGCGCGCCGCCCCCAATAGACCATGCCGAGCGCACCCAGCACGAATGGCACAGCGGCGACGAAACCGGTTTGCAGATTACTCAATCCAAATGGCTTGACGATCTGCGGCAAGAAGAAGCCGAAGCCGTAAAGCGCGAGGTTGGTGCAGAAGTGGATGATGCAAAAGCCCAGCACGCGCGGGTTCATCAGAGCCACCCATACGCCCGTGCCGCGCGCGCCCTGGCGTCGTTCGGCTTCCAGCACTAGTCGGTGCTCGAGCCAGCCGCGCTGCTCGGTCGACAACCATTTCGCGTCGCGCGGGTAGTCAGTCAGGCAATAGAAAACCACTACCGACAGCAACACCGCCATCAGCGCCTCGATGATGAACAGCCATTGCCAGCCATGCATGCCCCACAGCCCATCCATGCCCAACAGCGCCGCCGAAATTGGAAAGCCGATGACGCTGGACAAAGGCACGGAAGCCAGGAAATAGGCAAACACGCGGCCACGATATATTTCGGGAAACCAGTAGCTCAGGTAGAACAGCACGCCAGGGAAGAAACCGGCTTCGGCCACGCCGAGCAACAGACGCAGCGCGTAAAAGCCGAACTGACCATGCACGAAAGCCATGGCACCGGAAACGATGCCCCAACTGAACATGATTCGAGCGATCCAGCGACGCGCCCCGAACTTCTGCAGCAATACGTTCGACGGCACTTCAAAAAAGAAATATGAGAGAAAGAACAGCCCTGCGCCGAAGCCGAACATGCCGGGCGAGAAACCCAGGTCCTTGTTCATCGTCAAAGCCGCGACGCTGATATTGATACGGTCGAGGAAAGCAACAAAATAGGACAAGGTCAGGAGCGGCATCACGCGCCACATTACCTGTCGGATGGTGCGGGCTTCTATCGTCACTACAGTCTCCTTCGGCATCAGGCCCTTCGAAGGGTTGGCTGGCCGGTCGGTCGAAACGCCGAGTTTGTCCGCCATCAGGGGCGGTTCAATGGTATTGCCTTATGCGAAATACTACCGCGCAGCCGGGCTGCGGTACGTCAGGGCATACCCTTTGCAGTGCCATTCGGGCTCGCGAGAGAGCACTCCGGCATGCCGCGGCCGCACGAATCCTCACGCCAGGGTAAGCTAGCGCCCAAGCCAGGGAGCCAGCATGCCGAAATTCACGACACGGGTGGAATTGCACGACGAGAACGCCCGTTATGCCGACCTCGACGCAGCCATGGAGGCCTACGGTTTCAAGCGCACGATCGAGGGCGCGCGCGGCGTTATCTATCGTTTGCCGACCGCCGAATACGACTATTCATCGCTGATTGCGACGCGCGACAACGTGCTGGAACGGGCGCAGGAGGCGACCGCCACCGTCAGCAGCGACTGTTCGATCTTGATTACCGAATCGAAGGGCCGCACGCTTTTTAATCTGCGGAAGGCTTAGGCGGCCGAGCCCCTGACGCCTGCAGGCAGGGCTGCGAAAGGAGCAACGACGGCTAGCGCTGGCGGTGCCAGCGTGACGGTAAAGCGTGCTTCGTTTGCATCGAACTCGGCGCTCAGCCGCGCACCGTGGCCGACGATGATGGCGTTGGCGATATACAAGCCAAGACCCAGCCCGGTGCGATTGTTCGCGTTATTGAACGACGCGCTCTTGAACGGATCGACCAGGCGTTTCAACGGCACGTGCTGCTGATTCAGCGTGCGATTGCAGATTTCGATGCTGCACAGTCCGTCCACGCGCCGTCCGACAATGCGCACCGGCGCGCTGATGTCGCCATGTTGCCGCGCGTTGCCGAGCAGATTCGAAAGCGCCTGCACGAAACGGTCGGGGTCCAACTCAGCGTCACCGAGTTCATCTGAATCGACCAGCATCGTCATGCCCGGATGCGTCAGGCGCGCCTGCTCGACGGTGGCGCTCAAGACGTCGTCGAGCGAGCAGATGCTGCGTGTGAGATGCAAACCGATGCCCGAGCGAATCCGGCTTACGTCGAGAATGTAGTTGATCAACGACTGCATGCGGCGCGTCGAACCTTCGACGCGCTTCGACGTGTCAGAACTGGACGCCAGGCCACGGTCCATCAGGTCCACGGCAAACTGGATGGCTTGCAAGGGGTCGCGCAAATCGTGGCCGAGCATCGCCAGCAGAGTCATGCGCTGACGGTCGCCGCTACGCAGGCGATCGAGCTCCACATCTTGCAGCACGCTCTTCAATTCGCGTGCCGCAAAGCGATCGATACTGCTCCAGGCGCGGCTGCTGCCACGCACTGTCTGCTGCCATAGTTCGAACGAGCCGCGCGGCGTGGCGCGCGGACCATTCGGGCCGAGAGCGACGATCTTGTCTGGGGAACCTGCCCAGTTGATGGTCTTCACCAACTCGTCACGCAGCCAGACCACCGTGATGCGCGCTTCGCCCATCAGTTGAATTGCCAGTAAACCCGCCGCCTCACCGCTTGCCGTCAGCGGACGCGGCAGATGGGCAAGCTCGGCAGTCATTGATTGCGCCAGCAATTGCTCATGGGATTCGCTGGCCATATGAGCGGCCAGTTCGAGCAGGCCCTGGCGATCCGGGCAGTCCGGCGGATAGGGTACCTGGTCATCCACCACGATCGACACCGCATCACAATCGATCAGTTGGGCGATTTCGGCGCTCGCGCGCGACAGGCCGGCGCTGGCATCCTTGGCCTGCGTCAGCGTCTCGGCGATATTGCGGGCCAGCGCGCGAATGCGTTGCTCCGCCTGCGTGCGACGCTTGAATTCCACGCGCTCTATCAAAATCGACACGACATGCGTAATCACGCCGCACGACAGCCGCACCGCATACGAAGACCGGTGATCGCTCAAATGGTGACAGGCGATCAGGCCCCAAAGCCGGTTGTTGCTGACGAGCGAAATGCTCATCGATGCCGCCACCCCCATGTTTTTAAGATACTCGACATGGATCGGCGACACACTGCGCAAAATCGAATGACTGAGGTCGTACGGCATACCGTTCAGCGAGCTCGCTGGCGGCTCGATCGGCACCGGCACGGCATCGACCGAAGCGATCTGCCTGATCGGATTTACCAGGTACAGGCGACGTGCCTGCGCAGGAATATCCGCCGCGGGATAGCGTTGCCGCAGATATGAGCCCAAGTCATCGCGCTTGGCTTCGGCAATGACTTCGCCGCTATCGTCCTCCAGAAACCGGTAACCCATCACACGATCGAAGCCCGTCATGCTGCGTACCGCATTGACGGTGGCCTGCAGCAACTCAGCGACGGTCTCGTAATCTCGCTGCTGCAGTTGATGAATGGCCTGCTGCGCGAGGATTGCATAGTGGGCGGCAGCCGGCGCGTCGGCGCCGACGTGTTCCCATTCGGCCATCAGCATGCCGCTCGACCAATGCAGGACGAGATCGAAGCGCTGGCCGCGCGCGTTCGTGCACTCGCGGCTTTCGATCGACGGCGACACGGCGCGCAGCGCGGCGGCGATCGCCTGCCGCGACAGCGGATCGAGATGACCGTCCGCCAGGCACTCGCCCAGCGGCGGCAGCGGACCTAACCACTGCGCGGCGGTACGGCTGATCGCGATGAGTCGGCCAGCACCATCGAAACACAGCAGGGCGCCGTGCGACTGGATCGTTCCCAGCGCATGAATCGGCTCGTGTTCGCAGCTGTCTAGCGTTTGCATCGGCTGAAGCGCCTCAGTTGCGGAAGAAAACTCCGTGCATAGTCGGCCGGCACCGTAAGGTACCGGCGTGCTTGATGAGGGGCATCGAAGGAAATTGGCGGGCAAAGCGCCCGAAAGAGATGCGGGGAGAGGCTCCACCCCAAGCGTGATCTTCGCTACGGGCCATCCCGGGCCGGCGTCTTGGAAGAGTCGCTTGAAAGATGCAGCGTACGCTAATTAAGGGAGCAATAGAGTTTCTTTTGACATCAGAGACGTGCAGTACTTGCTGCGGCGTGTCTTCAAATGCCGAAAACCCCGGGGAGCGGCGCTCCACCGGGGTTTTCAGGACGATTTTGCGGGCGCACGGCACCGCACGGCAAAAGTTCTACGCAGCGCCGCACATGAACATGGCGGCACGTCTGCTCGAACCGCGGCGCTCGCCGCGCCCTCAATCAGGCGATCGCGTTGAGCGCCGTATTCAGCGTAGCGCTCGGCCGCATTGCCTGTTCCACCAGCTTGGTGTCCGGCCGATAGTAGCCACCGATCTCGACCGGCTTGCCTTGGCCAGCACCCAGCTCCTCGACAATCTTGGCTTCGTTTTCGGCCAGCGCCTTGGCGAGACCTGCGAACTGAGCCTGCAGTGCCTTGTCTTCGGTTTGCTCGGCCAGCGCCTGCGCCCAATACAAAGCCAGATAGAAATGGCTGCCGCGATTGTCGATGTTGCCGACCTTGCGCCCCGGCGACTTATTGAGATCGAGCAACTTGCCGGTCGCCTGATCCAGGGTCTTCGCCAGTACCAGCGCCTGCGGATTTTTATAGGCATGGCCCAGATGCTCGAGCGATGCGGCCAGTGCCAGGAACTCGCCCAACGAATCCCAGCGCAGGAAGCCTTCTTCGACGAACTGCTGCACATGCTTCGGCGCCGAACCGCCGGCACCGGTTTCAAACATGCCGCCACCCGCCATCAGCGGCACGATCGACAGCATCTTGGCGCTGGTGCCCAGTTCCATGATCGGAAACAGGTCGGTGAGGTAGTCGCGCAGTACATTGCCGGTAACCGAGATCGTGTCTTTGCCAGCGCGGATTCGTTCGAGCGAGAACTTGATCGCGTCCACCGGCGCGAGAATACGGATATCGAGACCGGTGGTGTCGTGGTCTTTGAGATAGCGATTCACCTTCGCGATGATCTGCGCGTCATGCGCACGCGCCGAGTCCAGCCAGAACACCGCCGGGGTATTGCTTGCGCGTACGCGGTTGACGGCGAGTTTTACCCAATCCTGGATCGGCGCGTCCTTGACCTGGCACATGCGCCAGATATCGCCCTCTTCCACCGCCTGCTCGAGCAGCACCTGACCCTTGGCATCGATCACGCGCACCACGCCATCGGTGGGGATCTGGAAGGTCTTGTCGTGCGAGCCGTATTCTTCCGCCGCCTGCGCCATCAGGCCGACGTTGGGCACGCTGCCCATCGTTACCGGATCGAACGGACCATGCTGCTTGCAGTCGTCGATGGTGGCTTGGTAGATGCCGGCATAGCAACGGTCGGGAATCACCGCCTTGGTGTCGTGCAGGCCGCCGTCGGGGCCCCACATCTTGCCGGACTCGCGAATCATCGCGGGCATCGAGGCATCGATGATGATGTCGCTCGGCACGTGCAGGCTGGTGATGCCCTTGTCCGAGTTGACCATCGCCAACTGCGGCCGCTGTGCATAAACGGCCTTGATGTCGGCTTCGATTTCCGCCTGCTTGTCGGCGGGCAAGCTCTTCAGGTGCGCATACAGATCGCCGATGCCATTATTGGGATTGAAGCCGGTCTGTTTCAAAACGTCCGCATGCTTGGTCAGCACGTCTTGATAAAACACCGACACCACATGGCCGAAGATGATCGGATCCGACACCTTCATCATGGTGGCTTTCAGGTGCACCGAGAACAGCACGCCTTGGCGTTTGGCATCGGCGATCTGCGCCTCGATGAAGCTGCGTAGCGCCTTCTTGCTCAGCACCGCGCTGTCGATGATCTCGCCGGCCTGCACCGCGGTCTTTTCTTTCAGCACTTGCTTGCTGCCGTCGGCCGCCGTCAGTTCGATCTTTACATTCCCCGCTTCGGCGACCAATATCGACTGCTCGCTGCCGTAGAAATCGCCGTCGCTCATCTCAGCGACATGCGACTTGGAAGCGGCGCTCCAGGGGCCCATCTTGTGCGGATGCTTGCGCGCGAAGTTCTTCACGGACAAGGGTGCGCGGCGATCCGAATTGCCCTCGCGCAGCACCGGATTGACGGCGCTGCCCTTGATCTTGTCGTAACGCGCCTTGACGTCCTTTTCGGTATCGTTCTTCGCCTCGTCCGGATAGTCCGGCACGGCATAACCCTTTTGCTGCAGTTCCTTGATCACGGCCTTGAGTTGCGGCACCGAAGCGCTGATGTTCGGCAGCTTGATGACGTTGGCTTCGGGCCGCATGGCGAGCGCGCCCAGTTCGGCCAGATCGTCCGAGCCCTTCAGCGCGTCGCTGAGGTAATCAGGAAAGGTGGCGATGACGCGGCCGGCAAGCGAGATGTCGCGGGTTTCCACCGCCACGTTCGACGATCGGGTAAACGCCTTGACAATGGGCAGCAGCGAGTAGGTGGCGAGCGCGGGAGCTTCGTCGGTGAGGGTGTAGATGATCTTCGATGTTGTGGACATGTTCTTCGTTAACCTCGCTCTATCACAGAAGTGGCGAAAAGCCTGAGCAGCGCCGGTAGCCTGAGCTCGCGCTGGAATGTCGGGGACGTGGGAGAAGCCCGCGCAAAAAACTGCGGCGAAGTCTTATATAAGACAAAAGACCGGGAGATATTATGCATTAATCTTCCCGGCGCCGCTATGGCGGCTTACCAGCGCTCCGGCCGACGGCCGGCTGAGCGAGCGTCAAGCGCGTCCGTCCGGACATAAAGTTTACCGCCTCCGTCAGGTCGAGCGGGCAAACGGTTGTGGCGAGGGGGTAAGCGCGAAAGTGCGACTCTGGACGAGTCGCTTGAGCGGGTGCTAACCGGGAAACAACATCTGCGCGATCGAATCCGCAATCAAGACGAGCACGCCGCACACGGCGATCAGGCGCATGCGCCGCAACTGCACAATCCGTCGCGGCTCCGAGGTGCCTTTGGCACGCCGCGGCTCGAATTCGAGATGGATATATTTGCCACGTCGATACAATACCCAGAGCGCTGACTGTACCGAAAAAAAGACGTAGGCAACAACGGCTGCCAGCGCAATATAGCCGATCGCGCCATACCAATAAACCATGGAACTGCTCCTCGTCATGGTTGCGCTCTGCGTCGCAATGCCATGCCGCGGAATTTAGCAAAGATAGCTGTTCAGCTTGCTGACAAATTTCGATTGGTTCTAGGCTTGAAGTCGCATGCTTTCCAGTATGTAAGGAATACTCGGTTTCGGCAGCCGCCTCACCGCTGCTTACATCCGGCCCGCCGACGCGCCGCAATCGATCAGCAAGGTGTGGCCCGTGACCGAGCGCGCCGCCGACGATGCCAGATATGCGACCGCCTCGGCAAAGTCATCGGTACTCGGCAGATGCCCCAGCGGCATCGATTGCGCGACGCGTTCCACTGCCGCATCGACGTCTCCGCCAATCGCCGTCAATTGCGCGCGCAAAAACGCCGTGTCGGTCGACGCGGGGGCGATTGCGTTGACGCGCACGCCCTGCGGCCCGAACTCCAGCGCGAGTCCCTTTACCAGGCCGACCAGCGCGTGCTTGCTGGTGGTATAGATGCTGCGTTGTGACCGCGCCATGACGCTTTGCAGCGAAGCGGTCAGCAGCAATACGCCGTTGCCGCTCTTGATCAGGCTGCGTAGCGCCGCCTGTGCCGAATAGATGGTGCCCAACACATTGATGTCGATCACACGCTTGATATGCGCCGGATCGGCCTCCAGCAGCGGTCCGGCGAAGCCCGCGCCGGCATTTGCCAGGAACACATCGATCGGACGCCCGAAGAAAAGCTCGGCTTCGGATACCAGTCGCTCGCATTCCTCGGCGCTCGAAATATCGCAATGCAAACCGGCCGCGCGCCGTCCAGAAGGATCGATTTCGCGCGCCAGATCGCGCGCGCGCCGCTCGTCGATATCGGCAATCACCACGCGCAGCCCTTCTTTTGCAAGCTTGCGGGCCGCGGCGGCGCCCAGACCACTGGCACCGCCCGTGACGATGGCGGTGCGGCTGCCCGCGGCGGCCTTGGTCGCCGCTTTGCTGGGGGCTTTCATGCCGTCACGCCGCCGTCGACCGCCAGCGCCGCGCCGTTGACGAACGACGCTTCGTCCGACAACAGAAACAGTGCGGCATTGGCGATTTCCTCCGGCTTACCCATGCGGCCCAGTGGATTCACCGACGCACGCTTCTGCACCAGCTCCTCAGGATCCATGCCCTGCGTGGGCACGTTATCGGGCCGTGCCACGAAGACCCGCAGCATCGGCGTATCGGTAGTACCGGGGCACACCACGTTGAAGCGAATATTGTCCGGACCGTAACGCTTGGCCAAGGACCGCGCCAGTCCGACGATGCCGAACTTGGCGACTGAATAGACCGGGCTGAAGGGCGACCCCACCAGGCCCGAGCTCGACGCAGTGAACAATACGCTGCCGCCGCCGCGTTGCTTGAACAGCGGCAGCGCTTCGATCACTGTAGCCAATGCGGTGCGCACATTCAGGTTCATGGCGAAATCGAAATCTTTCAGGTCGAGGGTTTCAATCGCCGCCGGGCCAGGATGCCCAGCATGTGCCCAAATGAAATCGAGGCCGCCGAATGCCTCGACCGTCGCATGCACAATCTGGCGCGAGAAGCTTTCATCGCACAGGTTACCGTGCAAGGCGATGGCCTGTCCGCCGGCCTCGACGATGCTGTCAGCAACTTCTTTGGCGCGCGCCTCGTCGAGGTCCACCACCGCGACGGCCGCCCCTTCTCGAGCAAACTTTATTGCACCGGCGCGGCCCATTCCCGAAGCACCCGCGGTAACGAGGCCAATTTTGTTTTTCATTCTCATGCTGCGTTTCTCCCAGGCAGTTGTCTTTAAAGCGCTACCGCGGCGAGCGGCGGCAAATGCAGGCAAGCGATCTCCTCATCCTCGGGATGTCGCGGATAGATCGTCAGCACTTGCGGATCGTGGCCCGGCACGATGTGCTGCGGCGAGTCCGCCAAGGCCAATAAGGTTTGATTGCCTTCGATTACGTCGGCGATATTCAGCACGATCGGGAACGGATTGTCGGTAAGGAAGTTGCGGTAATAATGAGACGCATCGGACGCAAGCACCACCCAGCCACGCTCGGTATGCACGCGCATCACCTGCATGCCGCCGGTGTGGCCGCCGATGCGATGCACACTGATGCCCGGCGCCAATGCCGCGTCACCCTGATGAAATTTGACGCGGCCGTTATAGACATGGTTGACGAGGTCGGTGACATTCTTCACATCGAAGGCACCGTTGAGCGCCGTGTGACACATGCAGCGTCCGGTGGCGAACTGCATTTCGTCATCCTGGATGTGGAAGGTCGCTTGATTGAAGAATTCGGAATTGCCAGAGTGGTCGTAATGCAGGTGGCTGAGGATCACGTCCGACACCGTGCCCGCATCGATACCGATGCGGGCCAGTGCCTCCACCGGATGACGCATCAGCGCGCGACGGCGACGCGCACTCGCCTCATGGCCGAAGCCCGTGTCGAAGACGAAAGTGCGCTCGCGGTTGCGCACCGCCCAGATAAAAAAATCCAGTTGTATCGGACCATCATGCACATCGGCACGCAATAGGAAGCTGTCCTTAGCGGACGCCGCCAGCGTGGCAAAGCGCAAGGCATAGACCTCGTACACGGGTAACGTCATCGATTGCTCCCTAGGCCGCGCCTCGGCATTACTTGAGGTCCGTACAAGAGGTGTAGTTGCACTTGGCGACCGCCACCGATTTGCCGTTCTGCAACTGCATCACGTAGAAGTCGGAGGCAATCTGCCGATCGAGCCCGTACGCCGCTTTGCCAGTCCAGTTGAGCGGACCTTGAATACCGGGGAAGTCGTGGATCTGTGTCACCGCTTTGAGTACGGCATCGGTGTCGGTCACCGTGCCGGCGCGATGGATCGAGTCGAGCATGATGTGCGCGGCGTCATAGAACGCTGGCGCGAAACCGTTCATGTTTTCGTGATACTTGGCCTTGTAGCGCGCGGCGAAGTCGCGAATCTTCGGGTCCGCCGGGTTGACCGGCGAGTAGAGATAGATGCCTGCGGCAGCCGCCATGCCCGCGGTCTGCTCGATTTCCTCTTCGCCCGGACCGCCGCTGCGGATGATAGGTCCTTTGAAACCGATGCCGCGCGCCTGCTTGACGATCAGGCCGGCGGTCGCCGGCGCGTTGCCGTCGAGGTCGATGGCCTCTATACCCTGGTTCATCAAGCGCGTCAGCAATGGCACGAAGTCGACGCGATTGCGTTCGAATAGCTCCACTGCGGTATCGGTACCAACTTTCTTATACGTCGCGGCCACTTCCTTCGACGCTTGTTGCCCCAACTCGTCGTTCGGGAACAAGCCGCCTACCTTCTTCAACTTCAGGCGCTGGCTGATCCAGCGAATCAGCGGCCCTTCAAATTCGTCGGTCGAGGCCGTCATGCGGAACTGGTAAGGCAAGGAAGCGCTCAACACGCGAGGGCTCCAGCCGTTGGTGAAAGTAATCGCCTTGTTGGCTGTGGTCACCGATTGGGTAGCCACGGCCTCCGATGAACCGATCGGGCCGAGAATGAATTTCACGCCGTCTTGCAGCACGAGTCGGTTGGCAGCGGCCATCGCATCGTCGGGACGATACTTCGAATCATAGGCAACGATCTTTACCTGATAACGCTTGCCCCCTACCTCGAGGCCCTTGGCATTGACGTCGTCCGCGGCCATCTGCATGGCACGCTGCAAGGCCAGGCCCCATGGTTGTCCTGGGCCAGACAAGACCGCGATGGCACCGAGCTTCAATACGTCGTCGGCCCGCGCGGTACCCGTCAAGACCGCTGAAGCGATCAGCGTACTGCTCACCAGTAATTTCAAATTCATCTCATCTCCTTTGATTTTTGCCGTACTGCGGACGGCTCGTGCAGCGCTCTCGTGGTCCACGCGGGCTTGGTTTACAGTCCCAGGTAGAACCCTCGAATATGGTCGTCTTTCAACAGCGAAGGCCCGGTGCCCGACATGACGATGCTGCCGTTCTCGATCACCAGAGCCTGATCGCACAAGCGCAACGCCATATTGGCGTTCTGTTCCACCAGCAGAATGCTCATGCCTTCCTGACGGATGCTTGCAATGGTCTTGGCGATCTCACGCACCATGATCGGCGCCAGACCAAGCGTCGGCTCGTCGAGCAGCAGCAGGCGCGGGCGCGCCATCAATGCGCGGCCGATCGCCAGCATTTGCTGCTCGCCGCCGGACAGCGAACCGGCCATTTGCGCGCGGCGTTCGAACAAGCGTGGAAAGCGCGCGTAAATGCTCTCGAGCACCTGCTTGCTGCCTGCGCCGTCGCGTTGCAAATGCGCGCCCGCCTGCAGGTTTTCGTGCACCGACATGCGCGCGAACACGCGCCGGCCTTCAGGCGACATGGCGATGCCGCGTTTCACAATCTCGGCCGGCCCGAGATTCGAGATAGGCGTGCCGTCCAGCACGATCCGGCCACTGAGGGTCGGCTGCAGGCCCGTAATCGCCTTGAGAATCGTGCTCTTGCCCGCGCCATTGCTGCCTACCAGCGCCAGCACTTCACCAGCATGGATTTCCATGCTGACGTCGCGCACTGCCTGCACGGGGCCATAGGCGACGTGAATCTTCTCGATACTAAGCAGCGTCATCGTCTTCACTTCCCAGATAGGCACTGATGACATGCGGATCGGCGCGAATCTCTTCGGGAGTGCCCTGCGCGATCATCTCGCCATGCTTGAGAACTACCAGCCGCTTGCAGATGCCCATCACCATGCGCATGTTGTGCTCGACCAGCAGTATCGAAATCTTCATTTCGTCATGGATACGGGTGATCATGCGTCCCATCATTTCGGCCTCGGCCGGATTCAGGCCAGCGGCAGGTTCGTCCAGTAAAAGCACCCGCGGTTCGGTGGCCAGGGCAATCGCCACGCCCAGTAGGCGCTGATGCCCATAGGCCAGCGCACCAGCCTGCACGTGCGCCGCATCGAGCAAGCCCACGCGTTCGAGAATCGCGTACGCCTTTTCCCGCATATGGGCCGATTCGGCGCGATAGGACGGCGTATTGAAAAGCGTCGCAAAAAACTTGATGCCCGGGCCGCCCAACAAGCCGCGCCGGACGTTCTCGAGTACCGTGGCGTCGCGAAATACATTGGTTGCCTGGAAGGTGCGCGCCAAGCCCAGCTCCACCACCTTGTGCGCCGGCATCCCATTAATGCGTCGACCACGCACTTTGACTTCACCCGCGGTTGGCGGCAGCACGCCACTCATCACGTTGAAGGCAGTCGTCTTGCCGGCGCCGTTGGGACCGACCAGACCGACGATTTCGTTTTCGTCCACGCGCATGCTCAAGGCCGATAAGGCCTTGAGTCCGCGGAACGATTTCGACAGGCCGTCGACTTCCAGCAGCGCCGTCATAGGCCCTCCTTCTCGGGCGTGTGTTTGCGCCACACAAGCAGCGATTTCAAGCGCGCGGGAACACTGACGATGCCGCCTGGGATGAAGCGCAACACCCCCAACACCACTAATCCATAGATGATGTTTTCGAGTTCCTTGGTGTCGCGCAGAATTTCCGCCAGCGGTACGAGGAAGATCGCGCCGGCCACGGCACCCGCCACCGAGGTGCGACCGCCCAGTACCAGCATCACGATCAGGCTGACCATGAACGACGTTTCGTAGGAGCCGGGCGTCACGAAGCGCGTGTAGTGAGCCGACAGCACGCCACTGGCCGCAGCCAGCCCACTGCCGATCGCGAACGCCAGAACCTGATGCGCATAGGTGGCGATGCCGCTCGATTCCGCCAATCTCATATTGTTGGCGATAGCGTCGAAAGCGTGCCCGATGTTCGACGACAACACACGGCGCACGAACAGTACGGTGATGGCCAGCGCCGCCAACGCCAGATAGTAGTAACGAAACGGTGTATCGAAGGCGAAGCCTGCGAAGCTCGGCGCCGGGATGCCCGACAGCCCGACCGCGCCGCCAGTGATCGGTTCGAGATCGAGGAACATGAGTCCCAACACTTGGCCAAAGGCGAAGGTGATCAACACGAAATAGACGCCGCGCGTGCGCAGAATCAGCCAGCCGAGCGCCGCGGCCACCACGCCCACGCCCAGTACCGCCACCGCCATCGATGCCAGGAATGGCAGACCGAAGCGCGTCGAGAAGATCGCTCCAGCATAGGCGCCGATGCCGACGAAGGCCGCATGACAGAACGACAGCTGACCGACTCGGTAGATCATCACCAGGCCGACCACGGCGACTGCGGTGATCGCCACCATCACGCCCATATGTATGTAGAACACGTCGCCCGAAACCAGCGGCCAGACCGCGGCCAGCAGCAGTGCGAGCAGCCATCCCCAATTTGCCTTGAGTGCGCCATGCGGCCGCTTTGGCACGCTGGCGGTCGTCACATCGAACCTGCCTGCCGTCATATCGAGTTCCTGTTTCACGCTTCCTTCTCCCCGAGCAGACCTTGCGGCCGCACCAGAAGAATGCCGATCACCAAGACGAACTGCAGCAGGTCCGCCGCGGCCGCGCCGTAGAAATTGCTGACGAAGCTTTCGAAGATGCCCAGCGCAAGCCCGGCCACCACCGCGCCCATTACGCTGCCCAAGCCACCCAGGATGACGACGACGAAGGCCTTGAGGAGGGGTGTCACGCCCATGAAGGGCTCGACCGTCAACACCGGCGCCATGATGCCGCCGGCCAGCGCGGCCAGCCCGACGCCGATGCCGAAGGCAATCGGATAAATACGTTCGGGTCGCATGCCCTGCAACGCGGCGGCGGTGCCGTCCTGTACGACCGCGCGCATCGCTCGGCCGGTGCGGCTGAAGCGAATGAACAGCCACAGCAACACCAGAATGGCAAACGACAGCCCGATCACCAGGATGCGCGAAGCCGGCACCGTAACAGGGCCGATGGTGACGCTGCCCGCGATCACGTCGGGAAGCGACTGCGGCATCGCACCGAACACCAGCGCTGCGGTGTTCTGCAACACGATTGCCAGGCCCAAGGCGGCGATCATGCCGCTCAGTTCGTCATTGCGGAACGGTCTGAACACGATGCGTTCGATCAGCACGCCAAACAAGCCCACGACACAGGCGGAGGCGGCCAAGGCAAGCAAGAAAGGCCAATGCAGGTTGCCGAAAAAATACAGCACGCAGAAGCCGCCCAGCATGTAGAACTCGCCGTGCGCGAAGTTCACCACGCGCATGATGCCGAATACCATCGTGAAACCGATGGCCATCAGGAAGTACATCGTCCCGAGGACCAGGCCATTGATCAAAGACTGGCCAATAAGCGTTGTCACATCCATGCAGATCCGTCTCCCTTGTCTCCACGAGGGGCGCTGGCCGCGAACGCATCCTGTATTCGGACGAGATCGGGCAACGCGGCACGCGTTCTTGGTTTTTCTTAGGACGGACTTTATCTGCCGGCGCCGCTTCGCACCACGCGTGCGAACCGAATGAACTATTTGAAGGAAACGAATAGTCAGGCGCGCCGCGCTTTTTCAAGACATCGATATTTTGGGACAAGCGGCGTCCGCAATTCAGCGAAACCAAAAAGCCATTTCGGTTTCGCTGCCTGTACAGGCCGCGGCAGCGCAGCAATCATGACGTCCGGGGCCGCTGCTCCGCACCAGCGCACCAGCGCGGTAGTCGCGGCAGGCGTTGCGTGCGCCATCCGCCATCCAATAGAACAGTCGTCACAAGATCACAAGAGGCATTCAATTGAGAACGATGCAAACGCAGCTGCTGATCGTGGGCGGCGGCATGGCCGGTTTCTCCGCGGCCCTCGAAGCCGCCGAAGCCGGCATCCAGGTAGTGCTGTTGGAAAAACAAGAGGTAACCGGCGGCTCGTCGGCCATGAGCGGCGGCTGCCTGGCGTTCGCCGGCACCGATCTACAGGCCGCCAACGGCGTGGTCGACTCCAAGGAACTGCTCAAGCGCGATCTGCTCGAAGTGGGCCAGCACGAGAACGATGTGTCGCTGGTGGACGCCTATGTCGACAATCAACTCAATACCTATGAATGGCTGCGCGATCACGGCGTAAGCTTCAGCCCGATCATCGAAGCATCCTCGGGCCAGTCGGTGCCGCGCGCGCACAACATCGATCCCGCTGATACGGTGCGACTGCTGCAACAATTGAGCGCAGCCACCGGACGCGTGCAAGTGTTGATGTCGACACGCGCGCTACGTCTATTGCAGCGGGACGCCACCGCGCCGGTGACTGGCCTGATCGCCGAGCAGAACGGTGAGCGCATCGAAATCAACGCCGAATTAGGCGTGTTGCTGGCCAGCGGCGGTTTCTGCCGTAATGCGGAACTGGTGCACCAATGGGCGCCCCTGTATGACAACGCGGTCTTCGTCGGCGGCGATGGCAACGTCGGCGACGGCTTGCGCATGGCATGGAAGCTGGGTGCCGACGTGCGCGATATGGGCTACATCAAAGGCACCTTCGGCAAACATCCGGTCGATACCTTGAATCACCATAGCTGCCAGGCGGTTTACAAGGGCGCCATCGCCGTCAACCAGGCGGGCAAACGCTTTGTGGATGAGTCGATCTCATACAAGCTGCTGGGCGATGCCTGCATGAAAGAGGCGTATCACACCTGCTACCAGATCTTCGATCAGCCGATTTTCGAGAGTGGCGACGATCGCGTACGCATCATGGACTTCAACCGGCGCCTGGAAGACGGCCTACTACTGCAGACAGATACGCTGCAAGAACTGGCCGAACTGATCGAAATTCCCTACGCGCAGTTGCAAGCCACCGTCGATCGCTACAACCAGGCAGTGGATGCCGGCCAGGACGAGGATTTCGGCCGCAAGCATCTGGTGCACAACCATGGTTCGCTGCGCCGTATCGAGCAGGCGCCGTTCTACGCCTATCCTTCGACCGCAGCGGTATTCGGCACCTACTGCGGCTTGCGCATCGACGCGCGGATGCAGGTCATCGACGTGTTCGGCGCGCCGATCGACAAGCTGTATGCCGCCGGTGAAGTGGCCGGCGGCTTCCATGGGGGCGCCTATATGACAGGGTCCGCGCTTGGCAAGGCCACCATTTTCGGCCGTCTGGCGGCACGTACGGCGCAGGCGTCGAGCGGCGACGCCGACGCCGACACGCGCGCCGCGGCACTCGCCGCAGGCGCGGCATCCGCCGCCGTACTCTGAGCCGGAGGTCCCGCATGCATATCCTGGTGCTGCTGGCCGGCGTGGCCGACTCGAAGCGCGCATTGCCGCGCCCCGCCGACGGTGCCTGGCGTGAAATTTGGGATGCGCCAGGCCTGAGCTACAAGCTCAGTCCGTTCGACGAGGCCGCATTGGAAATCGCGCTCAAAATGCGCTCCGCCAATCAGGGCGCCACATTGACGGTGCTGGTTGCGCACGGCGCGCATGACGAGTCGCTGATGCGCGCCGTCGCGGCATTCCGACCCGACAGCCTCGCGGGATTGGCGCTGCCAGCGGCCGATCGCTGGGACCAGTCAGCCGTCGCACGACATCTGCGCGCCGCGCTGAACGATTTGCCCACGCGCTTCGATGTGACGCTGATCGGCCGCGAATTCGGCGATGCGGATGATGGGATGATCGCGCCGTATCTCGCCGAATCGCTGAACCTGCCCTTCGTCAGCCTGGCGCTGAACGTAACCGCAAATCAAGATAGCCTGGTGTTCCAGCGCGCCCAAGGCGACATGGATGAGTCGATTACCTTGCCGGGCCCGGCACTGGCAAGCGTTTCCAATCACAAGGGCAACCGGCTGCGTCATCCCTTGTTCAAGAACGTCGTGCACGCCAAGCAACAGAAGTTTGCCGTGCCGTCGGCAGCATATGACGGTGCGCCAACCGTTGCGCTGGCTGCCGCGCAGCTCGCCGAGCAGAAGTCGCGCGGCAGTGGTCCTTGCCGGGTGTTGAGCGGAGCGTTGTCAGAGCAGGCAAGCGAACTCGCGGCCTATTTGAAAGCCGGCGCCGCGAAGCAAATTTAAAGGCACTCCGCGTCTCCTACCACTAGTCCCCTACAGGCAGTTCGATCTTCCGACGCAATGCGCGATATCTACGCTCTCGTTTTCCCGGATTCCAAAGATCCCGCCTCGGTCAACGCACCGATTGCGGCGGCCAGGGCCATCGCCCGCAGTCTAGGCGGTCGCGCCCATGCCATAGTCGCCGCCGTTGCCGACTCTCACGACAGCGCGACGCCACCACCGCTGACCGAAGATTTTGCATCGGTCTGGACTATCTCAGCGGTCGATAGCGCTCAACCACTCCAACCGCAGCAGTACACGCAGATGCTCGCGCATACATTGCTCGAGCACGCCATCCCCTGGTCGGACGACAGCATTTTCGTGGTACGGCCCGACGCCGCCTGCGAAGAAATCGCGGCGCGTCTGGCGTGCCGGCTAGGCGGCACGGCACTCGGGCGCTGCGAAGACTTGGTGCTGCAAGCGGAGCAACTGCATGCTCGCAAACAGGCCTTCGGCGGCCGCCTCGCGACCGACCTGGCCTGCGGGCAAGGCCCGTATTTCGCGGTAGTTCGAGCCGGCGAGCACGACGCTCCCACGGCGCCAGCCTCGACCGGTGCCAGCACGCCGGCTTTACATCGCCTGACTGACACAATGCCGCTCGCGGCCCGCTACGACGTTGTGCTGACCGCCACCGGCGAACGCGCCGCCAATGTCGAGGGCGCGCGCCTGGTAGTCAGCGGCGGCCGCGGCATGGGCGGCGAAGCGGGCTTTCAATTGCTGCAGCGACTGGCCGATGCCTTGGGCGGGGCGCTTGGCAGCAGCCTGCCGGCGGTCGACGCCGGCTGGGCACCCGTATCGCGGCAGATTGGGCAATCGGGCAAATATGTCAGCCCGGCAATCTATCTGGCGGTGGGTATTTCGGGCACCTTGCAACATTTGGCTGGCATCGATCCGCACACGCGCATCGCGGCGATCAATAAAGATGCCGATGCGGATATTTTCAAGTCGGCGGAAATCGGCGTGGTCGCGGACTGGCAGGAATTCCTGCCGGAACTGATCAAGGCTTGCGCCGCGGCATAGTTGTCTACGGCAAGCTGCTGCGCGCGGTTCGACCACCGCGTTCCTTCCTGCCGAAATTGCCGATCCCGCGCACGCTCTGTCACGCGGCCACCCCGGTGCACCACCACGCGTTCAGGGCGGGTAGCCGCGCCGCGACCCGGCCGCGGCGCGCTGTACAATCCTCAGCTATCGGTCTGACTGACGTCGCCTGTCAGCCACCGTACGCTATCACCCATAAAAAAAGAGCGAGACAAGTGGACAAGCTGTGGGCAATGGAGGTCTTCGTCCGAGTGGTCGAATGCGGCAGCTTCTCGCGTGGCGCGGAGGCGCTCAATCTCGCCAACGCGACCGTCACGTCCTGCATCCGCAATCTCGAAAAACATCTTGGCGTGACGCTGCTCCAGCGCAACACGCGCTATCTGCAGCTCACCGAAGAAGGCCGCATTTTCTTCCCGCACTGCCAGGAAGCGCTGCGTACGGTTGCCGAAGCCGAGCACGAAGTGCGAGACAGCGTCAACGAGATCTCAGGCGTGTTGCGCATCGAATCGCCCTTTGGCATCGGACAGCGACTGCTCTGCCCCAGGCTGCCGCAATTCGTCGCGCGCTATCCCGGCCTGTCGGTGTCGGTCACGCTGACCAATGAGCCCCACAATCTGATCGAACGCGCCACCGACGTGGCCTTGCGCATGGATCGTGTGGAAGACGCTGACCTGGTGGCGCGCCCGGTATACGAAACCCAATACATCGTTTGCGGTGCGCCGGATAAAGTGCGGGGACTCAACGTAGAGGATCCGCGTGAGCTGGATGCCGTCCATTGCCTGGGACTATTCAAAGAGGGACATCGCACCCCCAATCAATGGACGTTCAGCCGCGGCGCCGAGCAGTTGACGATCCGCCCGGCAGGCGCGCTGCACTACAACAATACCGAGGCACTGATCGAAGCGGCGCTCAACGGCGTCGGATTGATTTATGTATTGAACGTTTTCGTGGCCGAACTGATTGCCAGCGGCCAGTTGGTCGCCTTGTATCCAGACTGGCAGACTTCGACGCGCACGTTTCATGCAGTCACCATCAAAGCGCGCTTCGCCACGCCGAAGATTCGTGCCTTCACCGATTTCCTGATCGAGATCTTCGATCCCGACCAGCGACCCAGCATCAAAACGCAAGTGCCGGTGGGCAGCGACCGCAAGCGCCACTGAAACGCCGCGCCCGGCACGGCGATCTTTCAGTAATTCCAAATAGCTCATTCGCATGCGCGCCCTTTCGGGCCGCTGCCCCCTCACGGAAAATGTGATTCCCCCTTTCGGAGGAGACACCGTGATACTGAATGTGCTTGAAATTCTGCAGCGTAACCCCGTGCTGATGCGCAAGGCGCGTTTTCTCAATCTAGTGTTCGATTTGGGCGTGGGGCCGCAACCCTATCGAGTCGTTATCGATCGCGGCGCCGTGCACATCGCGCCGCGCAACGCCGCCAGTGCCGGTGCTAATGCCGATGCCATTCCCGCGACCTTCGCCATCGATGCCGCGGCGTCGGTCTGGCAGGAATTCGCCGGGCCTGAGCGCAAACCGCAATATCACGATCTGATCGCCATGATCGAAAGCGGCCACGCGACGATAACGGGTGACCTGTTGCCGTTCTTCCGCAATCTGTTCTTCATCAAAGGCATCATGGCTGCCGCGTTTCGTGGAGATGCCTCATGGTGAATACACACTCTGGGGTAGCTGCCGACGCGCCCTTCGAAGCAGCTTATGAGCCGATCACCGGCCGCTATATGCGCGTCGAGATTACGGGTGTGCCGCACCGTATCTACGTCGAAGAAGCCGGCGCCGGCATTCCACTGCTGTGCCTGCATACCGCGGGCACCGACGGCCGGCAATTTCGCGATCTGCTCAACGACGCCGCAGTGACCGCACACTACCGCGTCATCGTTTTCGACCTGCCCTGGCACGGCAAGTCATCGCCACCCGCGGGCTTCCAGAATCAGCAGTATCAGTTGACCCAGCAGTACTACCTCGACTCCATCATGGCAGTCGTACGCGCGCTGCGTCTTGATCGGCCAGTGGTCATCGGCTGCTCCATCGGCGGCAGAGCGGTACTGCATCTGCTGTTGCACTACGCGTCGGAATTCGGTGCGGCGATCGGCCTGCAGACGTCGCGCAATGCGCCGGGCAAGCTGCGTCAACAGACCCATGAAACCGGCTATCTGGATCGCCCCGACGTAAACGGCAGCGAGGCGGCAGCGGCCTGGCTGAGCGGCATCATGGCACCGCAGAGCCCGGCCGCCGAGCGCTGGGAAACCCTCTGGCACTACATGCAAGGCGGCCCGGGCGTGTTCTACGGCGACACCCTCTATTACCGCGAAGGCGGCGACATCGATGCCGAGCAACTGCGGCGCATCGATACCTCACGCACGCCGCTGTACCTGCTGACCGGCGAATACGACTATTCGGCACGGCCGGAGCAAACCGAAGAAGTCGCTCAACACATTCCCGGCGCGCGCTTCCAGCGCATGGAGCGGCTCGGGCATTTTCCGATGTCGGAAAACTATCCATGGCTGCGTTCCTATCTGCTGCCCGTGTTGGCGGAGCTACACGCGGCGCGAGCAGGCACCTCATCCGAGGAGACATCCTGATGGAAATTTTTGATACCGCCGTAATCGGCGGTGGCAACGCCGCCTTGTGCGGCGCCTTGTCGGCACGCGAAGCCGGCGCCAGCGTAGTACTCATCGAGCGCGCACCTCGCGAAAGCCGCGGCGGCAATTCGGCCTTCACCGGCGGCGCGTTCCGCATCGCCTACAACGGTGTCGAAGATCTCAAAAAGCTGATTCCCGATCTGAGCGATGCGGAAATCGAGAACAGCGATTTCGGTAGCTATAGCGCCGATCAGTTCTTCGAAGAAGCGGTCTCGATGAGCGGCTATCGCGCCGACGCCGACGTGCTGGAAAAGGTGGTGGCGGAAAGTCTGCCCACCATGCTCTGGCTACGCCGCTACGGCGCACGCTTCGCACCGATCTACGGCCGACAATCCTATAAGGTGGATGGCAAACAAAAGTTCTGGGGCGGATTGACGGTGGAAGTATCCGGCGGAGGTCTGGGCCTGATCGAAGCGCTGTATCCGCACGCCGAAGCGGCGGGCGTCGACATCCGCTATGGCGCCCGCGCCTGCGCACTGACGCGCGACGAGGCCGACGACTTATGGACCATCGAATTGCTCGACCAGGCCAACGGCCAAGTCCAACACCTCGCGGCACGCAGTGTCATCATGGCCACTGGCGGCTTCCACGCGAACCTGGAGTGGCGCTCGAAGTATCTCGGCCATAACTGGGACCTGGCGCGCGTGCGCGGCTCGCGGTACAACACCGGCGACGGCATCCGGCTGGCACTCGAAGCGGGTGCCGCCGCGCATGGCAACTGGACCGGCTGCCACGCGGTGTTCTATGACCTCAACGCGCCGCCGTTCGGCGATATCACCTTGCTGAACCAGCAGAAGAACTACTTCTCCTTGGGCATCGTGGTGAACGCCGACGGGCAACGCTTCGTCGACGAAGGCCAGGACTTCCGCAACTATATTTATTCGAGCATGGGGGCACGCGTGTTGCTGCAGCCCGGCGCCGTGGCCTGGCAAATCTTCGACGCAAAAACAGTTGGTTTGCTGCCCGATGAATATCGCGTCAAGCATGCCACGCGCATTACCGCCGATACCATCGAAGCGCTGGCGGCGAAGCTGGAGGGCATCAACCAGCAGGGTTTTGTGCAAACGGTGGCAGCCTTCAATCGCGCCGTGCGCAAAGACGTGCCATTCAACCCCGCCATCAAGGATGGCCGCTGCGTCGACGGGCTGAGCGTGCCGAAATCGAACTGGGCGCTGGAGCTCGATACCGGTCCGTTCGTGGCCTACGCGGTCACGTGCGGCATTACTTGCACCTATGGCGGCGTCAAGGTCAACCTGCATGGACAAATCCTGGACGACGCCGATCGTCCATTGCCGGGCCTCTACGCGGCGGGTGAAATGGTCGGCGGGCTGTATTACGTGAAGTATGCCGGTGGTATCGGCCTGACGGCCGGCTCGGTCATAGGACGTAGCGCGGGTGCGCACGCCGCTGCGCGCAGCGCACGCGCTTAGCGCACGGCGGCTCAGGCGGCTCAAAGCGGCTGGAGGCGGCTGGAGGGCTGCTGAGGGCCGCTCAGCAGCCGCCTGGACGCAGCATCACGTCGGGTTCGAGAAGCTCACCTTGTCGGTGGTCGTCACCGTGCAGAAACGGCCCACGCTGTTGATCGAGTTGGCATGCTCTTCGGCACTGTGGGCCGCGCTCGCATCTTCCAGCAGAATCACTTCGAAATCGCGATCGTGCGCATCACGCACGGTCGCCTGCACCACCGCTTGCGTGGAAACGCCCGAACAATAAATGCGGCGTACGCCTTGCGCGCTCAGCTGCACCAGCAGATTGGTCGAATAAAACGGGCTCACGCGATGCTTGATGACCTGGATGTCGCCCGGCTGCTGGTCCAGTTCCGGATGAATTTCCGTACCCCAGGTACCGAGCTTGAACATACCGGCCTGCTTCGCCCCCGAGAACATCGGCGAATTCGGCGGACACTCGACATAGCTATCGGAAAATCCGACGCGCACGAAGCCGACCAGCACCCCAGCCTGGCGCGCCGCCTTGATGGCCGCAGCGGTCTTGGCAACGACATTGCGCGACCGTACCTGCTCGCCCAGCGGCCCCTTGCCGTTGGCGCCATCAGCGTGCGCAAGGTCATTTTGCATATCCAGAACCAGATAAATGGAACGACTAGGATTCATACTTTCTCTCTTTGATCATAAAGGTTGAAGCGAATCAGTCGCACCAGATGCCGCCGTTCACATCCAGCGTTTCGCCAGTAATGAAAGAGGTATCGGATGCGGCCAGAAAGACCACCGCCTGGGCGATCTCGCGCGCCTGGCCCATGCGGCCGACGGGAATCAGATCGCGCAGGGTTTGCGGAAAATCGGTGGTCATCGACGAAGCCACCGGGCCTGGCGCCACGGCATTCACCGTAACGCCCGACGCGGCCAATTCCTTGGCCAGAAAGGCGGTCATGACATGTACGCCCGCTTTGGAAATGCCGTACACGATATTGCCGGCGCGCGCCTGTTCAGCGGGATCACGCCAGGGCCGGGCGTTGCCGGCATTCTTGCCCACCACCGAGCCCATGTTGACGATGCGCCCGAACTGCTGGCTTTTCATCTGACCGATCACCGCCTGACAGCAAAGAAAGGTGCCCTTCAAGTTGATGGCAATGACGCGATCCCATTCCTGCTCGGAGAGATGCTCGGCGCTGCCTACCGACACCACGCCCGCGACGTTGACGAGAATGTCCAGACGTCCATGCCGCGCCACGATGTCCTGTACCGCGTCCTGTACTGCAACGCGATTGCAAACATCCAAGGCCATGCTTTCGATGCGCGCATGCGCGGGCGCCGCAATGGACCGCTTGGCGGCAGTTATATCCGCCGCGATCACATGCGCGCCGTGCGCAGCCAAGGCCTCGACCACCGCGCTGCCGATACCCCCGCCGCCGCCCGTCACCAGTGCGACACGCCCCTGCATAAATTCGCCTGCGAACATACTCACCACTCCTTGCCGGCGCATCACGATCGAGCGCGCGGCCGCCGGCCCACTGCGCGGTCAAGCTACGCGTGAGCGCTGCCTATTGCTGTGCGGCGATGTGCGTGGCAGCCAGCCGTCCGAATACCAGCCCCTTGAGCACCGACGTCGCGCCGGTGTAGTTGGTGTAATACATGCCCACCGTTTCACCGGCTGCATAGAGATTCGGCATCACCGCGCCGTCGGTATCCAGCACTTGGCCAAGTTCGTTGATCTTCAAGCCGCCGAAGGTGAACACGTTCGACGAAATGATCGGATAAGCCATGAAAGGGCCTTGATCGAGCGGCAGCGACCAGTTCGATTTGGGCGGCTCCAGGCCGCTCGTGGCCACGCCATCGGCGCGCAGGGCGTCGTAACCCTCCGCACCCTTGGGGCACGCGGCGTTGTATTCCTCCACCGTACGACGCAGCGCGGCCGGCGGCATGCCGAGCTTGCTCGCCAATCCCTCCAGGGTGGTCGCTTCGATGGCGGGCTGGTCGGTACGAATCGCCAGGCGATAGTTGGGGATGTCTTTCACGCGCTGATCGAGAATCACGTATGCCACGCCCTCTTCTTGCTCGTAGATGCGGCGCGTCACGCGCTCGTACCATGCGTCGACCGTGCCAGGCGCCTCGTTTGCAAAGCGCTTACCTGCCTTGTTCACCAGAATGCCGTACGGGAAGATGAACACCGACGGCTCCGACACGCCCGAGCGTGGATCGACCGGCTCGGCGTGGTAACTGCCGAAGTCACCACATGGCCCAGCGCCGATTTCCAGCGCCATCTCGATGCCTTCGCCACGGTTGAAATAGCCGCCTTTGCAAACCGGGCGCAAATATACGGCGCGCGGCCCCAGGTACTTCGCTAGCAACGCCGGATTGCCCTCGAACCCGCCCGAGGCCAGCACCACCTTGCCGCGGAAATTCAGTGTGCCCTGTGCTTGCTTATGCGCGACGATGCCCTCTACCTGGCCAGCCTCATCGAGCAGCAGGCGGCGCGCGGTCGTCTCATAAAAAAATTCGACACCGAGTTGTTCCGCGCGCGCGGCCATTGCCTCGACCAGCGCCTCGCCGCCACCAACCGGCAACAAGCGCGGTTGCGTCTTCGTCAGAAACTGCGTCGGCAGAAAATCGAATTTGACGCCCAGGCCCTGTAGCCAGCTGATGGTCGGCGGCACCTGCTCAGCGAATGTCGAAATCAGGTCGGCATCGGGAATCGCCAGCGCGCGGGCCATCGGCGAGCGCGAGCCGCGTTCGATCCCCATCTCGCCCGCGAAATCCGGATCCACATACAGCCCGACGTTCTCGGCGAGATGAGTCTCGAAATCATCGGATACCGCGTCGAGCGCCTTCATGCGCAGGTAGGCCTCGGTATAGCGGCTCTGGCCACCGCGATGCTCACGCGGCGCGCGTTCCAGGATCGCCACCCGCAAGCCGCGCTCGGCCGCCGTCACCGCGGCCGACAAACCCGCCACGCCGCAGCCTGCGACCACCACATTGAAAGAAAGATTCATCGTCTCGCCCTATTTCCTTGTGGATAAAGTTATCGGCGCGCGCGGCGCATGCGCGGCCTTGCGCTCGATCGGCGCGGCGCTGCTTGGTCGCGCCTTTGCCTTGGCGCAAAGCTTAGAACGCGCGACGCGTTAACGTGAGACAGGCGCGCCTAATACCCTTTTAAGAAAAATTGAACGTGGCGCCCCGCCGCGCCGCGTCGGAACCTGCGAGCCAGGGTCAGCGCGCGTACGTGTTTTCAAATAAATCAAACAGCGCATTCGCTTTGCGCATAGCCATCGACGCCGCGGCCGATTCGATAATCAAGGCAACGGCTGCGTCATGCCGAACCGGAGTTTTCAATGAGCCGCATGCCTTTGAGCGTTCGCCTGATTCAGCAGATGAACGTATTACGCCAGCGCACCATCCCGGCCGAAATACGCCGCAAGACTTGCGCGCATATCGCCGATGCGGTCGGCATCGCGTTGGCCGCAAGCGCGGGCGGCGGCCTGTCGAACCAACTGCTCGACGCCATTTCATGCGGCGCGGACGGCGGCCGATGCCGGGTATTAGGATCGAACGCCGCGCATGCCCCCAGCCTGGCCGCTTTTGCCAATGCCGCGCTGATCCATATCCTCGACTTCGACGATATCCATGACGCGGCGCGCCTGCACCCGACGGCGGTGACCTTGCCGGCCGCGCTGGCCGCCGCGGCGCTGGTCGACGTGCCGGCATCGCGCGTGGTCGATGCGGTGGCGCTGGGCAATGAACTGATGTGCCGCCTGGGCGTGATGTGCTCGCCCACCGGCGAAGGTCCCGGCTCGGACTGGTTTCTGACGCAATTGTTCGGCTATCTGGGCGCAGCGCTCGCCATGGCCATCGTGCTCGATCTGGACGAAGCGCAAATCGTTTCATCGTTCGGCCTGGCTTATATGCAAGCGGCGGGCGGCAAAGAGGCCGGCTTCGGCGTTGGCGCGACCTCACGCGGCATCTATCCGGCATTCGCCGCCATGGGTGGCACTCACGCCAGCCTGCTTGCGCGCGCCGGCATCGTCGGCCCCGCGACCGCATTGGACGGCGCGGCAGGCTTGTTCAAGCTTTATCTGGGCGGCATGCCAAGCGCTGCACAAATCAACACGCTGCTCGATGGCCAGCATTGGCGCTTCGCCGAGACCCAAACCAAGCCCTGGCCAAGCTGCCGCTTGTCGCATCCCTATGTCGCAGTCGCCCTGGCGCTGCGAGAACAATTGGGCGACAGCGCGCCGGCGCATGTTCTCGTGAAAGTGAATGGCTCTGCCGCGAAGCTCTGTCGTCCGCTGGCCGAACGCCGCCGTCCGCAAACGCTGCAGGACGCCAAGTACAGCATCCCGTACATGACCGCGTTCACGCTCGCCAAAGGCCGCGTCGACCTGCAGACCTTGCATGGCGGCGTGCTGGACGACGTCGCCATACAAGCGCTGGCCGAACGTGTGGCAATCGAAGAATCGTTAGCCGACAAGCCCGGCCATCCGCCCGCCGAGATCATCATTCGCACCGGCGATGGGCGCACGCTGCACAGCGATCCGATGCCCGACCTCGACATGGACGAAGCCGCGATGCAAAGCAAATTCATCGATTGTCTCGGCTACGCGGGCATCGGCGCGGCACCTGCCACCACGCTCTGGCAACGGCTGATCGAGCTGGATGACGAACCCAGCATCGATTTCCTGTTCGCGTAGGCGGCCTGTGTAGTCGGCCCACGTAGTCGGCCCACGTAGTCGGCCTGCGTAGGCGGCCCGCGCAGTGAGCCCACGCAGTGAGCCCACGCAGTGAGCCCACGCAGTCAGCCCGTGTGGTTAGCCCGTGTGGTTAGCCCGCGTGGTTAGCCCGCGCGGTCCAACCAAATAGTCAGCCGCGTGAGGCGAACCGCTCCAGGTCATAGAACTTCAGCAACTCGTCAACGCGATCGCTCGGCGGCAGGCTGTGGTAATAGCCAGTGCGACAGGTTTTCGTGCCGCACAGCGTCCGCAAATCGTGCATCGCTTCCGCCTGCTTGATCCATGCGCCGAGCGAGTCCAGCACCGGTACGCCATCGACCTCCACCACGCCATTGCGCGCCAGCAACACATTCATCGGCGCCTCGCCCGGAATGATCACATCGGCACCGCGCGCGATCAGCGCACGTGCCGCCTTGCGAAAACGCTCGATCAATTCGCCAGCATCGTCAAAGCCCTTGAGCACGTCATTGAAGGTAAAGCCCACTTGCTGCGCACCGGCGAAGCGCGACGTCAAACCGTGGCCGCGCACGTTTTCCGTAATCAGGTCGTTCAAGTCATCGATAAATACCAGCACACCGAACTTGCGGCCGAGCATGCAAGCCGTAAGCATCGCCGATTCGCCGTATCCCACCACCGGAATGTCGACCAGCGCCCGCGACTCGCGCAGCGCCGGATCGGGCAGCGAACTGATCGCGTACACGTCATAGCCCTCGCGCTGCGCCTGCACCGCAGCGGCCATGAATTGCGCACCATGCAGATATTGCAGCGCGACGTGGCGGATGTCGGTGCCCGGATAGTTGCTGCGATAAGTGCCGGGGTTCATGCCGTGCAAATCGATCTGCGTACCGGGCCGCGCAATCTTCGCAAAATGTTCGCGCAGTGCCTGCTGATAGGCGCCCAGGTCATCCAATACCGTAAAACTCTGATGCCAGATCTTCATGAAAATGCTCGCAAAAAAAGGCTTATGCGTCGGATCGTGCCGACTAGCTCGCCGATGACGTGGAAGGCTCGATCTGTGCGCGCGTCGGCTCGTCTTTTTCGCCATACGACGCGGCATCCTGAATATCGACCAGGCGGGTCTCGGATAGCATCAAGATTGTCACGAGAGACAACACGGCGGCGGCCACGATCATTACCGAGATGGCCCAGGTATGCTGTGTCCAGCCCTGCATTCCCGCGGCCAACAGCAAAGCCGGACAAGAGAACAGCGCAGCCGAAAGGTGATAGGTAATCGACAGCCCGCTATACCGCACATCGGTGCCGAAAGCTTCGGAAATGAAACTGGCCTGGACGCTATAGGTCGCGCCATGGCCGATGGTAATCGTCAGTATCATGGCCACGGTCACCCACAGCAGCGAAGCGGTGCCGAGCAGCCAGAAGAATGGAAACGCCATCAAACCGATCCACAAAGAGCCCGCGATATAAACAGGACGTCGCCCAATCTTGTCGGATAGCGCGCCGAACAGCGGTTGCGCGAAGATATTCAAGGCCGCGGCAATCATGACGGCCGCCAGTGCCGCCTGAATCGGCATATGCAGGTTGTGCGTTAAATAAGAGATCGACCAGGTCGAAAAAATGTAGAAGCCGACGTTCAATGCCGCTGGCGCGAGAATCACCAGGATCATGGCGCGACGGTAATTGCGCCAAAGACTACGCAGCGGCATCTGGCGAATTTCCTTCTTGGCCTGAGCGTGCTTGAACGCGGGAGTCTCCGCGATATTCAAACGAATATAGAGCCCGATCGCTACCATCACCGCGCTCAACAGGAACGGCACGCGCCATCCCCATGCCAGAAACTGGTCTTGCGGAAGCAGTGTGAATAAGTAAAGCGTCAAGGTGCCGAGCAACATGCCGATCGGATTACCGATCTGGGGAATCGATGCATACAGCCCGCGCTTGCCCGGTGGCGCATATTCCAGCGCCATCACGGTCGAGCCGCCGTATTCGCCGCCCACCGCGAAACCCTGGAAGACCCGCAACAAGATCAGCAGCACCGGCGCCCAGATTCCGATCGACGCAAAGGTTGGCAGCAAACCAATGGCGAAAGTACCGATGCCCATAACCAGGATCGACATAATCAGCATACTTTTGCGGCCCAGGCGATCGCCGAAATGGCCAAATATCGCTGCACCGATCGGCCGAATAATCAGCGTCACGCCGAACACCGCGAAAATCGCCAGGGTGCCGGCTGCCTGCGAGAAATTGGGGAAAAAGAGCTTGCTGAATACCAGCGCCGAAGCCGTGCCGTAAAGGAAATAGTCGTACCACTCCGTGGCCGTGCCGATCATGGTCGCCACGGCGACCTTGCGGGCAGGCGCCTCGGCTTGTGTCTCCTGCATTCTTATAGATGACATCCCAACGCTCCAGTGGATCATGCACCAGCGGCATTTTGGTCCGGACGCGCGATGACTCACAGACCAAAAATTCGAACAGCACGTTCGCAATTTATGAATGGCGGGCCGCCGAATGCAAAAAACCCCGACCTGCGCAATGCAGGCCGGGGTTTCTCGACGCGGTTTCTAAACTTACTCGGAATGCTGCGGCGCTGCCGATAACCGTCATTCCATATGATTAATCATCTCCTGCCCAAAGCCTGAGCAAGACACCTGCGTGGCGCCTTCCATCTGCCGCGCGAAATCGTAGGTCACACGTTTGCTGCTGATAGCCTTTTGCATCGAGTCGATTACCAGGTCGGCCGCCTCGGTCCAACCGATATGGCGCAGCATCATTTCAGCCGACAGAATCTCCGAACCGGGATTCACATAATCCTTGCCCGCATACTTCGGCGCCGTACCATGCGTCGCTTCGAACATGGCAACCGAATCCGATTGGTTGGCGCCTGGCGCAATGCCGATACCGCCCACCTGGGCCGCGAGCGCATCAGACATATAGTCGCCATTCAGATTCAGGGTGGCGATCACATCGTATTCCGCAGGGCGCAACAGAATCTGCTGCATGAACGCATCGGCGATCACATCCTTCACGATAATGTCCCGACCAGTCTTGGGGTTCTTGATCCTTACCCATGGACCGCCATCGATCAGTTCACCGTTGAATTCTTTCAGCGCCAATTCATAGCCCCAATCGCGAAACCCGCCTTCGGTGAATTTCATGATGTTGCCCTTGTGCACCAGCGTTACCGAGCGGCGTTGGTGATCGATCGCATATTGCACGGCCTTGCGAACCAGCCGATAAGTGCCTTCTTGTGAAACAGGTTTAACGCCAATCGACGAGGTTTCCGGAAAACGAATCCCTTTCACGCCCATTTCGTCGCGCAAGAACTTGATGACCTTTTTCGCTTCCGGCGAGCCGGCACGCCACTCGATACCGGCGTAGATGTCTTCCGAATTCTCGCGAAAGATCACCATGTCGATCTTCTGCGGCTCGCGCACCGGCGAGGGCACGCCGCGAAAGTAACGCACCGGCCGCAGGCATACATACAGATCGAGACGCTGGCGCAGCGCCACGTTCAATGAACGGATACCACCGCCAACCGGCGTGGTAAGTGGTCCCTTAATCGATACGACATATTCTTTAACGGCTTCGAGCGTCTCTTCGGGCAGCCAGACATCGGCGCCATAGAGCTTGGTCGACTTTTCGCCGGCATAGATTTCCATCCAGCGAATTTTGCGCTGGCCGCCGTAGGCCTTGGCCACCGCGGCGTCGATCACCTTGATCATCACCGGCGTGATATCGGCGCCCGCGCCATCGCCTTCAATAAAGGGAATGATCGGCTGATCGGGAACGTTCAGTGTGAAGTCCGCGTTGACGGTAATTTTCTGTCCGTCCGGGATCTTGATGTGCAGGTACGGCATGAGAGCGACTCCGCGTTGGCTTTGTGCGGCGGGCGAAAGCCCGCGTGGGTGGCGGCAAAGGCGTGTATTCTAGCCCACGCTTCGCGCCGAACCACGGTCTCCGTTCTGCTCGGCCAGTCCTTCCTTCTGCCTGCCATGCGCCTGATCTGTCTGAACAAACCCTATGGAACGATTTGCCAGTTTTCGGGCGAATCGGGTCATACCACGCTGGCCGCCTACATCACGCAGCCCGGCGTCTACGCGGCGGGCCGGCTCGATGCGGATAGCGAAGGGCTGTTGCTGCTGACCGACGACGGCCCGCTGCAGGCGCGCATTGCGCATCCGCGTCACAAACTCGTGAAGCGTTATTTAGCGCAAGTGGAAGGGATAGCGAGCGACGCGGCGCTGGACAGGCTGTCCCGCGGCGTCGATCTTGGCGACTACGTCACGCGGCCGGCGCACGTGCGCATCGTGCCCGAGCCGCCCGGACTATGGCCACGCGATCCACCCATCCGCGTGCGACGCGCGATTCCCACCAGTTGGCTAGAGCTGGCGATTGCCGAGGGCAAGAATCGGCAGGTGCGGCGCATGACCGCCGCGGTCGGCCTGCCTACGCTGCGGCTGATCCGCGCATCGATGGGTGCAATCGACCTGTTCGCGCTGGGCTTGGCGCCGGGCCAATCGCGCGAACTTGCGCCCGATGCACCGTGGCACGCGCACGCCGACCACACCCTGAGCGCTCGCTGAGCACCCTTTAGAGGACCCGCTCACGCCCCCTTTCGGGGCGGCGGATTTATTTGCACAGCGGCTGTCAACCGGCCCGCCATGGTAGCGTTGTTAGCCAGTACGACCGTCATTCCGCCGGCCGCCCAACTCCGAAGGTCTATCATGAACAAGCTGCTCGCCGCCCTGATCGCTGGTCTGTTCGCTACCGCCGCCATGGCGCAAACCGGCACCAATGCCGCCACCTCCACGACGGCTTCGGCCCCGGCGGCAATGACGCCTGCGGCCGGCACGCCGAAGGTCAAGACCGCCAAGAAAGCGCATAAGAAACTGAAGCTGGTCAAGCAAGCCGGCCCGACCGCCGCATCGGATTCGTCGTCGATGGCGCCGAAGAACTAAATCGGCTAAATCGGCGAAGCCGAGTCGGTGCGGCTTTCGAGTCGGCTCGACCTGGCCCGAACCGACTTGGCGCGACGCCGTATCGCGGGTGGCCAGCAACGCACCGACTGAGCGTCCAGCACACCGAAAAAGGTGAATCGTAAAAAAGCGATTCGCCTTTTTCCTTTTGTGCGACAGATGAGTAAGATGCCGAGGTCCCGTTACCGGAGCTGCCCGTGCGCGCCATCCTTCGCGGTTCGACCGATCGCCCCCGCTGTGTCTCGCTTGCCCCGTTTGCCAGAATTCGCCGCTCAGGCGCCGCCGCCTTGCTGGCTTTGCTGCTCGGCGCCACCTTGCACGTGCCCACGGCGCACGCGCAACCAGCGGTGCCGGCGCCCGGCACGCCCGGCTTCAAGGCGCTCGGCCAGTTCCCCAGCACCACCCTCAGTGTCGGCATGTATCTGATCAAGGCCGAAGTGGCCGCCAACGACGCCGATCGCGAACAAGGCCTGATGTATCGCAAAAGCCTGGCGCCCAACTCCGGCATGCTGTTCGTCTTCGACGATTCGGCCGGTCATTGCTTCTGGATGAAAAACACCGAGATTCCCTTGTCGATCGCCTTCATCATGGATGACGGCACCATCTCGGACATCGACGAAATGCAGGCCGAAACCGAAAACAATCACTGCCCGACGCGGGCGATTCGCTACACGCTGGAAATGGAAAAAGGCTGGTTCACGCGGCACGGCATCAAGCCGGGCATGCAATTCAAAGGGCTGCCGGGCACGCCCTGATTGCCGCTTGGGCCAAGCGCGGCTCACGCGAGCGCGCTATGCTTGATTTTGTCGGTTCACGCCTCATCTGCTAGCACTGCCGGCGCGGGCTCCAGGGATTTCCCCGGCGTTTCCAGCGCGGCCACATCTCGAAATAACCGCAGCACCCGTCATCAGCCGACGTACCCGGACAGGCGCGGCGCCCAGTACCGCTCCAAGGAGAATCACCGTGGCTCGCAAGACACCCATCGAACGTTACCGAAATATCGGCATCAGCGCGCACATCGACGCCGGTAAAACCACGACCACCGAACGCATCCTGTTCTACACCGGGGTCAATCACAAAATCGGTGAAGTGCACGAAGGCGCCGCCACGATGGACTGGATGGAGCAGGAGCAGGAACGCGGCATCACCATCACGTCGGCGGCCACCACGGCATTCTGGAAAGGCATGGCCGGTAACTATCCAGAGCACCGGATCAACATCATCGACACCCCCGGACACGTCGACTTCACCATCGAAGTCGAGCGCTCGATGCGCGTGCTGGATGGCGCCTGCATGGTCTACGACTCGGTGGGCGGCGTGCAGCCCCAGTCCGAAACCGTCTGGCGGCAGGCAAATAAGTATCGCGTGCCGCGGCTGGCGTTCGTCAACAAGATGGATCGCGTCGGCGCCGATTTCTTCCGCGTGCAGCGTCAGATCGCCGACCGGCTGAAGGGCAATGCCGTTCCGATACAGATTCCGATCGGTGCCGAAGACAAATTCGTCGGCGTGGTCGATCTCGTCAAGATGAAAGGCATCGTCTGGGACGAGGCCTCGCAAGGCGTGAAATTCTCGTACGTCGATATTCCCGCCGAATTGCAGGCCACCGCTGAGGAATATCGCGAAAAGATGATCGAGGCGGCGGCCGAGGCCAACGAAGAGCTGCTGAATAAATACCTGGACGGCGGCGCGCTCAGCGACGCCGAGATCATGAGCGGCTTGCGGCAACGCACGATCGCCGGTGAAATCGTGCCGATGCTGTGCGGCAGCGCGTTCAAGAACAAGGGCGTGCAGGCGATGCTGGATGCGGTAATCGACTACCTGCCGTCGCCAGTCGACGTGCCGGCGATCGCCGGTGTCGACGAAAACGACAAGGTCATCGAACGTCATCCGGCCGACGACGAGAAATTCTCGGCGCTGGCGTTCAAGATCATGACCGACCCGTTCGTCGGCCAATTGATCTTCTTCCGCGTCTATTCCGGCAAGGTGAATTCGGGCGATACGGTCTACAACTCGGTGAAGGGCAAGCGCGAACGACTCGGTCGGATCTTGCAGATGCACGCGAACCAGCGTGAGGAAATCAAGGAGCTGTACGCCGGCGACATCGCTGCCGCCGTAGGCCTGAAAGAAGCCACCACCGGTGACACTTTGTGTGACCCGGACAGCCGCATCATTCTCGAGCGCATGGTCTTCCCCGAGCCGGTGATTTCGCAGGCGGTGGAACCGAAGACCAAGGCCGACCAGGAAAAAATGGGCTTGGCGCTGAACCGCCTGGCGCAGGAAGATCCGTCGTTCCGCGTCAAGACCGACGAAGAATCCGGCCAAACCATTATTTCCGGGATGGGCGAGCTGCATC
>JBPBQZ010000139.1:0-52479 GCA_050955105.1 Janthinobacterium lividum | reverse complement strand
GGTCATCGCGCCCTTGCCCGGACCGTCTTGCGTCACCTGCACCACGGTCATCGCTCGCAGCAACTGGTGATCGGCCGCGCGGATTTCGACTTCACCCAGCGGCGTGGTGGCCTTCAATCCGGAAAGTGCGGCGCGTACCGCATTGGCATCGGTCGAGTTGGCTTTCTTGATGGCCGCATCGAGCAGTTCGTAAGCCTGGAAGTTATCGACGTCGGTGTAGTTGGGTTTGCGCTTGAAGTGTTCCTCGAAGGCCTTCACGAAGGCCGCGTTCGTGGCACCGGGCATCTGCCAGGAATAGGGCAGCGTCGAGATCACGCCCACAGTGGAATCACCCTGTGCGTCGATCACGAGTTCGCTGGTGAAGGCGGTCGACACCACGCTCTTGTATTTGCTGAAGAAGCCGAATTGCTTCTGTTGCTTGGCCAGTGCAATGCCGCCCGCGCCAGGAAACACCACCGCCAGGCCTTCCGTTGGCTTGGCCGACAACTGCGTGATGTAGCCGCCGAAGTCGGTGGTGCTCATCGGCGCGAATACCACTGATTCAACGCTGCCGCCTTGCTGTTGAACCAGTTCGGTGAATTTGCGAGCGAAGTCGTGGCCGAGCGAGTAGTCGGGCATCAACAGACTCCAGGTCTTGATGCCGCTGGTTTTCAAGACAGCGCGCATCGAGTTGATGGTCATGCTGTCGTTGATGGTCATATGAAAGTAGTTCGACTGGCAGCCTTTGCCGGACAGATCGTCCGATTGCGCGCTTGGGTCGAGCAAGATGGCGTTCAGGCTGGCCAGTCGCGGGCTGACGGCGAGCGACGTGGCCGAGGTGTTGAAGCCGGTGATCAGCGAAATGTGCTGTTGTTGGGCGAGCTTGGTGACGGCCGCAATGGCACCGGCGGGCGTGCCGTCGTAGCCTTGCTGCACCATCTCATATTTACGGCCCAGTGCGCCGCCGTGCGCATTCAGCGTTTCAATGGCGAATTTGCCCGGATCGAGCGTGTGGCTGGTGTAGATCTGCATCGGGCCGGTGTCGACCGTGATCACGCCGATCTTGATGGTGTCTTCGGCGAGCGCTACTTGCTGGAACGCGGTGGCGGCAACCAATAAGGCGAGGGCTTTTTTTATCATTGTTATCTTTGCGATGTTGCGGGCTCGAGGGCCGCGCCTAGAAGGCGAGTGCGGCGCGGTGGGTTTCGGAATCGATATCTTCGATGCGGCCGCGATCGATGATCTGACCCTTGGCCATCACGACGAAGCGCTGGCTTACACGCCGTACCAAATTCAGATGCTGTTCGACGATCAACACGCCGGTGCCCGCGGCGCGAATCTGGTTGAACACACGCGCCAGATCGTCGACCAGCACGGGCGATAGGCCTTCGGACGGCTCGTCCAGCAGCAACACGCGCGGGTTGCCGAGCAAGGCGCGACCGACGGCCAGCATCTGCTGTTGGCCGCCGCTCAAGCCTGTACCCATGCGGTCACGGCGCTCGTGCAACACGGGGAATAATTTGTAGATGGCGTCGAGCGTCCACGGCCCTTTGCGCCCCGAGGCCGCGCCCAACAGCAAGTTCTCGCGCACTGTCAGGTGCTGCAGGATCATGCGGCCCTGCGGCGAAACGCTCACTCCTTGCTTGGACGCCATGTAGGCCGGCATCGAATGCAGCGCGCGCTCGTTGACCTTGATGGCGCCGCTGTGGATGGTGGTGCCGCCGAAGAACGACATCAGCAGCGTCGATTTGCCGGCGCCGTTTTTGCCCACTACGGCGACTGTCTCACCTTCGTCGACGTTCAAATTGATGTCGCGCAGGATCTGCGATTTGCCATAGCCGGCATGCAGTGCATCGATGTGAATGAAGCTCATGCGACCCTTCCCGAATACGCTACGCCAGAGCGCTCAACGCACGACATGTTCGCTGGCCTCCGGCTCGGCAACCGGCGGCTCGGCCACCGCTGGCCGCTGGCGCAGCCGTTTGGCGCCGCTCAAAATAAAGCCCATCACACCTTCGCGGAACGCCACGATCACCGCCACGACGCCCACGCCCGTGAGTAATTCGAGATGACCGGTGGCGCCGAACTGGTCCTGTCCGATGGTGTAGAGCAGGGCGCCCAGCACCGGTCCGAAGACGGTGCCGGCGCCGCCCACCAGCGTCGACACGAGGGCGTTGCCGCCGGTGATGAAGTCCAGCGACTCAGGCGAGGCGAAGGCCGTGTGCAATGCCGTCAGCAAGCCTGCGATGGCAGCGATAAAACCAGTGAGCGTGAAGGCCAGCAGGCGCGGCAAATAGGTGTTGAAGCCGGAAAAGCGCATGCGCTCGTCGTTGATGCGCGTGGCCCGCAGTACCTTGCCCATGCGCGAGTGGCCGACGCACCACGCCAGCAGCATCACCGCGCATAGCGTCAGCCAGGCCAGCGGCCAGAATGTCTGGGGCTGCGACAACTGCGTCTGGTTCAAGCCGAAGAAGGTGCCCGACAAAGTCATCGGCAAGCCGTCGTCGCCGCCGGTTATCGAGCGATAGGCGGTGATGGTCGCCACCGAACGCAGCATCTGCGCCAGCGCCAACGTCAGCATGGCGAAAGGCAGCGGTCTGGTGCGCACGATCAAGGCGCCGACCAGAGCGGAGAACACGGTGCTGCCCAATAAGGCGAATAGCGCCGCGCTGGCCATGCCGCAGTCGAATTGCGTGACGGCAATGGCAAACAGATAGGTGGAGCCCCCTGTGAAACCGGCAACGCCGAACATCATCAGCCCGCACTGGTGCGCCAGGAAGCCGATGGCGAGCGCGGCGATGCCGAGCAGCGCGGTATCGATCAGCAAGCCGATGTAGAAGGGGTTCTTGACGACGCTCGGCAGCCAGATGCCGAGCACCGCGATAACGGCCAACACGATGCCGACGAGCAATCGGTTCGGCGAGACGCGGCGCGCGCGCGTGGCGGGCGTTGCCGGGTCGTGAAGGGGCGTGGCGCGCGTCATCAGGCGACTCTGCCGCGACCGAAGCCCTGCGGGCGCCACAGCAGCACGAAGAACAGCAGCAGGTAAGGCGCGAGCACCGCAAGCGTCGGCGACAACACGGTGCCGATTACCTGAATGAAGCCGTACACCACCGCCGCGGCGATCGAGCCGCCGATGCTGCCCAGGCCACCCACTACTACCACGATGAGGCAGGTTATCAAGATGGACGCGCCCATGCCCGGGTCGACCGATAGATAAGGGCCGGCCAGCACGCCGGCCAACCCTGCGAAGCCGGTGCCGAGGCAAACCACCAGCAGGCCCAGGCGATCGGTGTTGACGCCCATCATGCGCGCCACCTCAGGCTGTTGGCTGACGGCGCGTACATACATGCCAGAGCGCGTGAATTTGAGCCAGATGGCCAGCGCCACGCAGGTGCCGAAACCGACCACGATGAGGAAGATGCGATAGCGCGGATAGGGATCGCCGAACAGCTGGATCGAGCCACCCAGTACGTCGGGTGCCGATACCGACAGCGGCGCTTTGCCCCAGTACATCGTGATGAGTTGGCCGAGGATCAACGCGAGGCCAAAAGTGATGAGGGCCAGGTCCATATGCGCGCGTCGCCGCAGTGGCTTCAATACCAGGTATTCGAAGAGCACGCCGACCAGCGCGAGCAGCAGCGGCACGATGCACAAGGCGGCCCAGAATCCGAGATAGCCGACCACGCTGAAGCCAAGATAGGCGCCCAGCATATATAACGCGCCGTGTCCAAAATTCATGACGTCGCGCAAGCCGAAGATCAGCGCCAGCCCGCTTGCCAGAATGGTCAGCAGGGACGCGAGCGCCAAGGCATTGGCGAGTTGCGACACGTTGAACAGTTGAGCGAAATCCACATCGAGGTCCAGGTCGGTGATCGTCGCGCCCGCGCGGGGCGATCGGCTTCGAGCAGTGCGCACCGCTAATTAAGAAGCCGTCAATTACGGCGCGCACATCCACGTGCGTCGCACAGAGTAAGTGGCCCCTCCAATTATTGTCAATGGTTCAACTTGTGGAATAGGGAAGACCCGTAGGCCCATGAAAATGCGCGTGCCGCGCGGTGCTGCGCGAGGGTTTCCCCTCGTCGGTGGTTTAGCCGCACGCCCCTAGAATATCGGTGGCCGCGTGCCGGCCAAGGGATTCGATGCGCATATCTAAATGGAGAAGGCAGCATGCTGAGTGTCGATCATCTGAGCGTCAGTTACGGCAATCTGCGTGCGCTCGACGACATCAATCTGCAGGTAAACGAGCGCGGCATCCTGCACGGCATCATCGGCCCGAACGGTGCGGGCAAGTCGACGCTGATGGATGCGATTACCGGACGGGCGCGCCCGACGCAGGGCGCAGTGCGGCTCGAGGGTCGCGACATTACGCGTATGTCGGTGGCTTGGCGTCGCCGCAACGGCATGTCGCGCTCGTTTCAACGCACTTCGATTTTTCCTGGTTTACGCGTGGGCGAGCAGCTTGAATTGATCGCCTCGCAACTGGGCGACGACAACGTCGCGAGCGTTGTCGACACGCTGCAACTGGCAAGTGTCTATGACCAGATGGCGGACAGCATCGCGTATGGTGATCAGCGGCGCGTCGATATTGCCTTGGCACTGCTTGGCAAGCCCAGCTTGCTGCTGCTGGACGAGCCGGCGGCTGGTTTGTCCACCACCGAGACGGTGGCATTGTTCGAGCACTTGCGTACGCTGGTGCGCGAGCGCAACGTGACCGCGCTGGTCGTCGAGCACGATGTCGATGCGGTATTTCGCTTTTGCGACATGATTACCGTGCTCGACCTGGGCCACTTGATCGTCACCGACAAGCCGCAGGCTGTGCGCGGCGACGCCCGCGTGATTTCGGCCTATCTGGGCAGCGCCGCTTGAACCGGCTGATGGGCCGCCCTCAGTGCGCCGCGGCGGCGGCCATCATCGTGTCGTTGAACTGCTTGAAGAAGGCATCGTAGCCACCGTTGGCCTCGGCGTGACGCAAGGGCCCCACACGCTCGACGCAGACCTCCGCGATGTTGGGCGAGTTTTTGAGAAGCCCGACGGTTTCGCTGATGAACGCTTGCAGCGGCATGGCATTCGGATCGCTCGCCTGATGCGCACCCATCAATTCCGTCTGAACATAGGGCGGAACAATCTCGATAACCTGCACGGACGTGTCCTTGAGTTGATAGCGCAAGGATTGCGTGTACGAATGGATTGCCGCCTTGGTCGCGCAATAGGTCGGCGTGAGCGCCGCCGGCAGAAACGCCAGGCCCGACGACACCGTGATGAGCGTCGCCCGCGGCTGCGCGGTGAGATGCGGTAGCAGCGCGGCGGTAAGGCGGATGGGGCCCAGCAGGTTGGTGGCGATGGTAGCTTCCGCGTCGTCCAGCGCGCCCGTGAGCAGCGCTTCCGGTCGCATGATGCCGGCGTTGTGGATCACCGCGTTCAGCGTCGGATAATCTGCCGTGAGCTTTGCCGCGAAGCGCTTGATGGCGTCGGCACTGCCGATATCCAGCACCGCTGACTTCATTCCCGGGTTCGCCGCAATGGTCTCGTCAAGCAGCGCCTGGCGCCGCCCGGCGATGATGACCTGATTGCCTTCCGCATGGAAAGCTTCCGCTAACGCGCGGCCAATGCCCGAGCCGCCACCCGTAATCAAAATGGTGTTGCCTGTCATTTCCATGGTCATTCCTTTATGAGATGAATCGGATGACTGCTATCCTAGAATAGCCACGAACCGAAAGGAAGTAGGCACCCGAAAGCGCCATACGCACCAAAAGGAGAGTGAAGTGGTAGCGCATACAACCACGGACGGCCGCGCCCCGACGCTTGGCGAGGAATCGCTGATGGCAATGCAAAACGACCCTGAACTGGAAGCGTTGGTGCGCGGCATCATCGGCCGCGTTGCCGACAAATGGACCATGCTGGCGCTCGAGGCCTTGGCCGAGCATGGCGCCATGCGGTTTACGCGCCTGGGCGAATGTATCGGCGACGTCAGTCAAAAAATGCTCACCAAGACGCTGCGGCAGATGGAGGCCGACGGGCTGGTCTTGCGTACGGTGTTTCCGGTGATTCCGCCGCACGTCGAATATGCACTGACTGAGCTTGGTATGAGCCTTGGTGAAGCCTTTTGCGGCGTGTGGATCTGGGCCGCGCAACACCGCGAAACCATCGAACAGTCGCGCAAGGCGTTCAGTGAACGCGCAACTCGCGGCGCGGCGCGTTCGTCTGACGCGGTGCTGCCGGCGTCTTTATAAAAATACCTGGCGCCTCAGTCGCCGCGTCGTGCCGCTTCGGCCGTTTCGCGGCGCTTTGCCGCTTTAGCGGGGCACAGCAACTTCACCGCGACGGCGATTCGTTCAACGAATACCTCGCGCGACGTCAGGATGCGTTTCCATCCGAGCCCGCAGGCGTGCAGTGTGCGAGCGATATCGAGCGGACTCAGCTCGAGCATGGCGCAAGTCGACGCCAGGCGCGATTCGGCGATGGCGGTCGCCAGTTTCTCTTCGAAGGCGACGCTGAATTCGAGCAGGATGTTGCCCAGCAGCGCGGTGTTCTTCTCGATCAAATACGACGCGTCAGCGCTGCGCAAGCCCACATGCCGGCCAACCCACTCGTCCATGGCGCCGACCAGCCGTGTATCGATCGGCTCCGCACGGTTTTCGAGACGCGCCACGGCGGCGGAGAATCCGTCGCTCAGCGCCTTGTGCATCGCCTCGCGAAACAGGTCTTCCTTGTTCGAAAAATAGAAGTACAGGCCCTGTCGCGAGATGTCGGCGGCCACCGCCACTTCGTCCATCGAGGTTTTGCGGTAACCATAGCGAATGAAGGTCAGCGATGCCGCATCGAGCACTCGCTGACGTCGTTCGTTGTCGACAGGTTTATCGCTTGCCATGGGACACATAAGCGCGTGGCTTCCCGGTTATCTCATTGATTCGCTAGTGCGCCGCCGCCGCCGCGCTGGCGCCGGCCCCACCCTTCACCGGCTTGGTAATCCAGATCAGCGGAATAATGAGAATGAAGATGATCGCCGATATGTAGAACATGTCGTTGATGCCCATCATGGCGGCTTGCGCGTTCACCGTGAAGTCGAACAAACCCCGAGCCGATTCGGTATTGAGATGAAACAGCGCCTTGAGCGAGTCGATTTGTTGGACAAAGGCAGGATTGAAGACGTTGGCCTGCTCGGTCAGCCGCACGTGGTGCAAAACCGTGCGATTGTTCCACTCGGTGGTGGAGATCGAGGTGCCGATCGCACCGCAAAATACCCGCACGAAATTCGACAGCCCGGCCGCCGCCGGGATTTTGTTGGGCGGCTGTCCCGATAACAGGATGGCCGTAAGCGGCACGAAGAACATTGCTATGGGAACGCCTTGCAAGAGCGTCGGCCAGACCAGATGCCAGGTATCGATCTCCAGCACGTACTTCGAGCGTAGATAGAACACGTAGGCGAACAGCAAAAATGCTATCGTGGCCAGCACGCGTGGATCGGATTTCGGCAATATCCGGCCCATGATGGGCGACAGAATCACCGCGAAGATGCCGAGCGGCGCGGTAACCAGCCCGGCGTCGATCGACCGGTATCCCAGGTATTCCTGCATCCACTGCGGCAGCAATACGAAGCTGCCGAAAAACACGCCGTAGGCGACCGCGATCGCCACGGTGCCGCCGAGAAAGTTGCGCTGCCCGAATAGACGCAGGTCGACGACCGGGTTCTCGGCGGTCAGCTCCCACACCACGAAGAAGGCGAACGCCACCACTGCGGTGATGGCCAGCCCGACGATGAAGGTCGACGAAAACCAGTCGAGATCCTTGCCCTTGTCGAGCATGATCTGCAGCGACGCTACCCAGGCTATCAGCAAGCCGAGTCCCACCGTATCGATTGGCAAGCGGTGCGTGGGGGTTTCGCGTTTGCGATAGATGATCCACGTGACGCTGGCCGCCAGCAGGCCCACTGGAATATTGATATAGAAAATCCACGACCAGCTGTAGTTGTCGGTGATCCAGCCGCCCAAGGCAGGCCCGGCAATCGGGCCGACGGTGGCGGTCATGGCCCACAGGGCAAGCGCGCTCGACGCCTTCTGCTTCGGATAGGAATCCAGCAAAATCGCCTGCGACAACGGAATCATCGGCCCGGCCACAGCGCCCTGCAAGACGCGCGCAGCCAGCAAAATAGGCAGCGTGGGCGCGATGCCGCACAGCCACGAGGCAATGACGAACAACAAAATCGCGCCGACGAACAGTTTGACCTGCCCGATACGTTGCGTGAGCCAGCCCGTCAGGGGAATAGAGACAGCAGTGGTCGCGGCAAACACCGTGATGACCCAGGTGCCTTCGTTGACGGAAACGCCAAGATCGCCGGAAATGGTGGGAATGGCGACGTTGGCGATGGAGGTGTCGAGCACGTTCATGAACGTGGCCAGTGCCACGGCGAAAGTGGCCAGAACGAGTTGACCGCCCTGCAGCGGCGGTCGGGTCTCTTGTGCTTGCGCCATGGGGAGTTTGCCTTGTGCGGATGCCTGGATGCGACGGCGACCGGTCTAGCCGATGCCGTGCGGGTGCGTTGCACTATACACTTTTGATGAATGCTGTCTAGTTAGTCACAAACATCAGGCGCGCAGCTTCAGCTCGATCCAGGTAGGCGCATGGTCACTCGCGTGCGGTTGGTCGCGCACCCAGCGATCGACGCCGGCGTCGCGCAGGCGTGGCGCCAGTTCGGCGTTGAGCAACAAATGATCGATGCGCAGACCCGAGTTCTTCTGCCAATGCTGACGGAAGTAATCCCAAAAAGTGTAAATGCGCGCGTCGCCGTGCATCGCGCGCAGCGAATCGGTCCATCCTTGCGCCAGCAGACGGGCGTAGCAGGCGCGGCTCTCGGGCTGCAGCAGCGCGTCTTTCAGCCAGGAACGTGGGCTATAGATATCCTCATCGGTCGGCACCACGTTGTAGTCGCCGGCCAGTACTACCGGATGGCCGCTGGCATAGAGCGCTGCGGCGTGGGCGATCAAGCGCTCGAACCAGGCGAGCTTGTAATCGAACTTCGGGCCGGGCTGCGGATTGCCATTGGGCAGATATAGGCAGCCGACGACGATGCCTTGCACGGCGGCTTCGAGATACCGGCTATGGGAATCGTCGGCGTCGCCCGGCAGGCCCCGCCGTATCTCAATTGGCTCACTGCCCTTCGAGAGGATCGCCACGCCATTCCAAGACGCCTGGCCGTGCCAGATGGCACCGTAGCCCGCCGCCTCGATCTCCGCGATCGGAAAGGCCGCGTCAGGCGCCTTGAGTTCCTGCAGGCAAGCAATGTCGGGCGCTTCGCGCCGCAGCCATTCCAGCAGTGCCGGCAGACGCGAACGTATGCCATTGATATTGAATGTGGCGATTTTCAGGATACGCATGGGGGTACGGGCCTCTGGGTCAGTGACGCGTGCGGACTGTTGCAGCACTGCGCATTACCCGTGCCGCCGCCGGCGTGGGCATTGCGGACAGTCTAAAACGCCTTGAGAATGACGCTGGCATATCGAAAAAGGGAAGTTCATGAACGCAGGCAGGCTGGAGGCCTTCAGCGATGGCGTGCTGGCAATCATCATCACCATCATGGTGTTGGAGCTTAAAGTCCCGCATGGCGACGATTTCGCCGCGCTGCGCCCGCTGTGGCCGGTGTTCCTGAGCTATGTGCTGAGCTTCGTCTACGTCGGCATTTATTGGAACAATCATCACCACATGTTGCATCTGGCGCCGCAAGTGCGCGGTGCGGTGCTGTGGGCTAACCTGCATTTATTGTTCTGGCTGTCGCTGGTGCCGTTCGTCACGGGATGGATGGGCGAAAACCATTTCTCTCCCGTGCCCACGGCGTTGTATGGCGGCGTGCTGATGATGGCCGCGCTGGCCTACTGGATACTTCAGTACACCATCATGCGCGTGCAGGGCGAAGACTCCGCGCTGGCAATCGCGGTCGGGCGCGATTTCAAAGGCAAGGCCTCGGTGGTGGTCTATGCGGTGGCCATTCCGCTGGCGCTAATCCAACCCTGGATCGCGGGCGCGCTCTATATCGCCGTGGCGGCGATGTGGCTGGTACCGGATCGCCGCATCGAACGGGCATTGGCGCATCGCGCCAGGGCGCAGGCGGGCGCTGATGGTCATTGAGCGCCGGCAGAGGCTAGCGGCCAACGCAACGCATATCACCGTGGGTCCACCCAGCGTATTTCTTTGGGCGCTCCCTGCATGTTTCCTTCGATCCAACGCGTTCCAACGCCGCCGCCGTCCATCATCTTCAGTCCTGGCGATCCCGAAAGGGCAAACCCGCTCGACACCAGTTATCCGCGCCAGGCCTTCTACGGCGGCGCGCCAGTCGCGACCGCGCCGTATGGCGGTGATCTGATCCGGCATTTGCAGGTTGATCGCGCAGGCTTTCTCAACGGCACGGTAATCGAGCAGCTCGATCGCGCCGCGGCGCCACTGCTTCGCGGCGGCTGCGCGATTCGTCGTGGCGTGGACCAGTTCGGCTTATTCACCGTCAACCAGGCCGCCATCGAGTTCCCACTCGGCATTCCGGGATTGGTGGGCAAATATGGGATGCAGATGAATCTCGTCAGGCCGCGGCTCCCTGGATCGGAAAGCAACTATTTTCTGCAGCTATTCCCAGTGCACGACGAGCTCGGCTTCGACTATCTGAAAATGCTTGGCATCGATTCAAGCGATGTACCGCTCGGATGCGGCGGTCAGCTAGTGCGCAACCACGGCATAGAAATACAGTTGAATCCACCCACGGCCGATGGCCCGAGCGGTGCCGCCAAGCGCACGCATTACTACGTCGAGGAACTGCTGATTCGTCCGGCGGAACTCGACCCGAAATACCGCATCGATGCCGTGCAGGGCACGCTCGGCAGCGAATTCGGTTGCCATCTGAAATGGAAGTTGGACAATCCCAATTTGAACTGGGCGGTAGTTAGCAACTTCGCCGGCAATGCGGTTGGGGGATGGCTTGGCTATCTGGCGGCGGCGACCGCCGGCTTGTCCAATCTCGCAATTCCCGCGGCCCATGCCGGCGCGATCCTCGGCGCCTTGTGCACGCACTACGGTCAGCTGCGGTTTCCCAGTCTGAAGCCGGACGTTGTGTTGTCATGGGCCGGCGCCACTTATGGTCCGGCTGACGTGAACCAGCCCTTCATGGGCATAGGTCGCGGCACCTTCTACCCGCGTGTCTGGTGGCACGCGGCAGATGGACAGTTTTTTCCAAACCAGGCGCAACGCAATGAAGCCCTTGCCATGCATCGTCGGGATATTGAACAGGTCGTGCAACCGCCCTTGCGCGTGCAGCACCTGCACCGCGCGCTGTCCGCTGGATCAGCCTCCTCGGCGCCCATGAGGCTCTCGCAACATTACGCGGACCGGCGGTTCGAGCAGGGCTCGGCGACGGGAGCGGCACCGGCCAGCGTGCTACGCAAGCGCTCGGTGAGCTGGCCGCCGCCGGACCCCACGCAGTTCTCAGGCGCTGGGTGCAGGGCGCGGCCGGCCCGGGCACGAGATTGGCTGGAATGAGCCTTTCCCATGCAAATCCGGAGGCGTGATGAAAACCCGAATCAAGCTCAAGCCCGTATCATCGCAAGTGATCGTCATTACTGGCGCTACCAGCGGCATCGGGCTGACCACCGCGCGGCGCGCCGCCAAGCAAGGCGCCAAAGTTTTCCTGATTTCACGTAACGGCGACGCGCTCGAGCAGATCGCTCAGCGCATCAACGCAGAAGGCGGCCATGCCGATTTTGCGGTGGCGGACGTGGCCGACGCACAGCAACTACAAAATGCGGCGGACAAGGCCATTGCTCGCTTCGGCGTCTTCGATACCTGGGTCAACAATGCAGGTATTTCAATTTATGGCACCAGTGAACAGGTGCCGGTCGAAGACCAGCGCAGGCTATTCGAGACAAATTTCTGGGGCGTGGTCAATGGTTCCTTGATCGCCGCTAAGCACCTGAAGCAGCACGGCGGTGCGCTGATCAACCTGGGGAGCGAGTTATCGGACGTGGCCGTGCCACTGCAGGGCGCCTATTCCGCGTCCAAGCATGCCGTGAAGGGTTACACCGATGCGTTGCGAGTGGAATTGCAGCACGAAGGCGCGCCCATATCGGTGACCTTGATCAAGCCGGCTGGCATCGATACGCTGTTCGTCCAGCACGCGAAGAACTATCTCGATAAAGAGCCGAAGCTGCCGCAGCCGGTGTACGCGCCGGACATTGTCGCCGAGGCGATCTTGCATGCCGCTGCGCATCAAGAGCGCGACATCTACATCGGCGGGGCGGCGCGCATAACGGCGGCAAGCGCCCATCATGCCCCGCGTACCACCGATGCGATGATGCGCCGCTTCATGTTCAGTGCACAGGTGCGAGGGAATTCCCTGCGGCGCAATGAGGACAATGCGCTGTATTCACCAGGCGCGGCGATGCGTGAACGCTCGGGTCGCAACGGTTCGGTGCGTGAGCGCAGCTTCTACACACAGGCGCGCTTGCACAAGAAGACCAGCGGGGCGGTCGCGATGGGACTGGCGGGGCTGCTATTGGCGTGCGTGGGCGCAATCAAATACAAGACGATACCGACGCCAGCTTGACGCCTCGTCTATGAGGATTCGGCGGCTACGGCCGCCGATACAAACCCCACCGTCAATGAACGCACGCCTTGCGCGCCGCGTATCAAAATACCCTCGATGTCGGCCGTCGCCGACGGTCCCGTCACCAAGGCCGCATATCTTGCCTGCGAGAAGTCGGGTAGCCGATAAACGTCCTGGATGCCCGCGACGATGACGGACGGATCGAGCAATACCAACAGGTGTTGCGCCAGGTATCCGAGCGCATTCACGCAGTATTCAGTTTCGCTCAACCAAACCGAACCGGTTTCGGCAACGCCATAGCGCGCTCGCACGATGCCCAGTTCGACGTCGGCGAGCGAGGCGGGAAGGGTCTGCGGCGTCAGCGGTCGCGTGCCGGGCAACCCGTCGACCGCCGAGCAAACGATCGCATCGGCACCGTGGCGCTCGATGACGAACTGCTGGACGGCACGCAGCGAATCGAAGCGCAGGCACTGCCCACCCATCGCTTCCAATTGCGCGGTAAAGCGCTCCACCAGCGGCGTCTCGGGCGCCGCGAACACAGGCAGTTCCGGCAACGCCGTGGCACTACGTCCGGCGGCGCGCAAGCGCGCGAGCATGGCGGCCTTTGCGCTCATCGTTCGCCCCGGTTGCGCGCGTACCAATCGTGAAAACTTTCCGCGGGCGGGGTCGGCAAATCTCGCTGGCGACCCCAGATGTTGAGCGGGTTATACAGCACGAAATGCGGCAGTTTCTCCAGCGCAACCGCCATCGAGCGCACTGATTTTCGATATAGCCGCGGACTGGCCAGCAGCTTGCCCGCCAGCTTCAGCACGTTTTTTTTCACCGCCGGCAATTCGCCACGCGCGACGATCACCTGCCGCCAGCGATACAACTGCTCGTGAATATTGATCTTCACGGGACAGACGTTCGAACAGCTGCCATTCAGCGTCGAAGCGAACGGCAGCGCGCTGTAGCGTTGCAGGTCATGCGCGGGGTTGATGATCGCGCCGATCGGGCCGCTATAGGTGCTGCCGTAAGCGAGCCCGCTACTGCGCCGGTACACGGGACAGGTGTTCATGCACGCGCCGCAGCGGATGCATTTCAGCGCGCTCCAGAAGTCGTCCATCGCAAGACGCGCGGAACGGCCATTGTCGACCAGGATGTAATGCATTTCGGTACCGGGTCGCGGCGCGCGGAAATGCGAGGTGTATTGCGTGATGGGCGAGCCGAGCGCACTGCGTGACAGCAGCCGAATGAATACGCCCAGGTCCACCGTGCGCGGGATGAGTTTTTCGATACCGATGGAAACGATGTGCAGCGGCGGCACATTGGCCGATAGGTCGGCATTGCCTTCATTGGTACACACCACCACCGCGCCCGTCTCGGCCACCGCGAAGTTGCAGCCCGTCATGCCTGCGCCAGCGCTCAGAAAGAAGGGGCGCGTATGTTGGCGCTGGCTCTCGGCCAGGTAGTGCACGTCGCTGTTTTCGGGATCGGTACCGATGGTGGCGCCGAACACGCGCGCCACGTCGGTACGCAGCTTGTGTACCGCGGGTACCACCACATGGCTGGGCGGTTCGCCGTCGAGTTGCTGGATGCGTTCGCCCAAATCTGTCTCGATAACACGAATGCCGCGCGGCTCCAGGTATTCACGCAGTGCGCATTCGTCGGTCAGCATCGATTTGCTTTTCACCAGCGTATCGACGCCGCGCTCACTCATCAGGCGATGCGCGATGGCATTGTGTTCAGCCGCGTCCGCCGCCCAATGCACGACCACGCCATTGGCTTGCGCACGCGCTTCGAACATTTCGAGATAATCGGCCAGTTGGCTGAGCGTATGGGTTTTGATCTGCGACGCGAGCTCGCGCAGCGTCTCCCATTCGGGCAACTCGTCGCGCCGTGCGTCGCGTTTGAGCCGCAGATCCCACAGGCGCTTGTCGTGCATCACGACGTGTGGCTCGTCTTTCAGGAAGGCGCCTGCGGCGGCCGCATGGTTATAGCGCTTGCCGGTCTCGCCGACATGGTCGATGCGAATTATCCGGCGCCGACTCATGCGTGCGCTCCGTTGAGGACCTGTGCGATGTGGATGAAGCGCATCGGCTGATTACCGCGCGCCGCGCACCCCTGTTGATGCATCAGGCACGACATATCGGCCGAGACAATGTATTCGGCGCCGGCCTGTTGATGGTCGCGCACCTTGTCTTGACCCATGCGTACCGAGACCGCTTCTTCCGCCACCGAGAACGTGCCGCCGAAGCCACAGCATTCGTCGGCACGGGACGGCTCGGCAAAGCGGATGCCCTTGACGGCACTGAGCAGGCTGCGTGATTTTGAGAAAGCCGGCTCGGCCAATTCGCTCATCGAAGCTGCGCGCAGATGCCGCAAGGCACTGCAACTATCGTGCAAGCCGACAGTGTGCTCGAACCTTGCCCAAGGGAAGTCGCGCACTTTGAGTACGTCGTGCAGGAACTCGGTGAGTTCGAAGGTACGTGCTCGCACCTGCTGAACCGCCTCGCCGTCGCCCGCGGCGGTGAAATGCGAGCGCACGTGGTGCACGCAGCTGGAGGAAGGGCCGACGATGTAGTCGAAGTCCGCGAAGTTCTTCGCGAACAGCGTTTCCACCGCGGCCGCATCCGCCTCGCAGCCGTTATTGGCGAGGGGCTGTCCGCAGCAGGTCTGCGTGCGCGGATAAGCCACGTCGAGTCCAAGACGCTCGAGCAGCTCCAGCGTGGCGATCGCCACTTCAGGATAAAACGCATCGATAAAGCAGGGCACGAAAAGGGCAATCCGCATGGCGTTTGAATCGGCTCAGGAATGCATGGAAGGAATGTCGCGATCACGCGGTGGTGCGGCGAGCAGGCGTTCCAGTCGCTCGATGTCGTAGGGCTTTCCCAAAATAGGCGCGTGCGTCAGATCGGGCGCCAGATCGAGTGCCGCGCCATAGCCCGAGGCAAACACCACGGCAAGCATCGGCTGCAGCGCCAAGGCCTTGCGCGCCAGTTCGACGCCATTCATGCCGGGCAGCGAGACGTCGGTCAGCAAAACGTCGAAGTGCTCATCGGCAAGCAAAGGCAGCGCTTCGTCGGCACTGCCGGCTTGTGCCACCGCGTGCCCGAAGCTGTCAATCAGTTCGGCCGTCAGCACGCGCGTCAACGGGTCGTCGTCGACGAACAGGATCTTGCGCTGCGTGGTTAACAGCTTGGCGTCGCCGTTAGGCGGCACGGTAGGCGAAGATCCATCACCGGAAGGGTTATTTGAGCGCGCGTCGGTCACAAAGCTTGGCCGTGGTGAATGAGTTTGCCTACCACCATGTCGGCCAAAGCCAGGCAGGCGGTAAGCCCCGGCGACTCTATACCATAAAGATTGATCAGGCCCGCAACGCCGTGTACCGACACGTCCTGGATAACGAAGTCGCCGGCGTTGCCGCATGCCTCGGCCAGTTGCGGGCGCACACCTGCATAGGCCGGCGCGAGCGCGCCGTCGGCCAAGTCGGGCCAGTAGCGGCGGATAGCGCCGTAGAAGCTGTCGGCGCGCCGCGCATCGACCCGATAGTCGATGGCGTCGGGCGACGCTTCGATCGGCTCGACGTCAGGACCGAAACGCGCCTGACCGCCAAGGTCGAGTGTGAGATGGACCCCCAGGCCGGCATTTTCTGGCATCGGATAAATCAATCTCGAAAAAGGCGAGCGGCCAGTCAGCGAGAAGTAATTGCCTTTGACGAAACGGGCTGGCGGAATCGACGCGGCGGGCACGTCGCGCAAGCTGGCTGCCACCTGTTGCGCAAAAAGACCGGCGGCGTTCACGACGCGGCGCGCGGTCAATTGCATAGGCTCGGCGCCGCCGACCTCCAGCGTGATGCCGGCCGTCGCATCGCCGTGCCGCACGCAGCCTCCGCCGAGCACCGGTGAAGCGAATGCAACCATGCCGCCCGCCGTCTCGAAATCACCACGCAAGGCCTGCATCAGGCCATGACTGTCGATGATGCCAGTGGACGGCGACTCGAGCGCGGCCACGCAGCGCAGTGCCGGTTCGAGCCGATTCGCTTCGTCGGCATGCAAGAGGCGCAGGTCATGCACACCGTTCGCCGCGGCGTTCGATGTGATCGAGCTCAACATGGGCAGCTGCGCTGCCGTGGTGGCCACCAGCAGCTTGCCGCAACGGCGATATTCGATCTGCTTGTCTTCGGCGTAGCGATAAAGCGCCGCTTTGCCGGCGACGCACAGGCGCGCTTTGAGCGAACCCTTTGCGTAGTAGAGCCCGGCATGGATCACTTCGCTGTTGCGCGCGCTGGTGACCGTGCCGAGCGCTGGTTCGGCTTCGAGCAAGATGCTTTCCCAGCCTTGCAGTGCGCAGGCACGTGCAATCGCCAGGCCGATTACGCCACCGCCGATCACTACGCAATCGATAGTTGAATCCATGGCAGATAGTTTGCCAGAATTCGCCGCCGCCGATGCAGTGATCAAGCGTTGCCAGCGCCCACTCAAGCGTCCTTCGACGTTCTCCGCGGGCACTGCCCAATGCCTCCATCATGCCCGCAATAAATCATCCATCGGCCGCTTGCCGCGCGCCTGCGGAAACAGCGTCGACAGCGTGCGCTGCGGATCCAGATCGAGGCCGGCGCTCGCGGCGCTGGCGATCAAGACGTCGAGCGGCGTGGTGGGCTTGAGATCGCGCGCTTGATAGAGCGCACCAGGGCTCAGCCCCGGCCAATCCGCCAGTACCCGTCCGCCGCGCACGGCACCGCCTGCCAATATTGCGACCGCGCCGGTGCCATGGTCGGTGCCGCCGGTGCCGTTGGCGGCGGCCGTGCGGCCGAATTCGGTCGCCACCAAAACCGTGGTCTTGTCCCAGTTCATACCCAGGCCGTCGCGCAACGCGGCCAGCATCGTATCCAGCGCCTTGAGCTGCCGCGCCAGCCGAGCGTTCTGCCCGCTATGCGTATCCCAGCCACCGGTTTCGATCATCGCGATGCGCGGGCCGTCGCTACGGCCGAGAAAGCTCGCGGCAAGCTTACCCAGGCTGGCCGGATCCTGACGCGCACCGGCGTCTTTCGCCAAGCCTCGCGCTGCCATCGCCGACTGCCATAGCGGCCCCAGTTGCGCGTCCTCTTGGTATAAGGCGGATACGCGCGTCAACAGGTCGTCGGGCGCCTGCGGCAGCCCGGACGGTGCGTACGACGCCACGTCAACGCGCCCGCGCAAGGCCATCGGCAGCGTTGGCGCAAAGGCGATGGCGTTGTCGCGGCTGGCCGGCAGCGTGGCAAGCAGCCGGTTCAACCAACCGTCCGCCAATTGATACGGCGCCGTACCGCCGGTTTCCAAGACATTTTGCCCATCGAAATGCGAGCGATCGCGGTAAGGCGACGCAACCGCATGCACGAACAGCATCTGGCCGGCTGCATACATCTTCGTGCTTTCGGGCATAGCGGGATGCAGCGCGAACAGGGCGTTCAGCTTGACGGCCGCCGCATCGCCGCCGACATCGATCGCCAGCGGCCCACGCAGCGTCGCGTAGGCCGGGTCGCCATACGGCACCACAATATTGAGACCGTCGGCGGCGCCGCGCTGGATCACGAAGATAAAACGCCGGTCGGTGGCGGCGTGCGCGAAAACCAGCTGCGGCGCGACCAGCATTGCGCCCGCACCGGTGGCGGCAACGCGCAGGAAATTGCGACGTGACGTCATGACCTCACCTCCGTTGAAAGTCTGGCGAAACCAACAGCAGCGCGACCGCGGTGGGAACGCTCTCGGCGCGCGCCACGGCCGTTTGCGTCTGTGGACTCAACGTGCCGAACATCAAGGCCTGTCCCAATAATCGCGGATCAGTCGTGGCGCTTGCGCCGGCTCCCAGGCGTTGCGCCAATTCCACGCGCCGCACCAATGCATCCGGCGCCGCCCAACTGGCGGCGACGTCGTCATAGCCGGCAGGTGAGCCGGGGCGCCACACCGGCTGCCCCAACTGCGTCAACACGGGTGCCGCCTGCAGCTTGCCCATATGCACGAGGCCAAGCCCGCGCAGCGACGACAAGGTCCACTCCCACGGCGTCTTGAATTTCACCGCACTTGGCGACCAGGCCTCGGGCGCCTCGATCAAGGCGCGATACACCGTCGGCAGATCGCCCTGGCTTGCGGTAAAAGCCGTCGCCAGGCGCTGCACCACCGCAGGCGGCGGCGTATCGGCGACGAAGTGGCGCGCCAGCTTGTCGGCGATGTGCTGCGCGGTCGCTGGTGCTATCGCGAAATCATGCAAGATGGCCAGCCCCTGCGCCGCGTCGGCCTGGCTATAGCTATGCCGCATCACTACGCGCGGACCCGGTTCATGAAGCGGCGCGCGAAACACGAAGCTGCCGGGCGGTGCCAGATCGGGCTGCGCGGCGCGCACGCTGGCCACGCTCCAGCCCGTCATGGCGCGCGCAAATTCGGTAACGTCGGCCTGCGTATAACCGCTGCGCACGCCGAGCGTATGCAATTCCATGATCTCGCGCGCAAGATTCTCATTCAGCCCGGGCTTGCGCTCAGGATGTCGTTGCGCCACCCGCAGCGCGGCGATGCTGTCAGGGCCGACCGAACGTGTCTGGTCCAGATAAAGCTGCATTGCGGGATGGCGTTCGACCGCCAGCAGCATGTCTTCGAAGCGGCCGAGCACGTGCGGACGGATGGCTTCGGCCTCGAACGCGCCGGCCAGTGCAGCAACCTCCTGCTGCTCGGTGGATATCGCAAAATGATTGGCCCAGAAATGCACCAGCCGCTCGACCAACGGCGTGGGCGTGGTCAGCGCGCTCTCGACGCGCGCGGTGACAGCCGAGCGGTACACATCCCGCACCTGCTTGCCGAGCGCCTGCTGCGCGGCCAGCTTGGTCGTGGCATCGGCTTGCGCGACAAGCTGCCGCTGCCGGCCGAAGTCGGTGGCCAGCGCCAGCGTGGTGGGCTGGTCGGCCCAGGCCGCGGAGATCGGCTGATAGGCGTCGAACTGCGCCAGCAGCCAGCCGCGTGGATCGGCAGGCGCTGCGGTATCGGGGCGCGCACCCAGGCCGAACCGATTCACGGCGATTGCAGCGGCGTAGGGACCCAGTGGCGGGCCCGATGAGGGAAGCATGGCAGTCTCTGTGAGCGGCAGGTTTGATACTTAAACGCATGCCGCGGCGATATCCGTCGCTTACCGATGCGATTATGCGCGGGCGCAGGCGCGGCTGATGGCGGGAATGCGATACTTCGCGAACCGACCGACCAACCGGGCTGGCCTCCAGCTTTCGCATGCAGCTTCCGTATCTAAAAACCATCAAACGGAGAACCGAGCTCACTGTATTGCTGGCCGACCTCGCCGGTACTTTTATTTTTGCGCTCGAAGGCGCGGAGGCGGCCATTCGTGGCGGCCTCGATCTATTGGGCGTTATGGTGATCGCGTTTTCCGCGGCGCTGGGCGGCGGCATCGTTCGCGACGTATTGATCGGTGCCGCGCCGCCCAATGCCATCCGCGACTGGCGTTATCCGGCCTTGTGTTTCATTGCGGGGTTGCTGGCCTTCGTATTTCACGCGCATCTGCACGCCCTCGACTCCCGCGTGCTGGTGGTACTCGACGCCGCGGGCCTCTCGCTGTTCGCCGTGGCGGGAGTCGAAAAGGCGATGCTATTCGACATTGGCCCCTTCGTCGCGGCACTGATGGGCGCCATCACCGGGGTGGGCGGCGGCGTAATTCGAGATATCTTGCTGACACGCGTGCCGGCGGTGCTGCAGACCGACATTTATGCGACAGCGGCCCTGTTGGGTGCCATCGTGGTGTTGCTAACCCGCCGCCTGGGACTGCGCCCTGGCGCTGCCGCTTGCGTGGGCGGCGCGGCCTGCTTCGCTCTGCGGCTGGTTGCGGTATCGCGCGGCTGGCACCTGCCGCGCGCATCGAGTTGGTGACGACGCGGCGCTAAGGCCCGACAATGGGCGCCGGGTTTCAAGCGTAGAACACAAGCAACGGAGAGATGCCAGAAATGCTCACGATCTGGGGCCGAACCAACTCGGTCAATGTGCAAAAAGTGCTGTGGTGTTGCGATGAACTCGGTCTGCCTTACGACCGAATCGACGCCGGTCTGCAGTTCGGTCGCAACAATGAAGCCGCTTATTTGGAGATGAATCCTACCGGCCGCATTCCCACGCTGGTAGACGGCGACTTTACGCTGTGGGAGTCGAACTCGATCATCCGCTATCTCGCAATGCAGTATGGAAACGGCGCCACACTCTATCCGACCGTGCCGCGCCATCGCGCCAGCATCGATCGTTGGCTGGACTGGACCTTGTCGACCTTACAGCCGGCTGAGCGGCCGGTTTTCTGGGGCTACGTACGGACCGCCCCGGCACAACGCGATATGGCCAGCCTGAACGCCAGCGCGGCCGCGGTAGCCACCCTTTGGCAGATCATCGACAGGCAACTGGCGGGACGGGCGTATCTCGAGACCGACGACTTCACCCTCGCCGATCTGGTCATGGCAGCCTACGCGCGGCGTTGGTTCGGCATCGAGGAAGGTCTGCTGCGCCCCGCGCTGCGCAATCTCGAAAAATGGTATCGCCGGGTTGGCGAACGCGCGGCTTTCCAGCGCTACGTCGCCATCCCGCTTACCTGAACCTGGACGCTGCGTCGACCGCGGCGCCCCATCTCACAATCATCCCCATCCAATGACCATTACCCTGCACACTTGGAACACGCCGAACGGCCGCAAAATCAGCGTCGCGCTCGAAGAAATGAAGCTGCCGTATATCGTCAAGCCGGTGAACATTTCAAAGGGCGAGCAGCATCATCCGGACTTCCTGCGCATCAGCCCGAACAACCGCATTCCGGCGATCGTCGACACTGACGGGCCAGGCGGTCAGCCCATCAGCATTTTTGAGTCTGGCGCGATCCTGCTTTATCTCGGCGAAAAGACCGGCAAGTTCCTGCCCGTCAGTTTGCGCGAACGTGTGCCGGTATTGGAATGGCTGATGTGGCAGATGGGCGGCTTCGGGCCGATGCCGGGACAGGTGCACCACTTCCGCACCGTCGAACCGGAAGAGGATCGGCGCTACGGGCTCAAGCGTTACTCCGACGAAACCCGCCGCCTGTATGGTGTGTTGGACCGTCGGCTCGCCAATGTCGAGTACGTGGCCGGCGCTCTGTCCGTAGCGGATTTTGCCGTGCTCGGCTGGGCCTGGCGGCACGAACGTCATCAGGTTTCGCTGGATGATTTTGCCAACGTCAAGCGCTGGTACGACGCAATGTTCGCGCGTGAGGGCGTGCAACGCGGCTTCGCGGTGAAGCTCGACCGCCAATGATCTGCGGTGCTGCGCCGGCTACTGCGGGGGCGGCCGGCGCCAGTGCGGGGAATCAAACGTCAATATTCCCCGCCCGCAACGCATTCAACTCAATAAACGCGCGCCGCGGTTCCACATCGTCACCCATCAGCGTCGTGAAGATGCCATCCGCCGCGATGGCGTCTTCGATCTGCACGCGCAGCAGGCGCCGCACCGTCGGGTCCATCGTCGTATCCCACAATTGCTCGGCGTTCATTTCGCCCAGACCCTTATAGCGCTGCATGCTGACGTTGCGTTCGGCGTCGGCAATCAACCACTTCATCGCGGTCTTGAAATCGGTGGTGGTCTGGCTGCGCTCGCCGCGGCGAATCATGGCACCCGCGCCCACCAGCCCGCGGAAGGTTTCGGCCGCAACCCGCAGTTGCTCGAAATCGGCGGTGGCCAGGAATTCGGCGTCGATGCCGCTGACCTTGATGTTGCCGTGCAGGCGTCGCTCGATACGCAAGGTGTTGGTTTCACGCAGTTCGTCGAATTGCGGCACCACGCTTACCTCGGGCTTCAGCGGACCACCGCGAAGTGCGGTCTGCAACGCCTCGGCGCTGACAGCCGCCGTTTCGGCCGTCGAGAGGTCGATGACCACGCCATCCATGATGGCTTCCAGCGTGCCGCGATCGATCACACGGCTAACCCGGTCGATCACCGCTTCGGCTAGCAGATAGCGGCGCGCCAATTCACCCAGCGGATCGCCGCTGATGGGTTCCGCGCCTTCTTGCGTCACCAGCGACGCGCCTTGCAGCGCCAGTCGCAGCATGTACTGGCGCATCTCGTTCATGTCTTTGAGATAGCGCTCGTCCTTGCCGTGTTTCATCTTGAAAAGCGGCGGCTGCGCAATGTAGATGTAGCCGCGCTCGATCAATTCCGGCAGCTGGCGATAGAAGAAGGTGAGCAACAAGGTACGGATGTGCGCGCCATCGACGTCGGCATCGGTCATGATGATGATGCGGTGATAGCGCAGTTTGTCGATGTTGTAATCGTCCTGGCCGATACCGCAGCCCAGTGCGGTGATCAACGTAACGATCTGCTCCGACGACAGCAATTTGTCGAAGCGCGCTTTCTCCACGTTCAGCACCTTGCCGCGCAGCGGCAGGATAGCCTGGAACTTCCGATCGCGGCCTTGCTTGGCCGAGCCGCCGGCGGAGTCGCCCTCTACGATATACACCTCGCATTTGGCCGGATCGCGTTCCTGACAATCCGCCAGCTTGCCCGGCAGGCCGACGCCGTCGAGCAAGCCCTTGCGTCGCGTCATTTCACGGGCACGTCGCGCGGCATCGCGCGCACGCGCCGCATCGATGATCTTGCCGCAGATGATCTTCGCATCGAGCGGCGTTTCTTGCAGGTAATCTTCGAGCGCCTTCGCCACCACGTCTTCCACCGGTGCGCGCACTTCTGACGACACCAGCTTCTCTTTCGTCTGCGAACTGAACTTCGGCTCGGGCACTTTCACCGACAGCACGCAGCTCAGCCCTTCGCGCATATCGTCGCCAGCGGTTTCCACCTTGGCGCGTTTGGCGATCTCGTGCGTCTCGATATATTTGTTGATCACCCGCGTCATCGCAGCGCGCAAGCCGGTGAGATGGGTGCCGCCGTCACGCTGCGGAATGTTGTTGGTGAAGCACAGCACGTTTTCGTTGTAGCTGTCGTTCCACTGCATCGCTACTTCCACCGTCACGCCATCTTTCTCGCCGGTCGCATAGAAGATGGTGGGGTGCAGCGTCTGCTTGGTTTTATTGATGTATTCGACGAAACCCTTCACGCCGCCGGCAAATGCATAGTTGTCTTCCTTGCCGCTGCGCTGATCCACCAGGCGAATGCGCACGCCGTTATTCAGGAAAGACAATTCGCGAATGCGCTTGGCGAGGATGTCGTAGTGAAACTCGATGTCGGTGAAGATTTCGATGTCGGGCAGGAAGTGAACTTCAGTGCCGTTGTGCTCGGCATCGCCAATCACGGGAATCGGCGAAACGCGTTGCCCGTTCACTTCTTCGATGACGCGATTCTGCGGAATGCCTTGATGGAACTCCATGAAATGCTTCTTGCCGTTGCGGCGCACCGTCAGCCGCAGCCATTTCGACAGCCCGTTGACGCACGACACGCCCACGCCGTGCAGACCGCCCGACACCTTGTAGCTGTTCTGGTCGAACTTGCCGCCCGCGTGTAGCTCGGTCATGACGATCTCGGCGGCGCTGCGCTTTGGATCGTGTTTGTCGTCGAGCTTGATGCCGGTGGGAATGCCGCGACCATTGTCGACCACGGAAATCGAGTTGTCGGCGTGAATCGTCACGAGAATGTCGTCGCAATGCCCGGCCAGCGCTTCGTCGATCGAATTGTCCAGCACCTCGAACACGAGGTGATGCAGGCCGGTGCCATCCGAGGTGTCGCCGATATACATGCCTGGACGTTTGCGTACGGCTTCCAGTCCTTCGAGGATCTGGATCGACGCGGCACCATAGTTCGCTTCGGCTTGGGCGTTCTGCTCATCAGTCATAGAGATTCCGGTTCTACATTCGCTGCGGGACTGCGCGTCAGACGTGTCTGAGCGCGCAGGCAGCGTTCAGCATGGGGCACGGCGCCCTCATCAGATGGGCGCGCCTGCCGGAGACCGGCCATCGGCCATGCCGACGTGTGCGCGCCGCGCTCGGTCAAATGCGCATGGGCATGACCACATATTTGAAATCGTCCTTCTCGGGGACGGTGAACAAAGCACTTGAACTGGCATCGCCAAGGCGCACGTCGAGCATGTCGGACTTTGAATTCGACAGTACGTCCAGCAAATAGGTGACATTGAAGCCGATATCGATCGGATCGCCGTCATAGGCGATTTCGAGTTCTTCGTCGGCTTCTTCGTGGTCGGCGTTGTTCGAGCTCAACTTCAACTGCCCCGGTGAAATCTGGCAGCGCACGCCCTTGAATTTGTCCGACGTCAGCAGCGCCACGCGTTGCAGCGCATGCAGCAATTCGTCGCGGCCGATCAAGAACTGATTCTTGTGGCCCTTCGGAATCACCCGTTGAAAATCGGGGAACTTGCCTTCGACCAGTTTGGATTGAACCGTCAGTTGCCCGAAGGAAAACTGGATATGGTTGGATGCCACGCTGATCTTGACCGGATCGTCGATGTCTTCGAGCAGCCGCTGCAGTTCAAGAATGGTCTTGCGCGGGATGATGATTTCCTGGCGCGGCAATTCGGTATCGAGCGCGGCCGACGCATAGGCCAGCCGGTGTCCGTCGGTTGCCACTGCCATCAATTGCTTGCCGTCGACCACCAGCAGCATGCCGTTCAGGTAATAGCGGATGTCTTGCTGCGCCATCGAAAACGACACCATCGACAGCAATTGGCGGAAGACGCGTTGCGGCACGCCGAACTCGGGCGCGGTTTCGGTGGCCGCGGCGGCCGCCAGTTTCGGAAAATCGTCGGCCGGCAGCACTTGCAGCGAAAAGCGGCTTTTGCCGGATTGCACGGTCAGCCGCTTGTCGGTGAGGTTCAGCGCCACGTCGCCTTCAGGCAGCGCGCGGACGATGTCCAGCAGCTTGCGCGCGGCGACAGTGGTTTCGGCCTCGGTATTGCCGCTGCCGAGCGGCGCGCGGTTGGTGATCTGAATCTCAAGATCGCTGGTCCGCAGCCAAACGTCCGAACCTTTTACGGTGATGTGCACATTGGCGAGAATCGGCAGGGTGTGGCGGCGCTCGACAATGCCGCAAACCGTTTGCAGCGGCCGCAGCAGCGCATCTCGTTCGATCTTGACCAGTTGCATAGATGTCCTTCGTTGATGGAATGGCCAAACGACCGCGGCCGCGCGCCGATAGCGTTGCGCAGCCGCCGACCGGCCTTGCACCCGCCAGGCGGCGGTGCCCAGGAACCCATGGTTCGGCACCCGGCGAGCGAACCCATATTGTGCCTTAAAACGCCCGGCCCTCCGGGATTTCGACGCATTCCGGGCCGGCGCGCGCTTATCCTTTCAGTGTCTGCTCCAGCACGTGAAGTTCGTGGTTCAGCTGCGGATCTTTGCCGCGCTCGTCGGCCACTTTTCGCACTGCGTGCAATACCGTTGTGTGATCGCGCCCGCCGAACAGGTCGCCGATTTCCGGCAGGCTCTTCTGCGTCAGCTCTTTGGCCAGATACATGGCGATCTGGCGTGGTCGCGCAATATTGGCAGGACGCTTTTTCGAATACATGTCGGCGACTTTGATGCTGTAAAAGTCCGCAACGGTTTTTTGGATGTTTTCTACTGAAATCTGCCGGTTTTGCACGGTTAACAGGTCTTTCAGCGCCTCTTTTGCCAATTCAATGGTGATATCGCGGCCGTGAAAATTCGAATACGCGAGGATTTTCCGCAGCGCGCCCTCGAGTTCGCGCACGTTCGAGCGCAAATGTTTGGCCACGAAAAACGCCACGTCTTCGGAAATGCCGACGCCTTCGTTTTGCGCCTTGCGCATCAGAATCGCCACGCGCATTTCCAGCTCAGGCGGCTCGATCGCCACCGTCAAACCGGAATCGAAGCGCGAAATCAGCCGATCGTCGATGCCTGAGATTTCCTTCGGATAGGTGTCGCTGGTGATGATCAGCTGCGCGCGATTCGCAACCAGGGCCTCGAATGCATAGAAAAACTCTTCCTGCGTGCGCGATTTACCGGAAAAGAACTGGATATCGTCGATCAGCAACAAATCGAGCGAGTGGTAATAGCGCTTGAACTCGTCGAAGGCCTTGCGTTGATAGGCTTTCACCACGTCGGACACGTACTGTTCGGCGTGGATGTAGCGAATGCGGGCCTTTTGCTTGTCTTTCAGCAGGTGGTTGCCGATTGCGTGGATCAGATGGGTTTTGCCCAGCCCGACGCCGCCATATAGAAATAGCGGGTTGTACGACTTGCCGGGATTACCGGCGACCTGGATCGCCGCGGCGCGCGCCAATTGATTGGCCTTGCCGGTCACGAAATTCTCGAACGTCAGCACCGGGTTCAGTTTCGAGCGTTCGTAGGCGGAATCGCTCTGCGCGTCGGCTTGCGACTGCCGGAAATGACGGCGGCCAGCGGCGGCTTCGTCGGCATCCATGCTGGGTATGTCGACATACATGCCGTCATCGTCGGTGATGCCATTGCCGTCGGTTGCCGTGGAAACGGGCGAGGCGCTGCCGGTACTCGTAGCTGGCCCGGCACCGTTCGCCGCGGCGCCCTCCGTGCCTCGCGACGGCGCGCCACCGCGGCCGCTGGTTTTCGGGTCGAGCACGAAACGCACTTCGACGGGCATCTGCCAAAAGTCCCGGGCAAGATCTGTAATGCGGCCGGCGAATTGGCTTTTTACCCAATCGAGCTTGAAGCGATTGGGTGCGGCGATCGACAGGCAGCTGGCCGTTTCGTCATAGCCGAGCGGAATCAGCGGTTTGATCCAGACAGAATACTGTTGAGAAGTGAGTTCGCGCTCCAGCAGTGCGGAACAGTGTTGCCAGAATTCGTTCATCGATCGCTTGGAGTCGGACACATGTAATGCGGGGCGCGCTCGGCGGGCCGCCGGCGCCAGTAAAGCAGAGGCGTGCGCGGACAAAGAAGAGGCGTCGGGAAAAGCTTAGCGCTGACAGATCGGCTGGGCCGCGTGGGAGCAGACGGGGCGCGGCAACCGATTCAGGCTGTCCGGCATTTTACGTCAAGGCATCGCCCGCGACCACTTATCCACAGGGCCGAGGATTCCCCTAGGACGAGCCGCGCCATCAGCCAGGCTTCCTCGGCATCTGTCGGCCAAACGATTTAAGACGTTGACAGCAAAGGGAAAGCCCGTTTAAATAGCGGGTTTCGCCGAGCCGGACCACGCGTTTTGGGCGCGTTTTATCGTTCCACGCCTGTTCCCCGTTGCTTTTCCGCTCGCGCGTCGCACCAGATTTGCCCGCAAAGCGAGCCGCGATCGAGCGCTGTTTCAAGCGCTTCATCGAAATGGCGTCGCCGGGGCGCGCAGTCCTTACCCAATCATAAGAGAACACAATGAAACGCACATATCAGCCTTCCGTCACCCGTCGCAAGCGTACCCACGGCTTTCGCGTTCGCATGAAGACCACTGGCGGCCGGAAGGTGATCAACGCCCGTCGCGCCAAGGGCCGCAAGCGCCTGGCCGTCTAGCAGCAACACCACACGGCGCATGGGCCGCGCGGCCAGCGCCTCGAATGCCGGCGCCATCGCGGATCCCGATCACGCCGCATCAAAAGCGCTGTTTGCGGTTCGCACGCCGACGTCCGGTAGTGTGGTGCTTCGTCAGGACCAGTCATAGTGAAGCCGGCGCGCACGCAAACCTTTCCGAGAACGGCCCGATTGCTGGAAGCGGGCGAATTCGCCGAGCTGTTTCGCACGCGTCCGTGGAAGCGGTCCGCGCATTTTGTCGTTTACGGCCGAATGACGGGCGCCGCCAGCGCGCGGCTCGGCATCGTGGTCGGCCGCAAGACCGCGCCGCGCGCGGCCACGCGCAACCTGGTCAAACGCACGACGCGCGAGGCGTTTCGCGCCGTGCGCGACGAGTTGGCGGGGTTCGACGTGATGATCCGTATGCATCGCCGTCTGGATGCGGAGCGCGGCGCGGCGGCGGCATCGCCTGCGGTGCGGCGGATTTGTCATGAAGAGCTGGCATCGTTGATTGCCGTGGCAGTGGCGCAAGCGGCACGACATCGGCTGGCGCCGGCTGTGTCTTCAACTGCGCCAGCGACCGTGCAATCGACGACGCAAACGATGCCGACGCGCGATACGTCGACCGCCGCACCGGATTCAGCAAGACCGGCGACGGCGTCCGATACCGCCGACTTGCGCGGCGATCGCTGAACCATCTGATGGAACGGTCATGAAAAGGCTGCTGCTGACAAGCTTGCGCTTCTACCAACTGGCCATCAGTCCGCTGCTCGGCAATCGCTGCCGTTTTTATCCGTCGTGTTCGGACTACGCGCGTGAGGCGATCCAGTATCATGGCGCCGCGCGTGGCGCATATCTCGCGGCCAGACGTTTGTGCCGCTGTCATCCGTTTTCGGCGGGCGGGCTCGACCCCGTACCTCCCGCGACCGGCCGCCGAAGCTAGCAAGCAACGGCGCCGGTCGATTCGAGACATCGCATGGAAATTAAACGTACCGTCCTCTGGGTCATCTTCATCGTGTCGCTGGTGCTGCTGTTCGATAATTGGCAGCGCTTCAACGGCCGGCCCTCGATGTTCTTCCCGAATGCGGTGCCGACTCAGACGGCCGCGAAAGCGCCGCCTGCCACCACCACGCCAGGCACGCAGCCAGCCGATCTACCTGCGCCCGCCGATGGCTCGACGCAGCAAGTGGTGGCGCAAGGTCAGAAAATTCACATCCAGACCGATGTCTACGATGCGGATATCGACACGCGCGGCGGCACCTTGTCGCATCTGTCGCTGGTCAAGCAGGGCGAAGGCAAGCAGCCTGACCTGACCATCACCTTGTTCGACGAAACCGCCGGCCATACGTATCTGGCGCGCACCGGTCTTACCGGCGGCGACTTCCCGAATCACAACGACGTCTTCACGGCCGTGCCCGGTCCGCGCACCTTGGCGCCCGGCGCGAATACGCTGGAACTGCGGCTCGAATCGCCGGTGAAGGATGGCGTCAAGCTCAGCAAGATCTACACGTTCACGCGCGGCAGCTACGTCGTCAATGTGCGGCACGAAGTGCAGAACGTCGGCACCACGCCAGTCCAGCCCACGCTTTACATGGAATTGGTGCGCGACGAGACGCCGGTGGAAACGCCGCGTTTTTCGCATACCTTCCTGGGCCCGGCGGTCTATACGCCCGAGCATCATTTCCAGAAGATTTCGTTCAGCGATCTCGATAAAAACAAGGCTGACTATGCGACCAGCGCCACCAGCGGCTGGGTAGCGATGGTGCAGCATTACTTCGCGTCGGCCTGGATTCCGCAAGACGGCACCGCGCGGCAGATCTACGCCTCGAAACTCGACTCTTCGCTATACCGCGTCGGCGTTAAGGAAACGTTGCCGCAGTTGGCGCCAGGCGCCACCGAGTCGACCCAGGCGCGCCTGTTCGTCGGTCCGGAAGAGGAGCGCATGCTCGAGGGCATCGCCCCCGGTCTGGAGCTCGTGAAAGACTATGGCTGGGTCACCATCATCGCCAAGCCCTTGTTCTGGCTGCTGGAAAAGATTCACAGCGTGCTGGGCAACTGGGGTTGGTCGATCGTGGTGCTGACGCTGTTGATCAAGGCGGTGTTCTTCCCGCTGTCGGCGGCCAGCTACAAGTCGATGGCGCGCATGAAGGAAATCACGCCGCGCATGCAAGCGTTGCGCGAACGCCTGAAGGGCGATCCGCAGAAGATGAATGCGGCGCTGATGGAGCTCTACAAGAACGAGAAGGTCAACCCGTTCGGCGGCTGTCTGCCGGTAGTGATTCAGATTCCGGTCTTCATCTCGCTCTACTGGGTGTTGCTGTCGTCGGTGGAAATGCGCGGTGCGCCGTGGATTCTGTGGATTCACGATCTGTCGCAGCAAGATCCCTTCTTCATCTTGCCGGTGTTGATGGCCGGCTCGATGTTTCTGCAGACCAAGCTCAACCCGCGTCCGCCTGATCCGATGCAGGCTCGCATGATGCTGTTCATGCCGCTGGCGTTCTCGGTCATGTTCTTCTTCTTCCCGGCCGGCCTGGTGCTGTACTACGTGGTCAACAACGGCTTGTCGATCCTGCAGCAGTACTACATCTCGCGGATGATGGGCAAGAATCGCAAGAGCAAGCTGGCTTGATGCGATGATGGTTCGAGCGACAGCCCACGCTGTTGCTCAAATGAAAAGCCGGTGCGTCCGAAAGGGGGCACCGGCTTTTTTATTTGGCGCGTCAACAGGCCCATCGAGATGGCTGCGCGCGGCTCAGGTTTCCGTGTTCGGCTGCAATAGCGACACCATCTCCTCCAGCACATAGCGCGCATGCAGCGGAAGATTCTCGATACGTCTTGCCAGTTCGATGCTGGCGGCGGACGGCGGTGCTTTGCCGGGCGGCGTTGGCGACACCTCCTTTTCCGCACGTGGCGAGGGCCTGACGGGCGCGGGGCCGTATTGCAGCCAATGCTCGTTGCAGTCGAGCCACTTGGACAGCGTGGCCAATTTCTCCTTGGTCGGTATCGAACGACCGCTCAGCCATTTATGCGCTGTTTGCGGCGAAATTGACGGGCCGGCGTGGTGCCGCAGATTGAAGCGCAACGCGAGATCCGTTGCACCTTTCACCGGCTCCGAGGCGCGGTTGAGCGCCAGGCGCAGACGCTTGGCGAACGCATTCTTTTCCTGATCGGTAGGCATTCGCGGATTCTGCGGTCGGGCACTCGATTGTCATTCAATCAATTAGGATAAAAATATCCTGAACGGTTGATATTTTATCCGGGCGTGTTTAGAATTCGCCGCTTGTAGTCAAAGCCGTGACCTCTTCGGTGTAGCAGCGTGAAGCAGTCTCCTGCTTGCGCTGCGCTACAATTTGGCCGTCACTCATCCTTGTGCCTTCCCGCGAGTGGCGGCCCTTTTTCCCTATGCGAAACAGCGATCACGACCCTATCGTCGCCATCGCCACGGCGAGCGGCCGAGGCGGGATCGGCGTTGTACGCATCTCATTCGGCGATGCATCGGCCGACGCAATCAGCGCTTGGATGACCGAGTTACTCGCGCGTGAACTCGCACCGCGCGTGGCGGTGTATACGCCTTTTCTGGATCGCGGCGGCGAACCCATCGACCGCGGCATCGCGTTGTTTTTTGCATCGCCCAATTCCTTCACCGGCGAAGATGTTGTTGAACTGCAGGCGCACGGTGGCCCGGTGGTATTGCAACTGCTGCTGCAGCGTTGTCTCGACGCCGGCAGCGTGCTCGGCATGCGCATCGCCGAGCCCGGCGAATTCACGCGCCGCGCTTTCCTCAACGACAAGCTCGATCTGGCGCAAGCGGAAGCCGTGGCAGATCTGATCGACGCCAGCACCGAAGCGGCGGCACGGTCGGCCAACCGCTCGCTCGACGGCGTGTTCTCCCAGGCGGTGACCGAGATTGCCGATCAACTCGTCACTTTGCGCATGCTGGTCGAGGCCACGCTCGATTTTCCCGAAGAAGAAATCGACTTTCTCGAAGCCGCTGACGCGCGCGGCAAGCTCGCGGCCATACGTGAAGCGCTGACGCGCTTGAGCGGCACCGCCAAGCATGGCGCATTGCTGCGCGAAGGCATGTCGGTGGTGCTGGCCGGGCAGCCGAACGTCGGCAAGTCGTCGTTGCTCAATGCGCTGGCGGGCGCCGAGTTGGCCATCGTCACCGCGATTGCCGGCACCACCCGCGACAAGATTCGCCAGACCATTCAGATCGAAGGCATTCCACTGCATATCGTCGATACCGCCGGCTTGCGCGAATCCGGCGATGAAGTGGAGCGCATCGGTATCGAGCGTTCGTGGGACGAGATCGGCAGGGCGGACGTGGTGCTGCATCTATTGGATGCGCGGCAGGGGTTGACGGCGGACGACGAGGCGATCGCCGCACGACTGCCGGCGGGTGTGCCGGTGGTACGGGTGTTCAACAAGATCGACTTGGTCACGCCGCCGGATGCCGCGGCAGTAGGAAGGCCCGGTGCGGCGTTGAGCGCAGATCGAGCAGCGGAAGGCTCTGCATCGTCCGCGAAGGAAGTGCGCTTGTCTGCTAAATCGGGGGAGGGCATCGACACGCTGCGCACGACCTTGCTCGACGTAGCCGGCGCACATCCCGGCGATCAATCCGTCTTCATCGCGCGCGAGCGGCATCTGCTGGCGCTGCGCGCGACTGCCGAACATCTCGACGTGGCGGGTGAGCATGCGGCGCATGGTTCGCAGATGCTCGACCTGTTCGCCGAAGAGCTGCGGCTCGCCCACGATAGTCTGACGTCGATTACGGGGGTGTTTACTTCAGATGATTTGCTGGGGGTGATTTTTAGTCGGTTTTGTATTGGGAAGTAGCGGGCTATCTAGCGGTGTCGGGCCCTGTCGCAGAACCCCCTATTGACATATAGAAAGCCGCTCGCGAGAGGGCCCTGGTGCGACTGCTAGAATGACCGAGCCAATGCCACCAGCACGCCCGTGAACCATCGACACTCCGCTCGGATCTTCGCCACTGCAGCGCTCGCTTGTGCCGGGTACATCGTCTCGCCGCCAGTACATGCGGGCGGCGATGCGGTCGAGACCCTCGTGATGGTGCGGCACGGCGAGAAGCCCGAGAATGGGTTGGGCCAACTCACTTGCCAGGGCCTGAATCGCGCACTCGCGCTCCCGCGCGTGATCGAAGCAAAATACGGCCGCCCCGACGCGATCTACGCCCCCAACCCGGCGAAACAGAAGAATGATCGCGGCATCAAATACGACTATGTGCGCCCGCTCGCCACGATCGAGCCCACGGCGGTCTACTTCGGTTTGCCGGTGAACGCTTCGATTGGCTTCAAAAACACCGACCAACTCATCGATGCCCTGGTTTCGCCGCGCTACCAAAACAGTCTCGTGGTGGTGGCGTGGGAGCATACCGTCGTTGAAGCCGTCGCACGGCGCATCGTCGCACGCTACGGTGGCGATGCCTCGAGCGTGCCGCGCTGGGATGGCGCGGACTACGACAGCATTTACGTCGTGCGCATCGCGCAGCACGACGGCAGCCCGGTTGTTTCATTCAGTGCCGCGCATGAAGGGCTGAATGATCTTCCTACTACCTGTCCTACGCACTGAAGCGGCAGGGCTAGAGCTGCAGAAAAGCGAAGACTGAAACCCCGAGCCCGACCGCACCCATCACGGCCGCAAGGACGAACAGCTTGCGATTATTCGTAAGCGATGTGATGGCCGCGAGGGATATCGCTACGCTCAACAGGGATAGCGCTTGCCCGAACAGATGTTGCGGATGCTCCTTCTCGGCTGACAAGTGATTCGCCTGATCAACCTGCTGTTCGAGCGCGTGCGCTTTCGCAGCAATCTCTTTCTTGCGAATCTCATATTTGCTGACCTGATCGCGATAAAACGCCTGGCGCGCTGGCGGCGCCAGCTCTGTAGCGAGTTCCATCAGGTGGCCCTTGTTGGACTGCGCTTGATAATCGCCCCACTGGTCGCTCGCTTTGCTCTGCAGCAGCACGGCATCGTTCTTGGCGATAAGCGCCTGGGTCTGCAAAACACCTTCCTCGTAGTGCAGAATCCCGGCCAGGGCCGCCAGGATTGCCGTGAATAGCGCGACCCAGCGTGAAAGGGAGTCGCCGGCATGCGCGGCGTGTTCGACAAAATGTTCGTGGGGTGCGTGGGCGTCGGACATAGGGTGGGTCGCTCGGGATAGTACGGCGGGGCGACGGTGAATTTCGGTCGCCCGAAATCTTATCTCAATAATCCGCGCCAGCTTGTTTCTGCTACCCGTCAGCCCATTCGCTACCGCACCAACACCGCCGCGGCACGCATTTCATTCTCGACATACCGTGCATAGGCCGCATGTGGATCCAGTCCGCTATCCGGCTCACGTCCATCACCGAGTTCCAGCAACTGCGTCGCATACCAGCCTTGCAGAAATGCACTCAAAGGCTTGCCGCCCCGCTGCGCGGCATCGGCGTATTGAACGACGAATCCGCGCTCCTCGGACGGCAGCGTCTCGATGTCACCGCGCAGCAACGCTCCAGCCGAGGTCGGCGCTGTAATCAACGGCCGCCCGAGCCCCACCATGTCCATTGCACCGCTGCGCAATGCCGCCTGCATCGCCTGACGCGAGCGGAAGCCGCCCGTCACCATCAGCGGCCCCGGGAAGGCGGACCGCAAGCTATCTGCCTGTTCGAGAAAGTAGGCCTCGCGCCTTACAGTGCTTTGGCTAGGATTCAATCCCAGCATGCTGACCTGCTCGTAATTGCCACCAGACAGTTCCAGCAGATCGACACCATCGGCATGCAGCCAGCCAACCACCTGCAAACACTCTTCGGGCGTGAAGCCGCCTTGTTGAAAATCCGACGAATTTACTTTCACCGACACCGGAAAATCCGCGCCCACCGCGGCGCGCACCGCATGCACGATCGAGCGCAGCAGACGCGCGCGATTTTCGAGCGAGCCGCCCCATTCATCGTCGCGCCGATTGGCGAGTGGGTTCAAGAACTGCGACAGTAGATAGCCATGCGCCGCATGCACTTGCACGCCGGTGAAGCCGACGTCGCGAGCAATCGTGGCCACCCTGGCAAAGCGCGCAATCACGTCTTGAATATCCGTAGCGCTCATCGCTTGCGGCTGCGCGAAACCCGGGCGGTCGAGCGCTACCGCCGATGGTGCCAACGCAACCGGGCTGACAAAAGCCGGCGCTTGGCGTCCTGGATGATTGATCTGCATCCATAGATGGCAGCGGCCGCCTTCCGTACCTGCCGCAGCATAAGCTTGCAAGGCCTCCAGGCCGCCGTTGCCGTCGATCGCCACGTTGCCTGGTCGCTCCAAATACCGTCGGTCGACTTGCACGTTGCCGGTGATCAGCAATGCCGCGCCGCTATGCGACCAGCGGCGATACAAGCGGCAGTGGCGCTCGGTGGCGCGGTTGTGGGCGTCGCTCAAACCTTCAGTAAGCGCGGCCTTGGCCAGGCGATTGGCCAGTACCACGCCGCAAGGCAGCGTGAGCGGAGAACCGAGCGAAACCTCGGCGCGCGTCGGCGGCGACATCAATGACCTTGCGCGAAGCGATTTTCAGGATAGGGGTCGGCCACCGGCAAACTGTCCGTCGAGGCTTGTGCAGCCAATGCCGCCATGGCCGCCGACTCGCGGCTCTCTGCTTCGTTGAAGGCGCGCGCGAAGCGCTGGTGCGCGATCAATACGAAGATCAATGCCATCGGCGCGAGGCACAGACCTATGGCTACATAGGCTGATGCATAAGCCATGGTGCCTGTGAAAAAGCGCGTGGCGACCCAGGCCGCCAGTGACGGTCCGAGGACCGCGCCAATCAGATTGGATGCCATCAGGTTGCCGGCCATCACGCGGCCGCGCATGCGGGCCGGCGTAACGTACTGGATGATGACCGGATACAACACGCCGGCCGAGTTGGCAAACAGCACGTAGGTGACAACGCCCACCAACACGCCGGTTACTGAGGTGGCGAAACCGATGACGGTCAGCCCGAGCATGGAAATCGGCATGCCGATGGCCAGCAGCACGGTGGTGGCGCCTGGGCGATTGCGGCGGATGAAATATTCCATCACCGAAGGCCAGAAGATGGTGCCGACGACGCCGGTTACCAGCCCGGTGATGCCGAATGCGTAGCCCGCCTGCGCCGGCGTCAAACCATAGCCGCGTATCAATAAAGTGGGCGTCCATGCATAGAGCGCGAAGGTGCCTGTCGCAAAAACCGCCATGGCCAGGAATAGAAAGCCATAGAGGCGCTTCTCGCTCGCGACATAGCGTATAGCTTGCGACGTCGTCGCATACTCATTGGGGCCCACCCGGTCTTGCACGCGTATCGGTTCACGCATCGTCAGCAGCAGCGCCGCGATGACGACGCCGGGCAGCCCGACGATCACGAAAGCTAGCTGCCAGGCCTGCATCGACAGGCTCGGTGCATAGACTGACGCCAATTTGTAAGCCAGACCGCCGAGCAGATAAGCGCCGGTCATGAGTGCGGCCAAGCCCATGTAAAGCGTGGTCGGCAGCGTGCGCTTGCTGCGTACGAACATGTCTGCGATTAACGAGATAGCGGCCGGCGACAGCACGGCTTCGCCGGCCGCCACGCCCGAGCGATACACCACCAGGTGCCAGTATTCAGTGGCGAAGCCCGAAGCGATGGTGCTGATGCTCCAGATGAATACGCCGCATGCCAGGATGCGCATGCGGTTGCGATTATCAATCAGGTGCGCAATGGGAAAACCGATGATGGCGTAGAGCACGCCGAAGCCGGCGCCGAACATCACGCCCATCTTGCCGTCGCTGATATGCAGATGCGCGGAAATCGGTGCGGCCATCAAGGATGGAATGAGGCGATCGACGAAGGACAGCGCGTAGAGAAAGCAGAGAACCGCCGTGACATACCACGCCCGGCCCCTGTTGTAAGGCAGTGTCAACGGTCTTGCGGACATCGCGTCTCCTAATTGATGGGGCCTTTCTGGTGCCGGGCGTCTGGACGATGTCCAGAGCCGGTATGAGGCTTTGTCTCAGTTTGGAGTGCGATCTACAGCATCTCAATGACAGATTGAATACGTTGCATTGGCCAAACCGTGCATCCTGGGCTGTTGCGGCGCGGCAAAAGCTGCGGGCATTGGGCGACTGGCAAGGCCGCCCGCTCGGTCTCATAAATCAGTGGAATACGCGAGGTCCTTTTGTGCTTCGAGTGCCGCAAGCAGCTCGGTCAACGCCGCGTGCATCAGCGTGTATGCGTCGCTACCAAGCGCCAGCCGCTTCGGCGCCGGGTTCTGCTCGACGCATTCGATCATCGCGCGCGCCATTTTTTCGGGGTCGCCCGGCGGCACGCGCGTACCGCCTTCGATCATGCGCCGCGTCGCGCCGGCCGGCGTGTCCGCGTAAGCCGCGATCGCCTGCTTGCCTAATACAGCGCTGTCAAAGGCGAAATTGGTGCGTGCGCCGCCCGGCTCGACCAGCGTCGTCTGAATATTGAAAGGCGCGATGTCTTGCGCGGTGCCTTCAAAGAAGCCCTCGATCGCCCATTTCGACGTGTGATACAGCGACAGTCCTGGCAGCGCGATCTGCCCACCCATGCTCGAAAGCTGCAGGATGCGGCCACCGCCCTGCGCGCGCAGGTGCGGCAGCGCGGCGCGAACTACTTGTATTGAGCCTATGACGTTGGTGGCCAGTTGATGCGCGATCTGCTCATCGGACAATTCTTCCGCAGCGCCGAACAGACCGTAGCCAGCATTGTTCACCACTACATCGATGCGGCCGAAATCGTGGAAGGCCTGATCGACGACGCGATGAATGGCCGGTGTGTCGGTAACGTCGAGTGCCGCCAGCCAAAGACGGTCACCGTAGCGGGCTTTGAGATCGTCGAGCACATCAAGTTGGCGCGCGGTGCCGGCCACGCGGTCGCCGCGTTCGAGCAATTGTTCGGTCAGATGCCGGCCGAAGCCGCGGTTGATGCCTGTAATAAACCATTGGCGTGATGACATGGTAATTCTCCATTGAGCGGTGCGGCGCCATGCCGCGTTCGATGACAGGATAGGGCCTATGATTTATGAGATAAACGTTCCAGCACGCTATGAGCTTTGAACTGTGGGTACATAATCGGTGGCTATGAATCGCGAACTTTTCGACGGCATCGTGCCTTTTCTGGCGGTGGCGGAGCGCTTGAGCTTTACGCGCGCCGCGGCCGATCTGCGCATCACGCCCACCGCCGTCAGCCGCGCGGTGCGGCAATTGGAGCGGCGCCACGGCGTCGTGCTATTGCAACGGACCACGCGCAGCGTTGCGCTGACCGAAGCCGGCGCTGCGCTGTTCCAGCGGCTGCGTGCGGCCAGCCGCGAGATCGGCGATGCGCTGGATGTGCTCGACAAATATCAAGATCGTGCGTCCGGCACCTTGCGTCTCACTTTGTCCCGTACCGCCATGACGATGGTGGTTGAGCCGCTGCTGCCGATCCTGCGCGCCGCCTATCCCGATTTATCGCTGGATCTCTCGGTGAACGAAGGCACGGTGGATCTCGCCGCGGGCAACTTCGACGCCGGCATTCGGCTGGGCGAATCGGTGCAAAAGGATATGGTCGCGGTGCGGCTGTCTCCGGAGTTGCGCTGGTCGGTGGTGGGCAGCCCGGCTTATCTTGCGCGCGCCGGCCGGCCGCGCCGTCCAGAAGATCTAACGGCGCACGAGGCCATCCAATACCGCTTCGTTACGTCGGGTTCGCTGCATCGCTGGACTTTCCAGCGCGGGCAACGGACCTTCTCAGTGGAAATGCCTGGTCGGCTGATCGTGAATGACCGGGCCGCATTGGTGGCCTGCGCGCAACGCGGCCTGGGGCTTGCCTATGTTTCTGAGATGGAAGCGCGCGAGCCGGTAGCGGCCGGCCACCTCGAAACCTTGCTGACGAAATTCATCAAGCCGGACACCGGCATGTTTTTGTATTTTCCAACCCGCATGCAGACGCAGCCGAAGCTGCGTGCCTTCATTGATGTCGCGCGCGCGGCATTGGCGCAGCAGGAGTCTTCCGACCTTCGGGAGCAGCCAAGGCGCCGACGCCCATGAGCGAAATGCGCTAGTCTCGCCACGGTTCCACACGTTGCCGTGAAGCGTCAATCGGCATATCGCTCGTATCCGTGCGAAACCGGCAAAGGTGCTGCGCCGTATTCAAGCGGCCGGCTAAAGTGGCTTTTTGATAAAATCGCCGGCTGTTCGAGCACGCCATCTCGATATTTTCCGAGGCGAATGCTCGTCACCCATTCAGGAGGGCTGTTCCCATGCGCACCAAGATGACCGAGATGTTCGGAATCGACGTTCCGATTTTTGCGTTTTCCCATTGCCGGGACGTGGTGGTCGAAACCGCGAAGGCCGGCGGTATGGGCGTGCTGGGCACGACCCGCATGTCGCCCGAACAGCTCGAAATGGAATTGAAGTGGATCGACGACCACACCGACGGCCGTCCTTACGCGCTGGATCTTGCACTGCCGCAAAAGTTCGGTGAAGTGCACAAGATGGACGAACGCGCCAACGTGTTGCCGAAAGAGCATATCGATTTCGTCGAAGGCATTCTCGACAAGGCCGGCATTCCGCAGTTGCCGCAAGACGAGAAAGATCAGCTGGCCGAATACGCCAGCGGTTACCGCCTGACCGCACAAGGCGGCATGGAATTGATCGAGGTGGCACTGCGCCATCCGCAGATCAAGCTGGTGGTGAGCGCGCTGGGCATCGCGCCGAAAGAGATGATCGACCTGCTGCACGAAAAAGGCCTGAAGGTCGGCGCATTGATCGGCAGCGCCAAGCATGCGCGCAACCAGGTGGATGCCGGCATCGACGTGCTGATCGCGCAAGGCATGGAGGCGGGCGCACACTCGGGCAACATCACTTCGATGATCCTGTGGCCGCAAATCGTCGACGCGGCCGGCGACGTGCCGGTGCTGGCGGCAGGCGGTATCGGCCGTGGCCGGCAGATGGCCGCGGCCTTGGCGCTGGGCGCTGAAGGCGTGTGGTGCGGTTCGATCTGGCTGACGACGCGCGAAAGCGAGTTGTCGCCGGAAATGAAACAGCGCTTTTTCGCGGCAACCTCCGACGACGCCATCCAGCGCCGTTACTTTACCGGCAAGCAATGTCGCATCTTGCGCAGCAAGTTCACCGATGCATGGGATGCGGAAGGCGCGCCCACGCCGCTGGGCATGCCGCAACAGATCATGTTGGTCGCGGAAGCGCGGGCGCGTATCGAGCGCGCGCACGCGACCGAGTACATGGGCTACTACGTGGGCCAGATCGTTGGCGACATGAAGGAAGAAACCTCGACCAAGAATGTCATCTACGATATGCTCACCGAATATTCGGATGCGGTCGAGAAGCTGCAAACGCAACTCAATAGCGACTAGTCCTCAGCCGGTAGCCTGCAGGCGGCTGCCTCAGGCGGCTTTCTGCACGCAGTCTATTCAACAGGCCGATCGATCAAGATTTATCTTGATCCCGGCCTGTTTTTTCGTCCGGGCCGTCCGACGACGACAAGCGCGGCCCTGAACGGGATGCGGCGAGTGGCGCGGCGGCAGGGCTCGACGCCGCCGAGCCTTGCGGCAGCGGCTGCTGCGCCAGCGCGAATGCGGACACCGGGTTGAGGCTGTCGACCATCGAGCTCGGAATCAGGATGGTGGCGCCGCGTTCCTTGGTTGTCTCGTAAATGATGTTCATCGCCCGCAACTGCAGCGCCGCCGGGTTGTCCGCATAAATATTCGCCGCCTCGACGAACTTCGAGGCAATCTCCGCCTCGGCCGAGCCGAGAATCACGCGCGCTTCCTTTTCGCGCTCGGCCTGCGCCTGGCGCGACATCGCATCTTGTAAAGCCACCGGGATCGCCACGTCGCGAATTTCGACCGCGGTGACCGTCACGCCCCAATCGGCGGTCTTGCGGCCGATGTCCTGGCACAGCCGCTCGTCGGAAGCCTTCCGATCAGACAACAAGGCGCCGAGGTGCGAGGCGCCGATCATCTCGCGCAGTGAAGTCTGCGCGACGCGATCGAGCGCTTGCCGGTAGTTGGTGATGGCCAGCGCCGCTTTCTGCGCGTCGTGCACACGCCAGAACACGATCGCGTCGACATTGACCGGTACCGTGTCACGCGTCAGCGCCTGTTCGGCGTTAAAGGCGGTGGTCTGAATGCGCTCGTCGATGACGGCCGCGACGTTGTCGATAATCGGCAATATCAAAAACAGCCCCGGCCCTTTCACGCTGTGAAGCTTGCCGGCACGCAAGATCACGAAGCGCTCCCAGGCATTGGCCATCTTCAGCGAGCTGGCCAGCAGGATCGCGACGATCACGAACGGCACGCCGAACGCGATGTGCACGAACTGTCCCAATAAAACGCCGATGACCACCAACACCAGCGCCAGGAATAAGGTAATTGGATTCATTTTGAGATGCCCAGGCCGTTTTGCGCGAACCAGCCGAGCATGCGCTGCCAGCCGTCTTTTGCAGCCGCTTCGTTATAACTGGGGCGATAGTCGGCATTGAAGCCGTGCCCAGCGTCGGGATAGACAATGATCTGCGAGGCCGCGTGGTCCGCGGTGAGAGCCTCACGCATGGTGGCGATGTTGGCTTGGGTGATGCTGGGATCTTTGCCGCCATAGAGGCCCAATACCGGCACCTGTAATTGGCTGGCCACCTCGGAAGGGAACACCGGCGTATTCGGTGTGCGCTTGCCGGCGAGCGGCCCGTACCAGACCACGGCGGCCTTGAGCGCCGGATTATGTGCCGCGTACAGCCAGGTGATGCGGCCGCCCCAGCAGAAGCCGGTGATTGCCAGTCGGTGTGGATCACCGCCGTTCAACGCCGCCCATTGCGCGGTGGTGTCGAGGTCGGCAAGCACCTGCTGATCGGGTACCTTGCTGACGATTTTTTCCATCAGCTCTGCGCCCGACTCGTAAGCGCGCGGATTGCCTTGACGGAAATAGAGTTCCGGCGCCACCGCGAAGTAGCCGAGATGCGCCAGCCGTCGGCAGACATCCTGGATGTGCTCGTGCACGCCGAAGATTTCCTGCACGACCAGCACTACCGGCAAGGGTCCGGCGGCGCGTGCCGGCCGCGCAAAGTAAGCGGGCAGCGCCTCCAGTTGATCGTGCGGCAGGCCGATGCTGATCGGTCCGCTATCCAGCCCGTCGTCGCTGGTATGGATGACACTGGCCATCACCGGCTGCACGGCGAGCGCGAAACCCGAAGCCATCAGTTTGACCAGGAATTCTCGACGCGATTTACCTTCGGCTGCTTGGCGGTCTTCAGGCTGCATGGGTTATCCCATTAAAGTGCGCGAAGCAATGAGCATAGCTCAAGCGTCCGGCGCGCACCTTGCCGCCCGGTCGAGCGTCGAGCCGCTGCGCGATGCCGCAGCACCCCGCCAAGTCGCCAAGGCGCTCGCCTAGGCCGCCGTTTCGATCTTGCGCATCGCCTCATCGATGACCCGCGCATTCTCCGGCCGCACCAGCCGTGCCACTTCCTTGCCCTGACTCAAAAAGATCAGAGTCGGCCACAGCTTTACCTTGAACGACCGACCGAGCGGCCGACCACTGCCGTCCTCCACCTTGATGTGCCGCAGGCCAGTGTGCGCGGTGAAGGCCTCGGTAATCGCTGGTTGCGCGGCGCGACAGAAGCCGCACCAAGGCGTTCCGAACTCCAGCACAGTCGGTTCGGCGAGCGCATCGATGTCGGCGCGCGCCGGTTCTACTTCGCTAAAGGCTTGGGTCATTGCCATGTGGCTCTCCTGGAAATGCTGGCCGCTCGCTCGGGGTTGGCTGCTCAGGCGGCAGCGTGGTATTGCGACACTTCGATCAGATTGCCATCGGGATCGCGGCAATAGACGGAGGTCATCGGCCCGGTGGCTCCCGCGCGCTCGATCGGCCCCACTTCAACCGCGATGCCCAGCGCCTGCAGATGCGCACTGACGCTGGCCGGGTCGACCTCCGTGATGAAACAGAGATCATCGCTGCCCGCGACCGGGTGATCCGCAGTAAACCACGTCTTTTGATCGATCTCGACCGGCCGCAGATTGAGCTTCTGGCGGCCGAAGCGCATAGCCACGCGCGGGCCGCTGCGCCCGGGCATCTCTTCGCGCTGCATGCCCAGCACTTTTTGATACCAGGCGGCGCTGACCTCGACGTCGGCGACGTTGAGTACAAGGTGATCGATGCGGTCTATGGTGAAGGTCATGGTGTCGGAATTATGGGATATCTTGCGCGCTGCCGGTGTCGCGAGGCGTGAGCGCGAACGCCAATTTGCTGGTTGTCGTCCGCGCGCCGGCAGGGCGCTTCAAAGTTCAATCATAGGCCATGCACTGCCAGCCTGTTTCGGTATAGTTCATCCCATTGTTTTCCCTGGAGCCGCGCTGTGTCTCAATCCGAACTAGGTCTGTTATCCCTGTGCGCACTGTCGATCGTGCTGGCCGTGATCGCGTTCCTGCTGGCGCGCGAGAAGGGGCGGCGGGTAGCGCTCTGGACCGTACTCGGGATTATTCCGGTGCTGAATCTATATTGCCTGGTGTTCTTTGTCGGCGCAGCCAACTTGCGGCTAGAGCGCAAGATCGACGCGCTGCTGGCGCAGGCGCGCCTCGACCCGGACGCCGCGGGACGTGCGCTGTGAGCCTGGATCCTCGAGCGATCGGCGCGCTTGGCGGCGCGCGCGTGGTCGGCACAGCAACGCGCGGCGGTCACTGATGCGCATCCTTCTTCTGCTGTCATTGCTGCCGCTGGCAATCTGGCTGGGCTTGCTGTTCGGTCGCGGCGGTTTTTGGCGGTCGTCCGTATTGATGGGACGGTCGTTGCGCGGCCCGGCGCGCATCGTTAACAGCCTCGATACCGGTGCCGCCGCGTGGCCGGCAGTCGTCGCCGTGGTGCCGGCCCGCAATGAGCGCGAAGTGGTTGCGCTCTCGATCGGCTCGCTGCTCGCGCAGGATTATCCCGGGCCCTTGTCCGTGGTGCTGGTCGACGACCATAGCGACGATGGCACCGCCGACATCGCCCGCGCTGCCGCGCGACACACGCCTTGGTCGCAGCGTCTGCAAGTGATATCCGCCGGTGCCTTGCCCGCCGGCTGGAGCGGCAAGGTCTGGGCGCAGTCCGAAGGGATCGCCTGGGCCGAACGCGCGCGCCCGCAGGCCGAGTACGTCTGGTTGACCGACGCCGACGTGGCCCATCCACCCGACCAGTTGGCGCAACTCGTGCAGCGGGCCCGCGGCGAGGGGCGCGTGCTGGTGTCCGAAATGGTGCGCTTGCGCTGCGAGTCGTGGGCCGAGCGCGCGCTCATCCCGGCGTTTGTGTTTTTCTTCGCGAAGCTCTATCCGTTTCGCTGGGTGGCCGATACGCGGCGACGCACCGCCGGAGCGGCCGGCGGCTGCATGCTCGTCAGCGCCGCCGCCTTGCGAGCTGCCGGCGGCATCGCATCGATCGCCGCGGCGTTGATCGACGACTGCGCACTGGCGGCGCAGCTCAAGCGCGTCGGACCGATCCGCCTGGTGTTGTCGGAAGGCGCGCGCTCGCTGCGTCCGAACGATCGCTATGGCGAAATCTGGATGATGATCGCGCGCACCGCTTATACGCAGCTTGGCCGCTCGCCGTGGGCCTTGAGCGGCGCGGTGCTGGCCATGATCATTACCTACCTGCTGCCGCCAGCACTGGCGGTGGCGGCGGTTTTCACGGCCTTCAGCAATCAGTTTGCGGCACTGCCATCCGGTGCCCGCGCGCCGCTCGATTCGATGGCGCACGCTTTCACTCTCGGACATTGGCTTTCGACGTTGGCGGCCTTGCCGTGGTTTTGGACATCGCTCGGCGCGTGGTTCGCGATGTGTTGTGCCTACACACCCACGCTGCGCTATTACCGACGCTCGCTGGCGTGGGCGCCGATGCTGCCGGTTATTGCCTTGTTCTACGTCTGCGCTACCGTCGATTCGGCGCGGCGCCACTGGTCCGGTCGAGGCGGCGAGTGGAAGGGGCGCAGCCAGGCGCATGCCACACCCGCGGGCGTGGCATCGGAGCCTGCCGAAGCGCGGCGTGAACAGATATGATGATGAGTGCGACGGCGTTCTTCTCGGCACGAACGCCGGCATGCATTGCCAAGCCGCGCTGCACAAAAGCGGCGACAGAAAGCGAGGAGACAATGAGCTTGCATGCGGTCCGGGCATGAATGCAGGCGGAGTACGAGTTCCGTCCATGAGAGCTGACGTCAATCTGTATCGCGATGCCTTCGAATCTGCCCCCGCGGGCATGTTCGTTTGCCGCGCCGACGGCACGTTGATCGCGGTCAATCGCGCGCTGGCGCTGATTACCGGTTTCTCGACCGAAGAGTTACTGCAACAGCGCAATCTGCTGTCGCTGCACGAGCCCAACGAGCTATCGTGGCGTCCGGACGTGCCGCTGAGCCATGAGCGCCTCGGCATACCGACCCCGGCGTTTCCCGCAAGCGCTCCGGCAAGACACGCGCGCGGCGCGTATGGCGCGTTGGGCCGGCCAGATCCCGCGCTTCTCTACGCAGCCGAATGGACCTGGCTGCGGCGCGATGGCGCGCCGATCGCGGTTTACTTGTGCCTGGCGCGCACCGCCGGCGAAGGTGCGCAGCCGGATGCCGATGGCAACCACTACGTGGGCACCGTCACACGCATGGCGGATTTGCTGGCCGACAAGCCAAGCCTGCCTTTCACGTCGACGCAACACGACCCGGTAACGCGCTTGCCCAACCAGTCGCTATTGCGCGAACGCATGGAGCACATGATCAGTCGCTGCGAGCGCAGCGGCCGCAAATTCTGGCTGCTCGTGATCGAACACGACCAGTTGCGCGTCTTGCAGGATTCGCTCGGCCCCGCGGCAATTGATGTCGCCTTGCGCATCGCGGCGGATCGCTTGCGCGACGCCACCGCTTTCGACGACGCGCTGGCCTGCGTCGGCGCCAACCAGTTCGTCGTGGTACTGGCCGATCATGCGGTGCCGGTGGGGGTTGCCGCGTCACGCCTGATCGAGCGTCTAGGCGAGCCCATCGAATGCCTGGGCACCGCCGTGCGCCTGACAGCGAGCGTGGGCGTGGCGACTTTCCCGGACGATGCGCGTGAGGCGCCCTTGCTGATGCAGCGGGCGGTGATTGCCTTGAATGCCGCGCGCGCTCAAGGCGGCAACGCGGTACGGCATTTTTCCGGCGAGTTACAGTCGCAGGCAGCACGCCGGCTCGATCTGGAAGTGTCGTTGCGTGAAGCCTTGGCGCGCGAACAGTTCAACCTGGTTTATCAGCCGCAGGTCGCCATCGGTACTGGCGAGATCAATTCCGTTGAGGCCCTGTTGCGCTGGAATCATCCGCTGAAGGGATCGATTCCGCCCGTTGAATTCATTCCCATTGCCGAGGAAAGCGGGCTGATCCTGCAAATCGGCGCCTGGGTGATGCACGAAGCCTGCGCGCAAATAAGCCGGCTGCTGCGTCTTTATGGCAACGCGCCGCGCGTCGCGGTGAATGTTTCGCCGTTGCAATTCCAGCGGCAAGACGTCTACGCGCTGGTGCGTGAGGCGCTGAAAGCCGCAGCACTCGAACCGCGTTATCTCGAGGTAGAGATCACGGAAGGCGTATTGATGGGCAACACGGAGCAGGCAATCGCCACATTGCGCAGTCTGCGCGAACTGGGCGTGCACGTGGCGATCGACGATTTTGGCACCGGCTATTCAAGCTTTGCTTATCTGAGCCGCTTCAAGGTCGACCGCCTGAAAATCGACCGCAGCTTCGTCAGCGCGATTACTACGGATCGCGACGGCGGCGCGATTGTCGCGGCCATTATCGCCATGGCGCATGCGCTGGAAATCCGCGTCACGGCAGAAGGAGTTGAAACCGCGGCGCAGGCGCAGAAACTAACCGAGTTGCAGTGCGACGACGCCCAGGGTTACTGGTATTCGCGACCGCTGGCCAAGCCGGCATTGGAAAATCTTTTCGCGCCGCTGAGTTGAGCGGCAGACGATCAAAACAGGAAGCAAATTTATGAAAAAATCGGTGGTATTGCTGACGGCGCTGCTGGCGGCTTGTGGTTCGTCGACGCCGTTATTTACCCCGGATGGCCGACCAACCAAGCTGCTGCGTTGCACTGGCGACGACTGGTCGAACTGCCAGCAGCAGGCGGATTCGATCTGCGGCAGCGGTGGCTACGCCATACTGCAGCGCGACAATGACGGGGCATCGCATACGCTATTGGTGGCCTGCCGCAACGTCGCACCGTAACGCCCGACGCCTCCAAACAAAACCAGCCTGCGAGCACCTGATCTTTCACACAAATTTTATGTGCGCTGCACAACGGCGTTCGATGCTGGTTAACCCGTTAGGGAAATCGCGTGGCAGTGCTTGCTAAATGGGCGACGTTCCAGGCTGCCGCTGGCGCGTCTCGAAAATCGCCAAACACAGTCGTAGCAAGGTTTATTTCGCGTCGGCGCGGCCAATCGACGCAGCCCAACCGGGTTCTGGCGTTGCGCCTTGCCGCGGCAAAACGACGCGCCCCAGCCCTGCGACACGGGGTGCGACAATTTGGTGTGTTGCAAGCGCAAACAGATTGTGCTTGCCGATTTCTTTCAATGTTCTAGCATCAAACATACGGCACCTGTTTAGAAACCTAAACGAATGCGTCGGGATGCTGAATATCAGCTAATACGGCGGCGGGGATGCTGAAACGGCCGCGTTGGCGAACGGCCGTGTGTTTCATCAAGAACGGAGAGAATCAATGAAAGCCGTCGCATACGCCCTTATCAGCCTGTCGACATTGCTTGTTGCTACCACTGCGGCGCAGGCTCAGGACAAGATCGCACCCTCACAAGTGTTCCGCTTCAAGCCAAACGCCTATGGGTGCCTGTCGAAAGAGAAATTCGATGCTGCCGATACGCATGCGCGAGCAGGCGAGAGCGGCAAGGTGCAACAGTTCTTCGCTGGCTACGAATGCGTGTCGACGCCTGAATCGTCAGACTTCCGCATCGTTCGAGTGGTCGGCCATGACGTCGAGTTCGTCAACGCTGGCAACAACGATCGCAGCGGCCTTTGGACTAACGATCGCTTCATCCGTCAGTAAGCATATTCAGTAGATTTGACGTCGCGAAAGCAGACGTCAGTTCTACTGACGGTAAGAACTTCGCAGCCGGCCCTGGGGACCGGCTTGGACGCGTGTGCGGCATCTGCTGCTCTGCGCAAGTCCAGTCCGAGAAGATTCCGCATCACTGCCGTGCCAGCGATCGGCGCGACGGTGATGTCAGTGCTTCTTTGACGGTGAGTTGCATCGGGCTGGCGCTATGCTTCTCGATCAGGCCGCGCGTCGGCTCTCATTCAATACATCGTCGAACACGACGACGCTGCGCGCCACGGTGCCGCCCAGCATGTCCTTGAAGCCTTTGTTGATCTCCGCCAGTGGCAAGCGTTGACTGACCAGCTCGTCGAGCAGCAAATGGCCATCCAGATACATACGAGCAAAGCGTGGCAGATCGTGCTGGAAGATGCTCGAGCCCATTAACGAACCTTGCACGCGCTTCTCCGTGACGATGCTGAGATACTGCTCCGGCAGCGACAAGGCGGCCGTGGCCTTGGGGATGCCGATCAAGGTCAACACGCCACCCACTCCGAGCATCGCGAACGCCAATTGCTGCGTTTGCTGTAGGCCGATTGCCTCGAATGCATGATCGACACCGCCATCGCTAAGCGCCTTCACGCTGTCGACGGCATTTGCATCGCTCAGCACTGTATGCGTCGCACCGAAGCGCTTGGCCAGCTCCAGTTTCGCCGGCACCTGATCGACTGCGATGATGGTTTGCACGCCGCTCAGTCGCGCGCCCTGGATCACATTCAGGCCGATACCGCCGCAACCGATCACCGCTACGCTGTCGCTCGGACGCAGCTTCGCGGTATTGATCGCCGCGCCCACGCCAGTGACCACCGCGCATCCCAAAATAGCGGCGCGATCGAGCGGCATTTCGCGCGGCAAGATCGCCGCGGCGTTTTCATGCACCAGCACCTGCTCCGCAAAGCCGCCCAGGCCGCCCATCTGAAACACCGGCGTACCGTTCAAGCTCAAACGCGGCTTCTCTTGCTCGCTGCGTAGCGGTTTGGCGATGCAACGGTAAGAGCGGCCGATCATGCATTGCCGGCAGTGGCCACAATAAGAAGACAAGCAGGTGACGACGTGATCGCCGGTGCGCACGCCCCGCACCCGATCGCCCACGCCGATAACGATGCCTGCCACTTCATGACCCAGTACCACGGGCTTCGGTCGCGGCAGGTCGCCTGTGATCATGTGATAGTCGGAATGGCAGAGGCCGCTGGCGGCGACCTGGATGCGCACCTCATGGTCGTCGCAATCGTCGAGTTGCAGGTTTTCGACGACCAGGGGCGTATTGATTTCATGCAGCACAGCAGCTTTCATGCGGATCCTCGCGGGGTGACGATCGGAACTCGGCAGTATGCGCGCCAGAAGCTCTTCAGTCACTCCGCACAAGTCCGGCTTGCCGGTGTGCGTTGCATGCGATGCGCGCTGTTAGTATCGAAATTGCTGGGCCGTCAATATTAGCTACCCGCCCCACGCTTATCTGAAAATCCGAGCCACTTTGGCGAACACGCCATGCTGGGCAATCCACGCCGCATAGACTTGGTAGTCGGGGTCGCGCATCAGATGCCGTTCTTCGGTTTTGGCGCGCAGGAAATACAGCGTATTCACCGCCGCGAGCGCGACGCAGTGGGTAACCGCCAGGCGCCAGCCCAAAGGTTCGATGAAGGGCACCGACACCATCCAATAGGAGAGGTTCTTACTGATATAGGCTGGGTGCTTGGTGAACCGGTAGGGTCCGGAAGTAATGATGCCGCGATTCGTTAGATTGGAAAAACGCAGCCCGAACGATGCTGTGGACAGTGCATAGGTCACCACCAAGGCGATGATGATGACGGCCCATATGACACGGACAACCGGCATCGACACCAGCCAACTGTCCCAGAACATCGAGCCCTGGTACTGGATGTATGCATTCGCGATCAATGACCAGAACGGCTGATAACACATCAATGCCACCAGCCAGCCGAGTGTGGTGGGCTCGGCGCTACGCACGTGGCTATCCAGCAGGCGAAACGTGCACAGGTAGCCGACCGTGCCGAACATCAAATCCGTCGTGAACGACAGGTCATACAAGAAACTGAACATCGCCAAGGACGTCGGCGCGTTCAGCGCATGGGTCAGCGACGCACTGATGTGATCGGCATCGGTCGACAAGTAGGTGATCATCAATGGCAAGAAAAACGCCTTGACCATCCAGCCGGCCAACATTTCGCGCACTGGCCGCCAGTTGGCTGGCCGCTCGCCGCGTAATAGCAGCCGTCCCCACATCAGATAGGCATCGTTGACTTCGCGCTGGTGCGTGTCGGACCAGGCGAAATAAAACGGCGCCGCCACGATCAGATAAGGCGCGATGGTGCGTGCGAGTGTCCAGTAGGGGTTATAGAACGCCCCATGATATTCAGGCAGCAACCAATAGAGCACCGCAATGCCCGCATAGACCGAGAGCAAGGCGGCAAGGCGAATGGCGACCCGTGCGAGGCTGAGCGAACGCAGGCCGCCTTTCACAAAGCCGGCGCTCGGACGCAAATAAACGCGCGCGACGAATAATTCGTAGGCGGCAATGACGATGAAAATTGCCAGGCAGGCGGCGGTGCTACGTTCAGCCCCGCTGAATGCCGGGTTGTCGCGCAAGATGAAGAGAGTAAAAAGGCCTACCACGACGCCGAGCAGGCCTACATAGAACGGTGTTGCGGAGCGTGGCGCACGATCACGCAGATCGGAGACGCCGTCCAAAGTGGAATTCATGCCATTCCTCGTATTCATGACAAAGCAGCGGCCGGGCTTATATTTTTTTTGCCCGGCCGCTTTACTGCACGAAGCTTACTTCAAGCCGAGCAATCCGCCGACCGGCGTCAGCACCGGCGACAGAATACCGGTAAGACCACCCGCGGCGCCAGCGGCGCCCGTGCTGCCGGTCGAACCGCCTAGCAAGCCGGTGACGGGTGCCAGCACCGCGCCAAGACCGCCAGTACTGCCGCCATTTCCAGCGTTGCCCAGCGCGCCGACCAGTCCGGTAACCGGTGCCAGCACGCCGCCGCTGCCGGTTGCGCCGCCCAGCGACGTGACGCTACCCAACAGCCCCGTGACCGGTGCCAACACCCCACCCGTAGAGCCCGCCGAACCGCCCAAGGAACCAAGGACGCCGGTGATCGGTGACAGCAGACTGCCGGTGCCAGTGGTGCCACCCAGCGTACCCAGTACTCCGGTTACCGGCGACAACAGGTTGCCCGTGCCCGCGCTGCCGCCTAGCGTACCCAGCAGTCCAGTAACCGGTGACAGCAGATCGCCGGTGCCTGTGCCGGTGGTGCCGCCAAGCGTGCCCAACAAGCCAGTGACTGGCGAGAGCAGATTGCCGGTGCCCGAAGCGCCGCCCAGCGAGCCGAGCAAACCGGTGACTGGCGCCAGCGGATTGCCGGTTGCGCCGGTCAGCAGGCCGCTGGTGCTGGTAACCGTGTTGCCCAACTGCACCACTACGCCGCCCACATCCTTGCCGACTTGATTGTCAGTGCCGCCAGCGATTTGCGTGCCGGCCGAATTCAGGCCGCCACTGATGGTCGACAACAAGTTGTTCAGCGGCGCGCCCAACCCCGTGGCAGTGCCGAGGGTTTGCGTGACGTTCGAGACGGTCGTGGTGATCGGGTTGATAGCCGCGCTCAGCTGCGTTTCGACCTGCTCAACCTGGGGACTGGCGACCACGCTGCTTACGCCATTGCCGATCTTGCCGACTGCGCCACCCAGGCCCGCGACCAGGTTTCCGACCGGCGTAGTGACAGGTGCCAGTCCGGCCAATTGACCGGTGCCGAGGCTACTGACCACGCCGCCCAGCGAACTGACGGCCGCGCCCGCGTCGGTCACCGTGCTGCCAGCGCTGGCGAGCGTCGGTTCGAGCGGATCAGCCGAGGTTCCCAGTGTGCCCAAGCCAGCCGCCGTGCCATTGCCGAGCACCTGCACGCCATTACCCAAGTGGGTAACGACGTTGCCCAGATCCGTGGTGGTGGTGCTGTTGACCCCCGGGATGGCGGTGCCGCTGACTTGCAAGCCTCCATCGGCGACTACTGTGCCGACGGAGTTGATGAGATTGCCGGTTTTCGTGACGATCGTGCCGATGGGGGTCATCGAAGTACCGGAGGTGCCTGAGGTGCCCGAGGTGCCCGAAGTACCGGAGGTGCCCGAAGTACCCGACGTACCCGAGGTGCCCGAGGTGCCCGAGGTGCCCGAGGTGCCCGAGGTGCCCGAGGTGCCCGAGGTGCCGGACGTACCCGAGGTACCGGAGGTGCCCGAGGTACCGGAGGTGCCCGAGGTACCGGAGGTGCCCGAAGTACCGGACGTACCCGAAGTACCGGAGGTGCCCGAAGTACCGGAGGTGCCCGAAGTACCGGACGTACCCGAAGTACCGGAGGTGCCCGAGGTACCGGAGGTGCCCGAAGTACCGGACG
>JBPBQZ010000138.1:0-2793 GCA_050955105.1 Janthinobacterium lividum | reverse complement strand
GCATCGGCGTGCGCTTGTTCAATCGTACTTCGCGGGTACTGCGACTGACCCAGGAGGGCGAGCGCTTTCTCGACGCCGCGCAGCGCGTGCTCGATGCGCTGGCCGCCGCCGAAGAATCGGTGGGCGATTCGCGTGTGGAAGTAAGCGGCGTGCTGCGCATCAACTCGGCACTGGTGCATGCACACTTTCTGCTAGCGCCCTTGCTGCCCGAATTCCTGGCGCGCAATCCACGCCTGCGCGCGGAAGTCATTCTTTCCGGCGCACCCGTCGATCTGTTCGAAAATCAGATCGATATCTCAATACAAAGTGGCCATGTGCCCGACTCGTCGCTGGTGGCGCGCCGTATCGCCAGCGGGCGCTGGATCATCTGCGCGTCGCCCGAATATCTGGCGCGCGCCGGTACGCCAGAGACGCCGGAACAGCTGCATACGCACAACTGTCTCAATTTCCTGCCCGACTCGCAGCGCAGCATCTGGAGCTTCAAGAACGGCGCGTCGTCGACCAAGATGGAGGTGAAGGGGTCCGTCGGCTCGAACTCGGCCGAGTTGCTGCATTCGCTGGCGCTAAGCGGAATGGGTATCGCGCGTCTGCTCGATTTCCATGTGGCGGGCGATGTGAGGAGTGGGCGCTTGGTGCAGGTGCTGGAAGAATTTCAAACCGAACTGATTGATCCGGTCTATGCCATTTACCCGAGTAAGCGGCATTTGAATGCGCGTGTGAAAGCGCTGCTGGAGTTTCTGCAGGAACGGCTAGGCGCCGAGCACGGCGTTTTCTAGCGATTACCGGGGCCTGTCAGGCGCTGACCCGGGGCTGAATGGGCGCAACCGCCAGCGCAGCATGAGGCGCATAGCGGTCGGCGGTGATACTCATCGATGAAGCATTGAACATGAATCTGACGCCATGCCGCTCAACGTTGTCCGTAGACAGTGGCGTTCGGTGCTTGGGCCAGTGCTTCTTGTTGCGCCAAACGGGCTTTCGCGCGGATCAAATCGTGCGGATAGTCGAGCGAGTTATAGGGGTTGTAGCCGACTGATTCGAGCTGGGTAAGCTGGCTGAGCGACTGCATGCGATGCTCGCTGTACGACTGACCTTGAGCGAACGATAGAGCGGGGATGGCAAACAGTGCGGCAACAATAACTGTCTTGAACATGGTTAACTCCTTAGCGTTATTAGGGAATTCCCTTATTAGGGAATACACCTAATACTAGTTGAGTATTTCCATGATGTATGTCAGACATTGTGAACTAGTATGTTTCACAAATTGCAATAATCTGCTTTTTATAACCTGACGCTACGAAATAAATGAAACGGCGTACGCTGCGGTTCGCGTGCGGCCGTCAAAATAAATCGGGCCCGCGTTGCGGCGGGCCCGATTTTTTCCTACGTGCGACGTGATTTTTCGGCGAAAGACGCCTCGGCGCCGGATTTACCGGCGCCTGCGTGTCGGTCAGGCGGCGTTAGCCGTCACCGCCGCCGGTGCTTGCGCTTGCTGCTTGGACAGCAAGTCCAGCGCTACGTCGACGATCATGTCTTCCTGGCCGCCCACCATGCGGCGCCGGCCCAGTTCCACCAGGATATCGACGGTTTTCAGGCCGTACTGCTGGGCGGCTTTTTCGGCATGCCGCAGGAAGCTCGAATAGACGCCGGCATAACCCAGCGCTAAGGTTTCGCGATCGACGCGCACCGGCCGATCCTGCAACGGCCGTACCAAGTCGTCCGCGGCGTCCATCAGTGCGTACAGGTCGCAACCGTGATTCCAGCCCAGCCGGTCGGCGGCTGCGATGAATACTTCGAGCGGCGCGTTGCCGGCGCCGGCGCCCATGCCAGCCAGGCTCGCGTCGATGCGGTCGCAGCCTTCTTCCACCGCGACGATCGAGTTCGCCACGCCCAGGCTGAGATTGTGGTGCGCGTGCATGCCGGTTTGCGTGGCCGGATCGAGCACGTCCTTGAAGGCACGGAAACGATCGCGCACATCGTTCATCGTCAGTGCCCCGCCTGAGTCGACCACGTAGACGCAACTGGCGCCGTAGCCTTCCATCAACTTCGCCTGTTCAGCGAGCTTGGCGGGCGTGGTCATGTGGCTCATCATCAGAAAGCCGACCGCATCCATGCCGAGCTCGCGCGCATAGGCAATGTGTTGTTTCGAGATATCGGCTTCGGTGCAATGCGTGGCCACGCGCACGATGCGCGCGCCGGCGTCATACGCCTGCCGCAGGTCGTGCAGCGTGCCGATGCCTGGCAATAGCAGGGTCGCGACTTTCGCGTGTGTGACGACGCTGGCGACGGCTTCGATCCATTCCAGATCGGTGTGCGCGCCAAAGCCGTAGTTGAACGACGAGCCTTGCAGGCCGTCGCCATGCGCGACTTCGATGGAATCGACTTTCGCGGCATCAAGCGCTGCGGCGATCGACTTCATGTGACCGATGCCATATTGATGGCGAATCGCATGCGAACCATCGCGCAGCGTCACGTCGGAAATGTATAGCTTTTTGTTGCTCATGAGGGCTCCAGTTCTTCGCTTAGCGAAGCTTGTGCGCGTGCGTGGCTCAAGCCACCGCGGTGGCCGACAGCAGTTTCTCGATAATGGTTTCGCCGGTGGCGAGCGCGGCCGACGTCATGATGTCGAGGTTGCCCGCGTAGGACGGCAGATAGTGTGCGGCGCCTTCCACTTCCAGGAACACCGACGTCTTCAGGCCGCTGATCTTGCCAACACCGGGAATATTGAGAGGATTGGCGGCGTCGTACAACTCGAACTGCACCTTCTGCTTGAGGCGATAGCCCGGCACATAGCTA
>JBPBQZ010000137.1:0-3165 GCA_050955105.1 Janthinobacterium lividum | reverse complement strand
ATGCCAACCTGTGCCAGAAAATAGCGGCTCAACCGTTTGGCCGCATCGTCCATGGCAGTGGTCGTGCGATGCAGGTCGCGCGAGCCGACCAGGCGGATCAGCCGATCGCGCAATTCTTCGCGTTCGAGCAGGATGAAGATCGCAACGATGAAGACGATACCGGTGGTTTCGAGCGGCGCCAGCACTGGAGCCAGGATGCGCATCACCAAATTGAACGGAGACAGCGGCGGTTCCCGAACTTCCACCGGGACGGCTGGCGGCGGAGATGATTTGTCGTCGTCGGCCGCGCGTGCGGCGGCGTTGCGCGGCAATGTGCTGACCGTGGTCGGCGCATCCGCCGGCTTTTGCACCCCGAGGTTGCCAAGGTTGGTACGCTGAAACGCATGGGTTGCGCGGTCGATGAAATTGCCGACCTTGCCGCCGAGGGTTCCTTGTATGGTGTCGACCTTGCGCTGGATCGTCGCTTGATAGTGCGGCACGTCGCTGGCGAGCCCGGCTACTTGCGTACCGATCAGCCCGCCGAGTACCAATACAACGGCGAGCGAAAGGAATACCGACACCAGCACGGATGGCACTTGCCCGAAACGCACGCGTCGTAGCAGATTGACCAGCGGTGCCACCAGAAAGCTCAGCAGGATGGCGATGGTGATCGGCACCAGCACTTCGCGTCCCAGATAAAGGCCGGCTACGATTACAACGCCGACCAGCAGACTGGTCAAAGTTTTCAAACTCGGTGCTTCGGGCGCGGTCACGCGGGCGGCGGGCCGTGGCTCCCGAATCGGACTGTTTCTCATGGCGACCTTTCAGTAACGGCTGCGCGGACGGCAAACCGCAGCGGCGCACTGCACTATGCGCCCGCTGCGCCGTTTATCCAAGCATGAAGCATGCCGAAAGATCTGCTGGCTCGCTCGCCATCAAGTACGACGTCGAGCTGGTTCCCAGCCGGAATGAGGCCGGCGGTCGGCCAAGCGGTCATGCAAATCCGCCGCGGGTTCAGGCGAAGCCTGCCACCTTATGCGGTGCGTACGTTTCTTCCAGGCGCACGCATTCCTCGGCGGTGAGTTTCACTGTCAGGGCCGCGATTGCATCGTGCAAATGCTGTGGCTTGGTGGCGCCGATGATGGGCGCCGAAACGGGCGGTTTCGACAGCACCCAGGCCAGCGCGATCTGCGCTCGCGGTATGCCGCGTTCGGCCGACAACGCCGCCACGCCTTCGATAATGCGGCGATCCGATTCATCGCCGGCTCGGTACAGCGATTTGCCGAAGACGTCGGTTTCGATGCGATGGGTCGATTCACCATAGTCGCGCGTCAAGCGGCCGCGGGCCAGCGGGCTCCACGGGATCATGCCGATTTTTTCATCGCGGCATAGCGGCATCATCTCGCGCTCTTCTTCGCGATACATCAGGTTGTAGTAGTTCTGCATCGTCACGAAGCGCGTCCAGCCGTTCAATTCAGCCACTTTCAGCGCTTTTGCGAACTGCCAGGCGAACATCGACGAGGCGCCGATGTAGCGCGCCTTGCCGGCTTTCACTACGTCGTGCAGCGCCTCCATCGTCTCTTCGATGGGCGTTTCATAGTCCCAGCGGTGGATCTGATAAAGATCGACGTAGTCGGTGCGCAGGCGTTTGAGGCTGGCATCGAGCGATGCCATGATCGCCTTGCGCGACAAGCCAGCGACGTTGCGACCGGCAGGCAAGGTCGGATGGACTTTGGTAGCCAGCACGATGTCGTCGCGGCGCGCGAAATCTCGTAGCGCGCGCCCAACGATTTCTTCGCTCGTGCCGTCTGAATAGCTGTTGGCGGTATCCAGGAAATTGATGCCGGCTTCGAGCGCCTGCTTGATGATTGGGCGGCTGGCTTCCTCATTGAGCGTCCAGGCGTGAGCGCCGCGCTCGGGAATGCCGAATGACATGCATCCCAGGCACAAGCGGGAAATAACGGTGCCGGTATTGCCAAGTCGGGTGTATTCCATGGTCTGTTCTCCGTTTGCGCCGCGCTGGGCTCGCGCCACGCGCGCACGCTGTTTTATTGGGAGCGGTCGGGATAAACCTCCGACTGTGGCTGCCTGCTCTGGCCGCTAGTATAAGAACTCCCGGAATTCCCCGCCTATGCCACCGCACGTTGCAGGCTTTCAAAGGTGGCGATGTGGCCGGCCAAGGCGCTGGCGGCGACGGTGTAAGGACTGGCCAGCCAGACGTCGCCCGGCCCCGAGCGCCCGGGGAAATTGCGGTTGATGGCGCTGATCGTTACTTGATCGGCGCGCGTCGATTGGCCGGGTCCGCAGTTGGCGCACGCACCGCAGCCCGGCATCAGCAGCGTGGCGCCGATTTTCTCGAAAAGCGACAGGTAACCGCGATCTTCGCAATACTGGCGCACCGCCATCGAGCCGAATTGCAGGAACAATTGCGTGCCGGCCGCGATGCTGCGACCATGCTCGACGCCCCACCGCAATACCTCGTAATAGGCATCGAAATCGTCGCGTTTGCCGGCGGTGCACGAGCCGCCATAGGCCACGTCGATGGCGACGGCAGCGCCAAGTGCATCAACCGCCACGCCGCGCCCCGGATCCCCAGGCCGCGCCAACATGGGCGTAAGCGACGATGCGTCGATGCGGATGGTGTCCCGGTAGGCCGCGCCGGCGTCACTGCGCATCCAGGGTTCGAGTTCGAACTGAATGCCGCGGCGTTCGCGCAGGAAGGCGACGGTCATCTCGTCCGGCTCGACGACGCCGGTAAAGCCACCCAGTTCGGCGACCATATTGGTCAGTGTCGCGCGCTCGTCGATCGACATGGCGCGGATCGCGCTGCCGCCGTATTCGAAGACCATGCCGATTGCCGCGCCGCCGCGTACTGCATCGAGTCGCAGCAAGTGCAGCACCACGTCTTTGGCGGTGACGCCGGCGCTCAGCGCGCCATCGACTTCGATGCGCAAGGTCGACGGCACGCTGCACCGGATGTAGCCGGTGAGCCAGCTGTTTGCAATGTCGGTGGCACCAGCGCCGAAGGCCAGGCATCCGAGCGCGCCGGCATGGGTGGTATGCGAATCGGTGCCGATCACCACCTGGCCGGGCAGTGCGTATTGTTCGGTCATGAGCGCGTGGCAAATGCCCTCGCTGCCTTCCAGCCCCGTGTCGGCTGGCAGCCGGCCATGTGAACGGATCGGA
>JBPBQZ010000136.1:0-3393 GCA_050955105.1 Janthinobacterium lividum | reverse complement strand
CTTCGCTGCGCGAGAACGTTTTCGAATTGTCGGTGGTGAACCAGGGCGAGCCGATTCCGGCCAGCACCGTCGAGCGACTCTTCCAGCCCTTCTTTCGCGCCGCCGCGCAGCCCGCGCAAGAGGGGCTTGGCCTGGGGCTGTATATCGTTGCGGAAATCGCGCGCGCGCATGGCGGCGTACTCGATGTAGTTTCCACCGATGCCGAGACGCGCTTTACGTTCCGCATGCCGGCAAACTGACGCATGCCGCGCCGGCCGCCGCCGGCGTGCCGGCTCTAGACGCTGCGCGCAGCGATTTGTATACTCACGCCCTCGCAAGCGGCCCCGTAGCGGTCCGCGACCTTTTCATCCTCGTTCCCAGGCGCCGCAACTTCGCGGCAAGCGGCTTGCCCGCTAGCAAATTCCCATAAGGCCCCACGCCGCCCTGCCTACCCACGCAGCCGTGCGGGCGCCGTCAATACCACTCGATGGGCGCCGCCTTCAGGCATCCGCCAGGTTCACTTGGGCGCATGCACCCGCCTGTTTTTTTAGGAGAACGACATTTTTATGGCGAATTGTTACATGCCACGAAAATTCCGCCCGCGCCTTACCGCATTCATGCTGCTGACCATCGCCGTGGGCCTGCTGGTCTACGCATTAGTGCGCGAGGTCGCCGGCACCGCGCTGTGGCAACACTATGGCGACGATCTGCTCTATTACACCGGGCGGCATCTGCAATTGGTGGCTTATTCCATGGCGCTGGCATGCTTGATCGGCGCGCCGGCCGGCGTGCTGCTCAGCCGGCCTTGCCTGGTGCGCCAGGCCGAGTACCTGATGCAGATTTTCAACATCGGCAACACCGTGCCCTCATTGGCGGTGCTGGCGCTGGCACTCGGCATCTTCGGCATCGGCGACCTGCCAGCGGTGCTGGCGCTGTGTCTCGCCGCGTTATTGCCGATCACGCGGAGCACCTGCGATGGGCTCAGACACCTGTCACCGGCCTTGCGCGAAGCGGCCCGTGGCCTGGGCATGACATCGCGCCAGACGCTGCTGCGCGTCGAGCTGCCGAATGCCGTACCCGTCATGCTGGCCGGCGTGCGCACCGCCTTCGTCATCAATGTCGGCACCGCGCCGCTGGCCTATCTGATCGGTGCCGACAGCCTCGGCACGCTGATCTTCCCCGGCATCTATCTGAACAAGGCGCCGCAGCTTCTGCTCGGCGCAAGCGCGACGGCCTTGCTGGCGCTGGGCTGCGACGGCGCGCTGCTGCTGGCGGCCCGTCTGCTCGCGGCGCGGCGCCGCCTGCTGCCATCGATAACGCTGCTGGTAACCGTCACCGCCGCGCTACTGGCCATGCCGAGTGCGCATGCGCAGACGCTGCGCATCGGTGCCAAGAACTTCACTGAGCAGTATCTGCTGGCCGAGATCACGCGCCAATACCTGAGCGCGCGCGGCTACCAGGTGGAAGCCCGCACCGGGCTGGGCAGCATGCTGATGCGCTCCGCCCTGGTCAACGGCCAACTCGACATCGTCTGGGATTACACCGGCACCGCGTTGCTGCTCTATCACCATCAAAAGGACCGCCTCGACGCCGCGCAGGCTTATGCGCGGGTACGCGATCTGGATGCGCCGCACCAGCTGGTCTGGCTCGACCCCGCCGCGTTGAACAACACCTATGCGTTGGCAATGCCGGGCAGCATCGCCCGCGCACTGCACGTCAGCACGCTGTCGCAACTGGCGGCACTGATCGCCCGCGATCCAGCGGGCACGCCCCACCGCTTCGCCATGGATGCCGAATTCGCCGAACGCGCCGACGGGCTGCAACCGCTGATGCGCTATTACGGCATGCCATTCTCGCGCAGCGACATCAAGCAGATGGATCCGGGCCTGGTCTATACGGCCTTGCGCAAGCAGCAAGTGATGCTCGGCCTGGTCTACACCACCGACGGACGTGTGGCCGGCTTCGATCTGCAACTGCTCGCCGATGATCGAGGCTTCTTTGCCGCCTATCACGCGGTGCCGGTGGTTCGTCATGCGGTGCTGGTCGCGCATCCGCAATTGGCCGCGCAATTGAACGCGCTGTCGCACACGCTCGACAACACCGCCATGCAGGCGATGAACCGCCAGGTCGATATCGACGGCGCATCGGTGCAAAGCGTCGCGCGCCAGTTTCTACGGAGCGTGCCCCTGCAATGAATACCTTCGACTACCTACTCGGTAACTGGCGCGAACTACTCGGGCTCACGCTGCAGCACCTGACGCTGGTAGGGCTCGCCGTCGGCCTCGCGAGCGCTGCCGGCGTGCCGCTGGGCATCGCCATCAGCCGCTTTCGCTGGCTGGCGGCACCGGTGCTCGGGCTCGCCACCGTGCTGTTGACGATTCCTTCGATCGCCCTGTTCGGATTGATGATTCCCTTGCTGTCGCGCATCGGCCACGGCTTGGGAGCGGTGCCTGCGGTCAGCGCGGTATTTCTCTATTCGCTGTTGCCGATCGTGCGCAACACCTGCCTGGCGCTGCAACAGGTCGATGCCGGCATTCGCGAAGCCGGCATCGGCCTCGGCATGACTTTCTGGCAACGCTTGCGGCTGGTCGACCTGCCGCTCGCGGTGCCGTTGATCGCCGGTGGCGTGCGCGCCGCGCTGGTGTTGAACATCGGCGTAATGACGGTGGCGGCGGCGATCGGCGCGGGCGGCCTCGGCGTGCTGATCCTGCGCGCCATCGGCCAGAGCAACACCCCCAAGCTGCTGATCGGTGCGGTGCTGGTAAGCCTGCTCGCCGTGGCAGCCGACGCCTTGCTGCAGCGGCTGCAGCACCTTCTGACGCCCAAAGGACTTCGCAAAACATGATCCGACTCGAGCAGTTGAGCAAAACTTTCACGCCGCGCCGCAGCGCCCCCATCCAGGCGGTGAACGGCGTCAGCCTGACCGTGCCGGAAGGCGAGATCTGCGTATTTCTCGGTCCCTCCGGCTGCGGCAAGACCACCACGCTGAAAATGATCAACCGCCTGGTCGCGCCCACCTCCGGGCGCGTGCTGATCAATGGCGAAGACACCAGCGACCTGGACGAAGTGGCGTTGCGGCGCCGCATCGGCTATGTGATCCAGTTGATCGGCCTGTTTCCCAATATGACTATCGAGGAGAACATCACCGTGGTGCCGCGCCTGCTTGGCTGGGACAAGCGGCGCTGCCGCGAGCGCGCCCGTGAATTAATGGCGATGGTGGCGCTCGACCCCACGCTCTACCTGAAGCGCTATCCGCGCGAATTGTCCGGTGGCCAGCAGCAGCGTATCGGGGTGATTCGCGCACTGGCCGCCGATCCACCGGTGCTGCTGATGGACGAACCGTTCGGCGCGGTCGATCCGATCAACCGCGAGTCGATTCAAAACGAGTTTTTTCAGATGCAGCTGCAATTGAAC
>JBPBQZ010000135.1:0-3406 GCA_050955105.1 Janthinobacterium lividum | reverse complement strand
GTTCTTGTCGGCGCTGCTTACCGGATTGGCGACAGTGAATACGCTGGTCTTGTGGCTGACCGCGGTGACGCTGACTTTTGTGGTTTCAATGGGAGTCGTCTACGGCAGTAAATGGCCGCAGATAACGTTCGCCGCACTGTTCACAATGGTGGTCACGCTGGATCGCCGTCTGACCCCGCTCGCCGCAGTGATCAATGCGGCGTGGATTCTGCTGGGGGCTCTCTGGTACACCTACTGGAGCTTCTTCCTGACACGGTGGCAAGAGCATCGTATCGAGCGCCAGGCAATCGTCGAGAGCATTTTTGCGATCGCGGAATATCTGCATGCGCGCGCCGCGTTCTTTCTCCCGGAGGCGGATCTGGAAGAATGCTATCGGCAACTGGTCGATCGGCAGATCGATGCAGTCGACCGGCAAGACGCGGCGCGCAGCATTGTGCTGCGCAATCTCCCCGAACTGCGTCGCGGTGAACTCGATGCGCGCCGCACGCGTCTTTTCAATCTCTTCATCGATTCGGTCGATCTGCACGAGCTGGTGGTCTCGGCGCATACCGACTATGCCCGCGTGAGACAGGCGTTTGGCGACGCCGACATCATGATCTTTTTCCACGACCTGCTGCGCAAGTCGGCACATGATCTGGAAGAAGCCGGCATCGCCGGCTTGCGCGGCCGGGCCACCGGCGCGCGCGTGCGCGCAAAGGCCGAATTGCGTGCGATCGAATACGAACTCGAGCAGATGCGCAGGAAAGATGTACCGAGTCGTGAAGCCGAAGCCTATTCAGCCGTTGTATCGACCTATCGTCGCATCTGGCGCGCCAGCCGGCTCATCGAAAAGATTCGCGCCGACACGCAGGAAACCGGGCCGAGTCCGGCGCTGTCCCTGCGCGTAGATGCCTCGCTCAGTACATTTCTGTCGCGACGGCCAGTTGTCATCGGCAGAATCTTTTCCAACTTTACGCTGTCTTCGCCGAGTTTCAGGCACGCGCTACGGGTCGCGCTGGCGGTCGCGGTAGGTCTTCTGCTGGGCAAGTTGCTGCCAATCGAGAATGGCTATTGGATCGTGCTGACCAGCGTCATCATTCTGAAACCGGGTTTTTCCTTGACCCGTCAGCGAAATACGCAGCGGATGATCGGCACGGCCATCGGCTGCGCGGTGAGCGTGCTGCTGATTCTCACGGTGAAGAGCTCGCATATCCTGTTGGTCGTGATGTTCGTCTGCATGGTCACCGGATATAGCCTGGTGTTGCTGAACTACGGGGCCGCAGCCGTATTCATCACTCTTTATGTCTTGCTGCTCTATCACTTGCTGGCTCCGGCCAGCTTGTCGGTGATCGGCGAACGAGCGATCGACACGGTGATAGGCGGCCTGGTCGCCATCGCGATCAGCTATCTGTTTCCGTTTTGGGAATATCGCTTGATGCGGCCGCTGGTAGTTCAGATGATCAGTTCGATGCGAGGCTATCTAACCGCCCTTCGGGGCGCGGTGAAATCAGAAAGCGAGCAGTCTGTGGCCGCTGCCGAGGCGCCACCCGTTGGTGCAGCGCCCACACCGCCAGCACCGGCCTCACACCAGGCTCCCCAACCAAGTCTGCTGCAGGCTTCTCCGCACGTTGGGCCGGCGCCTTCGCTAAAGCCTTCGCAAGCGCCGGCGCAGCCCTTGCAGCAACCGCTGCAACCCGACTACCGATACCGGCTGGCGCGCAAGAATGTCTACATGGCATTTGCGAATCTGGGACAGGCGTTTCAGCGCATGATGCGCGAGCCGAAGTCGGCACAACGCTTCGTGCCTGAGCTGAACGATATGTTGGTGCAAAGTCATGCGCTGGTTTCGCACCTCAGCGCAGCGGCACCGCTGATCACTTCGCTCGCGCAACCGGGCGGCAACAGTCTGCCCGCGCTGCAGCGGGCGCTGGCGCTGATCGATGACGATTTATTGCGGGCCGAACAGGGCGCCGGTCCGCCTGATGGCTACCACGACGCGGTGCGCAGCTTGTCGCGTCAACTCGACGAGATGGTCGCCGCGGCCGAAGCCGCCGAGAAAGCCAAGGGGCCCATGGCGAACGTGGTCGAATCCGACTCGAGTGCAGCGGCGAACGATACCGTCCGACCGCAGAGCGTCGTGCAGGAGTTGAAGATGCTGGCGCACCAATGCAAACAGATGTTGGCCTGTTCGTCGTTGATCAGGAAGGATGCGCAGACGATTCGCCTGCCGCTGAACAATGGCGCGCTGTAATTCTCGATGGCCGGGCTTGGGTTGCAGCCGATGCGGCCGGTCCGGGCCGGCCGAGCCAACCGCCGAACTAACCGCCGGAGGCCGCCGATGCGCCGGACGCGGCAGACGACGCGCCTGTCGCTCCCGACGCACCCTCCGTGCCGGCGCCGCCCGCTGCGCCGCCTGCGCCGGATACCGACGCCCCGCTGGCCGCCGTCGCGCCTTCTCGCAATTCGGCCTGGTAGGCGAGTTTGCCGGTAATGGCGTTGTACAGCAGCGTGGCAAGCACGATCAACACACAGACGATGATGATGATTTTGACGCCCCGCGTCTTGTCAGGAACCTTTCCTGGTTTGGCCATCGCTGTGAATCTCCGGTCGATAGGAAGCGCGAATTCTACCGCTTCGAGTCTTACAGTTGTAATGCGGTGGTCGCAAAGCACGGTAGACTTGTCGACTGGCCGCACGTAGCATCTGCAGTTCGCGCGCTCCAGTGCAGCGCATTCAAGGCCTAGTGGCCAGCGCCGCCCACCTGGCACGCATTCCCATAGCATCGATTTTCAGGCACTGATGGACGACAACGACAAGCAGCCGCAACGCCCTGCCGACGCCGCGGCGCCCGCACCCTCCGACTCCCGTTCGTCGTCTGCTCCGCCCGCACCGCCGTCATCATCGACTGCGGCACTGCCGCCTCGTGCCACGCCGCCGTTGACCCCTCCGCCGCTGTCCGCCCGCCCTGTAAGACGGCGCCGACGCTGGTTAGGGTGGCTGATCGTGCTGCTCGTCATCATCGCCATCGGCGCGTTCGCCTGGTATCGCCATCACAGCCCCGCCGCCGGCGCGGCTCCCGGAGGAAGAGGCGGCCGCGGCGCCGCGGCCGGCCAGGGTGCGGCGCAAACAGTACGCGTGGCCAAGGTCACGCGCGGTGAAATTCCCATCGTACGCACCGCCCTGGGCACCGTGACGCCGCTGGCTACGGTCACCGTGCATACGCGGATCGCCGGCCAGTTGATGCGTATCAATTTCGCTGAAGGCCAGATGGTAAAACAAGGCGCGCTACTGGCGCTGGTCGATCCGCGCCCATATCAAATTTCGCTGCGGCAGGCTGAAGGCACGTTGGCGCACGACATGGCCTTGCTGTCGCAGGCGCGGCAAGATCTGGCCCGCTACGAAATCTTGCTGAAACAGGATTCGATCG
>JBPBQZ010000134.1:0-8893 GCA_050955105.1 Janthinobacterium lividum | reverse complement strand
TTCGAGCAGCACCGGCTTGGCGCGCCGCATGCCTTCCTTGAAGGCCATCGAACCGGCCATGCGGAACGCGTTTTCATTCGAATCGACGTCATGGTACGAGCCGAAGAACAGCGTCGCCTTCACGTCCACCACCGGGTAGCCGGCCAGCACGCCGTTGTTCAACGTTTCACGAATCCCCTTTTCAACCGCAGGGATGTATTCGCGCGGCACCACGCCGCCCTTGATCGCGTCGACGAATTCGAAGCCCTTGCCTTGTTGCTGCGGCTCGACCTTCAGCACCACGTGACCGTACTGGCCACGGCCGCCCGACTGCTTGACGAACTTGCCTTCCACTTCGTCGCAGGTGGCGCGGATCGTTTCGCGATAGGCAACTTGCGGCTTGCCGACGGTCGCCTCGACCGTGAACTCACGGCGCATGCGGTCGACCAGAATTTCCAGATGCAGCTCGCCCATCCCGGAAATAATGGTTTGGCCGGATTCTTCGTCGGTCTTGACGCGGAACGACGGATCTTCCTGCGCCAGGCGGTTCAGTGCCAAGCCCATTTTTTCTTGGTCGGCCTTGGTCTTCGGTTCCACTGCCTGCGAAATCACCGGCTCGGGGAAGACCATGCGCTCGAGAATGATGCGGCTGTCCGGATCACACAAAGTGTCACCGGTGGTCGCTTCTTTCAGGCCTACGGCGGCGGCGATGTCGCCGGCGCGAACTTCCTTGATTTCCTCACGCTGATTCGCGTGCATCAACAGAATCCGACCCAAGCGCTCTTTCTTGCCCTTGACCGAGTTGTAGACCGTGTCACCCGACGACACCACCCCCGAGTACACACGGAAGAAGATCAATTGGCCGACGAACGGGTCGGTCATGATCTTGAACGCCAGCGCCGAGAATTTCTCGTCGTCGGCCGGATGACGTTCGATGACCTTGTCGTTTTCGTCGACACCGGCAATAGCCGGCACGTCGACTGGCGACGGCATGTAGTCGAGCACGGCATCCAGCATCGCCTGCACGCCCTTGTTCTTGAAGGCACTGCCGCACATCATCGGCACGATTTCACCGGCGATCGTACGGTTGCGCAAGGCGGTCTTGATTTCGTCTTCGCTCAGCGTTTCGCCGCCGAGGTACTTTTCCATCAACTCGTCGGTCGACTCGGCCGCGGTTTCGACCATCTTTTCGTGCCATTCATCGGCAGTCGCCCGCAATTCGGCGGGAATCTCGACGTATTCGAACTTCACACCCTGCGACGCGTCGTCCCACAGCACGGCTTTCATCTTGACCAGATCGATAACGCCCTGGAAGCCTTCCTCGGCGCCGATCGGAATCTGAATCGGTACCGGGTTCGCCTTCAGGCGCTCCTTCATCTGCGTGTAAACCTTGAAGAAGTTCGCGCCGGTACGATCCATCTTGTTGACGAACGCCAGCCGCGGCACGCGATACTTATTCGCCTGCCGCCAGACGGTTTCCGACTGCGGTTGCACGCCGCCGACCGCGCAGTAGACCATACAGGCGCCATCGAGCACACGCATCGAACGTTCGACTTCAATCGTGAAGTCGACGTGTCCGGGGGTGTCGATGATGTTGATCCGGTGCTCTGGATAGTTGCCGGCCATGCCCTTCCAGAAGGTGGTGGTAGCCGCCGACGTGATGGTGATGCCGCGCTCTTGTTCCTGCTCCATCCAGTCCATCGTCGCGGCGCCATCGTGCACCTCGCCGATCTTGTGATTTACGCCGGTATAGAACAGGATGCGCTCGGTCGTCGTCGTTTTGCCGGCGTCGATGTGAGCGCTGATACCGATGTTGCGGTAGCGCTCGATGGGTGTCTTGCGAGCCACGTTGATCCTCTATGAATCTGGGGTTGAAAGCGCGCAAAGCAGCGCCCAACACAAACGGGCGAGGCGCCAGGACTACGTCGGCGCACCCGCCCGGAAATCGATCGTGCGTTTCTGGGATTAGAAGCGGAAGTGCGAGAACGCCTTGTTCGCTTCGGCCATACGGTGAACTTCGTCACGCTTCTTCATCGCACCGCCGCGACCTTCGGAAGCTTCGAGCAATTCGCCCGCCAGGCGCAGCGCCATGGTCTTTTCGCTACGGCTCTTTGCCGCATTGCGCAGCCAGCGCATCGCCAAGGCCGTGCGGCGAGCCGGACGCACTTCGACCGGAACCTGGTAGTTGGCACCGCCAACCCGGCGGCTCTTGACTTCGAGCACCGGCTTGACGTTGTTCATTGCACCCAGAAACACTTCCAGGGGGTCCTTGCCGGCCTTACCCTGGATTTGCGTGAACGCGCCATAAACGATGCCCTCGGCAACCGACTTCTTGCCGTCGAACATCATGACGTTCATGAACTTTGCGACTTCGTGATTACCGAATTTCGGATCCGGCAATATTTCCCGCTTGGGAATTTCGCGACGACGTGGCATTTCCTTCCTCTTACCTTTTCAGTTGGGGATCATTCCCCGCGTTTCACCGACTAGTCGCTATCGACCGGGTGAACACTTACTCAGCAGCACCGGCTTGGCCGGCACCGCCGCGCGAGACACGCCGCGGCACTCTATTTTTGCTACAGAACTGATTCGATCAGCCCTTTTTGGCGCGCTTGGCGCCGTACTTCGAACGCGACTGCTTACGATCCTTAACGCCTTGCGTATCGAGCGAGCCACGCACCATGTGATAGCGCACACCCGGCAAATCCTTCACGCGGCCGCCGCGAATCAGTACGACCGAGTGTTCCTGCAGATTGTGGCCTTCGCCGCCAATGTACGAGATCACTTCGAAGCCGTTCGTCAGACGAACCTTGGCGACCTTACGCAGCGCGGAGTTCGGCTTTTTCGGCGTGGTGGTGTACACGCGAGTGCACACGCCGCGCCGCTGGGGGCAGTCCTGCAAGGCCGGACTTTTGCTCTTTACCTGAGCAGAAGTACGCGGCTTGCGAACCAGCTGATTGATGGTTGGCATTAAAAAATTCCCGCGAAAATAATCGAAGTCTTGGGGCCGGGCAAGCGGCCATGGAACCGGCAAGAGCAGCTGAGCCCTAACGCGAAAAGCCGCCGATGCACTCGGGCGACTCGAATATGGGGCGCACGTCGAACTGGACGCGGGCTTTGCAAAAACCGGAACCTCGCATCATAGACGGTTCAAATGAGACGAGTCAATCACTTTCGAGCCCTACGCATCGTGCGCGGCAGCGCCGATCGGCGCCGCCTCGCCGCGCACGATCTTTAGCAGATCGCCGCCGAAGCGCTCCAGTTTGCGGGCGCCGATGCCAGGAATAGTGCGCAGACCCTCGATATCGCCAGGCGCGGTGCGTGCGATTTCGGCCAGTGTGCTGTCGTGGAAAATGACATAGGCGGGCACGCCGTCGGCCTTGGCCGTCTCGCTGCGCCAGGCGCGCAGCCGTTCCCAACATGCGTGGGCCTCGCCGCTCAAGGCCGCGGCCGGGTCCACCGCCTTGGCACCGCGGGCGCTTCGCTGGGCTTTTTCGCGCAGCCGGCGCAGCGTGACGTTGACATCACCTTTCAATACGCCGCGGCTGGCGTCGGTCAAGGTAAGCGCCCCGTGTCCGTTCGCGTCCACGGCCAGGAAGCCGTATGCCACCAACTGCCTGAAGGTGGCGCGCCATTGCGCGTCCGACGCCTGCGCGCCGACGCCGAAAGTCGACAGGCGATCGTGGCCGCGCTCAGTGACCCGCGCGTTGGCATTGCCGCGCAAGATGTCGATCAGATGCCCGGCGCCGTAGTGGACGCCTCCCGCTCGGCCAACGCGATAAACACATGACAGTGCCATTTGCGCTTCGCGGGTGCCGTCCCAGGTTTCGGGCGGCGCGACGCAGGTATCGCAATTGCCGCATGGCGCACGCTCTTCACCGAAGTAGGCCAGTAGCGAGACGCGTCGGCAGCCGGCGGTTTCGCAAAGGCCCAGCAGTGCATCGAGCTTGCCGCCGGAGATGCGCTTGTGCAGATCGTCTGCCTCCGACTCATCGATCATGCGTCGTTGCTGCACCACATCCGCCAGGCCGTAGGCCATCCAGGCGTTTGCAGGCTGACCATCGCGACCCGCACGCCCGGTCTCCTGGTAATAGCCCTCGACGCTGCGGGGCAGATCCATGTGCGCGACGAACCGAACATCGGGCTTATCGATACCCATGCCGAAGGCAATGGTAGCGACCATAACGATGCCCTCTTCGCGCTGGAAGCGCTTCTGATGCAGCGTGCGGGTTTCGACGTCCATGCCAGCGTGGTACGGCAGCGCGCGGATTCCTTGCGTCACCAGCCACGCGGCCGTTTCCTCGACCTTGCGGCGCGACAGGCAGTAAACAATGCCGGCATCGCCCACACCGCCGCGCACGTGCTCGGCCTGAATGAACTCGAGTAGCTGCGCACGCGGATTGTCTTTCTCGACGATGCGATAGAAGATGTTGGGTCGATCGAAGCTCGACACGAACACGCGCGCGCCGTCGAGCGCCAGCCGCTGGACGATTTCCTCGCGAGTCTGCGCATCCGCAGTAGCCGTGAGCGCAATGCGCGGCACCATCGGGAAGCGCTCGTGCAACACCGACAGACGACTGTACTCGGGGCGGAAATCATGCCCCCACTGAGAAACGCAATGCGCTTCGTCGATCGCGAACAAACCGATCTTTGCGCGAGTCATCAGGTCGAGGAAGCGGCTGGTGGTCAGCCGTTCCGGCGCGACGTAGAGCAGGTCGATCTCGCCGTTCAGTAAAGCGCGCTCAACCGCGGCAGCCTGCGACGAGTCGAGCGACGAGTTCAGGTAAGCAGCGCGCACGCCCGCTTCGGTCAAAGCATCGACCTGATCCTGCATCAACGCAATGAGCGGTGACACGACAATACCAACGCCCAAGCCTTGCCGTTGCCGAACCAGCGCGGGAATCTGATAGCACAAGGACTTGCCGCCGCCCGTTGGCATCAGCACCAGGCAATCGCCGCCGTCGACTACATGCTCGACGATTTCAGATTGGGCGCCGCGAAACGCCCGGTAGCCGAAAACATCGTTGAGAATTTCGAATGCCGGGGATGACGGGGACGCTTGGAACACTTCGGACATGAGTCTCACCGCCGGACGCGATTCGTTGCAGACATCGGCCGCGGCAACAATTAACAGGAGGAGTCAGTTTACCCGACTGCCCGGCCCCGGTCGCCTCTTCCGTTCGGCCAACACCCAGCTTTATCACCTTGTAGGTGATCAATCCCCGTGGCGCATCACAACGCACTCAAAGCCGCCGGCTTTCGCTGCAAGCTCCATCGCTTGAGGTAACTCGGACAGAGGCAGCGTGTGCGGACGAATCACGCTCAAATCGAGCAGGCCTGCGCGAATCAAGTCGAACAAGCGTCGATAGGTATTTTGGGGATACATGAAATTGCCGATGATCTCCCAACCGTTCATCATGAGTTCCATGTAGGAGATCGGTAGTGGCACCGTCATGGAACCCATCAACACCAGGCGCCCCTCGCGACGCAAACTGCGTAGCGCGGTCAACGTCATATTGGGGTCTGTTGCGCCGCCGACAATGTCGAAGGCCAATTGCACGCCACCACCGGCGGCTTCGCGAATACGCGCGGTGTCTGACGGGATATCGCCGCTCACCTGCACGGGAACGACTCGCGAACCGCCGGTCTTGGCGATCTTCTCGAGCGCATTCGCATTCCTGCCGATGGCTACGACGCGACCCGCGCCCATGGCCAGGCCTACCAGCACCGCAGCTGTGCCATAAGCGCCCGTCGCGCCGGACACCAACAAGGTTTCCCCGGGAGTCAGGCGGCCGCGCAACAGACCACCGTAGGGAACCATGTGGCGCATCGTGGTCGCCAAGGTTGTCGAATCAAGGTCCGACAGTCCTTCCACCGGCGTGGCTACCGTTGCCGGCAATAAGGCATATTCGGCCAAGGTGCCATCCGGCCAGTCGCTTTGGATTTTCTCCGCGACCGGCCCGACCGCCGTTACGCCGATCAGGAACTGCCCAGGCTCACCGACATTCTCGTGCGCCACAAAATGTGAGGAAATGACCACGCGCTGCCCGCGTTTCAAGTGCCAAACATCGGGCCCGACCGTGTGAACGGTGCCAACGCCGTTGCCGCCGGGGATAAACGGTTTGTCTGGAGCATGATAAATCGACCGCTCTCCCTCAACGTAGGGTTTCATGTACGACATGAGCGCGGAGGCGTCCATTCGAACGACGACGCCACCTGAGCGCGGCTCGGGAATTGGCCTGTCGACCAGACGCAGACTTCCGCCCAACTTCTCTAGCTCCCATGCCTTCATGACCGATTACTCCAAATGGATTGACTGACGTCATCATCGCGCTCACGGCCATCCGTTTGTATAATTAAAAGTACGTTTTTAATATCGGATCGTACAAAATGGATGCGCTTTCGGATGTGTTGTCGACCCTTAGGGTGAGCAGTGTGCTGTCGTCTCGGTTCGAGGGACGTGGCGCCTGGAATTTGCATTTCCCGGCCTACCAGCACATCAAATTCGGGGGCGTGCTGTCTGGCCGCTTCTACCTGCGGCTCGAAGGGGAGGAGCCAATCGCCTTGGACGAAGGCGACTTTTATCTACTCACCACCGGACGACCGTTTCGCTCAGCGAGCGATCCGAACGACCTGCCAGTTGATGGCGTAGCCGTCTACCGTAAGCGCGACGACGACAGAGTGGTTCGCCACTATTGCGAAGGTGACGGGGCACCGGTGAGCTTGGCCAGTGGGCAGTTCACCTTCCAAAACGATGTAAGCGATCTTCTGCTTCGCCATCTTCCACCGCTGGTTCATTTGCATGCAGCCGACGTTCGTTCGAACGCCTTGCCCAAAGTTCTCGACCTTTTAAGGCTCGAAACCGGCGATTTGTATTCCGGCGCCGAAGTCGCCCGCAGTAGCCTGGCTGCGCTTGCGCTGGTTCACGTGTTGCGCGCTTACCTCCAGTCAACGCCTCAGCCCGTAGGCTGGCTTGGCGCATTGTCGGACTCGAAGATCGGCAGGGCCCTATCGACCATGCACGCGGAGCCCGGCAAACGCTGGACTGTCGAGACGCTGGCCAGTAGCGTGGCCATGTCGAGAACCGCGTTCGCGAACCGCTTTCGTAAGCTGGTTGGCCAAGCGCCGCTGGAGTATCTGAATCATTGGCGCATGGCTATTGCCCGTACAGCGTTGCGAAATACGGAGGAACCGTTGGTCGATATCGCCTCTCGAATCGGCTATCTGTCCGATACGGCTTTCAGCATCGCCTTCAAACGGAGCACGGGCGTGAGTCCGGGGAAATTTCGAACCGACGGAAGGGCTATTACGACGACGCTCACGCCAGTAACGATGTAAAGCGGCAGCATCAAGATCATCGACTGATCCGTCAGCGCGTTGTCGATACCGTCTTGGCGATCAATGAGCGGATGCCGTCGCGCTATCCCCTATACCCTTATAGGTTTCCAACACCACCGTCGACGAGCCCGAGCGTCTTCAACGCCGACGAATCTACGCGCAAGTCCCTCTACGCTCTACACCGATCGCAAGATCGCCGAAGGCGGCAAGGGATTCGGCCGTTTTACTGGACTCAAGTATCTCGAAGACCTGCACGTCAAGAGCGTCTTGTGCGATAGTGCCGCCTTCCAAGCCCGGAGCTTTAATGGGTAGGGAACACGAGATCATCGTGCGTGAGAAGGTCGCATCAAGCCACAAGCAGGACACCGGAACACCAGAAGCTATCCGACGATAGCTTTGTCGCGCTGGTCGAGCGCGATCCACAGCGCAGCGACGCCCCGGCGGGCGGTGCTCGCGTTAAGCCCGAACAGGCGGGCCGCTTGGCGCATCTGAAACGCGAGGTCTTCGCCAAGGTATTCAACGTGCCGATCGCCGACAGGCAACCGTGCGTGTTCGTCGAATCCGGCGTGATCGAGCAGTTGCAGTCGATGGTCGCGCACTGATCGCGCGGCAACCATCCGGCGCGTCGCCCTTCGGGGCGACGCGCTTTTTTTTGCTGGCCTTAGCTACAGGCCGACTTTGTTTGCCGTGAAAATCAACCGAAAGCCAAGCGCGCCAATCGCACTGGCTGCAACCCGGTCAACCCATTTTTTTATTCGCAAATAGAGTTCACGCGGACGACGACCGGAAAAGCACACCGCGACGACTGTGTACCACCCTGCCTCAATGGCAAACACGAGTGGCGGCAGCGCGAAGTAGCACCATACAGGCGGATGTTGCGGCAGCAATGCAGCAAAAATGCTTCCGTACACGATAGCCGTCTTTGGGTTGCTTAATTGAGTGGATAACCCAAGCACAAATGACTTGCGAACATTGAGTTTGCGCGTTTCGTCACTTTCGCCGATGGATAGCGATCCAGATGCCCCGCACCAGATGCGTGATGCGAGATAAAGCAGGTACGCTCCTCCAGCAAGTTTCAATGCGATGTAAAGCCAGTTAACGGCAGCCAACAGCGTATAGAGTCCGGCCAATGCGACGCCGCTAAAAATAACTCCTCCGATCCCCATTCCAACCGCCGTTGCAACGCCGTCGCGGCGGGACAGGCCAACAGAGTTACGTGCCACCAATACGAAACTAGGGCCTGGACTCATTGCTCCAAGCAAGAGCGCGGCGAGGATGCTTGCAACTGCGGTAGTCGGAGTCATCAGCTATCCCTTTATCTGAAGGATAGTCGGATCTTACTTGAAAATATCCCCCGCAAAAAACAGAACCGGCGCGCTGTACCACATGGTCGTATGCCGCACCATTCGCTGCGATCTCGTCCGAGTACGATATTGATAAACCTGCTGTATCTGGCTGGTAAGCGTCCAGTCAGGGCATCTTTCGTGACGCAGTAACGCTGCGCATGCTGTCGGATTTCCTTCGGCGGATGCAGATCATGGAAGACAAGCAGGTGGTGGCGGTGACGCCGCGCACA
>JBPBQZ010000133.1:0-13855 GCA_050955105.1 Janthinobacterium lividum | reverse complement strand
ATGGTGTTTCTGATCCAGGGCCTGACCAAGGGTGATTGGGTAAGCGCTTTCACTTTCGCGCTCGCCGTGGCAGTCGGCCTCACGCCGGAAATGCTGCCGATGATCGTCAGCGCCAACCTGGCCAAGGGCGCGGTAGCGATGGCGCGGCGCAAGGTGGTGGTAAAGCGGCTCAATGCCGTGCAGAACTTCGGCGCGATGGACGTGCTGTGCACCGACAAGACCGGCACGCTCACTTGCGATCGCATCGCGCTCACGCAATGGCTCGATATCGAAGGACGCATCGACGACAGCGTGCTGCGCCTGGCCTGGCTCAATAGCTATCATCAAACTGGGCGGCGCAACCCCATCGACCTCGCGATTCTCGATGCCGCGTCGCGTCGCACCGAACCCTTGGCCGACGGTAACGGCGCGCATGCCAATCGTGGCAACTACCAGCGCGTCGATGAACTGGCATTCGATTTTCTGCGGCGCCGCCTGTCGGTGATTGTCGAGCGCTCGGACGGCCTGCAACGCTTGATTTGCAAAGGCGCGGTCGAAGAGGTGTTGGCGGTATCGCGTTATGTCATGCAGGGTGGGCAGCGCATTGAATTGACGCAAGCGATGCGGCAGTCATTGGTGGCGCGGGCTCGCGCACTCGCCGAGAGCGGCCAGCGCGTGCTGCTTATTGCGTGTCGCGACGTGCCGCGCGAGGCGGCCAAGCGCCGCTACGATGTCGCCGACGAGCACGATCTGGCCGTGCACGGTTTGCTGGCTTTCATGGATCCACCGAAAGAGTCCGCTGCGCCAGCGCTCGCCGCACTGCGCGCCAAAGGGATCGCCGTCAAAGTATTAACGGGTGACACCGCCGCGGTGGCGCAAACAGTTTGCCGCGAGGTCGGCATTGAGGTGGGAGAAGCGCTCACGGGCGACGAGATCGACCGCATGGACGACGAAGCACTGGCCGTCGCGGTGAAACGCACCGCTTTGTTCGCGCGTCTCGCACCACTGCAAAAAGCACGCATCGTATGCGCCTTGAAAGCGCATGGTCACACGGTGGGCTTTTTGGGAGACGGCATTAACGATGCGCCCGCATTGCGCGACGCCGACGTCGGCATCTCGGTGGACAACGGCGCCGACATCGCCAAGGAAACGGCCGACATCATTCTTTTGGAGAAGAGCCTCACGGTGCTGGAAACCGGCGTGGTCAAGGGCCGCGAGACCTTCGGCAATATCCTGAAATACCTGAACATGACGGCCAGCTCCAACTTCGGCAATGTGTTCTCGGTGCTGGTGGCCAGTGCGGTGCTGCCGTGGGAACCGATGCTCGCGCTGCAGTTGCTGCTGCAAAACCTCATCTACGATCTGTCGCAAATGCTGCTGCCGTGGGATCGCATGGACGAGGAATTCCTGGCGAAGCCGCGCAAGTGGGACGCCGGCAATATCGGCCGCTTCATGATCTGGCTGGGCCCGACTTCGTCGGTGTTCGATATGACCACCTTCGCGCTGCTTTGGTACATATTCGGCGCTGGCCACCTGTATCACGCGCACGGCGGCGACGGTGGCCAGATCATCATGAATTCGGGATGGTTCATCGAGGGACTGGTGTCGCAAACCTTGGTCGTGCATCTGCTGCGCACTCGCAAGCTGCCGTTTTTCCAAAGCACGGCATCGTGGCAAGTGCTGCTGTCGACAAGTTGCGCGATTGCCTTCGGCTGCTGGCTGCCGTTCTCGCCGTTCGCCGCATCGCTAGGCTTTACGCATCTGCCCAGCAGCTATTGGGGCTGGCTGATTGCGACGATGATCGGCTATGTGGCGCTGGCGCAGGTGGTGAAGACGGTTTATGTGAAGGTGTACGGCAAGTGGTTTTGACGGGGCTTTGAGCGGCGCGGGCCGATGTGCTGTTCCCGACGCCCGTTACGGATTTTCAGGACAAGCGTAAAGCCCGCACATCATGAAAACGTTGACCGCATTGCCGAAGATAAACAGCACGGTGATGCCGAGCACTACCCAGTCGAGCGCGGTGCGGCGCGGTGTTGAGCTCAGCATCGACGTGCGTTGATGTCCTGAAAAATCGATCAGCAGCATCAGCGCCGCGCCGACGATGGCCAGCAGAAACACCAGCGCGGCCCAGGTGTACATATGCATGCCCATCACTAGGCTCCCGAAACCGGGGTCAGTCGGCGCGATGTGCAGCAGCATCTGCCGCACCGCCACCAGCATGCCGAGCACCGCGACGAGGATCATGCCGCCGTAATGGGCGGGATGCCGACCGCGCAAGACATTGGCTGCCAAGCCGACCGCCAGCCCGGCGAATGCAATGCGCTGCAGCAGGCACAGCGGGCACGGCAGTTCGTGCAGCGTGATCTGAACATAGAAAGCAGCCCCGAGAACGACATCGACCAGTAACAGCGCCAGGAGATTGAGATGTTTCGAAAAGTTGGCGTTCATGGTCCGCTCCTATAGGCTGATCGGCAGCGTGGCGGTCGCGTGGTAGCGGAACCAGAATATGAAAAGCACGATGAGCAAGCCCCAGCAGAGATACGCAGCGCGCGGTCGGTTGATCAGCCAAAGCACGATCGAACAACATGGCAGAAGGAATAACAGAGTGTCCACGAAGTTGGCTCCGGTTTCGAATGAGGGGTTATCGATCTGCTTGATTCACGCGACGGATATGTGCGGCCCTTAAGGCAGCGGCCGCTGCCGTGTGCGAGAAACGGGCCGGCGGTTGCGGCGACGTATTATGGCTTGTGTCATGCTTTTTGCATCGCGCTCGTGCGTTTAATACGCAGAAATCGTCAGGTCTCCGTTATTTCGAGACATTTCGATGCCTTGCCGACTTGCTCACGCGCGGCCGAAACGTCCGACGCTGCAAGGGGCTTTTTTCGACGCTACGATATCGGCTCGTTTAAGCAGGTAGCAGGAGGCGATGATGGACGATCACGATCTCGATCGGCGGATCGAAACGTATCGAGTGCGAGTACGCGGCGCGGTGCAGGGCGTGGGCTACCGCAATGCCACGGTGCGTCGCGCGCACGCGCTGCGTGTGACGGGCTGGGTCGCCAATATGCCGGATGGCACGGTCGAAGCCGTGGTGCAAGGCGCGGCGAATCAGGTCGACCGCATGCTGGAATGGATGCGTCAGGGTCCGGCGATGGCGCGCGTGCGTGAGCTGGAGGCCGAGGAAGACCGCACAAACCGCCGCTACGACCGGTTCGAAACGCACTGAGTCTCACGAGGGCGGTATCGGCGGCACCTCGTCAGCTTCTGCTGCGGCGGCCGCCGCAGGCTCGCTCGCGGTGCGCCGCTTCAGACAAGACCCTGTTGCTGGCATCAGTTCAACAATTGAGAATGATTATCATTTATAGTTCGGGCATCGGTCGCGCGAGCACTGCTGTCCGCGAGCTTTAAAGCTGGATCGAAGGAGAAGCGCCATGGAAAAAATGTCGATGCACGTAGCGCGCGTGCTGGAAATCACCGCACGTTATTTGGGGGTAGTGCCAGATGGAAGTTTTAGTGTGTTTCGCCAGTGCGATCAGTCTGGCGTGGTTAATGTTTCGCCACAAATAACGGAGGCCGAGAGGCGGTGCGCGGCGCGCGCGCTTAATGGTCTGGCGCGGCGCCGCTGTTGGCCAGGCGTTGCATCGCTTCTTCTACCTGTAGCTTGAATTCCGCCAATGCGAGATGCGTGTGCGCTGGCGGCCGCAAAACTGGGCCACAGCATCTCGATCAATCGCCTCGATAATCTCGTCATGCCAATCGGCGATTACACGCACGCAGAGTTGCCGCGACTTGGCACTGTTGGATAAGGGGGGGGGCGCTGGTAGCTTTGACGAGTCGAGATTAACCCGGGATCGGGTTTCCGAATGTTGCGTAAATCCGAAAAAGGAAAAGTGACGATGGCTCGCTCATTAGTGCGCAGGCCGACCGTAATTATTGAAACAACTCGGCCGGCCATAATAGCGTTTCGTTGGCGAAGCAAATTGCAAGACAAGCGCCGGTGGGTTGCCGTAGGTGAGGCCCCTAACAGTCGTGTATTTGGCGTGGAAAAGCCTCGCCCAATCCATGTGACACTCTGCTACTGGCGCAACGTCACCCCGCTTGTCGAATGCTTTTACAAATACCCCCATGACATCAAGCCATCCATGGCCCTTTTCAACTTTTTCTACTGCATTGTGTAAGGAGGGTAAATCACTGGCAATAAGTACTTCCAAAAAATGCCAACCAGATTTCAAAGCTGGAAACCGAATGTTGTGCGTCGGCTCGTCGTACATTTCCAGCACGGAGATTGTCGCCCCCCATCCATAGCGCTGCCGATCATGGTCCCCGGGAACAAGCGTGTTATCCGGCAACCTGATTTCCATCGTTATTTCTGGCATACCTATTTCCTTAATACAGCAAAAATTCTGCGCCGTTGCGTGAGCCACTTGTTGGTCGAAATGTCGGCGATGCGGCCTCCCAAGCGCATTGAGCGGGCATCGACTTGGGAAATATCATGGCTCGATAAGCTGGCAACGATTGTTTCTGATCGTCAATCCGTTGTATTCGGTAACGTTTGCCGCGGTGCGCGCCACGGCCGTTTCAAACGGCGCAAGTCACTTGAGCGGGTCTGGCCACTATCAGGCCGGCATTCATCCTATGAGCTGCCTCGAAATCAGTTTCTTGACATGGCCCATGGACGTGAAACGATGCTCGTTCAACCGCCACATCTTTCTATGATTCGCCATCCATCTTTCGCGGCGCGGCGCCGCTGTCGGCCAGGCGTTGCATCGCTTCTTCTACCTGTAGCTTGAATTCCAGCAGCGCGAGATGCGCGTGCGCCGGCGGCCGCAAGCTGGGCCACAGCATCTCGATCAACTGCTCGGCGGTGCTGTCAATGTCGACCATGTGCTCAGCGAGGATGGCGTCCCACAATATGTGCTCCATCGGCCCGAACACCATTGAGCGCAACAGCCGCAACGGCACGTCGCGGCGGATCTGTCCCGCCGCTTGGCCGCGCGCCAACAGGTCCATCAGCGGCGCCGTATAGCGTCGCTGCAGCCTGATCAGCGCGTCGCCGAATTCGTGATGGCGGGCGCGTCCTTCGGAAAGCACCAGCGCGCACAGTCCCCGCCCTTGAAGCAAAAATAGCCGCAGGTGCGTGCGCACGATGAAGGCGAACTGGTGTTTGATGCCCGCCTCGCGCGGCATGCCGGTTTCGATCGCTTCGATGATCTCGTCGTACCAATCGGCGATTACGCGCACGCAGAGTTCGCGTTTGCCTGAGAAATAGCTGAACACGGTCGCCTCGGAAATATCGAGCCGTTGCGCAATTTCGATGGTGGTCGCCGCTTCGAATCCCTTTTCCGCAAAGACTTCGCGGCCTACGCGCAGAATGTCTTTTACGCGTTGCCGCGACTTGGCGCTGTTGGGTTGACGGCGGGTGCTGGCGATTTGCATGGCGAGGATGGCAGGGCGAGTTTGGGAAGTGTGTCGCAAAACCGCAAGCGAGGGAAGTGAGCCGTGCTCATTTTCTATTGACTCGGACGGCCGTTGCTACCTCCGTGAGCGGCAACCCTCCGCGAGGAGGGTGTGGTTTTGCTGCCGATGGTTTCGATAACAGCAAGCGCCTTCGATGCTTCGATCAATCCGGAACAACTAGATGCAACGCCGCTAACAATTTATGACGTGTAGTTGCTTGTCTTCGGCGCATGTGCGGCGGCTCGCCGAAGCGGCGACTTTTAAGCTGACGTCGGCGGCATCGCTGAATCAATTGCTTGCTCGCGCTCAGAAACATCAATATCGAATTGAATTTTCGGCGGGTGACGTGCAGAATTGCCGGCATAACTAAGCCGCCCTCAATTATTGGCAGGGGCGGCGTCCTCGCGGCAAAGGCGACCTACTAATGTCCATCCTCGAATCCAAACTCAACCCCCGCTCTGAAGAATTCCGCCGCAATGCCGAAGCGCTGGAGGCCGTGGTGGCCGATCTACGCGCCCGCGTGGCGCAGGTGGCGGCAGGCGGCGGCCAGTCGGCGCGTGACAAACACGTCTCGCGCGGCAAGCTGCTGCCGCGTGAGCGCATCGCTCAATTGCTCGACCCGGGCGCGCCGTTTCTCGAATTCTCACAATTGGCCGCGTACGGCATGTACGGCGACGATGCGCCGGGTGCCGGCATCATCACCGGCATCGGCCGCATCGCCGGCGTCGAATGCGTAATCGTCTGCAACGACGCCACCGTGAAGGGCGGCACCTACTATCCGATGACGGTGAAGAAGCATGTGCGCGCACAGGAAATCGCCCGCGAAAACCGCTTGCCCTGCGTCTATCTGGTGGATTCCGGCGGCGCCAACCTGCCGAACCAGGACGAGGTGTTCGCCGATCGTGACCACTTCGGCCGCATCTTCTTCAATCAGGCCAATATGTCGGCCGACGGCATTCCGCAAATCGCCGTGGTGATGGGCTCGTGCACGGCGGGCGGTGCCTACGTGCCAGCCATGAGCGACGAGTCGATCATCGTCAAGAACCAGGGCACGATCTTCTTGGGCGGCCCGCCGCTGGTGAAGGCCGCCACCGGCGAGGTGGTGAGCGCTGAAGACCTGGGCGGCGGCGATGTACACACGCGCTTGTCAGGCGTGGCCGATCATCTGGCGCAGAACGATGCACACGCTTTGGTGCTGGCGCGCGGCATCGTCGGCAATTTGAACTGGCGCACGGCGAACGCCGCCGCCGCGCCTGGCGCCCGTCTGGAACCGCGCGAAGCGCTGCCGCCGCGGTTTCCGGCGAGCGAGCTCTACGGCATCATCCCGGCCGATACGCGCAAGCCCTATGACGTGCGCGAAGTGATCGCGCGGCTGGTCGACGATTCGGCATTCGACGAATTCAAGGCGCGCTTCGGCGCCACGCTGGTGACCGGCTTCGCGCATCTGTGGGGCTACCCGGTCGGCATCATTGCCAACAACGGCATCCTGTTTTCCGAATCCGCCGTGAAGGGCGCGCACTTCATCGAGCTCTGCTGCCAGCGCAAGATTCCGCTGATCTTCCTGCAGAACATCACCGGCTTCATGGTGGGCCGTAAATACGAGAACGAAGGCATTGCGCGGCATGGCGCCAAGATGGTGACGGCGGTAGCGACCGCTCGCGTCCCGAAATTCACGGTGATCATCGGCGGCTCGTTCGGCGCCGGCAATTATGGGATGTGCGGCCGCGCCTACGCGCCGCGTTTCCTCTGGATGTGGCCGAATGCGCGCATCTCGGTGATGGGCGGCGAACAGGCTGCATCGGTGCTCGCCACAGTGCGCCGCGACGGCATCGAAGGGCGCGGCGGCAGTTGGACGGCGGCCGAGGAAGAGGCGTTCAAGCAGCCGATTCGCGAACAATACGAGATACAGGGGCACCCGTACTACGCCAGCGCACGTTTATGGGATGACGGCATCATCGATCCGGCGCAAACGCGCGACGTACTGGGCCTGGGGCTGGCCGCGGTGGCGCAGGCGCCTATCCCGGAAACACGCTTCGGCCTGTTCCGCATGTAGGCGCCACAGCACCCCTTATCCCATTAATTGGAATTACCCGGAAAGCCATTCATGTTCACGAAGATCCTGATCGCGAATCGCGGCGAAATCGCCTGTCGCGTGGCCGCCACCTGCCGGCGCCTGGGCATCGCGACGGTCGCGGTGTTCTCCGACGCCGATGCGCAGGCGCGCCATGTGGCGGCTTGCGACGAAGGCGTGCATATCGGTGGCGCCGCGGCGTCGGATAGCTACCTGCGCGCCGAGCGCATCGTCGCCGCGGCGCTTGCCACCGGCGCGCAGGCCGTGCATCCCGGCTACGGCTTCCTGTCGGAAAACGAGGCCTTCGCGCGTGCTTGCGAGGAGGCGGGCATCGAATTCATCGGTCCACCGGTATCGGCGATCGCCGCGATGGGCTCGAAGGCGGCCGCGAAGGCGCTGATGCAGTCGGCCGGCGTGCCGCTGGTGCCCGGTTACCACGGCGCCGCGCAAGACGCGGCGCTGCTGCAGCGCGAAGCCGACGCGATGAGCTATCCGGTACTGCTGAAGGCCAGCGCGGGCGGTGGTGGCAAGGGCATGCGCGTGGTGGAGCGCAGCCAGGACTTCGCCGCGGCACTGGCGTCGTGTCAGCGCGAGGCTGCCAGCAGCTTCGGCGATGCGCGCGTGTTGATCGAGAAATATCTGCAACGGCCGCGCCACGTCGAAGTGCAGGTGTTTGCCGATAAGGCCGGCAATGCGGTTTATCTGTTCGATCGCGACTGCTCGGTGCAGCGCCGTCATCAAAAGGTATTGGAAGAAGCGCCGGCACCCGCGTTGCCCGAGGCCACGCGGCGGGCGATGGGCGAGGCGGCGGTGGCGGCGGCGCGGGCGGTGAAGTACGTCGGTGCGGGCACGGTTGAATTCATCGTCGATAGCGATGGGCGCTTCTATTTCATGGAGATGAATACGCGGCTGCAGGTCGAGCATCCGGTTACCGAGATGGTGACCGGGCTCGACCTGGTCGAGTGGCAATTGCGCGTGGCCGCGGACGAACACCTGCCGCTAGCGCAGACGCAACTGCGCGTCAGCGGCCATTCGATCGAGGCGCGCATTTATGCCGAAAACCCGGCGCGTGGCTTCTTGCCGTCGACCGGTATCTTGAAATATTTACGGATGCCCGAAGCCGCGCAGTTCAGTCTTGGCGGCGCGGCGGCTGGCGCGGTAGAGGGCGCGACGATGGCGACGGTGCGCGTCGACAGCGGCGTGCGCGAAGGGGACGCGATCACACCGTTCTATGATCCGATGATCGCCAAGCTGATCGTGCATGGCAGTGACCGCACGACGGCGCTGGCCGCAATGGCGCGTGCACTGCGCGAAGTGCGCATCGTCGGTCCGCATACCAATGTGGCTTTCCTGCAAAGATTGATCGCCTCGCAGCCGTTCGCCGCAGCCGACCTCGACACCGGCTTGATCGAGCGGCATCACGACACCCTGTTCGCGCCGCGCACGCAGCCGTTCGAACCCGCGTTGGCGCTGGCGCACGCGGCGTTGTTGGCGCGCGAAGCGCCGGGCCAGGCCGAGGAGGTTGCCGGCGACGCGGCCACGCCCTGGACAGCATTGCCGAACTGGCGCTTGAACAGCGGCCGCACGCGCTTGTTTACCTGGGACGTGGCCGACGGCGCGGTGGCTGAAGGCGCCGCCGAGTTGCCGCATGTCGAGGTGGCGTTTTTTCAAGATGGCGCAAGCACGACGCTGGCGCTGCCTGGCCGTAACGCCGAGGTCTTTAATTGGCGCCAGGGCGCCACGCCGGATGCCTTCGAGGTGTCGGTGGGCGCATTGCGCACGCAAGGGCAGGTGTTTGCGGAAGGCGACATCTTCCATGTGTTTTGCCAGGGCGAACGTTTCACCTTCGTCTGGCAAAACCTGCTGGCGCATGCGGCCGATGCCGAAGGCGGCGAAGGTCGCCTGACCGCGCCGATGCCTGGCAAGGTCATCGCGCTGTTGGTCGAGCCGGGTGCGCGCGTCGCGCAGGGCACGCCATTGCTCGTCATGGAAGCCATGAAAATGGAGCACACTATCGGGGCGCCTGCGGCCGGCATCGTCCGCGAGTTCCTCTACGCGGTCGGCGATCAGGTAGCCGACGGCGCGCAGCTTCTGGTGATGGAGACCGAATAGCCATGAACACGACTTCGTTTGCCGCGGCGTCCTCGAGCGCCTCGACGTCCCGCTCCGCCGCGTATGCCGCTGCTACGTCCGGCGCGTTGCCGCGTCACGTCAAGCTGGTGGAGGTCGGCCCGCGCGATGGTTTGCAGGCCGAGCCCCAGCAAGTGTCGACTGAAATCAAGATCGAACTGGTCGAACGCCTGAGCGACGCCGGCTTCCCGAACGTCGAAGCGGCCTCCTTCGTTTCGCCGAAATGGGTGCCGCAGATGGCCGACGGCGCCGAAGTGATGGCGCGCGTGAAGCGTCGGCCCGGCCAGCTCTATTCGGCGCTCACACCGAATATGAAAGGGCTGGAGGCGGCGATTGCCGCGCGCATGGACGAGGTGGTGATCTTTGGCGCCGCCAGCGAAGCGTTCTCCCAACGCAATATCAATTGCTCGATCGCCGAATCGATCGAACGCTTCGTGCCGGTGGCGCGCGCGGCGAAAGAGGCGGGGCTGCGCTTGCGCGGCAGCATTTCCTGTTCGTTCGGCTGCCCGTACCAGGGCGAAGTGCCGATCGCGGCAGTGGTCGACGTGGTGCGCAGAATGGCTGCGCTGGGTTGCGATGAAATCGATATTGCCGACACCATCGGCGTGGGCACCGCGGGGCATGTAAAGGCCTTGGCCGCGGCAGTGTCGCGCGAGTTTCCGCTCGAGCGCATCGCCGGACATTTCCACGATACCTACGGCCAGGCGCTGGCGAATATCTACGCGGGACTGGAATCGGGTATCTCGATTTACCACGCATCGGTGGCGGGCCTGGGCGGCTGCCCCTATGCCAAGGGCGCCACCGGCAACGTGGCCACCGAAGACGTGCTGTACATGCTCGACGGCTTGGGCATCGAAACTGGCGTCGATCTGCAGAAGGTGGTCGACACCGGCGCATTCATCAGCCAGGCGCTCGGGCGGCAGAACGGTTCGCGCGCCGGCCGCGCCTTGCTCGCACGGCGCGCCGCCTGAGTTGGCGGGGCTTCGATGATTGAAGGGTTGATGATCCTGCTGGCATTCCAATGCGTCGGCGAGGCGCTGACGTTTTTTTATCAGTTGCCGGTGCCCGCGCCGGTGATCGGCATGGTGTTGTTGTTCCTGGTGCTGTGCGCGGCACCGGCCTTGCGCCAGCGGCTGGAAGTTGCCGCCACGCAGTTACTCAATCATCTGTCGCTGCTGTTCGTGCCCGCTGGCGTGGGCGTGGTGGCGGTGGCGTCCGCCGTGCAGGGGCATTGGCTGGGGGTGATCGCCGCGATGGTAGGCAGCACACTGCTTACCTTGACGACCACCGCGCTGGTGATGAGCGGCGGGCTGCTGTTGCAGCGTCGGCTGAGCGGCATCAAGGGCGGCTCGGCCGAGGTGGCCGCTGCGCGGGCGCCTGCCACTGCTGCGTCACTCGTCTTGAAAAAGCCCACCGATGTCGCCGCCGCGGCGGCGATCGAAGTGCCGCCGAGAGCGCCGACCGCGGCGCCGACTGAAGCGCCGACTCGACCGCCAACCGAACCGCGCCACCCCGATCATGGGTGATGCGCACGTCACGCTAGCGGCGCTCTGGACGCACCTATCCGCCTCACCGCTGCTCGGCCTGCCGCTGACCCTGCTGGCTTACGCAATCGGCTTCGGCATTTACAAGCGCTGCAATTTCTCGCCGTGGGCCAACCCGGTTGCGCTGGCGATCGCCATCCTGGTCGTAGTGCTGCTGCTCACGCATTGGTCCTACGAGCGCTATTTCGCCGGCGCGCAATTCATCCATTTTTTATTGGGACCAGCCACCGTAGCGCTGGCGGTGCCGCTGGCCGCGCAATTGCCGCGTTTGCGCCGGGCGTTCTGGCCGCTGTTGAGCGCCTTGCTGGCGGGGTCGGTGATGGGCATCGCGTCGGGGGTGGCGTGCGTCGCCTGGCTCGGCGGCGCGCGCGTCATCGCGCTGTCGATGGCGCCGAAGTCGGTCACCACGCCGATCGCGATGGGCGTCACGCAACGGCTGGGCGGCTTGCCGTCGTTGACGGCGGTGCTGGTGATCGCGTCGGGCATCGTCGGGGCGGTGACGGCTGCCGCGTGGTTCAAGCTGCTGCGCGTGCCTTCCGCCGACGCACAAGGGCTGGCGATGGGCGTAGCGTCGGGCGGCATCGGGGTTGCGCGAGCGTTTCAGTTGAACGCCGAGATGGGTGCGATCGCGGGGCTCGGCATGGGCTTGAACGGCGTGCTCACGGCATTGCTCTCACCGTGGCTGGTACCGATGCTCATGCGCGTTTTCTACTAGGGCTCCCTTATTCGCTCAAATATTCACTCGTAAAGCGTGAGGTCAAGTACGCGTGGATACCTTCGAGACCACCTTCCAGTCCGAGTCCGCTATGCTTGATTCCGCCAAATGGCGTCTCCGGCAGCCCAAGGCCGAAATGGTTGATCGACACCATGCCGCTTTCCACTGCCTGAGCAAGCCGGCGCGCCCGCGCGCTGGCACGGCAAAATACATAAGCGGCAAGCCCGAAAGGCAGTCGGTTTGCTTCAGCGATGGCTTCGTGATCCTCGGTGTAGGGAATCATTAAACCAAGCGGCCCAAACGGCTCGTCAAGCATGGCACGCAGGCTCAGCGGCGGTCGTTCGATCAGGGTTGGCTTCCAGAAGTATCCACGGGTACCGTGACGCTCACCGCCGCAGGCGATCCTTGCCCCGGCGTCGCGGGCATCGCTTGTCATATCCCGCATAGCTTGCAGGCGACGCAGGTTGGCGACGGGGCCCATTTGTACCTCAGCGCTGGCGCTGTCGCCGATGGTGACGCGCTCGAACCTTTCCACCATTGCGTCGCGCAGGTCGGCAAAGACACGGTGCTGTACCAGGAAGCGGGTCGGTGAAATACAAGTCTGTCCGGCATTGCGGATCTTGGTCTCGACTAGTACTGCCGCCACGGCAGTGATGTCGATGTCGTTGGTGATAATCACCGGCGCGTGGCCGCCGAGCTCGAACGTGGTGCGTTTCAGGTCTTTTGCGGCCAGGCCCGCCAGTGAGAGGCCGACGGGAACCGATCCGGTAAAAGACAATTTGCGCACAATCGGCGAAGCCAGCAAGCGTGACGAAATATCGGCCGGTATACCGAATAGCAGATTGGCCACACCGGGCGGCAAGCCCGCTTCCCGCAAAGCCTGGAAAATTGCAACGACCGCCGAAGGTGCCTCTTCAGGTCCTTTGCAAATGATCGAGCAGCCTGCGGCGATGGCGGGTGCGATTTTTTTCACGGCCTGATTGAGCGGGAAGTTCCATGGCGAGAACCCGGCGACCACCCCGACCGGATCGTTGCTGACGAGTTGCACCACCTGCGCGTTTCTCGAGGGGATTACCCGGCCATAGACCCGGCGCAACTCCTCTGCGTACCACTCGAAAGTCTCGGCGCCCATCTCTACTTCCATGCGCGACTGCTGCAGTACTTTGCCCATTTCCTGCGTCATACCCATGGCGATCGCTTCGCTATGCATGCGCAGCCAGAGCGCGGCGCGGCGCAACACACTGGAGCGCTCCTGCGGCGTGCTGTTGCGCCATACCGCCAGCCCCTGTTGCGCGCTGCTCAGCGCGGCATCGATGTCCGCGGGGCCGGCGCCGACATAGGTCGTCACGATATCTTCAGTCGCCGGATTGATCACCTTGATCAGGTGATGCCCGGTGCCGGGTCGGAATTCGCCGTGGATGAAAAGATCGATTGCGGTGTCGTTGGAAGGTGTAGATGAGGTCATCTTTAATCCTGTCGTACGGGTGGTTCGAACGTGTTGACGGGCATGCGTCGACGCGTACGCGTTGATCAGTTTCCAGCCCTGATCAGCGCCGCGATCTTCTCGCCGATCATGATGGCGGGTAGGTTGGTGTTGGCGCGCGGCAGCACCGGGATGATCGATGCGTCCGCGACGCGCAGCCCTGGCACGCCGATCACCCTGCCAGTGGGGTCGGTTACCGCGCCCGGATCACTCGGACTGCCCATCCGGCAGGTTCCGGCGGCATGCCAGACACCCACCGCGGCGCGGCGTATGTTGCGCTCCAGCAGGCCCGGATCCGCCAACAGTTGATCCAGCGGCTCACCTTCGGCGACGACGTTGCGAATCGTCCAGTCACGCAACGGCAGGGGTGCATCGAGTAGTTTGCCGAGCAGCGTGGTAAGCACTTTGTTTCGGGTCGTCACTTTGCTCACGTTGCGTACGCGTTGGCTATAGCTGGTTAGAAATAGTGAGCTGAC
>JBPBQZ010000132.1:0-14347 GCA_050955105.1 Janthinobacterium lividum | reverse complement strand
TGCGGATAAGCCGCGCCCTGCGCGGACGAGCCATTCGGCACATAGCCGGCCGAAGCGTAAGGCTGCGCGGGCTGCGGTGCATAGGCCTGCTGATACGCCTGCTGGGGGTACGGCTGCTGCGGGTACGGCTGGGCCGCATATGCCTGTTGCGGGTTCGGCTGCGCGGCATAAGCCTGCGGTGCATACGGCTGTGGCGCATACGCCTGCTGCGGATAAGTCTGCTGCGGCTGTGCGGCATAAGCCGGCTGTGCATACGGCTGCGGCGCATAGCCCTGTTGCGGGTATGCCTGCGGCGCGTAGCCCTGCTGCGGATACGACGGCTGAGCGTAGCCCTGCTGCTGCGGATACGGCTGCTGACCATAGGCTTGCTGCGGCGCCGCTTGCGGGTAAGGCTGCGGCGCATAAGCCTGCTGCGGATACCCTTGCTGCGCATAGCCCTGCTGCGGATATGCGCCGCCTTGTTGATACGCAACCGGCGCGGCACCATAACCACCGCCCGACGCCGACGCGCCGCCGTAGTCAGCCCCTGCGCTTTCGTTACTGCCGTTGCCGGCGTAGCGCGCCGCGCCAGCGTCGTTCTGCGAGCGCGTACCCGTGGCTTTCGGATAATTCGGCCATACCGCGGGTGCGCTGGCCGGATAGCCATATCCCGGCACGGGCGCCTGCTGCACGGCCGCGGCCGATGGCACGTTCGGCGGGAGGTAGGGCATGGTCTGAACAGCGGGTTGCGCTGAGTAAGGTTGTGTCGGATACGGCTGCGTCGGATACGGATACGCGCCCTGCACGGTCGGCAGCGCTTGTCCCGGCGGACCGCCGGTGCCGCTGAATTGCCCAGGCGATGGCTGCGCGCCGAACGCCACCGGGCTGCCCGCAGCCGTTGCGACATTGCCGTTGCCGGCCGCGCCGACCACGTGCTTGCCGATAAACGGATTGCCCGGCAGGCGTCCGGGCGTGACGGTGCCCTGAATCGGCATGCCGTTGCGATCGACCAGGCGCAGCCCCAGCGGCGAATTGCCGTCATCCACCGGCGCGTTTTCGGCTGCCAGCGAGCGACGGAAATAATTGGCGGCAGTGGAATTCTTGCCCATGCCGCGATACACGCGACCGGCCTGCGCCAGCACGCGCGGATTATTCGGCGCCTGCTTCAACGCGGTATCGATGGCCTGCTCGGCGAACTTGTAGTTCTTTGCCTGCGATGCCGTACCAGCGGCCGCGAGCGTCAAGTCCAGATCGTCCGGACGCGCCGCATGCGCCTGCACATACAGCCGCAGCGCCTGATCGTATTCGCCCGCCGACGCATACATGCGTGCCAGCGCCGCCTGCAGATCCGGATCGTCAGGATGCGCGGCCAGCGCTGGCGCGATCACATTGTAGGCGTTCACCAAATCGCCCTGCTCGCGCAGTTGATCGGCCTGGCGCAGCGCCAGCGCGCCCTGCAGCTTGTCGAGATCGTCGCGCTGCGAAGCGCTCAATTGCATAGTCTGCAACTGCCGCAGCACACTGATCGCCTCGGCATCTTGCTGCGTGCGCAGCAACACGCCCGCGTATTGCAAGCGCATGCCGGCATCCGGCCGAGGCGTTTGCGCCAGCACTTGCCGCATCAGCGTGAGCGCGCGATTGTTGTCGCCGGTCTCGGCATACACTGACGCCACGGCGCCAGCCAGTTCGGGGTCGGTGCCCGCCACACTCGCGGCCTGGTCGGCCAGCCCATGCGCGGCCTGCGTCTGTCCTTGCCGCGACAGCGCCAAGGCACGGTCGACCGTGGCATGCACCCAGGCGCGACGCTGCAGACTGCTCATGTCCCGAGTACGGCTCGATGCGGGAATGCGATCAAGCGTGGTCAGCGTCTGATTCCAGTCGCTTAGCTCGCTGTACAGCAAGGCACTCGCATACAATGCATCCGGCAGGTCTGGATTCGAGACCAGCAGGCCATCCATCACGCTGCGGGCGTTGACGAGGGCACCCTGCTTCATATAGATACGCGCCAGATCCAGACGAATCCATGGACTATCCGGATCGTTCAGCAGCGCATCTTCAAGGTTCGAGCGGGCGGTCGCATAATCACCGCGCTGCTCGGCCACCCGCGCATCGGCTTGCAGCTTCTGTGCGCGCAAGGTGCCCAGGCCGCCGAGCTGCTGACGTTCCTGGTCACTCAACTGGCTGGCAAATTGCAGCGCTTCGTCACCGCGATTCTGCTGCGTCAGTGCACCGACCAGCCCACGAATCGCATCGGGATTATTCGACTGCCGGCGCAACACCATCCGGTAAGCCGCCTCGGCACCCGGCGCATCGCCGGACGCCATCAGCACGTCGCCCAGCGCGTTTTGCGCGGTCACTTCGGCCGGATCGATCTTGATGGCGCGCATCAACATATCGCGCGCTTTCTGCAGGCTCTGCGCATCGCCGACCTGGCGCGCGGCATTCGCGCTATTGACCAGCGCCCAGTAAGAAGCGCTGTTCAGTGCCGAGCGCCAACGCCCCGGATTCGGTCCGCGTGACGCGCGTTCGAGCAGGCTTTGAGCTTCCGGAAATTTCTCTTGCTTGAGGCGCAATACGCCCATACCGCCGAGCGCGTCGCCATCGTTCGGATGATCCGCCAAGACGCTTTGGAAACGTGCGGTCGCGGTATCCAGGTCGCCACGCTGCAAGGCCTCGAAGCCCTGCGCCACCACGCGCCCCTGCGCGGCGTTGGCGGCATTGGCTTGCCGCGCCGCGGCGTTGGCACGCTGGTCGGCCTGGGCGGTCTGCTCCTGCGCAATCATCGCGTCGTAACGCGCCTTGACGGCCGCGTCGTCGGGTACGGTGCCCAAATAGGCCTGATAAAGCGGCTGGTCGGAAGCGCGCGCGCCCAGCCAGATCAAGGCCTGGCGCCAACTATTGCGTGCCGCCGCGCCGACGTCGCTGCGGGTCGACAAGGCCGCCAACTGACGAATGCCGTCGCGCCGCGTGGCTTCTCGATAGGTCAGATGCTGAGCCAGCGCCAGCGCGATCTTGCTGTCGTTGGGATTGTCGTGCGCAAGCTTTTCCAGCCCACGCCGCGCTTCGTCCCAGCCTTGCGAGGTGCCACCCAGCGTTTGCAGATATTCGAGTTGCAGCTGCGGCGTGGCCTTTTCCGTGGCCATCGCGCGCTGATACTGTTGCACGGCCGCAGCCGGCTTGCCGGCTTGCGCAAGTTCGCGCGCGCTGGCAAGCGTGCTGTTTTGTGGCAAAGGCTGACCGAGTCGTGCGGCCAGCGCCGTCACGCCCGGATGATTCGGGCTGACTTGTTTCAACTGGTCGAGATACTGCTGCGCGCGGTCGGCACGCCCACGATCGGCTTCGACCAGGCCCATGCCATACAGCGCATCGGGTTGGTTCGGATTCAGCTTCAGCAGTTTCTGCCAGGCTTGCGCTGCCAGGTCGCCACGCGCGTGCGCCTGCCAGTAGCTGCCCTGGTCGATCAGCAGCTTTTGCGGATCGGCTTGCGCCAGCGCAGGCTGAATGCTGAGCGCGGCAATCGCCGAAGCGACTGCGGCAACTATTGTGCGTTGGCCGATTGGCATGCATTCCCCCAGCGCGGCGTCAGTCGACCTTGTCCGTCAAGACGGTAGCGACCGTCAAGCCAGCCCTGGCCGAATAGCGTAAGCACGTTGTCATAGTAATTTCCCGGCGCGGCGGCCGCGCTCGCGACGCGCGCTTGCGCGGCCACCAGCGCTCGGTCGGCGCCGAGGGTTTTGTAATAAGGCAACAAGGCAGCCGAGAAACCCACTGGCGCCGCGCCGGTATAACCGCCCGCAAGGGTCGCCACTTTCTCTGGCGGCGCGGCCGCCAGCGACGCCACGTTCATGCCGCCAAGGGCCGCCAGCAATGGCTTGAGCAGCGGCTCGCCGCGCGACGTGATGCCGGCCCATAGATAAACGCGGATCGCGTCGTAACTGCCCACGTCACCCTTGACCGGGTCCACGACAAAGCCCTTGCCGGTCTGGTATGCCGCCCAGTCGGGCGCGAAGCCCTTCGGCGAAACCGCCACGATAAAGCGCTCGGCATTCACCGCCAGGCGCCGCCACGGACCATCCGGGCTCTGCAATGCCAAGAGGCGCAGCACCGGCAGCGGCAGATAGCTCGGGTTGAGGCGCCACACATCGTCCGCCAGTTGAAAACCATTCTCGCCCGGCAGCAACATCGGACCAAAACCGGGCAGATCCGCCACCTCACGATCTTCGATCTGCGCCGTCACGGCACGCGCCAGCATCAAAAAGCTCGGCTCACGCCAGAGCCGGCCGGCCTCGAATAGGGTATAGGCCAGCCAGGTATCGGCATCCGACGCAGAATTCCGATCGAGCGCCGTATAGCTGCCGTCTTTGGCGCGACCCCATTGCCAGGCCGGCAGCCGCGCGCGCAAGTCACCCCCGGCGAGGTTCGCCTCGGTCCAACCGAGAACCCGATCGAAAGCCGCTCGATCGTTGTTGACCAGGGCGAAGAACAGCGCATAAGCCTGCCCTTCCGAGGTGCTTTGTTGGGTCGGCGTACTGAAATCGACGACCCGGCCATCGTTCTGCACATGCGTGTTGGCGAAAACGTTCCATAGCGGCCAATTGCAGGGCGCTGACGGTATCGCCAGCGTGGAAGCCTGGCGCACCGGCGACGCTGCCACCGGCGAGCGCGCGGGACGTCCGGCTGCCGCGTCGGCCGGGGTCGCCGTGTTGGCCGGTGCCGACGGTGCCGCGCTAGCCACCTGGGCGACGCTCAGGCTGATGGCGAGCGCCAGCAGGCTCGCGCCCGCCCGTGCCGGGATCCCGCGTCGAAATAAAACCTTCACGACACATGCCTCACTTTTGCAGCCGTTTGGCAGCAATGCCGCGCAGCAGGCGGAACAGCACCATGGCGATGATCAGCGCCACCACCAGTGCGCAAAGCACCAGCAACAGCGGATGCACGGACATCATCCAGCGCAGATAAGTCAGCGGCGGCAGCGAGCCGACGTAGTAGGCGTTGCCACTGGCAATACTGCTGACGCTACGACCGTGCACCACCGTCAGGCCACCCTGGATCTGCCCGACCAGCTCGGCGTCCATCAGCGCGCTCAACAGGTCGGACATGTTCTGCGGTCCGCTGCCGGCCAAGGCCACCACGCTGCGCGAACTGTTCAACGGCGACTGGAAGCCCATGATGACCGCATCCGACATCTGGCTGGTCAGCGACAGCGTGGCGCTGCGCGGCGCGCGTTCCATGCCGCGGTCGCCATGCCACCAGTCATAGACGCGAAACGCGAGGTCCGACAAGTCGATGCTGGAACCGCCGGCATTCGACGAGAACGGCATCGATTTGGCCCAGTCGTGGAACAAGGCCTGGTTCTCCGGCGCGCCGATCACCAACAGGTCTTTATCGGCAAAATTATGCGCATCGGTCGCACGACCCACGCTGACGCCCGTAACCGGATAGCCGGTCGAGCCGCCCATGCGGCCCATCAGCGCGAGGTACAGCGAGATGTCCGCGGCACGCGGCGCATCCGGCAAAATCACCGCCGACTGCGACAGGTCGGCCATGCGCGTGAACGGGAAGCCGCTGTTACTGAAGGCGGCCAGATCCGGCAGCGCCATGTAATGCGCGAAGCTCGACAGGTCGATGGTGGAATCGGGATCGATGGCGCCGCGCACGTTGTCGAGCAACACGTCTTTACACGCGCCGTTCTTCACATAGTCGTAGTAATAGTGGAACTGCAACTGGCTGGTCGACGGCAGCAGGAAAGGCTGGATGCGAATCTTCGCTTCGCGCGCGGCCGAGCCGTCGGCCGCCAGCGTGTTCGACAAAGCCGAAGGCATCAAGCTGCCCGCGGCATAGGTCGGAATGCGCAGTGAAGTGACGAAGTTGTTGTTGACGCTGATGTTCAGCGTCGACTTGTCGGCACTTGGGCGCGGCGTGTAGCGATACAGCAGATCGATCGGAATGCCGTTGCTGCGCCAGGCGAACAGATCGGGCGGCATACGCAAATTCACGCGCACCAGATCGGGGTTGTAGCCCGACACATTCAGGTCTTTCTGGTCGGCCAATTCGCCAAAGCGCACCGGCCGGTCGCTGCGCACCCATGCAGGCGCGTCGTAAGGCTCGCGCGCTTTCACATCGGTCAGCGAACCGATCACCGCGCTTTGCCCGGACAAAGCCGACTGGCCGATACCGAGCGCCATCGCGGCGGTTTTCAGTTCATGCGTATCGCGTCCCATCACCAGCAACAGCTTGCCGCGCGGATCGGCCGGATTGTTGACGACCGACAGCGACGGCCCCTGGATCGGCGGCAAGGTCAGGCCTGCCGGGCGCTCGTCGGACGTGGCGAACACCACGGCGTTACCGGTTTGCGGCGCCTGGCTCAACAGCGCCGGGAACAGCGCGCCGCGATACCCGGCCAGCGAACCCAGCCACGACGACACGATGCCCGCCGCTTCAAGCGTCTGCTGCGAAGGCGCCGCGCCGAACACGAACGGCAATTCCAGACGGCGCACGTCGCGACGGTCGAAGAATGGCAGCGGCAGCGAGGCCAGGTCATTCCCCGTCGGCAGCGGTGCCACCGTCAATTCGAGACTGCTGTCGTTGCCGACGTTGGCCCACAGCGTCGAATTCAACGGGTCTTCACACTCCATCGTGTAATGACCGATCAATTGCACGTTCAGCTGATTGAAATCGGTGATCAGGCGCGGCTCGATCGGAATGTCGCGGCTCAGCAAAATGCCGGCCTGTTCCTTGGCCAAGGGCACGGTGGCCGCGACCTCGCCGTTCACCGAGATCTTCAGGTGCGACATATTGGTGATCAGCGCCGGCGAATAGCTGTAGTTCAGGTGCAGTCGCGCACCTGTTACCACCTCGTCGGAACGCACCGAGAACGGCACACCGATGGTGCCGTCGACGCCGCGCAGTTCCAGCGGATAGAGCGAACCCAACTGGCGGAAATTCAAGGTGTAGCGGCGCCCGCCATTCGGCAGCGGCTCACCTTGGTCGGAGGTAGTCGGCACGCGCGTACGATCGGCCGGCGTCGTGCCGGCGCCTGCTGCGAGCGGCGACGCCAAAGCGCCCAGCGGTGTCGCCAGGCCCGCGTTTGCGCTCGTATCCGTGGACTGCAGTCCCGCCGCCGGTGCGGCCAATGGCGCAGGTGCCGCGTGACCGGCCCGTGGCACCAATAGAAAAGCGCTCACTGCCAATGCGGCCAACCATAAATACGCCCGCTTGCCAGTCCAGCCTTGGCTGCGGGTTACAACTTGCGCGCCCCGTGCACGCTTATTCATACCCATCTCTCCCCCGCCCATCCCCATATCAGCTTCCAGAATCCAGGCTCGCTTTGGCGGGCGCGAGTTTTCCCGTTCTTAGTTTTCTTGCGTCGCGGCCGATATGTCTGAATAAGTGCCAAAAGCCGCGAAGCCCCGTTTGCAATACATGCGCCAAGCCGCGCAGCGGCGTGTCTTGTTGACGCCCTTCCGACCAACCGGTCCAGGCATCGGCACGCGCAAACGTGCATTGCACCAGATCGATTTCCTGCGAAGTGGTCAAAGGCGCGAATTGCAAGCCGACGCGCACGCCATGACTGAACACGACCGACGCGGGGAACACGAATTCCTCTTCGCCGCGATACAGCGACACCGTCACCTGCTCCCCCAGCGGCGCGAGCGCGGCGTCGGGCAATTTCAGGCCCAGGCCGCCTTCCGAGTAGTCGAGGGTTTCACACACGACGGTGCGACCAGTGGGCAAACGCAGCATCGCACGCAGCACCATCGATACGCGATGACTATCGCGTACCTGGCGCGCCTCGCTGGCCGCCGCCACGCTGGCGCCCAAAATCAGCATGTTGTAGACCGTCCATGCCAGATTCAACACCGTGGTATTGACCTCACCGGTGGTCGAAAAGAAGATGCGCACCAGGCCGATTACGAAGCCCAGCAGGTTGAGCGTCAGCAACACCAGATAGGGGCGTGAGATGTTCCAGTCGAAGTATTCCTCTTCGATGCGGCCGCCCTTGGCCGTCACATTGAATTTGCCCAGCTTCGGATTGATCAGCGCCATCAAGGTCGGCCGCATGATGTACCAGGCCAGCACCGACTCGTACACCTCGGCCCAGAATGAATGGCGGAAATCGCGCTGCATGCGCGAATTGGTGACGTTCGCATGCAGAATGTGCGGCGCCGCGTACAGCGCGATCATCAGGGCCGAAGCCTGGATAACGTGCGCATTCAAAAACAGGAAAAACAGCGGCGCCGTGAGGAACACGATGCGCGGCAGCCCGTAGAAGAAGTGCATCATCGCGTTGGCGTAGCACATGCGCTGACCCAGGCTGAGCCCGCGGCCCAGCAAGGGATTGTCGACGCGGAAAATCTGCGCCATGCCGCGCGCCCAGCGAATCCGCTGGCCGATATGACCCGACAGACTTTCAGTAGCCAGCCCGGCTGCCTGTGGAATCGACAGGTAAGCGGTCGAATAGCCGAGCCGATGCATTTTCAGCGCGGTATGCGCGTCTTCCGTGACGGTCTCGACGGCAATGCCGCCCACTTCCATGGTGGGCGCGCGCCGCAGCACCGCACACGAGCCGCAGAAGAACGTCGCATCCCACAAATCGTTGCCATCCTGCACCAGGCCGTAGAACAGTTCGCCCTCGTTAGGCACCTTGCGGAAGGTGCCGAGGTTCTTCTCGAAGGGATCGGGCGAGAAGAAATGGTGAGGCGTTTGCAGCATTGCCAGCTTCTGGTCCTTGAGGAACCAGCCGACGGCGATCTGCAGAAAAGAGCGCGTGGGGATGTGGTCGCAATCGAAGATCGCCAGGTATTCCCCGTCGGTATTCTTCAGCGCCTCGTTGATGTTGCCGGCCTTGGCGTGGCGATTGTGATTGCGGATTACCCAATTGACGCCGACCTTCTCGCAAAACTCCTTGAATTCGGGACGTCGGCCGTCGTCGAGCACATGGATGCGCAGCTTGTCGCGTGGGTAGTCGAGCGCCATCGCGGCGAACACGGTTGGCTTGACCACGCCGAGCGGCTCGTTATAGCTGGGGATGAACACGTCCACCGTCGGCCAGGTCGACACGTCGCGCGGCAGCGGCACCGGCTTGCGGCCGAGCGGCCAGGCGGTCTGAAAGTAACCGAGCAGCAGCACCAGTGCCGCATAGACCTCGGCCAGCAGCAGCAACAATCCGCAGATGGTGTCGAGCGGCGTTTCCCACGACAGCGTTTCAGTGAAACGCCAATACATATAGCGCGTGGTCGCGATCGACGACAGCACGATCATGGTCAGCGACACCAAACGCCCCGACATGCCGCGCAGATACAGCGCGAACAGCAGGCACGCGCCCGCGAAGATCGCCTGCTGCGTAGCTTCGAGCGGCACCGTTATGACGAACACGAACACCAGCAGCGCCAGCGTGAACAGCGCCCACCTTACCGGCTTGACGTCCCAAAAACCGTGTTCGACGAAGCGCATGCCCCAGCGCTCGAAGCGCGCGCCGCCCAAGGTATTGCTGCTTTGCGCTTCCCCGCGTGTCAGCGACACATCGCCCGGATCGCCGGCACTGCGCGCTCTGGCGCCCCCCGCCGCTTCCGGCATAGGGCTGCCCGCTGCCGCCGTGGCAGCTTGCTTCGATCGCCGCAATTTCATGACCTTTTCCCCGGCGCACCATCCAGTGCGTTCATCACCCACTGCGCACAGGCTTTGAAATCCTGCGTCGCTTGGCATAAGGCGTCGTATTCCAGCACCGTCTGATCGCAGGCCAGTGCTTCGCCCACTGCCTGATCCTGATGGATCAAGCCGGGAAACACCCGGCTGCCCAGTGTGTTGCGCAATACCTTGACCACGTCACGGCCAAGCTGGCGCGATTGGTCGACCTGGTTCATCACGTATGCCACGCCAACGAAATCGGCGCGCTCGGCGCAATAGGTGCCCAGCAGCCCTTCCATCATCGGAATCGTCGCGTAAGACGCCGCATCGGCCAGCACCACCGTCAATGCGAAATGTGCGGTCGACAGTGCCTGCCGCAAATACACGGATGGCCCCGGCGGCGTATCGATGATCACCAGTTCGGTAGAGGCTGGGTCGAGCGAGCGCAGATTCGAGTGCAACCAGTCTGGATGGGTATCCAGATGCTGCTCGAAGCTATGCCGGTCGGTTTCGTTGACCGCTCCATACGGCAGCACCGATACGCCGCCGCGGCCCGCGTAGACCACCGAGCTCCACGGCGCGCCGCCAAGCGTGGCACGCGAGGTGCCCTCGATGCGCTCGGGTGGCATGCCGAAGTGCAGGCGCAAGGCGTTTTGGGGATCGAGATCGATAACGGTGACGCGGCGGCCGGCGGCCACTACTGCCGCCGCAAGATTCGCCGCCACGGTGGTCTTGCCTACGCCACCCTTTGCCGATACCACTGCTACGATATTCACAGGCGATTCAGGCGTTCGGACAACGAAGCACCCGTGGCAGCCGGCTGCTCGGTGGCTGCCGGTGCGGCAGGCTTGCCGGCGAGACGCGTGAATACGCTCGACAAATCCCGCGGCACCGCGAGCGCACCCTGCACGGGCGGGGGCTCAACCGGCGCCGGCACGGCGGCCGCTTGCGAGGTGTTGGCAAACATGCGTCCCAGCAGCGAGCCTTCGCGGCGTGGCGCGGGAGCCGGATGCACGACAGGCGGCGGTGTGGCTCGCCAGATTCCTTGCGTGGCCGGCGGCGGTGAAACCGGCGGCACGGCAGCAGGCCGCGCAACCGATTGTGACGCGGGCTGCGAGCCGGCCTGCAAAGCCGCCGGCACGGCGGGTTGCGAAGCAAACTGCGAAGTCGACCCCGGGCCGACTTGCGCGGCGGCACCTGCTGCCGGCCGCGCCCAGCGGGCATCGCGCAAACCGGCGCCGGCGCGCGGCGCGGACGGATTCGCGGCGAAGCGCTGCAGGGCGTCTCGCGGATCACGCGGATTGCGCGCCGGCAATGGCGAACCGGCAGGCTTGGCGGCCCGCGTTCCCGGGCGACGGAAATTTTTCATGACGGTAGTCGCCCGCGCGGCTGGCGCGTCGGGTGAATTTGCTAAATCAGGTTCCACCCGTCCGTTACCATCGAGCGCCGTCTCATCGGGGCCGGGCACGTAGATATCGGCACTATCTTGCGCCGAGGCAACTTCGGTTTGCACGCTCGAAGGACCGAATGGTCCGGAGGCAGCCGGCGCGGTCGTGGCAGGTGCCGGCGCGTGCAAAGTCGGCGCCGCTTTCATTGGCGCAGTCGGCGCGGCCGGACCTTCCGGCAGATTCACTGCCGGTGCCACGGCGTTGTCCGACAGGTTCACCGCCGACAGCAAGGGCCAGCGCGCACGCGATTCGCTCGCCTGGTCCTGCTTGACGATCTCTTGGTAACCGTCTTCCTCGCCGCCGAACTTGCGGAACAGATTGGATATATCTTCAGACGCGGTCATCGGTCGACCCTCTTCGCACTGGCTCAATGTGCCCGATCAGACGCGGCAAGGCCGCACCAGCGAGTACATATTGGGAACTGGCGCGCCTCGGGCCGACCATATTATCGGGCCAGCTTGAACGCTAAGATGCCAGCATCGGGATTGATTTGCGCGTCCTCGCGCACGCGCAGCGCGGGATCGATCCCGAGCGTACTGAACCAGTGCTGATAGACCCCTTCCAGGAAAGCCGGGATCCAGGCAGCCGAACGCCCGCCGAAACCGGTGAGCAGCGGTGCGCAATAATGCGCGATGCCCAGATGGTCGCCGTGGTCCGTAATTGCTACCCAACCCCAGTCGAGTCCGAACCAGATGCGATTGATTTCGGCCTCGAGTTCGTCGAGCGTCTCGCAGGTTCCCAGTGCGCTGCGCGGGGCGAAGCGCTCGCCAATCCGTGCCATTAGCGCACGCAGTTCCGGAAGGTCGAGTTGGTTCTCGAATTCCTCGCCGAGCGCGCCAAGAAAGTCACGCCATTGGCTCGAGCAGTGCTTCACCTGGAAGTACTCGAGCATTGCCTGTTGTTGTTCCATCATGCCTGGTCTTGATTTCTAAATGTACGCGGGTCGTATACGCATGGATGCGGACAAGTCCTCACCCGATACATGTCTCGATATTCGACAACTCTCGAAATTCACTGGCATTTTGAGCCGCCCTCGAAGCCATATATCTGTTCGCCAACCCACTCATGGCGAGTGCATCATATCTCATTAGTAATTCTGTCCAAGACGATTTTCACAGCAAAGGTGCATTTTCGTCAGCGTTCGACAACAGCTTGGCGGGTGCATGCATAATGAGTTATCGATACCATCAGCAAAGTGTTTCCCGAGTAATTCGAGAGTTAATCTGTTTTAAGTCATGCACGCCACTTCCGCCTCCTCGCCCGCCTTTTCCGGCTCCGCCGGCCGCCGCCCGATTTTCGGGATCGGCGATCTGCAGGGCTGCCATGATGCCTTTCTCCGCTTGCTCGATGAGATCGATGGCTGGTCACGTCGCCAGGCCATGGCCAGCGCAGTGCCGGCCCCCGCCGACGGGCGCGCGGACAGCACCTTCGACACGCCCTTCGAGGTTGCGCCCGCCGCCCAGGCGCCGCGCCTGTGGTTGACGGGCGATCTCATCAACCGCGGCCCGGCATCGCTGGCGACGTTGCGTACCGTGATGGCCCTGGGGCCGCGCGCCAGCGTGGTACTGGGCAATCACGATCTGCATCTGCTCGGGGTCGCGGCCGGCGTGCGCGAGATGAAGCGCGGCGACACCATCGCCGAAATCTTGAAAGCACCCGACGCCGACTCAATGATCGATTGGTTGCGGCATCAGCCACTGGCGCGCTATGAAAATGGCCTGCTGATGATCCATGCGGGCGTACCGCCGCAATGGGACGTCGCCGCCACGCTCGCGCGCGCCGCAGAAGTCGAAGATGGCCTGCGTTCCGACGACTGGCGCAGCTTTATGCGCACCCTGTTCGGCAATGAGCCGGCCCAATGGCACGATGGCTTGAGCGGCGAGGCGCGCCACCGCGCCATCGTCAATGCGCTGACGCGGCTGCGGTTTTGTGATGCAGAGGGAAGGATGGAGTTGCGCGCCAAAGGCGGGCTGGACGATGCGCCGCCCGGCTGCATGCCCTGGTTCAAGGTGCCGACCCGCGCCACGCGCAACGTCACCACGGTGTTTGGCCATTGGGCGGCACTCGGGCTGCGGCTGGAAGACAATCTCTGTGCGTTGGACAGCGGCTGCGTATGGGGCAATGCCCTGAGTGCCGTGCGGCTCGACGTGGCACCTGCCGAGCGCACTATTCTGCAAGTGCGCTGCGCCCCGCGCATCGTCAGCGCGCCCGCGTCGGCCATCACTCACCTGAGCACCGATACGAGTCGGACGGATGTCACGGACTCGACACCTGCGGAGCCGCCACGCGACTGAGCGCTATTTTCGCACCCGTCCCGAACGCTTTGCGAGTTGGCTGCGCGCCTATTCGGCCCGATCCACCGGCTCCGCGGCAACGCTGCGAGCCGCCTCCGTGCGCGCCGCTCGACTGCGCAACTGCCGGACGAAATCGGCGCCGCTGCCGGATACATTCGCGCGCAGCGCGGCCAGTTGCTCGGCCGGCGCCGGCGCGACGCTGGCTTGCAGCGTCTGCAACGCCGCCTGCACCGCCAACTCGGCTTGCGCGGTCAGCGCGCGCCGCGGCAAACCAGGGGCGATCGGCTTCCCTAAATAAAGATGCGCAGTGACCGGCCGTTGGCGCAGCAGTGCCGTCAAGGTATCGAACAAGGTCAGATCGCCGACGAAAGCCGGCGCCAGCGACTGTCTTCCCAACGCATCTTCATAAAGCAGGCACAAGGGCTGCACCGGCGCGCCCGCTTGCACCGCGCCCTCGAACAGGCTGGCGTGAAACGGCAGCAGGTCGACGCCATCGGACGTGGTGCCTTCAGGAAACAGCACCACCTGCCCGCCCCCAGACAGGCGCTGCGACAGCTGTTCGGCAATACGCCGGGCATCGCCGCGCTTCTCGCGCTCGATGAAAATCGTGCCGATCAGCTTGGCCAGCATGCCGATTACCGGCCAGCGGGCGATCTCCGCCTTGGCGATAAACGGCGTCGGCCGCCAGGCATCGATCACGTAGATATCGATCCAGGAAACGTGATTCGAGACCAGCAGCGCGCCGCCTGTGATCGCTGCGGTGCTGTGATCGTGCACGACCAGGCGCACCCCGCACAAACTCAGTAACCGCTGTGACCAGCCTTTTATGATGCGCTGTCGCGCAGCCGGCCCGAAGAAGCGGAACACCGTCACGCCGACGATGCCGCCCAGCGCCACATGCAGGCACAACAACGTGCGGCGACGCGTGCGCTCGAGCGCCGCGAGCGGCGCATCGGCGCGCGCGTCAGGTTCGGGCGGCAAACCTTTCGGCACCGCCCG
>JBPBQZ010000131.1:0-18224 GCA_050955105.1 Janthinobacterium lividum | reverse complement strand
CAGATTGAGCAAAAGAATGCTCAAGAAGGCGTAGCGGACAATGAGCAGAAAGTTCTGAAACGCAAAATTGCCATAGGGAGATTCTCTAACGAGACACGATATGGACGGACGTTTGTAACCGATTCGAGCCTTGATCCATTGGGTAAACAAGCCAGTGACATTCTCGCAGGTCGCCTGGTAGCGTCGAAGCAGTATCTGGTTTTCGAACGCCCTGATATTGCCAAGGTCGCGTCCGAGCAGTCACTAACTGGTGATGCAGGGCTCGTTGGCGTGGACACGCTGATTCTCGGGTCTGTAACAGAGTTTGGGCGCAGTACGGAAGGAAAATCCGGCTTTCTCAGTGCTACAAAGATACAACACGCGCATGCCAAGGTTGAATTACGTTTGGTGGACGTCAAGACGGGTTATATATTTTTCTCCGCTTCTGGAACGGGCGACGCTTCGACTGAATCTGGAGAGATCGCCGGATACGGTAGTCGCGCCGATTATGACGGGTCGTTAAATGATCGAGCGATTTCGGCAGCGATCTCCGATGTAATCGGGCGGATGATGACCAAACTCAATGAGCGTCTTTGGAAAACAGACATTTTGAAAGCAGAGGGTTCGACGGTCTATATTGCGGCGGGTGCCCGACAAGGAATTCACGCCGGAGACGTGCTCCGCGTATTTCGCGCCGGCGAATCAGTCAAGAGCAAGCAAAGTGGTTTCGCGATATCACTCCCACCGACCGAGGTCGCATCAATTCGAATAATCAGCACGTTCGGCGAGAGTGAATTGAACGAAGGCTCGGTGGCCCAGATTACTTCTGGCTCGATCACCGACAACCGAAATCTCTTTGTGGCCGAGTAGAACATGAAACGAATCGTATTCGCTGTATTGCTGACCGTCGCCCTCACAGGATGCGTATTGCCCACGACGAGAATCGTGACAGGAAGCGCACGGCCGACACTGCGTCTGATTGGCTCGCCCAAAGGAAGTGAGTTGTTGTTGGATGGACGCAATATTGGTGCCGCAGACGCTTTCGACGGCGTCCAGGGGGTGCTCGCAATCGAGGAAGGGCCTCATGTTGTCGAGGTCAGAAATGCCAATGTCCTCTTGGTAAAGCAGCGAATTTATGCGGCAGAAGGGGAGTCGGTCTCCGTCGACGTCTCCGCTGGAGGGACCCAACAATGAAGATTATGAAAGTTGGCATGATTTGCTTACTGTCTGTGTTCACGGCCGCATGCGCCCCGCAGAGCAAGTACGCTTGGGGCGGATATGAATCATCACTTTACGAGCATTACAAAGCACCCGGAGACAACGGTGTTTTTGCCCGCAATATGTCCGAGACGATCGCAAAAGGAGAGAGTTCTGGACGTCGTATTCCTCCTGGTCTATACGCCGAGTACGGGAACATATTGCTGGAGATGGGCGACTCCAAGCAGGCGGCTGTCTACTTCCAAAAGGAAAAAACCACTTGGCCAGAATCGACCAAGCTAATGGACACAATGATTCGGCTAGCGTCGAATACCAAGGAGGCGAAGTAATGAAGCGCTTATTCGCTGGCCTTCGCCTGGTAAGTTATTTGGTAGCTATTGCGCTGATGGCCGCGGCGTGCGCGCCGGTGCCGATCCACAATAACTACACCGATTTTCGAGCGGCGGACCCGCACTCCATTTTGGTGGTTCCAGTAATTAACCGAAGTGTCGACGTCGACGCCCCCGACTATTTCTTGTCGACGATCGCTCGGCCTATTGCCGAGCGTGGTTATTACGTCTTCCCCGTGAATTTGACAAAGCGGCTGCTGGAAGATGAAGGTCTCGGTGATGCAGACCTCGTGCATGCGAATGATCCTACCGTCCTGGCAAAGATGTTTGGGGCCGATTCGGTCATGTATATAACCATCAATCGTTGGGATGCGCAGTACGCTTTGCTCGCTACCACGGTGACGGTGGAGTTGGATTATTCATTGAAGAGCGGGACAACGGGGCAGACGTTGTGGTCGCACAAAGAAAAGCTCGCGTACTCGCCACAGGCTTCGAGCGGCGGCGGAAACCCACTGGTGATGCTGGTGGCTGCCGCTATCACCGCTGCGATCGAGAAAGCGAAGCCCGACTACATTCCGCTTGCGCGGCAGGCAAATTGGCGATCGGTGATTGTTCAAGGACAAGGCTTACCGGCTGGGCCTTATGACGGCGCATATAGAACTGACACCAGCGCATTCTGATGTCAGGAGGCGATTCGGTTTTCGCATGATCGAGGGCAGCGGGCCCCATGGCGCAAATTAGTTCAGTTATCGATCCGTCTCGGAATTGCCGCTTTTATGAATTGTTGTACGCGGGCGTTAAAGGTCATGATGCGAAAATATTCGAATGCGGTAGATTTTGGAGCAGATGCCGTGCGAGTGTTTGCCAAAGCAATACTGGTTGCTGTTGCGGTGTGCTTTGCCGGCCAAGGGCAGGCACAAAGCCAAGCGCCTGATGTTTTTCCAGGCGCCGACTGGGAAAAGACCACGCCGGCCGACGCCGGATGGGACACTGCCGCAATGGCTCAAGCGCGCGCCTACTCTGAGCAGATCGGCACCACCAGCTTCGTCGTCGTCCAGCACGGCCGCATTGTCGACAGTTGGGGCGACATCACGCGCAGGATCGGTTTGCGTTCGGTGCGCAAGAGTCTGCTGAGTTCGCTGATCGGCATCGCAGTACAAGATCGGCTTATCAGTCTGGACACCACACTCGCAGCGCTGGGCGTGGATGACGTGGCACCCGCGCTAACCGATGTCGAGAAACAGGCAACCGTGCGCCAACTGCTGGAATCGCGCTCAGGCGTCTATCACGTTGCGCTTTATGAGACGGAAGGCGAAAAACGCCTGCGTCCAGAACGAGGCAGTCATGCGCCCGGCAGTTTTTGGTATTACAACAACTGGGACTTCAATGTGCTGGGTACGATCTATGAAAGCGCAGTCGGCACGTCGGTGTTCAAAGCTTTCGACAGTAAGATCGCCGGTCCGTTGGGCATGCAGGACTACCGCGTGTCGGATGGGCGTTATCAAAACGGCAGCGATTCTCGCTATCCTGCGTATCTGTTCCGACTGAGCGCACGCGACCTCGCACGCTTCGGCTGGCTTTATTTGCATCAGGGACGCTGGCAGCAAAATCAGGTCGTGCCGGCGGATTGGGTCAAGGAAAGTACCACCGCGTGGTCGAAGACCCGCATTCATTCGGGCTATGGCTATCTTTGGTGGACCGGCTTTCCAGATCGGCGCGTGCCGTTGATGGATTTGCCGCCCGGGGCTTTCTGGGCGGACGGTGCCGACGGACAGTTCGTGATCGTCGATCCGGCTGATGACCTGGTGGTGGTCCATCAAACGGCGAACGGCAAGGTCACGGAACGCCAGATGGGTCACCTGTTCTGGCTGATATTGAATGCCGCGCATGTGGCGGATCCGGGGCGGGATCCTGAGCAAGCTGTTGGCGCTGCTCCTGCTGCCGCCTCGTTGCCCGCCTCGTTGCCCGCCTCGAGCGCGAGTTAATCGGGAGCGCATCGAGACTTCGAGACATGACGTCGCAGCGACGTGTTTCTACGTGATTGTGCAGGAGACGCTCGCTATGCGTTGTCGTGGCTTCTTGCCGATAAATCGCGCCCCAGGAAAGTTGCATCAGGAAGTGGATTGAACACGTAGGGCTCGATAACTTCGAAGCCCAACGTCTTATAAACATGCAGTGCCGCGTGCATGCTCGCCAGCGTATCGAGAACGATGCGGCTGTAGCCGGCTTCTTGCGCCACGCGACAGATGGTTTGCGCCAGTGTCTTGCCCAGTTGTTGGCCTCGCCCGGCTGGCCTGACATAGAGGCGCTTCATTTCGCAGGTGGTGCCGGCGAGCGGCCGTAGCGCGACGCAGCCGACCGCCTGGCCGTCACGCATTGCGAGAAGAATGTGACCTTCGGGCGCTGCGTATTTTCCTGGCAGCGTGGCGAGTTCAGCGTCGAAGTTTTGAAACCCCAAGTCGATGCCTAGACTTTCCCCGTACTCCACGAAGATCTCGCGCACCGCTTCCAGATGTTCCGGAAAGAGGGCGGTCACGATGTGGATCGGGCTATCACTCATCTCGAAATCCTTCGATGCGGCGCCCCTTGCTCAGCTCTGCGTCTGTCGCGTCCGATACCCTTCGACCAACAGCCTGGCCACACCGGCCGGATCATCGACCATGGCATCGTGATTGACGTGCAACTCGTCGACTCGCCAACCTGGTTTGCCACGCAACGCCGCCGCCACGGCCGGAAAACTACTTTTTGGGAAATCCGTGGCGACGATGTATTGCCGCGCCAACGACTCGATCGCATCGGTGGAAAAGCGCACCGGTTCCTCGAAACAACGCAAGGGGTGGGGCACACACAGGCTGTCGACCCAGGCGATGGCTTCTTTCCTGTTGACGAAGATCGAGGCCGGCGTCGGCGGCACCAGCCAGCCAAAGCCGCGCTCGGCAGCCCAGCTACGGAAGCGTTCGGCGCGATCGAGCGGCAGTACGTCGTGCATCGATTGACCGCTCTGCGGCAGCAGGGCATCGAGATAGGTGAGCAAAGACACGCGATCGCGGGCGCGATCGGCCACGCCGCTGATGACGAGGCCACCATACGAGTGCCCACACAGCACGACGTTGCGCAGGTCTTCCCACTTGATGAGATTGACGATGTCATCGATGTGCGTGGACAGGTCGATGGTGCGCGACACCAGATGCGAGCGGTCACCCAGGCCGGTCAGGCTGGGCGCATAAACGTCGTAGCCCTGTTGCCGGAGCAGGCGCGCGGTCTCGGCATAGCACCAGCCGCCATGCCATCCACCGTGTATCAGCACGAAAACGGGCTTTTCTATTTTTTTGTCGGTCATCATCGCTCCTCCTTGAATGCGTAATGCTCGGTATTATCGACCATCGTCCAGCGGCGTGACTCTTTGGAAAGACGGCGTGCAGACAGCACCGTGGTGATTCAGTCGGTTTGCCGATATACCTTCTCGAAGCGCTGCGCCTGGACTACGCCGTAGTCGCCCGGCGCATACTGCATGACCCAATCGCCGGCCGCGCCGTGCAGGATGTCGCCACCGTCCGAGCGCGCAATCGAGAATGCGCAATCCAATTTCTTTGCCAGCACAAGGGTGGGGCGGTTGCGATAAGGGCCCGTTTGACCGAAAGTCAGGCCTGCATCGGCGGCCACATATTTCACTTCAAAACGCTCGCGCGACACCACCCAACGGTCGCCAGTCGAGCCCGTGATCACTGCGTCACCGCGTCTATAGCGATTCGGGCCTTCCAGGCTGATCAATTCACCGTCTTCATCGGCAAATTCGACGCCAACGGTTTCGTCCTTGACGACGGTGCAGGCATCGGGATCGATACGTAGGTCGAGATTTTTTAGTTCGAGCATGAGCGTTCTAAGTAAGTGCCGGTCAGCCGCCGCTTTCGTAAGGCTCGCGGCTGTTCAACTAGCGGCCACGGTTGCACCGATATATCCGAGCGAATTTCACAGGGTTTCCAACAGCAAAGACGCCGTCGATTTGAATACGTCAAAGGCTTTAGCGAAGCTTGGACGCGTCGTCCCGTAAATCAAGGGGCGCAATACCTGCTCATATTCGGCTCGAGTCTGCCCTTCATGCTCTGCGACCATCAAGGCGTGAGCCAAACATTGCTTCGGATTGTCTCTGAACGCAGTATGTTTAGAGAACTCGGCGATATCATATTCGACGAGACGACCGAAATGGAGCGCAGCCCTTTGCGCAGATTGAGCATTGGCACTCACTATGCAATAGGTATCGTAGATATGACGCACAAGAGCAATGTCCCAGTCAGCCCGTACACCATCGCGGTGTTCGGCGTGTCGACGAAGAAACGACAGAATCTTTTCCGCGAGCGTTTCCTCGACGGCAACGCAGGTCATCGATACCAAATTTCCGCCACGTCCCGCAAGCTTGTCGATGAGGTAGCCAATCGGCATTCGATGGGTCACGAAGTAGGGCGTGCGCAACGTAAATTCGAGACTCAGATGCGCACGCAAACTATTGTCGGCGCCGTAGAGCGTTCGGTACTTCCATCCGCTGGCAAAGTAGCGGTTGCCGTTTCGGGCGATCAGTTCTTGCTCGACTGTCCGAAAGCCGAGCGCTTCCATTCGATCAATAACGATTCGCTTCAATTTCCCAAGATGCCTTCGAAGCTGGCCGCCGGAGAAATCGTGAGCGGGATCAAGTACCAGCTTGAGATCAACGTCTTCGGACATTCGTTCAATCAGGCCATGTGCTTTCGAAAGACTGGTTCCTCCGCAGAACACAATCGCTATCCGATCATGCTGCAGCTTCGACAAAGCGTGTAACGCATCGGTGACATGTATATCTTTTTCGAGCGCGGACGCCGATAGATCGCCGACTAGATCTGCTGCAATGAGGGAATCAATAAGTTCTTTCTGCCGTGACGCGATTGCTTTCATACCGTACGACTTTCTTTCCGAAACCTATTTTTCGCACGATACGGCGGTTGCCAATGTTGATGACGGTACCGGCAGGTAGCTGAGTGGTTTTGCCCGCATTGTAGAGCGCCACGTTTTCACGCGGATACATCCTCACGCCCATCTTCGCTAAAGCCTTCTTCGCTAGTATCTCGACCGGTTGTACTGGAATAGGCAATCCAGACAGGACGCTTTTTTTTGCCTTGGCGTACACGCCGACGCCGAGCTTTACCAAGACACCATCGTCAACCAGTCGCCGCAGCGCGCGCCCTACCTGTGCTTCGCTACCAAAGCGAGCGAAATCGGTTCGCAGGAATACGTCCGAAGCATGCTTTGCAACGGAAATCCTTAGTCGGTCTTCGATAACCATTACGGAATCCAATCTTCTAGTAATGAATAAAAACTACATAAGTACATGTTTTACATGCATATAAATATGCAAATTCTGTGCATCAAGTCGAGTATAACAGTCTATGTTTTAGTTTGGGCCCCGGGGCGCCACGACGCCAAGTGGCGGGCCTTGAAACGACGACGGAGCGAATAGATGTCTGGATTCGACGGCAGGGCGCTGCGCGGCTTGAATACTAAGGCACTATGACCCGGGGTTCGCAGCACATGAATCACTAGGCGGAGACGGAAAAGCATGAATATTCTGGTATGCGGTGCCAGCGGGTTTATCGGCCATGCAATTTGCGCATCGCTAGAACGCGACGGGCATCGCGTGCTCAAAGGAGTGCGCCATGCGACGCAGGAGCATGACATCGCGATCGACTACTCGCGAGATGTCGAGCCGGGCGCTTGGCAGGCACGTCTGCAAGATGTCGACGTTGTCGTGAACGCGGTAGGTATCTTGATCGAGCAGGGCGACCAGCGCTTCGAAGCCGTGCACCAGCGCACGCCGATCGCGTTGTTCGATGCGAGTGTGCGCGCTGGCGTGAAGCTGATCGTGCAGGTCTCGGCGCTCGGCGCGCAAACCGGCGACACGCGCTATTTCGCGAGCAAGCGTACCGCGGATACGCACCTGCAATCACTACCCGTCAACTACCAGATCTTGCGGCCCGCCATGGTATATGGGCCGACTGGCGCGTCGGCGCGCATGTTCCGTGTGCTGGCGAGCTTGCCCGTACACTTGCTGCCGGCTGGTGGTCATCAAGCGATGCGCCCGGTGCATGTCGATCAATTCGCTGAGATTGTCACGCGCAGCGTCGATGCACTCAATGTTGAGTCGCGAGTCATCGACGTCGTCGGCGGCACGCAGCTCAGTTATCGCGAAATGCTGGCGATGTATCGGAACTCGATGGGACTGCCCGCCGCGCTGCAAATAGGCATCCCGGCGGTAGTGATCGACGCGAGTGCCGCGCTGCTCGACCGTGTGCCAGGTTCGATGCTCACGCGCGATACATGGAAAATGCTGCAGGCTGGCAGTACTGCCGATGTGGCGCCAACTACCCGGGCCTTGGGTCGAGTTCCAACTGGGGTCGAGACGTTTATCGATCCTGCCGATGCCGCGGCGATGCGTGCCGAGGCCCTCAGTGCTTGGTTGCCGCTGGTCTTGCGTGTCGCGCTTGCGGTGACGTGGTTTTGGGCTGCCATTGCCACGCTGTTCGTGACTTTCCGCGCCTCGGGTCTTGCGCAGTTCGCGTCGATGCCCGGACATGGCTCGACGAATCCCCCGTTGCTTTATCTGGCGGCGGCGATTGATGTGATCTTTGGAGTGGCTACGTTGGCTCGACCTGGACGCCGTTTGTGGCTGATCCAGGCCTTCGCGGTGTTGGCGTACTCGATTCTTCTGGCAGTTGTTTCGCCCAGCCTGTTATTGGATCCGTTTGGATCGATCCTGAAGAATCTGCCGATGTTGGCCGTGCTCGCGGTTCTGTTCAGTGGAGAAACGAAGGCGTAATCTCAGACCTCGAAATAACGCCGCCGATCGAGGCCGGCGATCGCGGAGCCCGCGCTCCTTCAGACGGCGCGCCAAGAACCTCACAACAAAGCGAATTCATAGTGTTCGGCTGCTCGCCGCGAACTGCCAATCGACGCTCGCCAGCAGCCTTCACTCGGGCAAGAAAATCGTCTTTTGCAGCTGATCGGCGGCGAAGCTGGCGAACGCTCGGGCCTTCGCGCTGGCCTGTCTGCCCGTTGGAAACAAGGCCCACAGATCGAACGAAGGCAAGGACCAGTCATTCAAGATCTGTTCGACACGGCCTTGTTGGAGCTCCGGATGAAACATCCACTCGGTTGTTACGCATAGCCCTAAACCCGCAAATACCGCCTCGCGCACGCCTTCAGCCGCTGTAATGCTGAGGGTATTCGTGAGTGAGACGGCTTCGGTCTCTGCGCCTTTGCGGAATACCCAGCTTGCACCGCCGCCCGCCTGTGCATAGATAACCGATGGAAAATTGCTTAGATCGGCAGGCCTAAGCGGCTTGCCATGGCGTTCAAAGTAAGCCGGCGTCCCGATCACCATGCGTCGGGTCTTGCCGATACGTTGCCCTGTCACGGCGACGTCGCTAATGGTGCCCATGCGCAGTGCGACATCAATGCCTTCCTCGATCAAGTCGATGCTGCGATCGTCAAGGATGGCTTCGATCGCAAGCGCCGGATGCGCAGCCACGAACGCGGGCAAGCACGGGATGATGTGCAGTCTAGCGAAGGTCACCGCGGCGCAGAAACGCAATCGCCCCGAAAGGCCGGATGCGGCGCCCGTTGCGGCCAGGTCTGCCTCGGCGGCTTCCTCGAGCGAGCGCTTGGCGCGCTCATAGAAACCTTGTCCTGCTTCTGTCGGCCTTAAGCCACGTGTCGAGCGAAGCAGCAACTGCACACCCAGCCGTTGCTCCAACTGGGCAATTGCTTTCGACACCGCCGGCTGCCCGATTCGCAGCTGTCTGGCGGCGGCCGAAAAGGAACCCGTGTCGAGCACTCGAACAAAGGCCTCCATCGCAGTGAATCTGTCCATTTTATTCCCCGAAGGAATTAATGTTATCGCTTAACGCAGACTACTAGGGTCTCGGGGAATAAATTAGTCTTACTTCAAGGTGCGTTGCAAGACCTTTTTAGACGGCCGGCAGACGAGCCCGCCGCCATTTCAAACTTTATTCAAAAAGGCTTAGCCATGTCTCTTCAAGATACCCTCGACGCCTTCCGCGCAAATTTTGAAGCGGGTGGGCCGCCCTATAACGCGCCGCACGAGATTCACGAGCCGATGCATCGCGCGACGCATGAATTGATTGCTTCCGGTGCAGCAGACAAGGCGCTGAAGGTTGGGGCCAAAGCGCCGGCGTTCACGCTTGATGATCCAGACGGTCACGCTGTATCTTCGGCAGACTTGCTAACGCAGGGTCCACTCGTTGTCACGTTTTATCGTGGTGTGTGGTGCCCTTATTGCAATATGGATTTGCAGGCTATCGAAGCGGCGCTACCCGAGATCACAAAGCGGCGGGCAAAGTTGGTCGCAATCTCACCGCAGACGGCGCCTAACAGTCGCCGATCGCAGCGCGAGAATAAGCTTACCTTTCCAATCCTTTCGGATCCACGCAACGATGTCGCGGCGGCATTCGGTTTGCGCTTTACTTTGCCGGAGTATCTTAAGGATCTCTACAAGAATGCATTCAAGAATGACTTGGCGTTGGTCAATGGCGACCCGAGTTGGACCTTGCCGATGCCGGCCAGGTTTGTCATCGCTCAGGATGGCACTATCGTGTATGCCGAAGTGAATCCGGACTACACGCGTCGGCCCGACCCAGAGAGCTTGATTCCCGCGTTGGACAAGCTGAAGCGCTTTGTTGCCTAAGCCGGCGACGCTCGAAGCGAGGGGCGGGATCGCCGAATAGCACGACATCGGCGCGACGACCCCTGAATTAGCGGCACGCCGATTCCTGCTTTCGAGCGATGTCGATAAACGCCCGCAGCGCGGAAGAAGTTTGGCGTTGCTTCGGGTAATACAAGGTGAAGCCTGGAAAAGACGGGCACCAATCCTCTAGCACTCGCACCAGCCGGCCGTCGCGAATCGGTTGCATCACATTCTGTTCAAGCAAGTAACCAAGCCCCACGCCGTCGAGCGAGGCGTTCACGGTAAGCAGCGAGCTGCCGAGCGTGACACGGCCGCTCACGGCGATTTCGAGGCGTTCGCCGTGCTTCTCGAATTCCCATTTGTATAGCCGTCCACTCGGAAACCGTAGCCGAAGGCAGTCATGCGTGCGCAGATCGTGCGGATGCAGCGGCGTCCCGTGTTTTGTGAAGTAAGCGGGCGCGCCAAACACCGCACTGCGCTGCGCGGCGCCGATGGAGATGGCCACCATATCTTCTGGCACCGACTCCTCGATGCGTATGCCTGCATCGAAACCGGAACCGACGATGTCGACGAGGCTATCGTCTTCGACTATCTCAAGATGGATGTGCGGGTACGCCGCCAGAAAGCGCGGCATCAGCGGTGCCACGAGAAATTCCGCCGCAGTGCGCGAGGTGTTGATACGCAAAGTGCCGCTTGGCGTGCCGCGAAAATCGTTCATTTCTTCGAGCGCGTCGCTCAAATCGTGCAACACCGGCTGTAGGCGGTCCAGCAATCGCTGCCCGGCATCGGTCAGTGCAACGCTGCGCGTGGTGCGGTTAAACAGGTTAACGCCCAGCCGCTCTTCGAGCCGACGTACGGCGTAGCTGATGGCGGAGGTTGAAAGCGCGAGTTCGACCCCGGCCAGACGAAAGCTGCGATGGCGCGCGACTGCGGCAAAGGCGGTCAGTTGCGGGAGATCGGGTGACATGATTGTTGACGATTATTCAATGAATCGTGCTGAAGTTCAAGCTTGCGCCGGGTTTTATTGGACGCTACTGTTGCCGTACGTTCAATAAAGCAAGGTGCGCCATGTTTCAGGCCCGTGGGTATGCCGTGCACGACGCAAAGTCGCCGCTCGTGCCATTCAATTTCTCGCGCCGCGATCCGCGCGCGACCGATGTACGTATCGAAATTCTGTTTGCTGGCATCTGCCATTCCGATTTGCACCAGGCACGCAACGACTGGGACAACTCGATTTATCCGATGGTGCCCGGCCACGAGATCGTCGGCCGCGTGATCGAGGTCGGCAGCGAAGTGACTAAATTTAAAGTCGGCGATTATGCAGGCGTAGGTTGTATGGTCGATTCGTGTCGGCATTGCTCGGCGTGTCGCGCCAATCTCGAACAATATTGCGAGGAGGGTGCGAGCCTCACCTACAACGGCAATGAGCGTACTGGCGAGCCGACGTACGGCGGCTATTCCGAGCAGATCGTCGTCGAACAGCGTTTCGTGGTGAAGGTGTCGGCCGATCTCGACCTGAAGGCAGTGGCGCCATTGTTGTGCGCCGGCATCACCACCTATTCGCCGTTAAAGCATTGGCGCGTTGGTCCAGGGCAGCGCGTAGGCGTGATCGGACTAGGTGGTCTTGGGCATATGGGCATCAAGTTCGCGAAAGCGTTCGGCGCGCACGTGACGATGATCACCACGTCTCCCGAAAAAGGTCGCGATGCGACGCGGCTGGGCGCTGATGCGGTGCTGGTTTCGCGTGACGAAGCGGCGATGACCGAACAGGCCGGCAGTTTCGACTTTCTGCTGAATACGATACCCGTTGGCCACGATCTCAATCCCTATCTGGGGTTGTTGAAGCTCGATGGCACGATGGTTCTGGTGGGCGTGCTGACCGCGACCGAGCCGCTGCTCGGCATGAATCTGATCGGCGGCCGCAGATCGCTAGCTGGCTCCGGCATCGGTGGCATGGCCGAGACGCAGGAGATGATGGATTTCTGCGCCGCACAGGGCATCGTCAGCGATGTGGAAATCGTGCCGATCCAGGGTGTCAACGAGGCTTATGAACGACTGGTGAAAAACGACGTCAAGTATCGATTCGTGATCGATATGGCGTCCCTTGACGCCGACAAGGCGGCCGCCTAGGCAGTGGATTATCTGGACGCTTTGCAGCATGGAGGTCCAGAAGTCCGCCGCTCCGCGAATCGGTAAATCCGTGACTCGGTGACTTAGCAAACTCGGCGCGCCGCTCGCCATGTGGCCGCGGCGGCGTGTGCCTCAAAGTTTCTTCAAGCGCTCGAACGCTCGCTGCAGCGTTTCGTCGCGTTTCGCGAAGCAGAAACGCACGATGCCGCTTTCCTTGCCGCCCCGATAAAACGCCGACAGCGGAATCGCCGCCACGCCGATTTCAGTGGTCAGCCATTTCGCGAACTCGGCCTCCGGCAGATCGCTGATGGCAGAGTAGTCGACGCATTGGAAATACGTGCCTTCGCAAGGCAGCAAGCGAAAGCGCGTGCTGGCCAGCGCCGCGCGAAACATATCGCGCTTGCGTTGATAGAACGCCGCCAATTCCAGATAGGGGCGCGGATCCTGCATATAGGCGGCGATACCCGACTGCATCGGCGTGTTGACCGTAAAGACTTCGAACTGATGCACTTTGCGCAACTCGGCCGTAAGTTGTGCGGGCGCAGCGACATAACCGACTTTCCAGCCCGTGACGTGATAGGTCTTGCCGAAGCTCGACGCGACGAAGCTACGGCGTGCCAGGGCCGGATGTCGGGCCACGCTTTCATGGCGCTGTCCGTCGAACACCATGTGTTCATACACCTCGTCGGATATCACCAGCACGTCAGTGCCATCAAGCAACTGCGCCAGGCGCTCGGCGTCGCCAGCGTGCCAGATGCGCCCGGTCGGGTTGTGCGGCGTGTTGATGATCAGCGCGCGCGTGCGCGGCGAGAGTGCCGCGGCCAGCGCGTCGAAGGGCACCGCATAGTCAGGAGCGGTGAGCGGCACGCAGATGGCGATGCCGCCGGCCAGTTCGATGGCGGGCAGATAACTGTCATAAACCGGTTCGAGCACGATGACTTCGTCGCCGGGCTGCACACAACAAAGAATCGAACTGAAGAGCGCCTGGGTGCCGCCGGCAGTTACTGTGATCTCGGTGTCGGGATGATAGCGATGGCCGTAAAGCGTCGCGAGCTTGTCGGAAATTGCCTGACGCAGCGCCGGCGCGCCGGCCATCGGCGGATATTGATTGGCGCCGTTGCGCATGGCCTGCCCCACCGCGTCGATCAGCCGCGCATCGCAGTCGAAGTCGGGAAAGCCCTGGCCGAGATTGACGGCGTCGTGCTCCGCCGCCAGCGCCGACATGACGGTAAAGATGGTGGTGCCGACATTCGGTAGCCGAGAGCGCGGCGCGCGGACCGCGGCTTGCTGTGGGGCAGCGTTCGACGGAGTCGGTGAGACGGGGGAAGCGGAAGGCTGTGTCATGGCATGTCTGGAGTTCGGGACGACGCATGCGCTAGCGCGGCGTGATCGGGTTGCGCCGCGATATCGGGACGCTCCGCGAGCAGCGGATGCGCGGCGACGAAGGCTTGCGGCAGCGTAATGCTAAATCCGAAACGACGTTGCGTCGTGCGGTTGAGTTTGAGCAGTGCGCGGTCTTTGGTGACCAACCAGCAGGCGCTGGTCGCGCGCGACAGTTCGAGGAATTTCTGATCGTCGGGGTCGCTGCAGCGCGGCAAGCTGCCGTGCGTGCGATCCAGTTCAGCGGCCGCGGCAAGCGCCTCGGGTGTCTCGATATCATGCAGGGTCGTCAAGCGCGCGACCGTTGCCAGCGCTGCCTCGCGATCGACGGCGAAGCGGGCGAATTGCGGATAGTCGAGTACACGCGCCAGCTCGTGCCGGCAACGTTGATCGATCACGGCGTGCAAGCTGGCATGTTCGAGCGCCGCGAGAATCGGCCGCGTGGCAGGATCGTCGAACACCAGGATATCGATCCAGATGTTCGAGTCGAGCACGACGGGCGCGGCGTCGCTGCAATAAAGACGAGAGTCGGGCATTGAGTACAATGTCGCAGGCATGGCAGGCGGGTGTTCGTCTGTCTGCCCGCACCTTAACAGACCTCATGATAATCGTCCTTTCACCCGCCAAGTCGCTGGACTTCGATACCCCCCCACGCACTAAAGTAGCGACCACGCCCGACTTCCTCGACGAAGCCGCGAAGCTGATCGTCGAATTGCGCAAACAGTCGCCCGCGCAACTGGCCGGCCTGATGTCGATCTCCGACGCGCTGGCGCATTTGAACGTTGGACGCTATGCGCAGTGGACGGCCGATACCAGCTCGACCGAGCAGCCCTCGAAGCAGGCGGCGCTCGCCTTCAACGGCGACGTTTACGGCGGCCTCGATGCACCGAGCTTGTCGGTGGCCGACCTGAAGTTCGCACAAAAGCATCTACGAATACTGTCCGGACTTTACGGCGTGCTGCGGCCACTCGATCTGATCCAGCCCTATCGGCTAGAAATGGGTACGCGGCTGACTAACGCGCGTGGCAAAGATCTTTACGCATTCTGGGGCGAGCGCATTGCGCAAACGCTGCAGCAGGCGGCCGGACAGGCGCCCATCGTCAATCTCGCTTCCGAAGAATATTTCCGTTCGGTAAAGCGCGATGCGCTGAGCTCGCCGGTGATCACGCCGGTGTTCGAAGACTACAAAGGCGGCCGCTACAAGATCATCAGCTTCTACGCCAAGCGCGCACGCGGGCTGATGGCGCGCTACGCGATTACCGAGCGCTTGAAGGATGCCAAGGGGCTGAAACACTTCGATCTGGACGGCTATGCCTTCGCTGCCGACGCGACCGGTTCCAGCGAACATACGTGGGTATTCCGGCGACGCGTCGCCGGCGCATGAGGACGAGCGGCCATGACGCCTTTGATGATCGACAGCCGCTTCGATAGCGGCGCTATTGAAGTAGTAGAGTGCGAGCGCGCCGACGCCGTGCGGCTCAGGCTGCGTCCGGACAATGCCGCCGACATCACGCAATGGTTTCATTTCCGCGTAAGCGGGGCGCGTGAAACCCGCTGCCGCTTCACCATTGAAGGGGTGGCGTCGTCGGCGTTTCCCGGCGGTTGGGAAGGCTACGCGGCAGTCGCCAGCTACGATCGGCGCGACTGGTTTCGCGTGCCCACTTCATATGATGGCGCGCGGCTGGTGATCGACCATACGCCCGCGCACGATGCCGTCTGGTATGCCTATTTCGAGCCCTATGGTGAAAGCCGGCATGACGACTTTCTCGCACGCGCCCAACAATCCGAGCTGGCAACATTGACCGACCTGGGTCACACGGTGCAGGGGCGGCCGCTCACGTGCCTGACCATTGCCGCGCCCGGAGCCAAGCCGCCTGGCAGCGCGCCGCCGCGAGCGCAGATCTGGGTAATCGCGCGTCAGCATCCGGGCGAGACCATGGCCGAATGGTTCGTCGAGGGCCTGAGCCGCCGCTTGCTCGGCTTCGACGACTGGGCCGGCGATGCGCTGGCGACTACGCTGTTGGCGCGTGCCGATTTCCATCTGATTCCCAATATGAATCCAGATGGCGCGGCGCTGGGTAATCTGCGTACCAATGCCGTCGGGGCGAATCTGAATCGCGAATGGATGGCACCGGATGCACAGCGCAGTCCGGAAGTGCTGTGCGTGCGCGAGGCGATTGCCGCGCGTGGTTGCGATACGTTCTTCGATATCCATGGCGACGAAACGCTGCCTTACGTGTTTGTCGCGGGGTGCGAAATGCTGCCGAGTTTCGATGCCCGCCAGGCCCGTATGCAGCAGGCTTTCCTCGATCACTTTCGCGCAGCCAGTGCCGAGTTCCAGACCGAACACGGCTATGCGGCGGACAAATACCAGCAGGATGCGCTGAAACTGGCGTCCAAATACATCGGCCACCGTTACGGATGCCTGTCGCTAACCCTCGAAATGCCTTTCAAGGACAACGCCCAGCGGCCGCAGCCGCGCACCGGCTGGAACGGTGCGCGCAGTGCGGCGCTGGGCGCGGCAATGCTGGAGGCCATCGGCCAGCAGCTCGACGCGCAAGCTTCGCCAGCGCCCGTCGCGTAGACCCGCGGCAACTGCTAGGCCCTAGTGTTTCTTCTTCTTTACGACGTGCGTCGTATGGCCGCTCACGTGCGCGGTGGTGCGATGGCCCCGGCGCGCGCTGGCATGCGTACGGCGGCCGTGCCCGCGACTACCGCCGCCGCTTGCCGTCACCGCCTGCCGGGGCTCGTTGTATTCGAACGCCAGCAACTTGCTGTCCAGATAGCCGCAGCGAAACGTCAGGGCATCGGGCGTACCGTCATCGGCGCCTTTACGAAAGCCTTGGCCATCCACTGTGACCACCGTATCGACGCTGATACGTTGCTTGCCGGTGCCGAACGGTTCGGACCAGGGTTGCACGGTGGCGTGCTGCGGATCGAGTGCCTGATCGGCAAATTCGACGCGATCATACGAGGGCGAAGTCGGCACCACATAGGCGGCGTGGGCGGCGCAATCTGCCACCAGCGGTTCGGCATGATCCTGGCCGATAAACCGCGCTACCAGCGCATTGTGATCATCGATCTGGTCGGCATGGGCCACTGCGCCACACAAACCGGAAACCAGCAACAGCGAGGACGCGAGGCGGCGTGTAAAGCGCCGCAGCGAGCGCCCTGAAAAATTCAAGTTAGTCATAGGCAATACAGAGGTCGCGGGCTGGCAAAACAGGCGCCAGGCGCGACGCGTTGGAACGGCAACAGCTTCTATGAGGTTTCGTCTCGATGCGAGTTCAATCTTAATTCGGTATTTGGCATCGCGCAGTCCCACCAATCGAGGTGCGTGGTTGGTCATTGAGCCAAGCGCGGCTGAGGTTCAAAATACCGCCGGCCGGCGGGCTCGGTGAATTCTACAGTGATTAAAAGAGGCGCTTTGCGAACGTCTGGATGCAGCGCTACGCACCGCACGGCAGCCTCGCAAGACATCAGCACCATCGTGCGTGCCCGATCAGACGCCGAGCTTTATTGCGCGAACCCCTCGATGCCGGCGCGGCGGGCATTATCGCGCCGCATGTCAAAACCCGTGAGGAAACCGAAGCGCTGGTGCGCGCCGTGAAATATGGCAGCGCTGCTTCATTGAATTGCGTGAGACGCTGCGTTCGTAAGACGGCTCGCCGGCGTTCACGCGCCGGGCGGCCGGCATGGTGGTCGATGTCGGTCGCGGCTTAGCGATCGAGGTGATACATGCGCTCGTTGTAGGTGGTCACCCAAGCGGGTTTGTAGACGGCGAGGATGGCCGTCATCATGCCCGTGAACCACGCTTCGCCTGCTGCGAGCAACAGTACCACCCAGGCATAGCCGGGTGGCAGGCCAACGAATACGTCGCGATGCATCAGGCCATGTAGCGCGGCGGCGGCCGCGCTGGCGCAGAGCACGGCCGCCGCGGCACATAAAAAGCCGTGGCCGAGAATGAACACCATGAGGTGACGCGGCAGCCAGGCGACGATGGCGCGTTGCAGCAGCACCGAGGCGACCACCGGCAGCGCGCCAAACACCACCATCGTCAGGCCGATGCCGTCGAGCGGCGCACCGAAGATAGCGGCGACCAGCCCAATCACGGCCACCATGCCCACTACCGCGAGCGCCCAGTCGAACAAGGTCACCATCAAGGTTGCGCCGAGCAGGTGAAATACCGGACCGTCCTGCAGCCACGCGTCGAGTGCCCAGAGCACGGCGATGATGACAATGGTGCCCAGCCACAGGTGTTGCAGCGTATGGTTGCGCAGGCGGTTCAGCGGTCGGCGCCAGATTGCGATCGCGAGCGCCACCGCGGCGGCAGCCCAGCCCCCAACGGCAATCCAAAGCGGCAGTGACGCATACAGGAAGCCCATGCAGCCAATATTACTCGCTGCATGAACGACCGTGTTAATGAACGAAATGGCGAGATGGTGCCGTGGCGGGGG
>JBPBQZ010000130.1:0-19597 GCA_050955105.1 Janthinobacterium lividum | reverse complement strand
ATCCATAGCATTAAATATCGTAACGCGCCGCTGGCATCTTTCTATACTGGCAATCCAGATTGCTCACGTTTCAATCGATGAAAAAACTATTTACGTTGGCGATCTGCTGCAGCGCATGGTTCGTTGCAGTGGTGCAAGCGGCTCCCTCGAATTACCCCACGCATTCAATACGGTTGATCGCACCTTACCCAGCAGGCGGCCAGACCGATATCGTCGCGCGCATTGTCGCGCCGCCGTTGAGCGAGGCCTTGGGGCAGTCGGTGGTGGTCGAGAACAAGCCCGGCGGCAACGGCCTGGTCGGGCATGATTTCGTGGCAAAGGCCAAGCCCGATGGTTATACGCTGCTGGCCGGCAACTCGGCGATGCTGGCGGTGACCGTCAGCATGATCAAAGACATGCCCTACGATCCGCGCAAGGACTTCGCGCCGATCATGTTGGTGGGTGGCGGCGCCTATGTGCTCGAGGTCAATCCGAAGCTGCCAGTGAAGAACCTGGCCGAATTGATTGCGCTGGCCAAACGTGAGCCGGGCAAATTGAATTTCGGTGTGGGCGGCCTGGGCAGCATTCCGCATCTGCTGTCCGAACAGATACAGCAGCATGCGGGCATCAAGTGGACCAACATCAATTACAAGGGCAGTGGCCCGATGTTGATCGATTTGCTCGGCGGCCAGATCGACGTGACCGTCGACAACGTTTCGTCGTCGCTCGAGTCGATCAGGGCAGGTCGCCTGCGCGCCATCGCGCTCACTGATAAGGCGACGCTGCTGCCGGATGTGCCGACTATCGAGGCCGCTGGACTGCCCGGTATCAAAGCCTATTCGTGGCACGGCATTCTGGCACCCGCGCATACGCCGCCGGAGGTGGTGGCGAAGCTTAACGAAGCGCTGCGGCAAATCGTCAAGCGGCCGGATGTGGTCAAGCAATTGAATTCGCTCGGCATCGATGTGATTGGCGGCTCGCCGGCCGACTTCTCGGCGCACATCGCGCGTGAGAACGTGCACTGGGCCGACATCGTCAAGAGTACCGGCGCGAAAATCGAATAAGCCGTTCGAGCGCCCTCATCGACAGGAGAATCCGTATGTCATTGCATATTGCCAGCGCGCAACCCCAGGCCGGTAACTCGATTCGCGCCAGCGTGTCACCCGAAGAATGGCAGGCGCGACTCGACCTGGCCGCGGCCTATCGTCTGGGCGCGCGGCTGGGTTGGCATGACTTGCTGGGCACGCACTTCTCGGCGCGCGTACCTGGCACGACGGACCAATTTCTCGTTAATCCCTTCGGCTTGTTCTTCGAAGAGATTACCGCGTCGTCATTGGTGAAGATCGACAAGGATGGCAAGGTGCTGAGCGACAGCCCACATGGCGTGAACAAAGCTGCCGACGTGATTCATGGCGCGGTGTATGCGGCGCGTCCGGACGTCAACGCGATTCTGCATTTGCATTCCGTGGCGGGCGTCGGCGTGGCCGCGCAAAAGGATGGGCTGCTGCCTATCTCGCAAAGCGCGGCGATTATCGCGGGGCGAGTTCGCTACTACGATTTCACCGGCGTGAAACTCGATCGCGATGAATGCCGCAACATGGCCGCGGCGTTGGAAGATCAAAACATTCTAATTTTGAGAAACCACGGCACTTTGATGGCGGGCCGCACGATCGGCGAAGCTTTCGCCTTTACGGTGCGTACCGAGCGCGCGTTCCAGATTCAGTTGGCCGCCCAGGCATCCGGTGCGCCGTTGCTGCACATCGAGCCGCACTACCTTCAGGAAGCCGCCGACTTCGGCCACACGCTCTATACCGATAGCAGCTGGTCGCCCGGCGCGCACATCGAGTGGGCCGCCTTCAAACGCAAAATCGATCGCGAAGATCCGGGTTATGCAGCCTGAGCGTCACTCTAGTCATCTCTAAAAGCTAACGGCAAGCGCGGCATGCGCCCGAGGGAATCATGGATTTCGTATTCAGCAAAGAACAGAAGCGCGTCTATGACATCGCCGGCGCGCTCGGCAAGGAATGCTTCGCGCCGCGTGCCCGCCGCCACGATGTAGACGCGAGCACGCCGCTCGACAATTTGCGGGATTTGTTCGACGCGGGCCTGACCGGCTTGACGATCCGCAAGTCGTTCGGCGGCGGTGGTAGTGGCGTGCTGGGTGAAGACCCGTTCCTGTCGCTGCTGGTGGTCGAGCAGACCGCACGCTTTTGTCCGTCGACGGCGCAGTGTATTCATATTCATTTCAATGCTTGCCATACCGTCGACCAGATCGGCACCGACGATCTGCGCGAACGTCTGTTGCGGCCGGTGCTGGAACGCGGCGATCTGCTCAACCTGACCGGCAGCGAGCCGGGTCGCACGGCGCGCGGCCTGTATGCGTTGCAGACGGTTGCCGTGCCGGTCGAAGGCGGCTTTCGCGTGACCGGCGTGAAGAACTACGCAACGCTCGCGGCCGATGTCGGGCACAACATTCTTTATGCCTTGGTCGAAGGCCGTGAGTTACCGGATGCGCATATCGCATTGGCCATCCCCAAAGGCGCGGCCGGCCTGAAGGTGCGTCCGGGTTCCTGGAATCCGTTGGGCATGCGCGGCGCGGTGAGCCCCGAGATCGAGCTGACCGATTGTTTTGTCGCAGCCGAGAACCAACTGGGCAAGCCTGGCGAATTCCAGCGCGACCGCTGGCAGGCGAAGACCCACTTGAGCTTCGCACAGCAATACGTGGGCGGCTGCGAAGGTATTTTCGATTTCCTGGTCGACTATTTGCCCAAGCGCGGCACCGTCAAGGAGACCTTCGCGCAACTGCGGCTTGGCGAGATTCGCATTGCCATCGATGCGGCGCGCTGGCTGGTCTATCGCGCCATCTCGTTATGGCAGCAAGGCGACCAGGCACGTGCCGAGCTGGCGGCGATGGGCGCCAAGCATCACGCCATCGCCACGGCGGTACAGGTGATGGATCAGGCCGCGCAGATCGCCGGCTCCAGCGCGTTTGCGGAAGACTCGCCGCTATCTCGATATTTCCGAGACCTGCGTGTGCAGACACTGCACAACAATATCGACCAGGCTGCCGCGACCGTGGGCAAATTCCATCTCGGCCAGCCCTATGACGTGACCGCGCGCCTGTAGCGCGCGGATACCGGAGGCAAATCATGAAAGCGACGTCCGATGCAGTGCGGCCCGTTTCGCGGCGCAGCAAGCAAGACTACTACGGTGGCGCGTTGATGATGCTCATCGGTACCTTCGCCTGGGTGCAAGGCGCTCAATACGACATAGGTAGTGTGCGCAATATGGGGCCGGGTTTCTTTCCGGTGGCGCTCGGCGTGCTGCTGGTGCTGACGGGACTGGCGATCGTCGCGTCTCCCGCATTGGCAAGATTGCAGAACCCGACAGCAGCAGAGCCCGTTACCGATGGGGTCGATGCCGAGCCGCCTGGGCTGGCGCCCGAATGGCGCGGCTGGATCTGCATCATGGCCAGTCTGCTGGCGTTCATCGTTCTGGCCAGCCATGGCGGCTTATTACCCGCCACCTTCGTCAGCGTGTGGATTGCCGCCATCGGTGATCGCGACAACACGCTGCTGCGCGCGACCATACTTGCCGCGCTGATCTCGATAATCTGCGTAGTGGTCTTCTGGTGGGGCTTGAAAGTGCAGTGCCCGCTGTTCGACTGGAGCTGAAGCGATGATCGGGCAATCGTTGGCGGATTTGTGGCAGGGCTTCGGCGTCGCCCTGCAAATGCACAACCTCATGTGGTCGTTCTTCGGCGTGCTGGTGGGCAATCTTATCGGCGTGCTGCCGGGCATGGGCGCACTGTCGGCTATCTCATTACTCCTGCCGCTGACCTATTCGATGGCGCCGGTGCCCGCGGTACTGATGCTGGCGGGCATCTTCTACGGCTCGCAATACGGCGGCGCGATCGGCGCGATTCTGTTGAACCTGCCGTGCCATCCGCCGCATGCCGTGACATGCCTCGACGGCTATCCGATGACACGCCAAGGCAAGGGCGGCACCGCGCTGGGCATCACCATGATCGCGTCGTTCTTCGCCGCGTCGTTCGGCATTGTCGTGATGATCTTCGCTTCGCCGCTGCTGGTGCGGTTCGCTTTTGGTTTCGGGCCGACGGAAATCTTCTCGATCATGTTATTGGGATTGCTGGCCGGTGCGACGATGTCGCGCGGATCGGCGCTCAAGGGCATCGCGATGACGCTCATCGGACTGCTGCTGGGGGTGGTCGGCACCGATGTGAATACCGGCGTGCAACGCTTCACCTTCGGCTTTCCCGAGCTTAGCGACAAGGTCGAACTGGTGGCGCTGGCGCTTGGCGTGTTCGGCATCGCCGAGTTCCTGCGCAGCGTTAACCGCATTCAAAGCGTCAGTGGCGGCGCCACCGTGCGCATGCGCGATATGCGTCCTAGCCGCGCCGAGTTGAAGCAGTCGTTTTTCCCGTTGCTGCGCGGCACCCTGGTCGGCACCTTGTTCGGCGCCATGCCGGGCACCGGACCTACCATCACGACCTTCATTGCCTACACGCTCGAGCGCAAGCTCTCGAAACATCCGGAGCGTTTCGGACACGGTGCGCTGGAAGGGGTGGCAAGCCCGGAGGCCGCTTCGCATTCGAAGACACAAGTCGATTTCATCCCGACCATGAGTCTGGGCATTCCGGGCGATCCGGTGATGGCATTGATTCTCGGCGCGTTGTTGATCCACGGCGTACAGCCCGGGCCGCGCCTGATCAACGAGCATCCCGATTTGTTCTGGGGGCTGATCGCGAGTTTCTGGATCGGCAACGTGCTGCTGGTGCTGCTGAACGTGCCCTTGATCGGTATCTGGGTGAAGCTGCTGCGCGTGCCGTATCGCTATCTGTATCCGGCCGCGATCTTTTTCATCGCGATTGGCGTGTATAGCGTGAACAACAGCTTGTTCGATATCGGCGAGGTTGCGGTATTCGGCATCATGGGGGCGATTTTCGCCTCGCTCGATTTCCCGGTTGCGCCGATCTTGCTGGGCTACGTATTGGGACCGATGGTCGAGGAGAATTTCCGCCGCGCGGTGCTGCTGTCGCGCGGTGATCTGCTGGTATTCGTGCAACGCCCGATCAGCACGGTGTTCGTGGCGGTGAGCGCGCTGTTGCTGCTGGCACAGCTGTTTTTCACGATACGTCGGGTCTTCCGGCAGCGGCGTGCGGCACGCGCCGGCTATGTTTATCGGGATTTGAAAAAGATTTAGTGGGGGCCGGCCGCTGCTTGGCATCGCGCCGCTCGCATGTCGTATCGCTGGTCCCGCGCTGAAGTGCGGATCGATTGATTCAAGGAAGCGAAAGCGAGGGATTATCATCCCGGTTTCGTTCGTCTTCTCGAGTCAATCAATGACGGACCCCTTGGTTGCCATACAGGTCGGGATCGCCGCCTTGCAGGATCTGCTCTTGGCACTGGTAGTCGGTTCGCTGGCCTGCGATGTGGCGCAGGGCCGTGCCTCGGCCGCGACGCTCAAGCAGCGGCTGGCCACGATCAGGCGCTCCGCAACGCTCGGGCTGCTGTTCGCCGCGCTGGTCTATTTGTGGTTGCAGGCCGCGGTGATGAGCGGTTCATCGCTGCTCGACGCGGCATCGGCGCTTGCCGTCGTGATCACGCAATCTCATTTTGGAAGCACTTGGTCGATAGGTTGCGCCGGCTTGCTATTGGCAACGCTCGGTGCGCTCGCGCGCAATGCCCGATGCAGCCGATGGCTCAGTGGCCTTGGTGCGGCAATTTACGTGATGGGCAAGGTCGGTGCGAGTCATGCGGCTGACGGCGGCGATTTCAGTCTGGCGGAAGGCGTGCATTGGCTGCATGTGTGTGCTACCGCGTGGTGGGTTGGCAGCGTCGTGCTTGCGTGTTCCGTATTGCGTGCGCTGGCGCTGCAATCGAGCGCTGCAGCGTATCTGCGGTTTGCCGAGCGCCTGTCCGCAGGCGCCACGATCGCCTTTGCTTGTGTAGTGGCCAGCGGCGTGTTCAACGTCGTGCATATCGCCGCGCGTACGGCGACGCCTTTGCTGCACAGTTCCTACGGTGCCTTGCTCGGTTTCAAATTGACGCTGGTGGCCGCCGCGACGCTGTTGGCGACCTGGAATCGCATCGGGCGCTTGCCGCAGCTAAGACGGCTGGGCTGCCCCGCGAGTGCTGATGCAACAGCCGCGGTTACGGGTGCATCGCGACGCTCGACTGATACCGAGCGCGACGAGTATCGGAGCGCCGCGCGCAGCTTTGAACGCACCATGGCTTGTGAAGCCGTAGTGCTGGTCGCCGTCGTCCTGGTCGCGGCCGTGCTGGCTCACACGTCGCCCACGGGCGTATAGGCGCTTATTGTGAGTCGGACGACATCTGCTGACGCCGATGACCGCCGCGACCGCCATGGGCCGGCGTAGCACTGCTGGCAGCCACTGGCGCGGCAGGCGGATGCGTGATGTACTGCCAGTTCTGTGCGATCGCGCCGTTCGACGCATCGGCAGCGGTCGGGGCGGCGGCGGGCGCTGTCGGAGCGATGGATGGAGCGGCGGCTGGAGCCGCGGCACCCGGTGCAGTCGCGCCGCCGGTAGTGGCTTGGGCGAATGCCAGCGGCATGGCCAGACAGCAAGCAATGCCGGCGGCAAGATGGATTGACTTCACGGATTGATCCTTCGTTATCGCGCCGCGACGTCTGGCGGCGCCGGGGCTGGACACCAGCGAAGGATAGGCGCTGTGCCGGCTGATTTGGTTACCGGATATTTGGCGCCATTACAAACGGCCATCGGCTCCTTACTGCTTGACCGGAACCGCAGCGGGTCGGGCCCAAGCTGAGTTGAGCCGAGCCGCCGCCGCCGCGGCCGCACCCCATCTCAAAATCGTCTCAGGCCCCCGCATGCCCATGAATCGATTTGGTCTCGAGAAATTCCTCGAGCCCATAGGAGCCCCATTCACGGCCGTTGCCCGACTGCTTGTAACCGCCAAATGGCGCGCCCATATCGAGATCGCCGTAGTTGATCTGTACGGTGCCGGCACGGATCTCCCCGGCGATGCGCCGCGCCTCGGCCGGATTACTCGACTGCACATAGCCGGCAAGACCGTAGGGCGTATCGTTGGCGATCTTCAGCATCTCCGCTTCATCTCGATAACTGATGATCGACAGTACCGGACCGAAGATTTCCTCGCGCGCGATGGTCATTTCCGGCGTCACGTCGGCAAACACCGTCGGCCGCACATAGAAGCCGCGCTCGGTGCCGGCCGGGCGTTCGAGTCCACCGGTTACCAGCGTGGCTTTTTCGCCGATGCCCGTCTCGATATAGTTGCGCACGCGCTCGAACTGGTTGCGGTTGGCGAGCGGGCCGAGATCGGTGGCGACATCGTCGGTGGGCCCTAGCTTCAATTGTTCGGCGGCTTCGCGCGCATAGCCGATGGCTTGTTCGCGTTGCGACGCATGCACCAGCATGCGCGTCGGCGCGATACACGATTGTCCCGAATTACCGAAGCAGCTCAACACGCCATTGCGCACTGCCGCAGCGAGGTCGGCGTCGGGCAGGATGCAGTTGGCGGACTTGCCGCCCAGTTCGGTGACCACGCGCTTGATGGTAGGCGCCGCCGCCTGCGCGATGGCGATGCCCGCGCGCGTCGAGCCGGTGAACGACACCATGTCGACGTCCGGATGCGCGCACAGCGTGGCGCCCGCAGTCGGACCGCGCCCGTGAATCAGATTGAACACGCCCGGCGGCGTGCCGGCCTCTGCGAAAATCTCGGCGACCAGATTGGCTGACAGCGGCGTCATTTCGCTGGGCTTGACCACCATCGTGCAACCGGCGGCCAGTGCGGCGGTGGCTTTCATGACGATCTGCTGCGCCGGAAAATTCCACGGCGTGATGATGGCGCAGACGCCGATCGGCTCTTTCACGACCAGCGCCTGGCCATGCTGTTCGCTGAAGTGGTGTTGCGGTAGTGCGCTGAGCAAGGCTTGCAACTGCGCCGTGCAGGCCGGCACTTGCGCGGCCCGCGCGAAGGCGATGGGCGCGCCCATTTCGCGCGAGATGGCCACCGCGAGCTCTTCGCCGCGCCGTGTCAGTACGCTGCCGATACGTTCGATCAGCGCGATGCGTTCGGCCAGCGAGGTGCGGCGGAAGCTCGCAAAGGCGGCCTTCGCGGCGGCTACCGCGCGATTGACGTCGGTTTCGTCGGCATCGATCACCTGCGCAATCTCTTCTTCGGTAGCCGGATCGACGACCGGCAGGCGGCGCGTTGAAGTCGGCTCGACCCAGGCCCCGCCAATGTAGAACTGTTGTCGGAATTGCAGCATCGTCATCTCCAATTTATTTCAGGACGCTCTGCTCGCGAAATCTATGCGATCGGCGGCGCGCGGCGCGAGGCCCTGGCCGCAGGCGTGCCCTTGGTGCGACCGATGATGATCGCCTTCGGTATTTCGGGATTGTGCGCGGGCCTGGCGGGCACCATCGTCGCGCTGCGCTCGGGTTCGGCGCAGCCGCTGGGTTTGCAAGACTTGCTGCTAGCCGGCGTGACGGCGTCGTTCGTCGGCGGTGTCGACTTGAGCGGCGGCCGTGCCACCGCAGCGGGCGCAGCGCTGGGTGCGATGATCATCCAGGTGCTGAGCACAGGGATGAACTTCTTCTTCGCGCCCGCGTACGTCGTGAACCTGGTGCTGGGACTCTTGCTGGTGGTAGTGATCGCGCTGCAGCTGACGAGCGAGCATCTCGACCGTTTCAGAAGTCGCCGGCAGCGGCTGGCCACGCTGGATCGCGACCATACCGCACTGGGCCATTAACCCAGATTGCGTTTTTTCGAGCCGACCGAACGGAATAGCTCATGGGCCATGCCTTGCGGCAGGCTCATGCCGTCGGTGTCATACACCAGCCGCTTGTTGGCGGCGTTGCTGTGCGCCGAATTCTCCATCACCGTAGCGGCGAAACGCGCTACCTCCGCATCCAGTTCGGCATCGGCCACGCACAGGTTGGCAAGCCCGATATGCGCGGCTTCACGGCCATCGACCTGCCGACAGGTCACCATCAATTCGAGGGCTTTCGAAGCGCCTATGCGGCGCGGCAGGCGCTGGCTCATGCCCCAGGCCGGCACCAAGCCCCATTTGCCGTGGGTGTCCGCGAATCGGGCGTTTTCCGCGGCAATGATGATGTCGGCGGCCAGCGCCAACTCCAGGCCGCCTGTCAGGCAATGGCCTTGCACCGCCGCGATGACGACTTGCGGCAATTGCGCGAACAATTCCAGCGTGCGCGATTCGTGGCGCAGCCAGGCCAGGTCCATCTGGCCGACTTCGCTCAAGTCGTGACCGGCACAGAAGCTTTTGCCGGCGCCGCGCAAGACCACCACGCCCAAGCCATCGTTGTGTGCGACGAGATCATCCAGATGCTCGCGCAATTGTGTGAACAGCGCGGGCGTTACGGCGTTGCGCTTGTCCGGACGATTCAGCGTCAGCGTGCAAATGCCGTCACGATCGTCGCGCAGCACCAGGCTGTCGGAAGCGGTATTCATGGTCGTCTCCTGATGAATCGATGAAGGCTCTATGTCTTAAAAATAAGCTTGCGCCTTCTGCAATTGTTCGCGGCATTCGGCGACCATGCGATCAAGCAGTTCCGCGCAGCTTGGAATGTCGTCGATCAAACCCACCACCTGTCCGGCCCAGACTACGCCGCTATCGACTTCGCCTAACAACAAGGCCCCCTTGCCGCGCGCGCCGGCCACCAACTGATGAATGTCGGCAAAGGTGGCACCGCCGGCGCGCGCTTCGGTGCCGAGCACTTCCTCGGCAATCGCATTCGCGAAGACCCGTGCGCTGTTCTTCAAGGTACGCATGATCAAGCGCGTGTCGCGTTCGCTGGCGGCCACCAGCGCTTGCTTGATATTGAGATGAACCGGCGCCTCTTGGGTCACTACAAAGCGTGTGCCCATATTTACGCCAGACGCGCCCAGTACCAGGGCCGCCGCCATGCCGCGGCCGTCGGCGATGCCACCCGAGGCGATGATCGGGATATCCAAGGCACGCGCCGCGGCGGGAATCAGCACCAGGCCGGGCACGTCGTCTTCGCCCGGATGGCCGGCGCACTCGAAGCCGTCGATGCTGATCACATCGACACCGCGGCGCTGCGCGGTCAGCGCATGGCGTACCGACGTGCATTTATGCAGGATGGTGACACCGTTGCGCTTGAGCTCCTCGAAAATTTCCTGCGGCACATTGCCCGCGGTCTCGACGATTTTTACGCCACCCTCGACAATCGCCCGGAAAATGCGCTCGAAAGGCGGTGGGTTCACGGAGCGCAGCATGGTCACGTTCACGCCGAACGGCTGATCGGTCATGCTTCGGCAACGTTCGATTTCACGCGAAAGGTCTTCTACCGTGGGTTGCGTGAGCGCGCCCAATAGCCCGAGGCCGCCGGCGTTCGAAACGGCCGAGGCCATCTCGGCGGTGCCGACCCACTGCATGCCGCCTTGCACGATGGGATAGCGAATGCCGAGCAACTCAGTAATGCGTGTCTTCATGGAAGTACCTGTTTTCGGGATAGCGAAGATTCAAGGCAAGTGCAATACGTGACGGGCGACGATATTGCGCTGGATCTCGTTGGAGCCGGCTGCGATCGTGCCCTGGATTGCGATGAGCAAGGGCGTGACGAGATTGAGTTCGGCGTCGCCGATCTGTTGCGGCTCCATGTTCACGCCGCTTTCGGCGGCGGCATCACTGAGCAGCGCGGCGGCGCGCTGGCGCGTTTCGGTCGCGTAGATCTTCAATAAGGAAACGTCCGGCCCGAGCGTGCCGCCTTGTTTGACGATCTCGGCGAAGTGGTTATACAAGGCCTGGTGATCGAGTACGTCGAGTTGCAGCTGCACATAGCGCTCGACGAATCCCGCATCGTCGAACAACCGTCGCTGCATAGCCAACTCGGTGAGTTGATGGAAGATGCGCAAGGTCGGCGATGGCTCGCCGGTGAACAGTCGCTCGTGGCCGAGCAGGGCCTTCGCGAGTTTCCAGCCACCGTTGATCTCGCCGACCAGGTTGGCGACCGGCACGCGCACCTCGTCGAAGGTCACTTCGGCGAAATTCGTATCGAGACTGAGGTTCTGGATGCCGCGCACAGTGATGCCGGGCGTCTTCAAATCAAGTAGCAGGAAGCTGATGCCGTCGCTGGGCCGCGGGGTTTTTTCGGTACGTACCAGCATGAACATATGCGTGCAATTCAGCGCATGCGATGTCCAGATCTTGCGGCCATTGATGACGAAGCTATCGCCTTCGAGGCGCGCGTGCGTGGTCAAGGAGCCGAGGTCCGAGCCGGCGTTGGGTTCTGAATAGCCTTGTGCCCAGCGTTGCTCGTTAGTGAGAATGCGCGGCAGATATTCGGCGCGCTGTGCCGGCGTACCGAATTTCATCAACAGCGGCCCCAACATCTGCAAGCCGTTGCTGATGAAGCGCGCGACGCCGTAGTGCGCCATTTCTTCGAAGAAGGCGATCAGCTTGGCGGGCGAGAGGCCCATGCCGCCGAACTCCTTCGGCCACGAAGGCGCCACCCAGCCGCGGCGCGCCAGCACCGCCATCCAGTCTTGCACCTGGTGCCAATGCGCGTCGCGCGGCAGATTGCGCAGATGCTGCGGGTAATAAGCCTCCAGGAAGCTGCGCACGGCGCCGCGCAGCGTTGCTTCGTCGAGGCTGTCCCAGTCGGTATCGGGCGGGTAGTCGTCGACGTGGGGACGAGCAGATGACGTAGCGCTTGCCACGGGGCGTGCCGCGGACGTCGTGGCGGCGACCGGCGCGGCGTTGCTTGCCGCGTTGCCCGACGCATCGACCGACGACAGGCCGAAGAAGCGTTTGCGGTGCGCCTGCGCGCTGCCGAGACTGGCATTGAGTGCCAATGCCCTTTTCATGTAAAGGCCGATATCGTATTCGTCGGTATAGCCGACCGCGCCGTGCAACTGTATCGCCAGCCGCGTCATGTGCAGGGCGGCATCGGCACAACGCGATTTGCTGCGGCTGGCGCGGCGTGCGCGCTCGACCCGCGACAACGTGCTCCAATCGCCCTGCAGCGCTTCATTCAATGCAGCGGCCGCCAGATCGATTTGCAGGCGCGCATCGACCATGCGGTGCTGCAATGCCTGGAAGCTGCCGATTGCCTGGCCGAACTGTTTGCGCACGCGCAGGTAGTCCAGCGTTATGTCCATCGCGCGGCGGGCAATGCCCAGTAGTTCGGCGCACTGCGCCAGGCGGGCGCCGTCGTCGGCCTCGGCCAGTGCTGCGTCGACGGCATTGCCTTGCGCCAGCAGATGGCTTGCGGGCAGGCGCGTCTGGTTGAACGACACGCTGCCCCATAGGCCGCCGTCGACGCGCCGCTGATTGGCAATCGATACGCCGTTGGCATTCGCGGGTACCCAAAACAAGAGATGCTCGCTGTTGGCCATCGCCTGTATCAGCCAGCCATCCGCGGCATTCGACGGTTCGACAAAAGCTTTGCAGCCGCTCAGAATCCAGTCGTTGCCGTCGCGGTGCACCGTGGCGCTGGAGGTCGCCAGATCGAGTTGTCCGGCTGCTTCCGCCCAGGCGACGCCGAGCAGCAAACTACCTTCGCGCAAACCGTTCACCAGCTTGCTGCGCAGCGGCGACGGCGGCAGATAGCGCAGTGCCAGCGCGGTGCGTACGCCGGCCATCACGAATGGCTCAGGCGCCAGATGGGCGCCGATCGCCTCGGCGATCGCGGTGACGCTGCGCAGGTCAAGGCCGAGACCGCCATCGGTTTCCGGCAACAGTATCGAGAGCCAGCCGGCCGCGGCATACTGGCTCCAAACCGCTCGGTCCAGGGGGATCGCCGCCTCGCGCAAGGTCCGCCAGCGCGCTCGTTGATTGACCCCACCCAAGAGCTGCGAGGCGCTGTCGGCAAATGCGGCGAGGAGAGAGGGATCGGCTACGGATGAGATCATTGGCGCGTCTGAAGAAGGAGGCATTCCAATAATATCTCAATGGTTGAACCAGTCAACCAATGGATCGGCTTGCGAATTCGAACATCGGCGCAAGTCCGGGGGCGGCAAGGGTTGCATCCGGGGCTCGCGCGACATGATCTTTCTTCCTGCCGTTGCCGCCTCGTCGAGCGCCTGCCGCATAAGTCCGCAGCTCAGCTACACCACGCGCCGCTCGAACACCAGATAAGCCCCCACTTTCTCGAAGCCCTGCGCTCCTTCCGTCAGCGCGCGATGCACCGCTTGGCTGGCGATTGCTGCGCGGGCGGTGGCTTCATCAGCAAACAAAAATTGCAGGAAGACTGCGGCGGGCGGGGTTTCGATACCCAGGTTCGGCCGGGCGCGCACGCCTTCGACTTCGTTGATCACCGCGGATGCGCCATCGCCCAACGCCTCGCTTACCAGCCGGCTCAAGCGCTGCGTCTGCGCGCGAACGTTTGCTATTTCGGTACCGGCGCGTGCCGCGGCGGCCAGCAGCAGCTTATAGCGACCGTCAGGCTGCGCCGCATCGGCCACGTCATGCATCGTGATCTTTTCGAGGAAGCGTTCTTCGTCGGCAGGTAATTCGCGCCCGGTAGGGGAAGCGAAGCAAGCTTGCAGCGCCGCTTCATCTTCGAACCAGAGCTCGACTACACCATCGAGCCGGAATGGCTTGCCGTGCCCCGGGACACTTCCGATTTCATCAAGTACCACGTTTTGTTGATAGCGGTTCACCCCGGGAGAGCGCTTGACGAGGTCGCCATGCACGTCGAGCCAGTAGCGGCTGAAATATTCCGGACTGGTTTCGGGCTTGCGGGCCATGAAGGCCATGCGCTTGATCATCGATGTGTCTCCTGAAATAGTTGCGGCACGTTGCTGGCCGCATGGGCGCGTGCTCTGGTACTGCGGTCAGTGCTTGCCGAGTAGCTTCCACGAGGTGGCGACGGTCATCACGGTCTTGCCCGCCACGGTGAAACTGCCGGACAGGAACACCACCGCGTCGGTACGGCCTTCAACGCGCGATCGCACTTCGACGACATCGCCGAGTGCGGCATGGCCCATGCGCGATGCATGAAAGCCGAGGGTCACGTTCGGCATGTCATCGACCGCTCGCCACGCGTCGCGGCCGACGAACTGGTCCGCCATCAGCAGCAGCACGCCGTCGTGCAGGCGGCCGCCGTTGTGGGGGTCAAGATGATGCTCGCCTACGCGGAACACGCCGATACTTTGTTGGTTTGCTGCGTCACCCTCGAAGCGCTGATAGCCGCGTTCGACATGTATGCCGAAGGGCTCGATGGTGTCGAACGCAATGGCGTCGGCCGGATAGGGCATTTCTATTGATTTCGAGACGGCGGACTGCTCGTGCGCGGCGCTGCTGGTGCCAATCTTGTAGGTGGCGCCGGCGCTCAACAAGGGTCGATCTTCGTGCATCAGACGGCCCGTCAGGAACACCAGCGAACGCGTCAGCCGAGTCACCGTGACTTCGGCGCGCAAGCAGGCGCCCAGTGCCGCGGTACCGACGAACTCGAAATGGCTGGTCAGCAGTTCGACGCGCGGCGTCGCGACCTTGTCTTCGAGCAACTCGATCGCCAGCTGTTCAAGGGCGCAGGCCATGAAACTCATCTGCAGGCCACCATGAATGTAGCCCGAAGAATTGAGATGATGCGCTTCGATGCGCAAATAGAAATCGCGGCTTGAAGCGCGCACGTCGCGCTGCAGAATCGGGCCGATCAGGGCCGCATAGCCGTTGCTCTGCAGTGGTGCCGCGTCGGCCGGCGGTGCGTCGATGGAAGGGGAAACGACCTTTAGTTGCCTGTCCGTCATACTGGTTCTTTGCGAAACTGCTTCGCCATCTCTCGAAGCTTGGATTTTTGAACCTTGCCGCTGGGCGTTTTCGGGATGGAAGCCACTAGTTCAAGCCGTTCCGGCAGGTACTGGCGGGCGAGTTGCTCGCGGACAAGGAAGGCGCAGATTTCCGCCAAGTCTAGCGCCTCGCCGGGGCGTGCAACCACGAAAGCGCAGCAGCGCTCGCCCAAACGCTCGTCGGGCATGCCGACGATGGCGACTTCGGCCACCTTCGGGTGTCGGTATAACAGGCCTTCGACCTCCACCACTGGAATGTTCTCGCCGCCGCGAATCACGATGTCTTTCGAGCGGCCAGTGACGCGGATGTAGCCGTCTGCGTCCATGCGGGCGAGGTCGCCGGTATCGAGCCATCCCTGCGCGTCGGTGGCGTATTGGTCGGGGCGTTTCAGGTAGCCGACGAACTGGCTGCAGCCGCGGGCTTGTAAAAACCCTTCTTCGCCGCTCGGCAGGCAGGCGCCGTGCGCGTCGACCACGCGCACCTCGAGGCCGTCCAATGGCTTACCGTCCGTCTCGAAAATCTTTTCGGGTGGGTCGTCGAGCGTGGTGGTGGTGACGGGGCCGTTTTCGGTCATGCCCCAGGCGGTGAGTAGATGCACTTGCATTTGCTCGATACCGCGGCGCACCAGGGCGCGGGGAATCGCTGCCCCGCCGCAGAAGAACAGGCGCAGCGAGGCAAATGCGGTGGGCCGGCTGGCGGCCAGTTCGGTCAGGTCGGCGAGGAAAGGCGTTGCGCCGTTGGTGACGCTTACCTGTTCGCTTTCGATCAAGTCGGCGGCGATCAGCGGATCCCAGGCGTCTTGCATGACGACCTTGCCGCCAACGTAAAGGCCGACCACGACGCCGTAGACGAAGCCGGTCTGGTGAGCGATCGGCGTGGCGACCAAAAAGGTATCGTCGGCGCTTAGGGCGGTGCGGCGCGCATAGGCATCGAGCCCGCTCATCAGCGTGTTCGAGGTGTGCATGACGCCTTTTGGCTCACCAGTGGTGCCCGAGGTGTAAAGCAACTGGATGACGTCGTTGGCGCCTGGTGCCTGAAAATATTCTCGCCATGTTTCGGGCGCGGGGAAATCCAGCAGCTCGGCGTCGAATGAGCCGCTATCCGAGGCGTCGATTTCGAGCACGTGGCGCAGTTGCGGCAGGCGATCCCGAATGCCCGCCACCATCGACGCATAGTCGTGACCGCGAAAATGTTTGGGAATAACCAGTAGCTTGCTCTCGGCCAACTCGAGCATGAAGCTGAGTTCGCGCTCGCGCAGGATCGGCATCAGCGCATTGGTGATCACGCCAATTCTGAGACAAGCCAGATGCAGCGCCGCGAATTGCCACCATGGGGGCAGCTGGCACGACAAGACGTCGCCGCGCCGCAGCCCTAGGCGGGTAAGGTTCAACGCGATTCGATCCACTTTCCACGCCAATTCGCCGTAGCTGAAGCGCACGCGCCGCCCGCTACCGGTGTCGAGCGCAACGAGCGCTATCTTTTCCGGATTGCGTGCGACATGCCGATCAAAGGCCTCCAGCAGTAGCTGATCGCGCCACCATCCCGCAGTGCGCATGGCGTCGATGCGGCGTTGGTCCAGCATGACGTTAAGCTCCACCGTGTCTCCCATTGTTTTTGTATGTGCCGTTGCCGGCGAAAATCTAACTCAGGCCCGGTCCAATAACAACCGAATTGTCAATTCGCGTACCGGATTGGTCCAACTCGAACAGCAAATTGTCGCCTTGAAAAGCGGTGCGGCTTCTGCCTGCGTCGACCGCTGCGGCACGCGAACAAGCGTCGATACAGGGTTTCCGAGACATTGACAGGGCAGGCGCGACGCCTTAGCGTGAGCGGCCGTTGCAAATTGTACATTCGCAAAGCGAATTGCGGTTTGCCAACGAATCGCCATCGCCGGCATGACCAGCTTGCTGGCACAAGATCGATAAATCGGAGACATTATGTCGGGAAAATTTCTGCGCGGTGCCGTGGGGGTGTTGGCGTGCGTGGCCGCGCTGCAGTCGGCGCATGCTGAGAAACAATATGGGCCCGGAGCCAGCGATACGGAGGTGCGCATCGGGCAAACGATGCCTTACAGCGGCCCGGCTTCTGCCTACAGCACGCAAGGCTATGTACAAGCCGCCTATTTCAAGATGCTCGATGAGCAGCACGGTGGCATCAACGGTCGCAAGATTACCTTGCTCTCGCTCGACGATGGCTACAGCCCACCGAAGACTTTCGAGCAGGTACGCAAGCTGATCGAGCAAGAGAAGGTGCTGGGTATCTTCGGCTCGCTGGGCACACCGACCGGCGTGTCGGTGCGTGGCTATTTGAACCAAAAGAAAGTGCCGCAGTTGTTTCAGTTGAGCAATAGTTCGCAGTGGAACAAGCCGAAGCAGTATCCGTATTCAATGAGCCTCAACATTGCCGCAGATCAGGAAGCGACCGCGTTAGCCGGTTGGCTGCTGCGCACCAAGCCTGACGCGAAGATCGGCATTATTTACCAAAACGATGATTTTGGGAAAGATTACGTCAAGGGTTTCACCAAAGGTTTGGGCGACAAGGCGAGCATGATCGTCAAAACGGTGGGCTATGAGGCGACTGATTCGAACGCCGATTCGCAGGTGCTGGAACTGAAGTCGTCGGGCGCGGACGTGGTAGTGGTGGCGGCCACGGCCAAATTCTCGTCGTTGACGATCCGCAAGATCAGCGACATCCAGTGGCAACCGCTGAAGATTCTCGCCACGGGCGCCAATACGCTTACAGTTTTGAAGACTGCGGGTGTACAGAATGCCGTCGGCGCCATCAGTATTGCCTCGTACAAAGATCCGCTCGATCCGACGACCGCAAATGACAAGGACGTGCAGGATTACTATGCATTTATGAAAAAGTACGTGCCGACCATCAATGCGCAGGACGGTAACGCGGTGATCGGCTACGTGGCGGCAGAAGTGACTGAGAAGGTATTGCAGCAAGCCGGCGACAATCTGACCCGTGACAACATCATGAAAGTGGCGACGCACCTGAACCTGGCGGCGCTGCCGATGCTGGCACCCGGGGTACGCATCGTTACAACGCCACAAGACTATTTGCCATTCCACGAAGTGCTGCTGATGCGCTTCGATGGTACTGCCTGGCGAGCTTTCGGACAGCCGGTGCCGGCACCTTCCGGTACCGCGGGCTGATCGTCGCAGAGTAAGTTTCGGCAGACTGTCGTTGCCGTCAAAGCAAAGGCGCCACGAATATCGCGGCGCCTTTTTTCATGCCTGCGCCCTGTGCGTCGGTTTAATGAAAAAACAGGTACAAAATTACAAGCACGATAACCGGTACGCCGAGTAACCAACCGAAGATATAGGGCATGTCAGCTCCAATGTTGTGAATGATTCAAGCCCGCGAGCCGGGCGTCGGGTCGCGGAGGCCGGCGTCGCGGCGCTCCGCCGACCGTGTACGCGTTACAGCCTCTCGCGACCTGTGCGGATCGGACGTCCTGCTGCGTCGGTCGCCAAAGCGCGGTCGCCCAGCGCCGCGCCGCCGCCTTCTTCGAACGGCGGCTGATGGCGAAATCCGGTAGCGCCCGCGCCGAGCGCGATGATGGCGCCGACGAATAAAGCCGCAAACGAGAACCACGTGGCGCGAGCAACCGTGCGAGCCGTGGTATCAGCGGCCTGACGCATGTCTTGCTGCGCGTCGGGGCTGGAGGCTTCGGCAGCAGCCGACGCCGCGGCACCCTGCAATTGTTGCGCCGCGGAATTGATCATCGCGCCGGCTGAGCCAGGTTGATTGCTCGCGTTGGCGCCGACTGTGGCACTGGTCGCGGCGACGCTGCCTGCGGTGCTGACGGCCGAGCCGATCAGCGACGACATGCCGTAAGCGACCAGCAATACCATGACCGCCCAAGCCAGCAAGCCGTGCAGCCAGCCCAACACCGGCGCGCAGCGGCCTGCGAAATAAGAGCCCACGAATACGGCGATCACGGTGGTGACGATGACCCAGACACCCGAGCCGAAGCCAAAGCCGTGCAACGGATTTTGCTGCGCCATAGGGGACAACAGCGATGCGCCAATCGCTGTACCGAGCACGCTCATGATCAGGTAAACGATTAGCGACAGGATTACCCCGGCAATCACTGCACCCCATGAAATACGGGGCAGCCCGCCTTCAGTCGTTAAGAGTCTCATTATTTATATCCTTGCACTGGTTTGGAACACTGGACGATCGCCGTCTGGGATCACGCTCGTAGCTGCACGAGTTTGATGCACTGAGCAATCCGCGTGCCCGCTTCCGGTGCGTGAACAATTACGGCGGTTTACCGAGGGCGTCTCGCCGCGCTTAAACCGTTCGCATATCGACAACTGCAACGCGGAAACCCTGACGGCTCGCTGACAGCGTGGCTATACATTTCTGTCGATGTCGACGGTTTTGTTTCGCCCATACAGTCTGTCCGGGGCGCACGAGTTGGCCCCGCCACGAGTCGATGCAACGCCCACGAATTGCCGAAAGTGCATTTTTGCGACACAAGCGCGGGGCGCCTCGGTGTTTTATTTTTGTTTGCCGAAAAGTGTGAGCGGAGCGGTGGATCAGCCATAACCGTGAAATCGAGTGCGAATGCGAAGTATCTTGATGAAAAATTCGACAGCGCATTCAAGGAATATTTAACTATATGTTAATAAATCCGTCGGCATCTTGTAATAACCAGTCTCCACGGGATATTTGATGCGACGCGAATTGATTTCGGAGGCGAACTGAAAGACTGGTGAAAGTCCCACAAAAGCACTTTAAATAAGGGTTTTCCTGAGATTTATACTTTCATTTTAGTTTCAAATATTTATTACCAAAA
>JBPBQZ010000129.1:0-21982 GCA_050955105.1 Janthinobacterium lividum | reverse complement strand
GAAGCGGCCAGTTTCGCAAGGTGGATTATCAGGTAAGCGCATTGAGTCGCAACTGGCGCCTCAGTCGATCAATCCGTTCGATCTCTCCCGAGTCATGACGCCGAACGTGGTTGCGGCCGAATTCGCTCTGCAGGGAGTGTTGATCGCTGGACGCAAGAGGGCGGCGCTGCTAGGCGGCCCTGAAGGCTCGATCTTGGTGTACGAAGGACATCGCATTGGCGATGAAACCTTGGCCAATGTGGCTCGCGGCGAGGTGCTCTTGAGGGCGCCGGGTATGGTCGGACGACGTCGCCTGTCGGCAGGAGTCGTGAAATGAGCGGGATTCGGCGTGGCGGACAGGTGTGCGTTGTCGGTGCGCAATTAAGCTTGCTTGCGATGACCTGGATAGGTAGCGCGCAGGCGGCTATCAACCCGCCGACATCGACGTCCAGCGAGGTGGCGGCGACCCGGAGCGAGGAGGCGTTCGTCGCGGAAAGCGGTCCGACCGGCCCGCTGCGGCTACCGCTGAGGCTAGAAGACGATGACGGCTCGGACTCTGGATTGCCGATCACCCTCGATTTCAATGACGCGCCGATTCGAAAGGTCTTGGCCGCCTTCGCGGATTTCACCGGACTGAATGTCATCGCTGGTGAGAATGTCGATGGGGCGGTCACGATGCGCTTGCATAGCGTGCCGTGGCGACGGGCTTTTGACGCGCTGCTCGATGCGCGGGGCTTGTCGATGCAGCGACGCGGTAATGTGATCTGGGTAGCGCCCGCCGCCGATCTGGCAGTTCGCGAGCGACAATTGTTGGAATCCGAAGCGCGTCGGTTGACCGTCGAGCCGCTAGTCAGTCGTTCGTTTGAGCTGCGCTATCAGCGTGCGGAAGACGTTCGTGCGCTGATAGCAGGCGAGGGCGGCCAACGCATGTTGACGAAGCGCGGTCTTGCGGCAGCCGACATTCGCACCAACGCGCTGTTCGTCACCGACCGCGGTGCGAGTGTCGACAACGTCGCCAGCATGCTTGCATTGATCGATCGACCCGTGAAGCAGGTATTGATCGAAGCACGCATTGTGGAAGCCGATGACGGCGTGGCGCGCAACCTCGGCGTGCGCTTGGGCAATATGGCGGCAGAAGGCGGCCCCATCGACGTGGCTGCGCCGGGCAACTCGAGGGCGACTGCCCAGGGTCAGTCCATCGGTTCAAAGCAGGCTGCTGGCACGCCTGGCGACAAGCCGCTGCCAGCACTCAGCTTTGCCGCGGGTCCGCTCGACGGAGTGCCGGCCGCGGCGCTGGCGATGACGCTGTTTCGCGCAGGGCTGTCGCCTTTACTCTCGCTCGAGCTCAGCGCCTTGGAATCGGATGGGAAGGGGCGCGTGCTGGCGAGCCCACGTGTGGTAACCGCTGACCGCGCGAAGGCCATCATCGAGCAGGGCACCGAGCTGCCCTATCAGGCGAAGGTCGGCAACGGAGTTTCAGCGGTGCAGTTTCGCAAGGCGGGGCTGCGGCTCGAAGTAACGCCACACATCACGCCGCGCGGGCATGTCACGCTCGACGTCGATGTATCCAAGGACAGCATCGGTCGCGAAACGCTCGCAGGGCCGGCGATCGACACGCGTCACGTGCACACGACAGTGCGCGTCGATGATGGCGGCACCGTTGCGATCGGCGGCATCTATATGCATTCCGCGCGGACGGATGTCGCGCGCGTGCCTTGGCTCGGCAAATTACCGTTGATCGGCGCGCTGTTCCGCCGCCATGCGCAGAGCGATCGCAAGAGCGAGCTGGTGGTCTTCCTGACGCCGACCGTCGTGCCCGATTTCGACTCGGCGGCCGGGTTCGACCCATCGTCCGTCGCGCCGCGCGAAACGGCCAACGACCCACTCGACAAGGTTCGCGCTTACCCTTAAGCTGCCGCCAACGTATGACTTCTATCCCAAAAGGTGCTGTTTTGCGCCACTTTTCGTCAAACGGCAATGTATTTTTCGTCGGCCTCATGGGCGCCGGCAAGACCACTGTCGGCCGCGCCGTCGCGCGCCGGCTCGGCCGGCCGTTCATCGACTCGGATCATGAAATCGAGGCCCGCACCGGTGCTCGCATTCCGCTTATTTTCGAGCACGAAGGTGAGGTCGGCTTTCGCGAACGCGAAGCCCAGGCGATTGACGAGATCACCCAGCGCGAGGACGTGGTGCTGGCCACCGGCGGCGGCGCGGTGCTGTCTGCGCAAAATCGCGAATGGCTTAGAAGTCGCGGTACCGTCATCTATCTGCGTGCGCATCCGCACGACTTGTGGATGCGCACGCGCCGCGATAAAAATCGACCCCTATTAACGGCCGGTGATGCCCGCACCACCCTGGAAAAGCTGTTCGAGATCCGCGATCCCCTGTACCGGGCATGCTCGCACTTCGTCGTGGAAACCGGGCGGCCGTCGGTCAACAGTCTCGTCAACACCGTGCTGATGCAACTTGAATTGGCCGGCGTTGGCGCCGAGCCTGATGGGGGATAATGGCTGCCATGCAAACCGTAACTGTTGAACTGGGCACACGTTCTTACCCGATTCATATCGGCGCCGGGCTGCTCGAGCGAACCGATCTGTTCGCACCGCATTGCGCGGGCGAGCTCGTGATGATCGTCACGAACACTACCGTGGCGCCGCTTTATGCCGAAACGCTGCGCCGTACGCTTGCGCCGCTGGGCAAGCACGTCGAAACGATCGAGTTGCCTGACGGCGAGGCCCATAAAACCTGGCAGACGCTGCAGCTGATTTTCGACGCGCTGCTGACGCGCCGCGCCGATCGCAAATCGACGCTGATCGCGTTGGGCGGTGGTGTGGTCGGCGACATGACGGGCTTCGCCGCGGCCACGTTCATGCGTGGCATCGCCTTCATTCAGGTGCCGACAACCTTGCTGGCGCAGGTCGATTCGTCGGTGGGTGGTAAAACCGGCGTGAACCATCCGCTGGGCAAGAATATGATCGGCGCGTTTCACCAACCCGCCGCAGTGATCGCCGACACGGCGACGCTGGCGACCCTGCCCGAGCGCGAGCTGGCCGCTGGTCTGGCAGAAGTGATCAAGACCGCCGCTGTCGGCGACGCCGACTTTTTCGCGCGCGTGGAGAGCCAGATCGATGCGCTGAATGCGCGCGAGCCGGTGGCGTTGGCGGCAGCGATCAAGCGTTCTTGCGAGGTCAAGGCGGCGGTGGTCGGGGCGGACGAGCGCGAAGGTGGCGTACGCGCCATCCTGAATTTCGGTCATACCTTCGGCCACGCCATCGAGGCCGGCATGGGCTACGGTGCCTGGCTGCACGGCGAAGCAGTGGGTTGCGGCATGGTGATGGCGGCCGATCTGTCAGCGCGTCGCGGGCTGCTCGATGCAAGCGCGCGTGCGCGCGTAGACGCGCTGGTGCAGGCCGCGCACTTGCCGGTGCGGGCGCCTGCCTTCGACGCCGCGCGTTACATCGAATTGATGAGTATCGACAAGAAAGCGGAAGGCGGTTCGATTAAATTCGTGTTGCTCGACGGACTCGGCAAGGCGCTGGTCACGGGCGTGCCCGATGCCGATTTGCGCGCGACCTTGGCGGCGACGGCCGACGAGCCGGTCGTGGGCGCTGCCGCGGTGTCGATTGCGGGGCCGGTGCAGGGATGACCGAATTCGTGCCTCCGTTTCGTGGCGCAGCACACGCCGAAAGCTGGCTGGCGCCCTATGCACAGCGTGCTTCGGCGACGCGCGGGCGACGGTATGCCGAGACGCCGCCGGCGTCGCGCACCGAATTCCAGCGTGACCGCGATCGCATCGTGCATTCCACGGCGTTTCGGCGGCTCGAATATAAAACGCAGGTTTTCGTCAATCACGAAGGCGACCTGTTCCGTACCCGCCTGACGCACAGCCTGGAAGTTGCACAGATTGCACGGTCGATGGCGCGCAGTCTGGCGCTGAATGAAGACCTGACCGAAGCCATCTCGCTGGCGCACGATTTGGGGCACACGCCGTTCGGCCATGCCGGGCAAGACGCGCTGCATGAATGCATGCGCGAGCACGGCGGCTTCGAACACAATCTGCAAAGCCTGAGCGTGGTCGACCGGTTGGAAGACCGCTACGGCGCGTTCGATGGCTTGAATCTGTGCTTCGAAACCCGCGAGGGAATTCTCAAGCACTGCTCGGCGGCGAACGCGGCGCGTCTCGGTGAAGTGGGCGAACGATTTCTGCAGAATCGCCGACCGTCGCTCGAGGCGCAGATCGCCAATCTGGCCGATGAGATTGCCTACAACAATCACGATGTGGACGATGGCCTGCGTGCCGGCCTGATTACGCTCGAGCAACTCGATGAAGTGGAAATCTGGCGAACGCATCACGCGCAGGTACGACAGTTGTACGGCCCTCTGCCGGGAAGGCGGACTGTGCACGAAACGATCCGCCGCATGATCGACACCTTGATCGTCGATTTGTTGGCTGAGACCAATGCGCGCTTGGCGGCGCTGGCGCCGCGCTCGGCCGACGAGGTGCGCGAGGCATTACCGCTAGCCGCGCACGGCGAAGACGTGGCGCGACAAGCGCGCGAACTCAAGCAATTCTTGCTGAAGAACTTGTATCGGCACTACCAGGTCATGCGGATGACCAGCAAGGCCAAGCGCGTGGTAGTCGCGCTTTTCAAAGCGTTTAGCGAGGATCCGCGCTTGCTGCCGCCGCAGTTCTACGCCGTCGATGGCGCCAAGCAGCCGCGGCTGATTGCGCACTACATAGCCGGCATGACCGACCGCTACGCCTGGAAGGAATACCGCCGCCTATTCGTCGTCGGGGACGAGGAATAACCAGCGACAAGTCGTCCGGGCGTGCGTGTCGGTATGCTTTGTACAGCGAGACTCGGTCAAACGCGGTCGTTACCTTGCACGACCCCGCTCGCATCAATCCCGGCTGTTGTTGATGGCCAGCACTGCCGCGGTGAGCAGCGCGATGCCTGCCAGCGTGGCGACGGCCTGCCATGGATGCTGACGCACATGCGACTGCGCGTCATCGAAGGCGGAGCCAATCCTTTCTTTCGCCGCGCCGCTCGCGTCGCTGAGCCGGCTGCGCGCCGCGGCGACGCTGCCGCGTAATTGCGCACGCAGCGCCCGGACGTCCTCTGTGGCGCCGTCTTGCAGCGCCGCCTCCAATTCGGAGAACAGCGATCCCAACTCGTCCCGCAGATCGCCAACTGCCTGACGCGTCGTCCTGCTGATGCGGCGGCGGTGCCAGCCAGCGGAGTCGGACGTCCGACCGAGCGCGCGGCGCGTGTTATAGAACGCTTCCATAGTTGATCTCCTAGACCACAAGTCGAGTGGGGCTCTACAGCAAGGTAAGTGCCAGCGTTGCATTGCGCAGCGAGAAGCGAACGGGCGTGCGGCCTATGCAGCGGCGCGCGAGGATCACTGAGCCCGAAGCGACGGTCATCGCGACCGGTGGCTTGTAAATATTGCGTGCTACCGCACCATACGCGTCCCGCTGGCCAATCCCGGTATCATCTGGCCCAGTTGGCGCTGACGGCGGCGCCCACCCCTGCGCGCCGCCTCGCGCGCCTTTCCGAGCAATAGAGAATGGCCCGATTGCCGCGACTATATGTGCCTGGCGAGCCGCAAAGCATATTGCTGGCGGGCGGCCCGGCGTTTCTGGACGACGGCGACTACCGCTTCTATCTCGACTGCCTGCGCATGGCGGCTCGCGAGGGCGGTGTCGCCATACACGCATATTCATTGACGCCGGAAGCGGTGCGGCTGCTGGCGACGCCAAGTCACGAAAGCGCCATGCCCACGGTGATCCAGGCGCTCGGCCGGCGTTACGTCGCCCACTTCAACCGTCGCCACCAGCGCGCCGGCAAACTGTGGAATGGCCGCTATCGGGCCACGGTGCTCGAGGCCGACCGCTATTTCCTCGCTTGTAGCCGTTTCGTCGAAACAGCGCCCGTCGGCGCCGGCCATGCGCCTGACTCCGAAATCTGGCGCTGGTCGAGCTACGCGCATCACGTAGGCATGACGGTCGATCCGGTGATTACCGACCATCCTGCGTACTGGGCGCTCGGCAATACGCCATTCGAGCGTCAGCACGCGTATCGGCAGCTGTGCGAAAGCCCACTGCCCGCGCCCTTGGTGCAGGAAATCGCCAGCGCCACCGAAAAAGGCTGGGCGCTGGGTTCGGATGAATATCGGGCCCGTTGCGCGCGGCTTGCCAGCCGTCGTCTGGCGCCCCTCAAAAGAGGTCGGCCACGCCCTCCCGCCGCCTTGGACGGAAACCACAAGGCAAACGGAAATCCCCGATAGGACCTGGCAAATTGTCGATGTGTCCCCTTTAAATGGCGCCCCGCTCTGGTGCAAGCCGATTAAAGGGTCAGATCATTAAATTTTTCTTGTTGAAATATTGCAGCGTCGCGTATATTTCGATTTCAAACGCAAGTTCCGGGAAAACCCGAGCCTCTGGTCTACAGGCCCTCGGAGCGCGGCGATCGAAGATCGCCTATGCCGGTTTCCGGCTCTCTTACAAGACGGTGTCCCCATGAATGATCGCGCTCCCCAGGCGGCTGCAGCCGTCGGCGTCCCCGCCGCTCAAGGGCTTTACGACCCCCGCAACGAACACGATGCGTGCGGCGTAGGTTTTGTCGCCCATATAAAAGGCCGCAAGACTCACGAAATCGTGCTCCAGGGCTTGAAAATTCTCGAAAACCTCGACCATCGGGGCGCGGTCGGCGCCGATCCGCTGATGGGCGACGGCGCGGGCATCCTGGTGCAGATTCCCGACGCGTTTTACCGCGAGGAAATGGCGCTGCAGGGTATCGAGCTGCCGCCGGCCGGTGAATATGGCGTGGGCATGGTATTCCTGCCGAAAGAGCAGGCTTCGCGGTTGGCCTGCGAGCAAGAGCTGGAGCGCACCGTCAAGGCGGAAGGGCAACTGGTCCTCGGCTGGCGCGACGTGCCGGTCGACCACGCCATGCCGATGTCGCCCGCGGTGCAAGCGACCGAGCCGGTGATTCGTCAGATTTTCATCGGCCGCGGCCGCGACGTGATCGTGACCGACGCGCTTGAACGTAAGCTGTACGTCATCCGCAAGACCGCCAGCCATCGCATTCAGGCTTTGCAGCTCAAGCATGGCAAGGAATACTTCGTCGCGTCGATGTCGGCGCGCACGATCGTCTATAAGGGCTTGCTGCTGGCCGGCCAGGTCGGCGAATACTATCTTGACCTGCAAGACCCGCGCACGGTCTCGGCGCTGGCGCTCGTCCATCAGCGCTTCTCGACCAACACCTTCCCGGCCTGGGAGCTGGCGCATCCGTATCGAATGATTGCCCACAACGGTGAAATCAACACCGTGAAGGGCAACGTCAACTGGCTGTCCGCGCGTACCGGCGCAATTTCGAGCGCGGTGCTCGGCAATGACTTGCAAAAGCTTTGGCCCTTGATCTACCCGGGTCAATCCGACACTGCGTCGTTCGACAACTGCCTCGAATTGCTGGTGATGGCCGGCTATCCGCTGGTACACGCGATGATGATGATGATTCCCGAGGCCTGGGAACAACATACGCAGATGGACGACAACCGTCGCGCCTTCTACGAATATCACGCGGCCATGATGGAGCCCTGGGATGGCCCGGCGGCGATCGCCTTCACTGACGGCCGGCAAATCGGCGCCACGCTCGACCGTAACGGCTTGCGTCCGGCGCGTTATTGCGTGACCGAAGACGATGTCGTCATCATGGCGTCCGAAGCCGGTGTGTTGCCGGTGCCGGAGTCGCGCATCGTCAAGAAGTGGCGGCTGCAGCCGGGCAAGATGTTCCTGATCGACATGGAGCAGGGCCGCATCATCGGCGACAAGGAACTGAAGGACAACTTGTCGAACGCCAAGCCCTACAAGAGCTGGATCGATGCGGTACGCATCAAGCTCGACGAAATCGATCCGCGTCCGGATGAAATCGCCGCGCAACGCGAAACCGCGCCGCTGCTCGATTTGCAGCAGGCCTTCGGCTATACGCAGGAAGATTTGAAGTTCCTGATGGCGCCGATGGCCTTGTCGGGCGAGGAAGCGATCGGCTCGATGGGCAACGACTCGCCGCTGGCGGTGATGTCCAACAAGAACAAGACGCTGTACCACTACTTCCGCCAACTGTTCGCACAGGTGACGAACCCGCCGATCGATCCGATCCGCGAGAACATGGTGATGTCGCTGGTGTCGTTCATCGGCCCGAAGCCGAACCTGCTCGATACCAACAACGTCAATCCGCCGATGCGGCTGGAAGTGGAACAGCCGATTCTCGACTTCAAGGACATCGCGCGGATTCGCAGCATCGATCAGTACACCGGGGGCAAGTTCCGGTCGTACGAGCTCGACATTACCTATCCGATCGATTGGGGCAAGGAAGGTATCGAGGCGCGTCTGGCCTCCCTGTGTGCCGAAGCGATCGACGCGGTGCGTTCGGGCTACAACATCCTGATCGTTTCAGACCGTCGCGCCAATCGCGAGAACGTCGCCATTCCGGCGTTGCTGGCTACCTCGGCGGTGCATATCGACCTGGTGCAGAAGGGGTTGCGCACCAGTACCGGCCTGGTGGTAGAGACCGGCTCGGCCCGCGAAGTGCATCATTTCGCACTGCTGGCAGGCTATGGCGCGGAAGCGATCCATCCGTACCTGGCGATGGAAACCATCGGTCACATGGCGCAAAGCCTGTCGGGCGAACTGTCGCCGGACAAGGCGGTGAAAAACTTCGTCAAGGCGCTTGGGAAGGGCTTGCTGAAGGTCATGTCGAAGATGGGCATTTCGACCTATATGTCTTATACCGGCGCGCAGATTTTCGAGGCGATCGGTCTGGGTCCGTCGTTGACGTCGCGCTATTTCAAGGGCACGGCGTCGAACGTCGGCGGCATCGGCATTTTCGAAGTGGCCGAGGAAGCGATTCGTCTGCATCGCGACGCGTATGGCGAAAACCCGGTGCTGGCGACGATGCTCGACGCGGGGGGTGAATACGCGTATCGCGTGCGCGGCGAAGAGCATATGTGGACGCCCGACGCGGTGGCGAAGCTGCAGCATTCGGCGCGCAGCAATTCGTATCAAACGTACAAGGAATACGCGAACCTGATCAACGACCAGGGGCGTCGCCACATGACGCTGCGTGGCCTGTTCGAATTCAAGGTCGATCCGGCGAAGGCGATTCCGCTCGACGACGTCGAGTCGGCGAAGGAAATCGTCAAGCGCTTCGCCACTGGCGCGATGTCGCTGGGCTCGATTTCGACCGAAGCGCACACGACGCTGGCGATTGCGATGAACCGCATAGGCGGCAAGTCGAACACCGGCGAAGGCGGCGAGGACGAAAAGCGCTATCGCAACGAATTGCGCGGCATTCCGATCAAGGCGGGCGAAACCGTCGCGGGCATCGTGGGTAACGAAGCGATCGTGCGCGATACCGTCTTGCAAGACGGCGATTCGCTGCGCTCGAAGATCAAGCAGGTCGCGTCCGGCCGCTTCGGTGTGACCGCCGAATACCTGGTCTCGGCCGATCAGATCCAGATCAAGATGGCGCAGGGCGCGAAGCCTGGCGAAGGCGGTCAGTTGCCGGGCCACAAGGTCAGCGACTACATCGGCAAGCTGCGCTATTCGGTGCCGGGCGTGGGCCTGATTTCGCCGCCGCCGCATCACGATATCTATTCGATCGAAGATCTGGCGCAACTGATTCACGACTTGAAGAACGCCAACCCGCGTGCCGGCATTTCGGTGAAGCTGGTATCGGAAGTGGGGGTGGGGACGGTCGCAGCGGGCGTGGCGAAGGCCAAGGCCGATCACGTCGTGATCGCCGGCCATGATGGCGGTACCGGCGCGTCACCGCTGTCGTCGATCAAATATGCGGGCTCGCCGTGGGAATTGGGCTTGGCCGAGACGCAGCAGACGCTGGTGCTGAACCGGCTGCGCAGCCGTATCCGCGTGCAGGCCGACGGACAGATGAAGACCGGCCGCGACGTGGTGATCGGTGCCTTGCTGGGTGCCGATGAGTTCGGCTTTGCCACCGCGCCGCTGGTGGCCGAAGGCTGCATCATGATGCGCAAGTGCCATCTGAACACCTGCCCGGTCGGCGTCGCTACGCAAGATCCCTTGTTGCGCGCGAAGTTCCAGGGGCAGCCCGAGCATGTCGTCAACTTCTTCTTCTTCGTCGCCGAAGAAGTGCGCGAGATCATGGCGCAGTTGGGCATCGCCCGCTTCGAAGATTTGATCGGCCAGGTCAGCCTGCTCGATACGCGCAAGGGCATTGCCCATTGGAAGGCATCGGGACTCGACTTCTCGCGCATCTTCCACGAGCCGGAAGGCCTGCCGGGTGTGCCGCCGCGTCATCTCGAAACGCAAAACCACGGGCTGGAACGCGCGCTCGATCATGTGCTGATCGAAAAATCGCGGGCCGCGCTCGAGCAACGCGAGCATGTGTCGTTCATCCATCCGGTGCGCAACGTCAACCGCACGGTGGGCGCGATGTTGTCCGGTGAAGTGGCGCGGCGCTACGGTCATGAAGGGCTGGCGGACGACACCATCCACATTCAGTTGAAGGGCACGGCCGGTCAAAGCTTCGGCGCGTTCCTGGCGCGCGGCGTTACGCTCGATCTGGTCGGCGACGGCAACGATTACGTCGGCAAGGGCTTGTCAGGCGGTCGCGTCATCATTCGGCCGACTAATGATTTCCGCGGCGAAGCGCATGAAAACATCATCTGCGGCAACACCGTCTTGTACGGCGCGGTCGAGGGCGAGGCATTCCTGCGGGGCGTGGCCGGCGAGCGTTTCTGTGTGCGCAACTCCGGCGCGACGGCGGTCGTGGAAGGCACGGGTGACCACGGCTGCGAATACATGACGGGCGGCACGGTCGTCGTGCTGGGCGAAACCGGCCGCAATTTTGCAGCGGGCATGTCGGGCGGCATTGCTTATGTCTACGATCCGGACGGCGAATTTGCGCCGCGCTGCAATACCTCGATGGTGGCGCTGGAAACGGTGATGTCGAACGGCGAGCAAACGGCCAAGCTGGACCGCGCCCTGTGGCATACGGGCAAGACCGACGACGTGCTGTTGCGCGATCTGGTCGAACGGCACTTCCAGTTCACTGGCTCGATGCGCGCCAAACGCCTGCTGGAAAACTGGGACGAAGCACGTAGTCACTTCGTCAAGGTATTCCCCACCGAGTATCGCCGCGCGTTGGGCGATATGGCGGCTCGCAAGGTGGCGGGCGACGAAGCTGCGCAAAAAGCAGCGGTAACGGCCTGACGGCCGCCCATCCCCTCACGAAGAACACGGAAAGCAAATGGGCAAGGCAACCGGTTTTCTAGAATTCGAGCGGCGTCACGAGACGTATGAGCCGCCGGTCGCGCGACTGAAGCACTACAAGGAATTCGTTTTCGGCCTGTCCGACGAGGATGCCAAAGTGCAAGGCGCGCGTTGTATGGATTGCGGCATTCCGTTTTGCAATAACGGCTGCCCGGTCAACAACATCATTCCCGACTTCAACGACCTGGTGTTTCGGCAGGAGTGGGCGACGGCAATCGACGTATTGCATTCGACCAACAACTTCCCCGAATTTACCGGCCGTATTTGTCCGGCGCCTTGTGAAGCCGCGTGCACGCTGAACATCACCAGCGATGCGGTCGGCATCAAGTCGATCGAACGCGCCATCATCGACAAGGCGTGGGCGGAGGGATGGGTCAAGCCGCAGCCGGCGCAGCACAAAACCGGCAAGAAGGTGGCGGTGGTCGGCTCCGGTCCCGCCGGCTTGGCGGCGGCGCAGCAGTTGGCGCGCGTCGGTCACGACGTGACGGTATTCGAGAAGAACGATCGCGTTGGGGGCCTGCTGCGTTATGGCATTCCCGACTTCAAGCTCGAAAAGGGCCTGATCGATCGCCGTGTGGAGCAGATGCAGGCTGAAGGCGTGACCTTCCGCACCAGCGTTTTCATCGGCACGGCCACGTTGCCGTCGTATGTGAACAACGACGCGGTCGAGACGATTTCTCCGGAGCAACTGGCTGCCGAATTCGATGCGGTGATCATTTCCGGAGGCGCCGAGGCGCCGCGCGACCTGCCAGTGCCCGGCCGGGAACTGGCGGGTGTGCATTACGCGATGGAATTCCTGCCGCAGCAGAACAAGGTCGATGCCGGCGACAGCGTGCCCGGGCAGATTCTTGCGACCGGCAAGCATGTGGTGGTGATCGGCGGTGGCGATACCGGTTCGGATTGCGTCGGCACGTCGAATCGTCACGGCGCGCTCGGCGTTGCGCAATTCGAACTGATGCCGAAGGCGCCCGAATCTGAAAACAAGCCGCTGGTCTGGCCGTATTGGCCGGTGAAGCTGCGTACCTCTTCATCGCATGAAGAGGGCTGCGACCGCGATTGGGCGGTGGCTACCAAGCGCTTCGAGGGCAGCAACGGCAAGGTCGAGAGGCTGATCGCCGCACGTGTCGAATGGAAGGAAGGGCGGATGGTCGAAGTGCCCGATTCGGAATTCGAAATGAAGGCGGACCTGGTGCTGCTGGCGATGGGTTTCGTGTCGCCGCTGGCCGGCGTGCTTGATGCGTTTGGTGTGGAGAAAGATGGCCGGGGCAATGCCCGCGCCAGCACCGAAGGCACGGCTGCCTACGTGACGAATGTGCCCAAGGTGTTCGCCGCGGGTGATATGCGGCGTGGACAATCGCTGGTGGTGTGGGCGATTCGCGAAGGTCGTCAGTGCGCGCGAGCGGTCGACGAGTTCTTGATGGGTGCGTCGGAGTTGCCGCGCTAGCTCCGCTGAGGTAACGGGCAGGCGCCTGCCGAGGGCAGTGCGCCTGCGCTAGTCACGTGTCTTGCGGTTACCGGGTTCGCTTCTGCGGCGGATTCGATGGTCCGCCGGTTGCCTTAAGCCGGTTGCCTTAAGCCAGCGAAGGCAATGGCGAGGGCGGGGCCGATGGACCTTGGGATGCGGCCTCCGCTGCCGCAATCGGTCGTACCTCCAACACATTCTCGTGATACACCGCCAGCGTCTGCCGATGCGCGATGCTGATGATGGCTGTATCGGGCAGTCTATCGACCAGCGTCTGATAGACCTGCTCTTCGGTGTGCGCATCGAGCGCGCTGGTCGCCTCATCCAGGAAAACAAAATCCGGTTCCGTCAGCAGCACGCGCGCCAACGCCAGGCGTTGTTGTTCGCCGGGCGACAAGACATTTTCCCAATGCGCGGTGTCGTCGAGTCGGCTCGTGTACTGGTGCAGGTGACAGGCCTCGAGCGCGGTCTGGCAAGCGGCATCGTCGAAGACGCTCACGTCCGCGGGGTAGCAGATAGCTGCCCGCAACGATCCGATCGGTATATAGCTGCGCTGAGGTATGAACAGCGCATGCGCGCTGATCGGAAATTCGATGGTGCCCTCGCCGAATGGCCAGAGTCCTGCCAGCGCTCGGAACAGCATGCTTTTGCCGGCGCCCGACGGGCCGCGTACGAGCCAGCGCGAACCCGGCTTGATTACCAGCGAGCCAATCGTCGACAGGGGCGAGCCGTTGGGCAAGGCCAATGACAGATCGCTGACGCGCAGCACGGAGTCGGTAACCAGATGACGTTTGATGCCGCCAGACGCGACCGCGGGTGAAATGATTTCGCCGTAGTGCTGGGTGTCGAGCACGCGTTGAAATTCGCGCAGCCGATTTACCGTGGCGCGCCAGGTCGCCAGCGTCGAAAAACTGTTGATGAACCAAGACATCGAATTGCTGACCTGGCCAAACGCGCTGGATATCTGCATCAGGACACCCAGTGAAAGTTTTCCGGCGAAATAGCCGGGCGAGGCGGCAAAGAACGGAAAGATAATGGCGCCCTGGCCATACAGGGAACTGACCAAGGTGAGGCGCCTGGTGAAGCGCATCACTTGCTGCCAGTTGTCGCGGATCGCGCCAAACACCCCGTTCAGTTGCCGGGCTTCCGTGTCAAGCGCGTCATATAGCGCAATCTCTTCGGCACTTTCTCGCACGCGTATCAGCGAAAAGCGAAAGTTGGCTTCGACACGCTGTTGCTGATACCTCACGCCTACTATCGGATGCGCGGCTTTGTAGATGACGTACGATCCGACCAAAGCGTAGAACACCGCTGCCCACACCAGATAGCCGGGAATCGACAGATGTACGCCGGCCAGCGTGAACGCGAGTGGGCCGGAAAGCGCCCATAGAATGGTCGTGAAGGTTGCCAGCGTGACCAAGGTCGGTAACAGGTCCAGCGTGAGCGAGAGCGTAGTCGAGGCCAGCGCCTGCAAATCGTCGGAGATCCGCTGATCCGGGTTGTCTGCTAATTGGTCACGTTGAATGCGGTAGAACGTGTGCTGATTCAGCCAGCGATCGATGTAATGTGTGGTGATCCATCGGCGCCAACGGAATTCGAGCATTTGCTGGAAGTAGGTCGCCGCGACCGACAGCACGATGAAAATGAAAGCGAGAATCGAAAACTCGCCCAGCGCGGCAAAGAATTCTTTCGAATTACGCGTCTGCAAAGCGTTATAGAAACCGACGTTCCATTCATTCAGCCGGTAATTGATATAGACGATGCCCAGATTCAATGCCAGCACGAAGATCAGTAAGCCACGCGCCGGCCAGCGATCTTCAGAGACCCAGTAAGGCCGGATAATGCTCCACGCGCTGATCGGATTCGCTTCTTTCGCTGCCTTCGAAAAAATTTTCATGCAATGCCTGTCTGGACGAATCGGGGACGGCCGTCGGGGCGACGGACCGCACTCGCATGACTTGGTCGATTCGTAAGTCGAATAGTTCGATCGTTTCTGTATCGCGCGAATCAGCGCGATGATCGCCGAGAAAGCTTAAACGGTTATTAAAGGAGCGTTTAGCTGCGCTGGACGCGGTAGTTTACTTGGTCCAGCGGGCTTGCTCGGCTCATTTGCCTACGGGCTGTCTCAGGCGGCGACAGGTGCCCCGGCGTTTTGTGATCTAATTCATTGCTATGAAACAGGGGTGCTTTGCGCGTTCGCGTCGAGGCTGAGAGAACACCCTTTGCACCCGATCCGGGTAATACCGGCGCGGGAAGTTTCGGTGCGATTCGGCCAGGGCGGTGGTTTGGCATTGCCGCTCGGCGTTTCGTTGGCGCGGTCCCCGCGGCTTTCAGGTTTGCCTTGATGGCGGCCGGTTATGCGCCGCGCGCTGAACTGCCGCCTTGCCTCACCGCAACTTGACCCCTCTGTTTCTTCGGTGCCGTCCGGCTTGGGCGCGCGTTGGACACTCCTTCCGAAGGACTGAATGGCCGAGATGGGCGCGTTACGCAACTTCCCTGATTTTCTGATCGTCGGCGGCGGTTTGATGGGCCGATTGTTGGCTTGGCGCTTGAGTCAGGACGGCGCGCGCGTGTCGCTTTACGAACGCGGCGACGCGGCCGGTCGTGGCTCGGCCGCCTGGGTAGCTGCCGCGATGCTGGCGCCGCTGGCGGAAGCCGCGGTGGCCGATGCGTTGATCGTGCGCCTCGGCGCCGCATCATTGCAGGCATGGCCGCAACTGCTGGCGGCACTACCGGTGCCTGTGTTTTTTCAGAAGCACGGCACGCTGGTGGTCTGGCATAGCGCTGACCGCGCCGAGGCCACGCTGTTCTCCTCGCGCATGCATGCCAATGCGCCCCCGGGCTGGGTCGATGCCGGCCTGCGGACGCTGAACGGCACGCAGTTGGCCCAAGCCGAACCTCCGCTGGCCGGACGTTTTGCGCAAGGCCTGCTGTTGCAGGAAGAGGGGCAACTCGATAACCGTCAGCTATTGACGGCGTTGGCGGAAGGATTGCGCGAGCGGCAGGTGACGACGCATTGGGACACCGCCATCGAGCCGGCCGATTGGCCTGCGGCACGCGTGGTGCTGGACTGCCGGGGCCTTGGCGGCAAAGACGCATGGCGCACGCTGCGCGGCATACGCGGCGAGGTGGCGCGGCTGCATGCGCCGGGTGTCGGTTTAACGCGGCCGGTGCGTCTGCTGCATCCGCGTTACCCGCTGTACATTGCGCCGAAACAAGACGATCGCTATGTCGTCGGTGCGACCGAAATCGAAAGCGAAGATATGTCCGAGGTAAGCGTGCGGTCGGCGCTGGAATTACTGTCGGCGGCGTTTTCCGTACATCCGGGATTCGGCGAGGCGCGCATTCTCGAATTGAATTCTCAGTGCCGGCCGACGCTGCCCGATCATCGGCCGTCGATCGCCTGGGACGGCGGCAACGTCATCCGCGTCAATGGTCTTTATCGGCATGGCTATATGATTTCCCCTGAGGTTTCGCGCATCGCCGGCGAGTTGGCCGTGGCCCTGGCGGGCGGTGATATAGCCGATGCGCAAGCTTTCGGCGCCTGGGCCGCGCGTTCGGATTGGCCGGAACTGCTTGTCACTCACTGAATCAAGAGCTTTTATGGATGTAAAGATCAATCAACAGCCTGTTTCCCTGCCGGAAGGCGCGAGCATCGCCGATGCGCTGGCGGCCTATGGCGCGCGTCCGCCATATGCGGTGGCAGTGAACGGCGAGCACGTCGCCCGCGCGCGCCATAGCGACTATCGACTGAACGTGGGCGATGCGCTGGACATCGTCGCGCCGGTCGCCGGCGGCTAGGCCGTTTGGCCAGCTTTCGGCCGCAGTGCGACAGCTTTATTGTTGACGCGTTGCCGATCGAACCTATCTTCGGAGAAAAAATGAATCCTGCCAGCCCCGCGCCGGCGAATGTGGCGAGTGCGCCGCCCGCAAGCGGTGGTGCCGAAGCGCCGCTGCGTTTGTATGACCGTAGCTTCGACAGCCGCCTGCTGCTCGGCACCGCGCGCTATCCAACGCTAGATAGCCTCTCGGCATCGATTGATGCCGCACGGCCGGCCATGTTGACCGTGGCGCTACGGCGCCAACTCAGCGCAAGCGGCGCGGTGGCGTCGGGCGAAGCGGGGAACGCCTTTTACGAAACTGTGCGCCGCCGGGGTATCGCGCTGTTGCCGAATACAGCGGGTTGCCAGACGGTGCAAGAAGCGGTGAACACGGCGATGATGGCGCGCGAAGCGTTTGAAACCGACTGGGTCAAGCTGGAGCTGGTAGGAGACGATTACACCTTGCAGCCGGATCCCATCGGGCTGGTCGAAGCGGCCGCGATTCTGGTGCGCGAAGGCTTCAAGGTGTTGCCCTACTGCACCGAAGACCTCGTCGTGGCGCGCCGGCTGCGCGATGTGGGTTGCGAGGTGCTGATGCCTTGGGGCGCTCCTATCGGCACCGGCAAGGGCGTGGTGAACGTCTACGGTCTGCGCCTGTTGCGTGAGCGCCTGCCCGACATGCCGCTGATCGTCGATGCGGGCTTGGGCGTGCCTTCGCATGCCTGTCAGGTGATGGAATGGGGTTTCGATGGGGTGCTGTTGAATACCGCGATTTCGCAGGCAACTTTTCCGCCGCGCATGGCGCGCGCGTTTGCCGAGGCGGTCCACGCAGGGCGCGCCGCCTGGGAAGCGGGGCCAATGCCCGAGCGCGAAACGGCACAGGCCAGCACGCCGGTGGTCGGCACGCCGTTCTGGCATCAAAACGATGGAAAGCACAGCTCATGAGCGATTTCTTTTGGCCGCCGGATGCAGCTCGGCAAGCGACGACCATCCAGTTGCTCGAGCAATGGCCGGAATTTATCGCAGACCGCGAGGCGTCGGGTGGCGTGGCGACATTCCGGCTGTGTACCGCATGGCCTGAAGCACCGCGAGAGAGGGATCTGCTGATAATGTCTGCGGATCCTGACGCTGCGTCGGCGCCGCGCTTGGCGGCGCGAGTCGATGCGGTCGGCGGAGGGCTGATAACAGCTGGCGCCGGCCGCGTCGGGCTGCGATATGGGGACGCCAGCTATGCGCTGCTCGGTGATCTGCCGGAAGCGCATTGGCCGGCATTGGCGGCGTTCTTGGCCTGTAACTTTGCGCCGCACGATGCGCTTTGCCTGGCAATGGCCTGGCGCCCGGCTGCGAGCGTCGGGGCCCGCGTGCAGCCGGGCGACGGCATCGCCGACGGGGCCGCAGTTCGCAGTGGCGAGGGCGCGTGGCCCGACGACCTGTCGCGCTTCCCGCGCATCGCGGACTTGCCGGCACCGCCGCCGCGCTTCGCCCGTGGCCGCGACCGCATCGGCCTTTACCCGGTCGTGCCAAGCGCAGACTGGATCGAACGCCTGGCACCTCTCGGACTCGGCACTTTGCAATTGCGCGTGAAATCGGATGACGCGGATCACGTCCGAAGCGAGGTGGCGCGGGCGGTGTCCGCAGCCAGCGCTTACGACGTTCCGCTATATATCAACGATCACTGGCAGGCGGCCATCGACGCGGGAGCCTATGGGGTCCATCTTGGACAGGAAGATCTGCAAACCGCGGATCTGGCGGCGATCTCCGCGGCGGGTCTGCGGCTCGGACTGTCCACTCACGGCTATTACGAAATATTGTTGGCGCAACATTTCTCGCCCAGTTATATCGCGCTCGGCGCGGTGTTTCCCACTACCACGAAGGCCATGCCGACGGCGCCGCAAGGGCTGGCAAAGCTGGTTCATTACGTGCGATTGCTCGATGGCCGAGTACCGCATCTTGCGATTGGCGGCATCGACCTGGCGCGGCTGCCGGCGGTCCGCGCGACAGGCGCCGGGGGGGCGGCATTCGTGCGTGCTGTAACCGAAGCGAAAGATTTGGCAATGTCAGTGCAAGCACTGAAGCGGGCGTTCGATGATAATGGGCTTTGACCGTCCGTCTTTGCGGACTCCGGCCTCTTTGCGGAACGCATCTATAATGCGCGTCCCGGCTTCCTGAAAAAAATTACCGATCCGTGCAATCCAGTGAGCCCCCTTCGGACACTCTTTTAGAGCTCCGCGACGTCGAATTTGGTTATGGCGACCGACCCGTGTTGTCGGGCCTGAGCATGCGCATCAAGCGCGGCCAGGTAGTGGCCATCATGGGCGGGTCTGGCTGCGGCAAGACCACGGTGATGCGTTTGATCGGCGGTCTGATCAACGCCAATGCCGGCCAGATCGTGTTCGACGGCCAGGAAATCGGCAAGCTCAACGCCTCCGGTTTGTATGCGGTGCGGCGGCGCATGGGCATGTTGTTTCAGTTCGGCGCGCTGTTCACCGATATGTCCGTGTTCGAAAACGTCGCATTTCCGTTGCGTGCGCACACTGACCTGCCCGAAGAGCTGATTCGCGATCTGGTACTGATGAAGCTGAACGCGGTCGGATTGCGCGGTGCGCGCGACCTGGCGCCTTCCGAGATCTCCGGCGGCATGGCACGCCGCGTGGCCCTGGCCAGGGCGGTGGCGCTCGATCCCGATTTGATCATGTACGACGAGCCGTTTGCCGGGCTCGATCCAATCTCACTTGGCATTACCGCGAATCTGATGCGCACCGTCAACACGGCGTTAGGTGCCACGACGATTCTGGTCACGCACGATGTGCCCGAGTCGTTCGCGATTGCCGACTACGTCTATTTCATCGCCAATGGCGGTATCGCGGCGGAAGGTACGCCAGAACAATTGCGCGCGTCCACTGATCCGAGCGTCCGGCAGTTCATCGACGGCGCTCCCGATGGCCCGTTCCGTTTTCACTATCCGGGCAAGGCGCTCGACGCCGATTTCGGTTTGCAGCCGCCGGCTTCTGGAGGCCGCGCATGATCGCCACGCTCGGCCGCTCCGTCATCAACGGTCTGGCCCGCGCGGGCTTCGCCGCGCGCATGTTTTTCCGGTTGCTGTTCACACTGGGCGCGGTGCTGCGCCGACCGCGCATGGTGGTGCGCCAGGTGCATTTCCTGGGCAATTACTCGCTGGTCATCATCGCCATTTCCGGGCTGTTCGTCGGTTTCGTGCTCGGCTTGCAGGGCTACTACACGCTTAGCCGCTATGGCTCGGAGCAGGCGCTCGGGCTATTGGTGGCGTTGTCGCTGGTTCGCGAACTCGGACCGGTGGTCACCGCGCTGTTATTCGCCGGCCGTGCCGGCACGTCGCTGACGGCCGAAATAGGCCTGATGAAAGCCGGCGAGCAACTAACCGCTATGGAAATGATGGCCGTCGACCCGATGAGTTACGTCGTGGCGCCACGGTTTTGGGCGGGCATCATCGCCATGCCGCTGCTGGCGGCTATTTTTAGCGCGGTGGGCATTTTCGGCGGCTATGTGGTCGGTGTGTTGATGATCGGTATCGACCGCGGCGCCTTCTGGTCGCAAATGCAGTCGGGCGTGTCGGTCTGGAGCGATGTCGGCAACGGCGTCATAAAAAGCATCGTATTCGGCGTGGCAGTCACATTTATCGCGCTCTACCAGGGCTACGAAGCCAAACCCACGCCCGAGGGTGTGTCGCGCGCCACCACACGAACCGTTGTATTTGCATCGCTATCCGTACTCGGCCTCGACTTTTTACTGACCGCGCTGATGTTCGGCCGCTGACCTTTCGCCGCAGTAACGCGCCATATTGTTGGAAAGACGATGAAAAAGAATGCCCTCGACTTCTGGGTCGGCCTGTTTGTAGTGATCGGCTTCCTGGCCCTGTTATTCCTCGCGCTGAAGGCGGGAAACCTGAGTTCGTTCTCGTTCGAGCGCACCTACACGCTTGAAATGCGTTTTGATGACATCGGCGGCCTCAAACCGCGCGCGCCGGTTAAAAGCGCCGGCGTGGTGGTCGGCCGCGTAGACAGCATCGGCTTTGACGATCAGACCTATCAGGCGGTGGTGCGCCTGGCAGTCGATACCCCTTATAAGTTTCCAAAGGATTCTTCTGCGAAGATCCTCACTTCTGGTTTATTGGGTGAGCAGTACATCGGCATCGAGCCGGGTGGTGACACGGAGATGCTGAAATCCGGTGACAAGGTAACGATGACGCAGTCGGCCGTGGTGCTGGAAAACTTGATTGGGCAGTTCCTGTACAGCAAGGCAGCGGATGCCGGCGGTTCCAAGCCAGCATCGGGAAGCGCCGCGCCGCCCGCGGCGCCAGCGCCAGGCAATCCATCCGTAACGGGCGCCGTGCCGGCGCCGACGTCCGCGGGTAAGGGGGAATAAGTAATGATGAATTGCCGCAGCTACGGGGCGCTGCCGCTTTATGCCGGCGCAGTCGGCGTTTTGTTGGGTCTGGGCGCATGTTCGACCGTGCGCACGCCCAGCAAGGCAGATCCGTTCGAGGGCTTCAACCGCACCGTTTTCACGGTTAACGACAAGCTCGATCAAGCGGTGCTCAAGCCGGTCGCCAAGGCCTATAACGCGACACTGCCGCAAGGCGTGCGCAGCAGCGTGAGCAACTTCTTCTCGAACATCGGCGACGTTTATATTGCCGCCAACGATTTCCTGCAAGGCAAGGTCACGGCCGGAACGCAAGACGTGTTTCGCGTTGTCATCAATACGGTGTTCGGTGTGGGCGGCCTGTATGACGTCGCGACGCTCGCGAAGCTGCCGAAGCATCAAGCCGACTTTGGCTTGACGCTCGCGCACTACGGCGTGCCGCCCGGTCCTTATCTGATGCTGCCTTTGCTGGGACCGAGTACCGTGCGGGACGCCTCCGGTTTCCTGGTTGATCGCGAGCTTGATCCAACGTCGTACATCAGTCCTGCGTGGGCCAGCGTAACCTTGTACGGCATCCGCATTGTCAGCGCCCGCGCATCACTGATTGGCGTTAGCGATTTGCTGTCCGATGCGGCACTCGATAAATACTCGTTCATCCGCAACGCCTATTTGCAGCGTCGTGAATATCTGGCGCATGACGGCAATCCACCGCCGCCGGCGTATGACGATGACAACGGCGCCGATAGCGGTCCCACGCCGGGTATCGGCGCGGCGCCGGCTGCGGGCGGCGGTGCCGGCACTGGCGGCGCGTCGACGGTCGACAATGCGCCCTCGGCTGCCACGCCGGCCTCGGCAGCGGTGGGCGGGGGGGCATCTGCCGGCACCGCGGCATCCGATACCTCGGCCGCGTCCAGCACGCTGGCACCGGCGGCTCCTGGCGCGGCATCGGCCGCACAAGTGCCCGCGCCGTTGTCGGGACCTGCGGGCACCACGGATCCCACCGTGCCT
>JBPBQZ010000128.1:0-23313 GCA_050955105.1 Janthinobacterium lividum | reverse complement strand
GAACGTCCCGACCAGTCGGTACGGAATGGACCGGGCGCCACGCAGGTCACTTTGATGCCCAACGGCGCGCCCTCCGCGGCGAGCGAATCAGACCAACCTTCCACCGCGTGCTTGCTGGCGGAGTAGTAGCCGGAAGCAGGAAAGCCCACAAAACCCGCCACCGACGTGACGTTGAGCACATGGCCGTGCCGACGTTCGCGCATGCCAGGCAACACCGCACGCGTCATGGCGAACAGGCCGAACACATTGGCGTCGAATTGCGCGCGAATTTCCGCGTCGTCGCCTTCTTCCACCGAGGATTGGTAGCCATAGCCGGCGTTGTTGACCAGCACGTCGATGCGACCGAAGCGCGCTTCCGCGGCTTTTACGGCAGCGTCGATCTGGCGGTCGTCGGTAACGTCGAGATCGAGCGCCAGCGCGCGTTCGTCAGCGCCTTCAATCAAGTCTTCCACGCGCGCCTTGTCGCGTGCGGTGACGACGGCGCGCCAACCGCGCGCGAGTATCAGTCGCGCCAGTTCACGGCCGAAGCCGGTGGAGCAGCCAGTGATGAACCAAACGGGAGAGGATGAAGCGGACGGTGAGGCCATGGCGGTGTTTTCCAAAAGACGGGCGTACAGCCGGCGAGCGGGGCGCATCCTGCGGCAGGGCCGGCAAAGATTCCCGACCTCGGCTTATCGTAAATCGAACGGATGCGCTGCGATGCGCAGATCATCTGGCAGCGGCGCGCCGCTGTCAAATCACCGACGCAGGCCGGCAAGGCACTGGAAGGTTAGCAAGCCGTTGCCGTTTCCGGCGATCTGAAAAAATAAGACGGGATCAGGAGGCGGCCGTGGCGCGTGGCTGCGCTTCGCCGTTTGCCACCACTTCGCCGAACGGCCCAGACAGTTGGATTCTGCCCGGCGCGCCGCTAATGCGCTGCTGCAGTGCGCGCGGCAATAGCGGGAATACCAATTCGGCGAAGCGATAGGCTTCTTCCAAGTGTGGGTAACCGGACAGAATGAAAGTGTCGATGCCCAGGTCCGCGTACTCGCGCATGCGCGCCGCCACTTCTTCCGGATTGCCTACCAGTGCCGTGCCGGCGCCGCCGCGCACCAAGCCCACGCCAGCCCACAGGTTCGGCGCCACCTCCAGTTTGTCGCGGCGCCCGCCGTGCAAGGCGGCCATGCGCCGCTGGCCTTCAGAATCCATGCGCGCGAACACGGCCTGTGCGCTGGCGATGGTTGCGTCGTCGAGCCGGCTGATCAGCTCGTCGGCCGCGGCCCAGGCCGCCGCGCTGGTTTCTCTGACGATTACATGCAGCCGGATGCCGAAGCTGATTTCGCGGCCGCTCTGGCGTGCGCGCTGCCGCACGTCGTCGAGCTTGGCGGCGACCGCGGCCGGCGGTTCGCCCCACGTCAGGTATTTGTCGATGTGTTTGCCGAGAATCGCGTGCGCAGCCGGTGACGAGCCACCGAAAAACAAAGGTGGGTACGGACGCTGCACCGGGGGATAGACGACGCGGCCGCCTTGCGATTGCAAATGTTTGCCTTGGTAGTCGATGCTGTCGCCCGCATGCGATTCGCTCAGCATCTGGCGCCAGATCGTGAGGAATTCATCGGTGATTTCATAGCGTTCGTCGTGGCTGTCGAAGATACCGTCGCCAGCCAGTTCACCGCTGTCGCCGCCGGTCACGACATTCACCAGCAAACGTCCGTTTGACAGCCGATCGAAAGTGGCGGCCATGCGCGCGGCAAGCGCCGGTGTGGTGAGCCCGGGCCGTATCGCCACCAGGAATTTGAGATGCTGAGTGGCGCTGATCAGGCTCGACGCGGTCACCCAGGCGTCTTCGCACGAGCGTCCGGTGGGCAGCAATACGCCTTCGTAGCCCAGCGTGTCGGCCGCCACGGCAATCTGCCGAAAGTAATCAAAGGTGGCGGGCCGGGCACCTTCGCTGGTGCCGAGATAACGGCTATCGCCATGCGTGGGAATAAACCAGAAAACCTGCATCATGTAATCCGAGAAAAAAAGGCGCGGCGCAGCGCCAATCCAGCGGCTGCCGCGACCGTGCGGGCGAATGAACGGGGCGAACCATCAAGCTGAAGTGGCCAGCACGCGTTGCAGAATAATGTGCTCGAGTCGCGCAAATTCAGCGGTGCCGCGCTGCCGTGGACGCGGCAGATCGATGCGCTGGTCCAGTGCGATGCGGCCGCCGTCGATCAAGATGACGCGATCGGCGAGTGCGACCGCTTCCTGCACGTCGTGCGTAACCAGCAGCGCGGTGAAGCCTTGTTCCAGCCACAGGCTTTCGATCAGCGCATGCATTTCGATGCGTGTCAGCGCGTCCAGCGCGCCGAGCGGTTCGTCGAGCAGCAGCAGGTCTGGGCGCCGCGCCAGCGCACGCGCGAGCGCCACGCGTTGACGCTGGCCGCCCGACAACAGCGCCGGCCAATCGTGTTCGCGGCCCGCCAAGCCAACCGCGCGCAGTGCGGCGTCGCCGTCGGCGCGCGTTTCACGCGACATGCCAAGCCGGACGTTGTCGGCCACGCTTTTCCACGGCAGCAGGCGCGCGTCCTGGAACATCATTCGCACCTTGTGCGCGCCCACCCGCAGCTCGCCACTATCCAGCCGGTCCAGGCCCGCGACGAGCCGCAGCAAAGTACTTTTGCCGCAGCCGCTGCGACCGACGATGGCCACGAAACTGCCTTGCTCGATCGACAGGTCGAAGTCGCTCAGCACTGCGCGTTGGCCGAAGCGTTTGGCCACGCCGCGCAGGCTTACCGCCGGCGCATATTGCGGATGCGGTGCAGCCTGCAATGCATGCACGCTCATCGGGCGGCTCCGCGTCGCGCGCCGCGCTGCCATGGCAGCAGTGCATATTCGAGTAGCTTGGCAAGCAAATCGGCCAGCTTGCCGAGCAGCGCATACAGCAGGATGCCGACGAGGATGACGTCGGTCTGCAGGAAATCGCGCGCATTCATGGTCATGTAGCCGATACCCGAGCGTGCCGCGATGGTTTCGGCCACGATCAGCATCACCCAAGTGAGGCCCAGCGCGAAGCGCACGCCGACCAGAATCGACGGCAGCGCGCCGGGCAGGATGACCTCGCGGACCAGCGCCCAGCCGCGCAGGTCATAGCTGCGTGCCATTTCGATCAAGCCCGCGTCGACCGAGCGTATGCCGTGGTAGGTGTTCAGGTAGACCGGGAAGAACACGCCGAGCGCTACCAGGAACAGCTTGGCGCTTTCATCGATGCCGAACCAGAGAATCACCAGTGGGATCGTTGCGAGCGGCGGAATATTGCGAATCATCTGCAGTGTCGAATCGAGCACCGACTCGACCGGTCGCCATAAGCCGGTCGCCACGCCCATCCACAGACCCAGGCCGCCGCCGATGGCAAAACCCAGCAGCGCGCGCCCGGCGCTGGCCACCAGATCGGCCCATAACTCACCCGAGCGCCAGAGCCGGAGCGCGGCGCTTACCACGGCAAGCGGCTCCGGCAGCACGCGTTCCGACAAGGTGCCGCTGCGTGACGCGGCTTCCCAAGCCGCCAGCAGCAGCAAGGGCAGTAGCCACGGCACCAGATGGCGGGCCGCGGCGCGCCATCGTGCCGCGCGCAGCGCGACGGGACGCGCTGCCGGTTCGGGCGCGGATTGCGTCGCGCTTACGGACGTCGCCAGCGGCGGCGTCGAAGCGGCGCTTTCGCCCGGCAGCGGAATCAGTTCTGAATAGCTCATCGATAAACCTGCAAGGCAGAGGATTGGCGCTGCAAGATCCGCCGGCCGTTTCCGACCCATGCGGCGTCGGCCATGGCAACCCCGGCGCCGCCGGGAGGAACCCAGTCTGAGATCGTATAAACGATCGATGCGCTTGATAACCAACAAATCCGCCTATCGATATATCGATTGCTTGTTTGCCGAGTCTGCGGGCGTCCGTATGTAATGTGCGGCGCGGCGATATCGAGCAGCGGCCCAGCGCCGCCCGACGTACGACCGCGTCATCTCAATAATTTCAACGGGGAAAGCATGAAGCGATCGACAGTGGACCATCGGCGGCGCGCCATCTCGACCGGCATCATGCTGGCGCTGGCAGGCAGTAGCTTGCCGACTTGGGCTGCGCTGGCGCCAGGCAAGTTTCGCATCGGCTATCAAAAGGCGGCCAGCACGCTGGTGCTGCTGCGCGCGCACGGCACTTTGGAAAAGCAGTTGGCGCCGCTTGGTATAAAAGTGGAATGGAACGAGTTCGCGGCTGGCCCGCAGTTGCTCGAAGGCCTGAACGTGGGCGCCATCGATTTCGGCTATGTGGGCGAAGCGCCACCTGTATTCGCGCAGGCGGCGAATGCGGATTTTGTCTACACGGCTTACGAGATTCCAACGCCGCACGCGGAAGGCGTGCTGGTGCCGAAAGATTCGCCGATCCGCTCGGTACACGACTTGAAGGGCAAGAAGGTTGCGTTCAACAAGGCCTCGGACGTGCACTGGTTCCTGGTGGCGCTATTGCGCAAGAACGGGCTCGACTATCCGGATATTCAGCCGGTGTTCCTGGCGCCGGCCGATGCGCGCGCGGCCTTCGAAAGCAAAGCGGTCGACGCGTGGGCGATCTGGGAGCCGTTTCTGTCGGCGGCGGAGAAGTCGGGCAGCGCGCGACTGTTGGCGGATGCCAGCGGCGTGGCCAGCCACCATCAATTCTTCCTGAGCGCGCGCGACTACGCGAAGGCGCGGCCGGATGTGTTGAACATCACGCTTGAAGCATTGCGTGCGGAGGGTCGTGCGCTGATTGCCGACTATCCGAAAGGCGCGGCTGAACTGGCGCCGATCCAGGGTTTGCCGGCGGACGTTATCGAGGCCGGCTTGCGGCATTACGCGCACATTTACAAGCCGATCGATGCCGCGGTAATCGCTGAACAGCAAACCATCGCGGATACCTTTTTCTCGCTCGGGCTGATCCCGAAAAAGATCGTCGTCAAGGACGCGGTGCTGGCGGCTAAATAATCGTCGGCCAGTCTGTTGGTCTGTCAGCCTTGGCGCAGACCGCAGACCGCAGACCGCAGACCGCAGACCGCAGACCGCAGACCGCAGACCGCAGACCGCAGACCGCAGACCGCAGACCGGCCAATGGCGACTTAGTCCCTCAAGTTGGCGCCCTAAGGCAGGATCTCCGCCAGCGCTTGCATCAGTGCCGCGCATTGCGCGTCGGTGCCCACTGTAATGCGCAGGTAGTTCTCGATGCGCGGACTGCGGAAATGGCGTACCAAAACGGCTTTCTCGCGCAGCGCCGCGGCCAGCGCCGCACCGGCCATGCCAGGATGGCGCGCAAACACGAAGTTGGCCGATGACGGCAACACCTCGAAACCCGCCGCAGTGAGCGCATCGGTGAGCGTGCGTCGCGTGGCGATGACTTGTTGCCGCGTCTTGTCGAACCAGGCGTCATCCTCGAAGGCGGCGATCGCGCCGACGATCGCGGGCCGGCCGAGCGGATAGGAATTGAAGCTGTTCTTCACGCGTTCGAGCGCTTCGATCAGCCCGGCGTTGCCGATCGCGAAGCCCACGCGCAAGCCTGCCAGGGAGCGCGATTTCGACAAGGTCTGCACCACCAGCAGGTTCGGGTAGCGCCGCGTCAACGGAATGGCCGTCTCAGCGCCGAAATCGACATACGCTTCATCGATCACGACGGTGCGCGTCGGTTGGCTGGCCACCAGGCGTTCGATCTCGCTGAGCGGCAGGCCGATGCCGCTTGGCGCATTCGGATTCGGCAGGATCACGCCACCGCATGCAGCCGCGTATTGCGAGACATCGATGGCGAGCGTCTCGGACACTTCGATGGCCGTATAGGGAATGCCGAATAATTGGCAATAGACCGGGTAGAAGCTATAGGTGACGTCGGGAAACAGCACCGGCGCGCCATGATCGAGCAGGGCGCGGAAGGTATGCGCGAGCACTTCGTCCGAACCGTTGCCGACGAACACTTCACGCGCGCTCACGCCGTAGTAGCGCGCGATCGCTTCTTTCAGCGCGCCGGCCTCGGGGTCGGGATAGAGGCGCAGCTTCGCGTCGGCGTCTTCGATCTCGGCGGCAATGGCGCGCGCCACCGCCGGCGACGGGCCGTAGGGATTTTCGTTGGTGTTCAGTTTCACCAGCCCGGCAATCTTCGGCTGTTCGCCCGGCACATAGGGCGTCAAACTGTGAACCACAGGGCTCCAGAACTGATTCATTTCCATCCATCGATAGGGTGTATGAGCGGGCGCGATACGTGACGGTCGGTGGCTCGGTGGCTCGGTTGTCGCCTTCGCTCAGGCCACGTCGGCCAATACGCGCCCGAGCGTTTCGAACATGCGATCGATCTGTGCCGGCTCGACGATCAGCGGCGGCGACAGGGCCAGCACGTCGGCGGTGCAGCGCACCAGCAGGCCCTGCTCGAAGCATTTCACGAACACTTCGTAGGCGCGGCTGCCGGGGGCGCCCTCGCGCGACTGCAATTCTATGCCGGCCACCAGCCCGAGGTTGCGAATGTCGATCACGTGGCGCGCGCCGCGCAGTGCATGGGCGGCTTCCTCGAATTGGGCGGACATTGCCGCCGCGCGTGCGAACAAGCCTTCGGTGCGATAGAGATCGAGCGCCGCGATGGCCGCGGCCGCCGCTAGCGGATGCGCGGAATACGTATAGCCGTGTGCCAGTTCGATGGCCTCGGGCGCGCTGCTTTCGACGATGCTGTCGTGAATTCCGCGCCGCACCGCCACCGCGCCCATCGGCACCGCGGCGTTATTGATTGCCTTGGCCATCGTCAGCAGGTCGGGCGTGACCCCCAGTCGCTCGCTGGCAGTGGCCGCGCCCAGCCGGCCGAAAGCGGTGATCACTTCATCGAAAATCAGCAGGATGCCGTGCCGCGAACAGATTTCCCGCAAGCGGTTCAGATAGCCGAGCGGCGGCACCAGCACGCCAGTGGAGCCGGCCAGCGGCTCGACGATCACCGCGGCGATGGTCGAGGCATCGTGCAGCGCGACGATGCGCTCCAGTTCATCGGCAAGATGCGCGCCCCAGGCCGGTTGACCGCGGCTGAATGCGGTTTGCTGCAGGTTGAAGGTATGCGGCAGATGGTCGACGCCGGGCATCAGATTGCCCGAAAAGGCCTTGCGATTGCCCGAGATCCCGCCCACCGAAATGCCGCCGAAGCCCACGCCGTGATAGCCGCGTTCGCGGCCGATGAAGCGGGTGCGCTGCGGCTGGCCGCAGGAGCGGTGATAGGCCAGCGCAATTTTCAGCGCGGTATCTACGGCCTCCGAACCGGAATTGGTGAAGAAGATACGGTCGAGCCCCGTCGGCATGATCGCCGCCACGCGTGCGGCGGCCTCGAAGGCCAAGGGGTGCCCCATCTGAAAAGGCGGCGCGTAGTCCATCCGGCTTGCCTGATGGCTGATTGCCGTGACAATTTCGTCGCGGCAATGACCGGCGTTGACACACCACAGGCCGGACGTCGCATCGAGCACTTCGCGGCCATCGACGCTGCGATAGAACATGCCCTTGGCGGATTCGAACAGGCGTGGCGCGGCCTTGAATTGCCGGTTCGCGGTGAAGGGCATCCAAAAGGCGGACATGTCGAGGTCGGGCAGGGACGTGCTCATCGGGTCTCTCGGGTATTGAACAGCGGCGAGCGCCGCCAGGCAGCCCAAAGTTTAGCCTGTCGGCTCGAGCGTGTGGCGAGCCATAATGACCCACCTTCTCTCTCGGACCGATCGATGAGCTGGCAAAACACCACCTTGATGTTGCTGCTGCGCACGCGCGTGAAGCCCGCCTCGACGCAGGCGCCTGACGTTGCGCAAGTGCGTGCGCGCACTGCCGGCACGGGCGCCAATGCCGCTTTGCGAGCGTGGTTGCCGAAGCTGCCGCGTGGCTTCAAGCGACGGCCCGTGCCGGGGCCGGGCGGAGCGCGCGGTTCACGTTCGTTCAGCGAATGGATCGAACCGACCGACGCCGCCGCCGCGCCCAAGACGATTCTGTATCTTCACGGCGGTGGCTATTTCTTCTGTTCACCGCGGACTCATCGTTCGATTACCTATACGCTCGCGGCCGGCACCGGCGCGCGGGTCTTCGTGCCCGATTATCGATTGGCGCCCGAATGGCCATTCCCGGCCGCGCTGGAAGATGCGCTGCATGCTTACCGCGCGTTGATCGATCAAGGGGTGCCCGCGCGGTCGATCGTGGTAGCGGGTGACTCGGCGGGCGGTGGCCTCGCATTGTCCTTGCTGCTGGTATTGCGAGATGCCGGCGATGCGCTGCCGGCTGCCGGCGTGCTGTTTTCGCCATGGACCGACTTGGCGCTGACGGGCGCCACGCTGCGCAGCAACGCAGCCAGCGACGCCATGTTCACGCCCGAATCGGTGGCCCACGCCGCGGCCTTCTACCTGGGCGCTACGCCTGCCACGCACCCGGGGCCGTCGCCCCTGTACGGTGATTTCGCCGGTTTGCCACCGCTGTTGATACACGCCAGCGATAACGAGATCTTGCTGGCTGACGCGACGCGCGTGGTTGAGAAAGCGCGTGCGAGCGGCGTCGATGTGGTGTTCAAAAGCTGGCACGGCGTGCCGCATGCCTTTCAGCTATTCACGCCGTTCCTGCCTGAGGCGCGCGAGGCACTGGCGGATGCCTGCCGCTTTATCGACGCTGCTTAGGGCGTCGGCAGCGCTGCATACTGCTCGCGTATCACGGCTTCGCCGTACTTGCGTTCCAGGCGCCGCACGGTGAAGTGTCCCTGCGCAATATCCTGAAAATGGCCGATGAATACCGTGTTCGCGGCGGCGCCCATGACCGCGCCGATCACAGGTAGCGACCGTGCGGCGATCTGCTCGCCGACTTGTGCCGAAAAACGGCTGGCAACCGCCTGCACGAAACGGCCCAGCATCGCGCCACCGTGATGCCCGGCGTTGCGCGCGACGAGTTCGGCGGAGGCCTGCGACACCGCCTGGGCCATCGCGCTGCGCACCACGAAATAGCCGAAAGGCGCGTCGTCTTGCAGGTCGCCATTGCCATGCATGGCGACCGACCCGGCGTCTGCATCCGCATTGAACGGCTGCGAGGCGCTGCGCGCCGGGCCACCCATCGCAAACACCAGCAGGCATTGCAAGCCGGTATCCAGCGATTCCAGCGATTCGCCCTCGCTGCGCGCGATGTCGCAAATCGAACGAAACATCACGGTGGTCGTGAGCGGCAATTCGATCGGCAGCGCCAGCAAACCAAAAGCGCCCCCCGCCGCGCCGGTCGTGGCCACTGCCAGCTTATGCCAGCGATTGTGCGGCGCGGGCGTTTCCAACGACTGCCGGTCGAGTGTCCTGAGCGCTAGCGACAGGCATTTTTCGAGGGCCGTGCGGCTGACCCCGAGCACCAGCTCGTTGGCCGAGGCGGGCAGGTAGGTCAGCAGTTTTTCGAACGGCGTGCCGAGCAGTCCCGCCAGTTTTACAGCCAGGCCCGCGTGTTCGAGGCGCTGTTTGGCTTGTTTTAGTGCTTGCAAGTCCTGAGCGGACAAAATTGAGTCCATGCATTTTCCGCGTATCGAGTAGGAAGCTACCGCTGTTTTGATGAGCAAAGAGAGTACCTGGCGATGCCGTGTGTCCGATTTGGTGCGGCAATCGTGATACCATCACGCATTCGTTGACCCATCAATCATTGACCGGACAAACATGGCCGTCCATACCGCCGCCCCGCATTCATCGTCGCAGGTTTTGGGTTTCAAGGAGTCGTTGCTGGCGATGCTGGGCATGTGCGTCGTCGTCATGCTGGTCGCGCTCGATCAAACGGTGGTCGGCACCGCATTGCCGACAATCGTGGCCGAACTCAAAGGCTTCGAACTGTACGCCTGGGTCGCGACCAGCTATCTGCTGACCTCCGTCATCACGATACCGATCTTCGGGCGGCTCGGCGATTATTACGGTCGCAAACCTTTCCTGGTCGGCTCCATCGTCTTGTTTACCGCCGCGTCGGCGCTTTGCGGCGTGGCCAACAGCATGATCTTCCTGGTACTCGGACGCGCGCTGCAAGGCATCGGCGGCGGCATGTTGATCGGCAGCGCCTATGCTTGCGTGCCCGACCTGTTTCCGAATCCGCGCGTGCGTTTGCGCTGGCAGGTGATGATCAGTTCGTCGTTCGGCATCGCCAATGCGCTGGGACCTTCGCTGGGCGGCTTCCTTACTCAGTACTTCGGCTGGCGCTCGGTGTTCTACGTCAACTTGCCGGTCGGGCTGGTGTCACTCTATGCCGTCTGGCGCTTCCTGCCGCATCTCAGAAATTGGCGAGGCGACTCGAGCATCCGCCTCGATTGGCCCGGCGCCGCGCTGATCGCTGCCAGTCTGGGCTGCCTGCAACTGTTCGTTGAATTTCTGCCGACGCATGGATTAAGCCCCCTGGTGGTCGGTACTGGGCTGGGCAGCGTGTGTGCGTTCTATGCGTTGTGGCGCTGGGAAAGCAAATGCAGCCAGCCGTTGCTGCCGGTGGAAATGCTGCGCGATCCGAAGCTCGCGCCCTTGTTCGTGCTGGCGGTGTTCGTCGGCTTCTCGTTTTTCTCGCTGTTGTTCTATACGCCGCTGCTGCTGCAAGGTGGCTTTGGTCTGTCGCCGAAAGATGCCGGCTTACTGATCACGCCGCTGGTGGTCTGCATTACCTTGGGTAGTATCGCGAATGGCCGGCTATTGCCGCGCATTCCCAGTCCCAATGTCATGTTGTTTATCGGCTTGTCGATGATGGCAATCGCCTTGCTCGGCGTGGTGCTGATCAATCGCTATACGCCGCACTGGTGCCTTGAAGTGGTGTTGATCACGGGGGGCGTGGGGCTGGGCTTCGTCATGCCCAACCTGACGATCTTCGCGCAACAAACCGCCGGTCGCGAATATCTGGGGATTGCCACCGGCCTGATGCAATCGCTGCGCATGGTGGGCGGCATGATCGGCACCGCCTTGACCGGTTCGCTGATCACGCATCTGTATCGCAATAATGTGCGCAATGCGCTCACTGCGGACAATGCGTCCAATTGGGTCGGTCACTTCCTCGATCCACAGATTCTGGTGAACCGCGGCGCACAGCCCGGCTTGCTGGCGCAGTTGTCAGGCGCGGGATTCGACGGCGGGCGCCTGCTCGATGCGGCGCGCGATGCCTTGGCGCAGTCGATTCACATTAGCCTGGCATTGGTAATGATTGTTTGTGTTTATGCTGTCTGGCATGCGAAGCGCGTGCCGCCTGTGAAGCTCGAGCATCGCATCGATCCGACGGCTGTGGTGGCCGAGTGAGATGCCCAATATGAACGAAGCAAGCAAACCAGCGCGCGATTCGGCTGCCAGCGCTGCAGTCAAGCAAGCAGCCGATCTGATCGATGCCCGCGAACGTTATGCGGTGGTGCATCAGTTCGGCCGCACTTATCGCACTTTTCTCAGCGCTTTCGAGAGCCATGTCGGCCAGCCTTTGCCGCGCTGGCGCATCTTGTTCGCGCTGTACGAGCAAGGCGCGCAGAGCCAACGACGCCTGGTTGATCTGCTGCACGTCGACGCCGGCGCGCTGACGCGCCAGATCAAGCTGCTGGAAAGCGATGGCTGCATTGCGCGTGCCACCGACGAGCGCGATAACCGCGTGAATAATGTGAGCTTGACGGCGGCGGGTCGTGAGATCGTTGAAACCTTGCTGCCGCGTCGCACCGCATTTTTAAGACAGGCGATGGCGCAGGTGCCCGACGATGTGCTGCTGGCATTGCGGCAAGGCCTGACGCTGCTTGAGCGCAGCATGGCGGAGATGGCCGCGCCGGTGCTCACGCCGGAGACGCCGGCCGCATCGGGCTGAATGCCGTCCCGCAGCCCGCGCGCCGCTTGCCGCCTACTGGCGCGCGTTGCGCAGGTTATCCGGCAGCGCCATATTGAAATTGGTGCGGAATGGGTTGATGTCCAGCCCGCCGCGGCGCGTGTAGCGCGCATAAACCGCCAGCCGCTCGCAACGACACTCGCGCATCAGGTCGACGAAAATGCGCTCGACGCATTGCTCGTGAAAACCGCTGTGGCGACGGAACGAGATGATGTAGCGCAGCAGCCCGGCCTGATCGATCGGCGGCCCGCCATAGCGAATCTGCAGGCTGCCCCAATCGGGCTGGCCGGTAACCGGGCAGTTGGTCTTCAATAAATTCGACACCAGCGTTTCGTCCACCGGCGCTTCGTCGAAGCGTGCGGTCAGCAGCGACGCGTCGGGTTCGTAGATATCGGTGTCGAGATCGAGGCGGTCCAGCGATAGTCCCTCGAGTTCCTCCATCTGCAGCATGCCGAACTCGGCCGCCGTCAGCAGGCGCACCCGCACCGACGCACCGCAGGCGGCGCTGGCATCGGCGCTGATGGTTGCCCGCACCGCGTCGTGCGACTCGAACGGCGTTTGCGCGAACGATCCCAGATACAGCTTGAACGACTTTGACTCGATGATGGCCGGTGAATCGGCCGGCACCAGAATCGTGGCGATGGCTACTTGCGGCTTGCCGCGTTGGTTCAGCCACGACAGCTCATAGGCATTCCAGATATCCATGCCGAAAAAAGGCAGACGGGCAGCGGGCCTGTCGGCGGCGCCGATGCCGATGGCCAGGCGAGCGTCGAGGCGCGCGATCGGGAATAGCAGCTCGGGCGCATAGCGCTCGATGTATTCGGATGTCTTGCCGAGCGGGGAATGGGCCTTATCAGGAGGAGCAGATTCAGTCATTGGAAATACCGCTGATGACATGGCCGGTAGCCGTCACCGGCCGCGCCGACTCGCAGTGCAGGATTTGATCGTCGAAAAAGAAGTCGGGCTCGAATTCGCGCAGGAATGCGCCTTTGTCGAGGCCGCCGAGGAACATCGCTTCGTCTATCTCGATATTCCAGTCCATCAAGGTACGGATCGCGCGTTCATGGGCGGGCGCCGAGCGCGCGGTGATCAGCGCGGTACGAATGCGCATCGGCGTGGCGTTGTCGGCCAGCTGCTGCAATTTGTGCAGCGCCTCGAGCAACGGCGCCAAGGGGCCGCGATCGAGCGGCGAAGTACGCTTATCGAGCTCGTGTTTGCGAAACGCGGCCAGCCCTTCTTTTTGATAGATGCGTTCGGCCTCGTCGGAGAACAGCACCGCATCACCGTCGAAGGCGATGCGAATTTCGTCTGGATGGATGCTCGCCATGCGCGCCGATTCGGGATAGACGCGCGCCGCCGCAAAACCCGCCTCCAACGCGCCGCGCACGTCGTCGGGATTCGCCGACAAGAATAGCTGTGCCTGCAGCGGCTTCAGATAGCGATAGGGCGCTCGACCACGCGTGAATACACCGCGCTCGATCGATAATTGCTGCTCGTGGCATGAATGGAATGCGCGCAAGCCGCTGACCGGATCGCTGCGCGACAAGATCACCACTTCCACGCGATGCGCATTCGCGCCGTTCAGCGACAGCAGCTTGCGAATCAGCGGGAATGCCACGCCGGGCTTCGCGGCGATCTCGAGGCGTTGCTTCTGGATGGCCTGGTAAGCCGCTACATCGCCGGTGTCGAACAAGCGGTTCTCTTCTTCGAAGTCGAACAGGGCGCGCGACGAAATCGCGACCACCAGCTTGTCGGACAACGTCACGCTCATCACGCGCCGCCCAATGCAGCGCTCGCCTTGGCGCCGTCTTGCGCCGTCTTAGCCTCAGGTGTGGCCAGGAAAATCTGGTAGGCGCGGTTCTGCGTTTCATCCCAGTAGGGGTAGCCGAGCGTTCTCAGGAACTCCCGAAACTTGCCGGCGTCTTGCGCCGGCACCTGAAAACCCACGAGGATGCTGCTGTAATCAGCACCCTGGTTGCGATAGTGGAACAGCGAGACGTTCCAATCGGGCGCCATCGTCGATAAAAAACGCATCAAGGAACCGGGCCGTTCGGGAAATTCGAAGCGATACAGGCGCTCGTCGCCGGCCAGCGGCGACGGGCCGCCGATCAGGTGGCGAATGTGCTCTTTGGTCGCTTCATTGCCGCTCAGGTCGACCGTGGGGAAGCCGCGCGCCACCAGCGAGCTGCTGATCTGCGCTACCTCGCTGCGATCCTTGGTCTGGATGCCGACCAGGATGTGGGCAACCCGTGCGTCGGCGATCCGATAGTTGAATTCAGTGACGCTGCGCTCGCCGATCGACGCGCAAAATTCACGAAAACTGCCAGGCCGCTCGGGAATGGTCACGGCGAACACGGCTTCGCGCTGCTCGCCCACGTCCGCGCGCTCGGCGACGAAACGCATGCGATCGAAATTGAGATTCGCCCCCGAGGTGATGGCTACGAGCACGGCGCCGCTCAATCCTTCGCGCTGCACATATTCCTTGGCGCCGGCCACGGCCAGCGCGCCGGCCGGCTCCAGCAGGCTCCGGGTATCCTGAAAAACATCCTTGATGGCCGCGCACAGTGCATCGGTATCCACCAGCACCACTTCGTCTACGTGCGCCTGGCAAAGGCGGAAGGTCTCTTCGCCCACCAGCTTCACCGCGGTGCCGTCGGAAAACAGCCCCACATCGCTTAGCGTGACGCGCTGACCCGCCGCCAGCGACTGTGCCATCGCCGACGAATCGGTGGTTTGCACGCCGACGATGCGAATCTCGGGGCGCAGCGCCTTGACGTAGGCCGCGACGCCGGCGATCAGGCCGCCGCCGCCGATCGGCACGAAGATCGCGTGAATCGGGCCGGAATGCTGGCCTAGAATTTCCATGCCGACGGTGCCCTGTCCGGCAATCACATCTGGATCGTCGAAGGGCGGCACGAAGGTGAGGCCGCGCGCGCCTTGCAGCGTCATGGCGTGGTCGAACGCGTCGGAATACGAGTCGCCATGCAATACCACCTCGACCGCCGCGCCGCCATGCGTACGCACTGCGTCGATCTTGATAGGCGGCGTGGTCACCGGCATGACGATGACGGCCTTGCAGCCGAGCCGCGCCGCCGCCAGCGCCACGCCTTGCGCATGATTGCCGGCCGACGCCGCGAGCACGCCACGCGCTAGCTCCGCCGGCGTGAGGCTGGCCATTTTGTTGTAGGCGCCGCGCAGCTTGAACGAGAACACCGGCTGATTGTCTTCACGCTTCAGATAGACCGTGTTGGCCAGGCGGTGCGACAGGTTGGGCGCGTATTCGAGCTCAGTTTTTCGCGCCACGTCGTAGACGCGGGCAGTGAGGATTTTCTTCAGGTAATCAGGGGCGGACATTGCGGACGTGATTCGCGGAGAAACCCGAATGATAGCGCCTCTCGTGTGGCGCTTTGGCGCGCAACAGCGCGAAGGCGCTCAGCACGCGGTGGGTAGGTATCAGATATTTCCAAAAAATGTCCTTCAGCGCGCGGCTTGGAATGAGCGGCGGTGGGAACACCACTTCGCTGGGCGCCCAGCCTGGGCGCCAGCGCGTGGCCACAGTTCGGCGAATCGCCAGCGTGACCGTGGGCGTGCCAAGATTCGACGCGAGGTGCGCCAGCCCCGAGTCGTTGCCGATCATCCAGGCGGATTCGCACAAGTAGCGACTCACCTCGTCGAGGGACTTGGTGGGCGCGAACAGCGATGGCTCGACCACGCCGCGCCAGGCATCGCGCTCCGCCGGCGTCATGATCAGCCGCGGCTCCCAGTCGTCCGCTTGCAAGGCCTGCACCAGTCTGGAGAAGCGTGCTGGCAACCATTCCTTGTGCGGTGCACTGGCGGTGGGGTGGATGACGATGCGCCGTTCATGCATCGCGGGCCGTACGGATGCGGGAATTTGCAAGCCATTGTCCGGCGACACCGCTGCCAGCCGCAGCTCATGACGGCAGAGGTCCTGCTGGATTTCCACCATCGGTTTGACCTGCCGGTAAGTCGGCCACTCGTCCATCACCTGAACGCGGCTGGCGTCGCGGGCACCGACCACTACGTCGCTGCGATACGCGTGCAGCAATACGTCATACGGCTCCAGCACATGCGTGGGATCGCCGGGCGCCACGGAAAGGTGTATCTGGAAGCCGGGAAACCAGTCGCGCAAGGCCGCCAAATGGTCGCTGAACACGTCCACTCGGTAGCCATTGCGTTGCAGATTAGCGACGACCACCATCGAGATGAGCGCGTCGCCGAGCCGCGGCGACATGACGAAGGCGATCGATTGATCTTCTGAAAACATATTGAAATAAGCAAGAAAGACGCGAGAAAAAGGCCGCAGCGAAGACGGTGTGGGGCGGTTTCGGGGGGCAGCCGGCCAGACACGCGCGCTGCCGTGAAACAATCGGTTTTATTAAGACAGCCTTAAGACCGGCGAAAAATATGGGATGATCGAGACGAAGTGCAATGCGGCAATCCGCAACCGCAGATCGACCCGCGGAGCTTCCTTTTCGGAATTATTTTGCTCGCTGAATCGGGCATTATCGACAGAATGGACGAGGCAATTCGCATATACGTTGGTTGCGATCCGAACGATTGCGATCTTGAGCAAATGATGGTGCTCGAGTATAGCCTGCGCAAGCATGCGTCGATGCCAGTGGAAATTCACTGGATGCAATTGTCGCGCGACCCGCAAAGTTTCTGGTACGCCGACCCGCAGTCGGGCGCCGGTTGGCGCACCGAGCAGTGGGCAACGCCGTTCTCGGGCTTTCGCTGGGCTGTGCCCGCGCACTGTAATTACCGCGGCCGTGCGATCTATATGGACGCCGACATGCTGGTGCTGACCGACATCGCAGCGCTTTGGCGCATGCCGTTCGAACCGGGCAAAGTGGTGATGGGCAAGGGGCGCAAGCGCGCTTGGCGCTTTTGCGTGTCAGTATGGGATTGCGCCGCCGCGCAACGCGTGTTGCCGCCGCTCGAACAACTGAAAAGCCAGCCCGATGCGCACCGCCGGTTGGTGGCTGCATTTAGCGAACATCCTGAGACCATCCAGGCCCTCGACAGCGATTTCAATAACGTCGACGGGGAAGGCAAGCCGGTGCGCTCGATCAAGATTCTTCATTACTCGGATATGGGCACGCAGTTTTCACATCGCTACGCGGTGCCGCGCGTGGCGGCGGAAGGGCGACGCCACTGGTTCGACGGCGAAATCGTCGAGCATCCGCGCGCCGATCTGCAAGCGCTGTTCGAGCAGTACTACGCGGAAGCGCAGGCGTACGGCTATCGTCTGGACGACTACCGGGCGGCGCAACGGTTCGGCACTTTCGCCAAGGCATCGCAGGCAGATTATGCGGGCAATCATCGTACGCGCCGGCAGCGTGGCTGGCGGCACGCCTATCGCTCGGGCCTGGCGCGCGTGCGCGCGTTGTTTCAACCGGCTTTCGCCGATCGCAAGAACTGAACAATGAGTGCCCGATCAACGCAGCTTTATCACACGCCATCGCTGGCGGCGCGCCTGAACAGCCGGCTCACTTCGCAGATCTACCGCTTCACGCACTCGTCGCATTATCGGCACAACGAGCGCTTCTGGCCGCACACCCGCATCGTGCGTGACGGCAACGGGCGCATCAAGCAGTTTTCCATTGGCGACCGGCAGATTCCGCTGGTCAATGGCACGTTGGCCGGCGGCAGCGAAGGCGGCGCCTGCCACCTGATCGCAGCCGGGCCATCGATCAAACGCATCGATTACTCGGCGTTGCCGATCAAAACGGCGTTCGGCGTGAACGGCGCGATCGCACTCGCCGGTCAATTCGAGATACCGTTTCGCTATTACTGCATTTTCGATACCGGCTTCATCCGCGGGCGGCCCGAGCTGGTGGCAGAAGTGTTGCAACGCGATCTCGTGCTGTTCACCACACCGCTATGCCTGTGGCACCTGCTGCGCACGTTTCCGCGCGAGCAACTCGCCTGCCGTTTCTTTCTGGTCGAAGACCTGCGTTTCAAGGCGGGTTATCCGGCGCGCACGATCGCCCAGGCATTGCGCGAGGACGGCAGCCAGGGCCTGAGCGTGCACGACGCGAATCCCGAACTTGGCTTCAGTGCCGACATCGGCAAAGGCTTGTTCGACGGCGGCACGGTCGCATACTTGGCCTTGCAGGCGGCGGTCTGGCTTGGTTTCGAATCGATCTATCTGCATGGCATCGATATCACCAACGCTTCGCAGACGCCGCGCTTTTACGAAACCTCCGGGCAGACGCTCGGCACCACGCTGGAAGAGTATTTTCCGATCCGTATCAAGCCGTCGTTCGAGCTGGCCTCGCGCATTTGCGCAGCGCGCGGCGTGAGCGTGCGCAACCTGTCGCCGGACAGCGCGCTCGGTAACGAGATCTTCCCGAAAATAGATTGGCGCACGCTGTGCGAGCCGGCGACGCAGACGCTCGTTGGTGCTGGAGAACAAGATTGAGTGACTTCCTCGATGAAGCGGTGCTGACCGAATTCGTCCGTAACCCGGCCGCGCCGGCGACGTTTACAGACCGTAGCCCGTTCCCCTGGTCGGCGTTCGGGGACTTGCTCAAGCCCGGCGCCTTTCGTACTTTGCTCGACGCGTTTCCCAGCGTCGAGTTGTTCGAAATGCACCGCGGCCTCGAACGCGCGCACGGTCAGCGTTCACACGATCGCTTTTACCTGGCATACGAGCAATCGATTTACGAACGTGCCGATCGTGCTCCTCAGGAGGGCGTGGTCGGGCACGACGCTTTGCCGCCGGCCTGGCAAGCCTTCATCGATGAACTCAACAGCAGCCCGGCTTACCGTGAATTCACCGAAAAACTGCTGGGCGTGGGGCCCATGTCGGCGCGTTTCGCCTGGCATATGGGCGTGACCGGTTCCGAAGTATCGCCACATCGCGATTCGGTCGACAAGATCGGCACGCATATCTTTTATTTCAATACGGCGGACGATTGGCAGCCCGAATGGGGTGGCTCGATCGTGGTGCTGGGCGGCAAGCGCATTGCCGCGAACAACCCTGATATGTCTGATTTCGAGACGGCGGTCGATCTGGATATTCGGGATAACCGCAGCTTTCTGTTCAAGAACACGCCCGATGCCTGGCATGGCGTAGAGCCCTTGACTTGCCCATCCGGCAGTTACCGCCGCTTGTTCAACGTCATCCTGCATCCGGCCGAGGGCCGCGTAGCCAAGCCTCGCGGCTTTCTGCGCCGCACGCTGCAAAGTCTGCGCGCGTAAGTTCTACAGATCGCTTGCCGTGTCGACATCGATGAAAACGCCTTCATCGAGGGTTTCGATCAGCGTGCAAGGAAACTCGGCCAGCAACTGTCGCGGGCCGCTGTCGCCATCGAGCCGCAGCAGTGCCGCCCGATGTGAGCGGCCAAACGCCACCGGGTGCCCGCGGCGGCCGTCACGCGCGGGCGCGGCGATCGCCGTGGCGCCGGCAGGCGGCATGATGGCCGTGGCGACCGCCACGATCGTCGATGTCGAAACGAAAGGCATATCGGCCAGTGCCACGACCCAGCCGCGCGCCGTGGGCGTGGCGCGCACAGCGTCCGCCAGCGATGCACCCATCCCCATGGCAGCCCTGGCGCTGCGTATCACTGCGCAACCCGCGTCGGCAAGCAGGGCGTCGAGCAACTCGTCGCCGCGCGTCACGGCTACCACGCGTGGCAGCGCCGCGCATAGGCGGCGCGCCGCAGCCAGCGCCAGCGCAACGCCGGCGTCGTCGCCGCGGCGCAGCGGCGCCAGCAATTTGCTGCGCGTGCCGCTGGCATCGAAGCGCCGTCCGAAGCCCGCGGCCAGCAACACCCCGACCGGCGCGTCGCCCACTGGCAACGTCGGCAGCGATGACGGCGATGGCAGCGCCGCTGCCGCCGGCTGCATGGGCGCGGCGGGCAGATTTTCCGGCGAATCGAGCGAACGCTTGGTCATGCGGCGATTGTCGCGCATGCGGCGAACGCGCCGCAACGCTTTGTGGAACGATGCAGTACAATCCGCTTTTAGAGAAAGGGGCCCGGAAACGCCGGCTTCGCCCCGAAAAAAGGATCGACTCATGCGTTTGAGGCTTCCGCTCGCACCTCAATCACCTTGCCCACTGTCGCCGTCCTGGCGAAGTTGCGGCGCTGCCCGCGTACGCCTGTCAGGCCGCTCGTGGCGCATGCTTGCGTCTCATACGGCCCACTGACCGCGCCGGTCCGGTGCGGATTCACCCGACCGGCAATCGTCCCGCGCACCGATTCGCGCCCGACCCCAGAGATGCTGCTCCGGTTTTCGCATCGGCAATGATTTGACCGTCGCGAAAGCCAAGTCTTAGACCAAGTCAAAATGAACGCACCACATATCATCGATCCGCCGACAGCGAAGGTCGCGCCCACGCCTGCCAATCTGCGTCTGCGTGAAATTCCCTACAACTACACCTCGTTTTCTGATCGCGAAATCGTGATCCGCCTGCTGGGCGACAAAGCCTGGGAAGTGCTGGATGAATTGCGCAGCGAGCGGCGCACGGGCCGCTCGGCGCGCATGCTCTACGAAGTACTCGGCGACCTGTGGGTAGTGCGCCGCAATCCCTATCTGCAAGACGACCTGCTCGACAATCCGAAGCGGCGCGCGATGCTGGTTTCGGCGCTGAATCATCGGCTCAATGAAATCGCCAAGCGGCGCGATGCCGACTTGAGCGCGCACGACGATGACTCGGGCCACGAACGCGCGTCGCGCGTGGCGCTGCTGGTTACTGAAACCCGTCGCGCGGTGGCCGAGTTCAGCGCCGAGTTCGAGCGCACCTATGACCTGCGCAAGCGCGCGTTGAAGGTGCTGGGCCGCGTAACCCGCAAAGACAATATCAAGTTCGATGCGTTGTCGCGCGTCTCGCACGTCACCGATGCCACCGACTGGCGCATCGAGTATCCGTTCCTGGTGCTCACGCCCGATACCGAGGCCGAGATTGCCGCGATGGTGCGCGGTTGCTTCGAGCTTGGGCTGACCATCATCCCGCGTGGCGGTGGCACCGGCTATACCGGCGGCGCGCTGCCCTTGACGCCGTTCGCAGCGGTCATCAATACCGAAAAACTCGAACAGCTCGACGAAGTGGAGATGAGCAGCCTGCCGAATGTCGAAGGCAAGGTTGCGACCATCTTCTCTGGCGCTGGCGTGGTGACGAGGCGTGTGACCGAAGCGGCTGAAGCCGCTGGTTTCGTGTTCGCGGTAGATCCGACTTCGCTGGATGCGTCGTGCATCGGCGGCAACGTGGCGATGAATGCCGGCGGCAAGAAGGCCGTGCTGTGGGGTACTGCGCTCGACAATCTATCGTGGTGGCGCATGGTCGATCCGCAAGGTGACTGGCTGGAAGTGACGCGTGTCGGCCACAACCTGGGCAAGATCCACGACGCCGAGATGGCCACCTTCCGCCTTACCTGGTTCGATGGTGAAGCCGCGCCGGGCGAACGTGTGCTGCGTACCGAAATGCTGGAAATTCCGGGTCGCCGTTTCCGCAAGGAAGGGCTCGGCAAAGATGTGACCGACAAGTTCCTCGCGGGACTGCCCGGTATTCAGAAGGAAGGCTGCGACGGCATCATTACCAGCGCGCGCTGGATTCTGCACAAGATGCCGGCGCACACGCGTACCGTCTGTCTTGAATTCTTCGGCCAGGCGCGCGAGGCGATCCCGAGCATCGTCGAGATCAAGGATTACCTTTTCGAGACAGCCAAGAATGGCGGCGCCGTGCTGGCCGGGCTCGAGCATCTGGACGAGCGCTATCTGCGCGCGGTGGGCTATGCGACCAAATCGAAGCGCAACGCTTTTCCCAAAATGGTGCTGGTCGGCGACATCGTCGGCGAAGATGCCGACCAGGTAGCAGCTGCTACCTCGGAAGTGGTACGCATGGCCAACGGCAAGAGCGGTGAGGGTTTCGTTGCGGTATCGGCGGAAGCGCGCAAGCGTTTCTGGCTCGACCGCTCGCGCACCGCCGCGATCGCCAAGCATACCAACGCCTTCAAGATCAACGAAGACGTGGTGATTCCGCTCGACCGCATGGGCGAATATACCGACGGCATCGAACGCATCAATATCGAGTTGTCGATCAAGAACAAGCTGGTGCTGGTGAATGCGCTCGAAGGCTTCTTCGGCAGCGGTAATCTGCCGCTCGGCCGCAGCGACGACGCCAACGAGATTCCGAGCGCGGAATTGCTGCAAGACCGCGTCAAGCAGGCGCAAGACCTGCTCGAACGCGTGTGCGCGCGTTGGCGCTATGTGCTCGATCATCTCGATACGCCATTGGCTGATGCGCGTCACGAATTGTCGGAATTGGGCTTGGCATCGCTTGCCGAAACCTTCGCCGACCGGCTGGTTGCGCAGCCTGCCGCCACGCTGTTCGACGTGGCGCAAGATCGCACGGTGCGCATTTCGTGGAAGATCGAGATTCGCAATGAATTGCGTCATATCTTCTCGGGCGGCGAGTTCAAGCCGATCCTCGATCAAGTCGATTTGTTGCACAAGGAAGTGCTGCGCGGCCGTGTCTTCGTGGCACTGCACATGCATGCCGGCGATGGCAATGTGCATACCAATATTCCGGTGAATTCCGACAATTACGAGATGCTGCAAGACGCGCACATTGCGGTCGCGCGCATCATGCGGCTGGCGCGCGACCTCGACGGCGTGATCTCGGGCGAACACGGCATCGGCATCACGAAGATGGAGTTCCTGACCGACGCCGAGCTGGCGGATTTCAAGGACTACAAGCAGCGCGTCGACCCCGAAGGGCGCTTCAACAAGGGCAAATTGTTGGCCGGCGCCGACCTGCGCAACGCTTACACGCCCAGCTTCGGCTTGATGGGCTATGAATCGCTGATCATGCAGCAGTCGGATATCGGCGCAATTGCCGACAGCATCAAAGACTGCTTGCGTTGCGGCAAATGCAAGCCGGTGTGCGCCACCCACGTGCCGCGCGCGAACTTGCTGTACAGCCCGCGCAACAAGATCCTCGCGACCTCGCTTCTGATCGAAGCGTTTCTCTACGAAGAGCAGACGCGGCGTGGCATCTCGCTCAAGCACTGGGACGAGTTCTCGGACGTGGCCGACCATTGCACGGTCTGCCATAAGTGCCTGTCGCCGTGCCCGGTGAACATCGATTTCGGCGACGTCTCGATGAATATGCGCAACCTGCTGCGCAAGATGGGCAAGAAGAAATTCAACCCCGGCACGGCGGCGGGCATGTTCTTCCTGAATGCGACCAATCCGCAGACCATCAACGCAACGCGCGAAGTGATGATTCGCTTCGGCTACAAGGCACAGCGCGCCGGCAACAGCGTGTTGTCGAAGTTCGCGAAGAAACAGACCGCACGACCGCCGGATACGCATGGACCGGCGCCGGTGATGGAGCAGGTGATCCACTTCATCAATAAAAAGATGCCGGGCAACCTGCCGAAGAAGACCGCGCGCGCCTTGCTGGATATCGAAGACGACAAGATCGTGCCGATCATTCGTGATCCGCGTACCACCACCGCGGATACCGAAGCGGTGT
>JBPBQZ010000127.1:0-30490 GCA_050955105.1 Janthinobacterium lividum | reverse complement strand
TTCGAGCGGCGGCGCCGGATCGAACGAGAAGCGCACGGCGTGCAGTTCTTCTTCGGTCGGCGCGAATTCCGGCCGGAAACGTCGCAGGTATTCCATCAATACCAGCGAATGCTTTTGCTCCTCGAAGAACCACACGCTCATGAACGCCGAGAAATCGCTGTCGTGGTGGTTGTCACGCAGGAACATCTCGGTGGCCGGGAGCGCCGACCATTCGGTAATCGCGTTCATCTTGACGGTCGTCGCCTGCTCGTCGGACAACAACGAGGCATCGAACTTGTCCCAGGGAATATCTTTTTCCATATCCCAGCGAACCGCTTCGAGCGACTTGAAGAGTTCCGGATAGATCATGGTATTCATGTGGTTCATCCTTGTCCGGCAAACGCACCGCGGGACATGCTTTCCTTTCAAATGTCAACATGGATTCTACGCAGAAATGCCTGCGTCGAACGTATGTCCCTGCGCCCGCATCGCCTTCGCCTGGTCCGCGACGCGACTTAAGCGTTGAATCTGCTCATGGCGGCGGCTAAAACGGCCGGATCATAGCACGGCCTCCTCTGCAATCCTTCTTCACTATATACGTTGCGAAACGGTGATTGGCTGCACGCCCCGTCTGGTTGTCGGGAAACGCTGCGGTGGCCGCCAACGCTCGCAGCCTGATAGAAGCGTGCAGCGCGTTGAAACTCTGTTGCAGTTGTTTTCCAAACCACTGCCATTCGAGCATTTGGGTTAGCCTTGAGGAATCGATCGAATGAGCCCACCGTCATGCAACGCCGCAAGCGGATTGATGCTGCTGGCCACGGCTTTACGCCGGCTGTCGCCATTTTCACCATCGCCGCACTTGTGCTCGGCGGGCTGAGTCCGCGCGCCTGGGCCTTCGATGAAGCGGCATTCGCGCACGACCAGATCCCTTCCGCGCGCTTGAGCGGCCACGCCGAACTGCGGCGTTATGGACTGTTGATCTACGATGCGAAGCTGTTCGTCGGCGACGGCGGCATCGTCGACAAGCAACTGGCAGCGAAGCCGCTGGTACTCGACCGCCACTACGCGCGCGCCTTTACCGGACGCCATCTGGCCAGCATCGCGCGGCAAGCGATGGATGACGAGGGGCTTGCGAACCACGCCAAAACCGCTGCGTGGGAAAAGCAACTGGGACAATTCCTGCCGGATATGGCAGCCGGCCAGCACCTCTCGGCGGTATTCACGCCGGGCCACGGCACGACCTTCTATGCGGAAGGCAAACGCGTCGGCGACATTCCCGGAGACGAATTCGCGAGCGCTTTCTTCGCCATCTGGCTGGATGAAAGCTCTTACACGCCAGGGCTGCGTCGCAGCTTGCTCGACGATGCCATGGCACGCAGCAATGGCCAGCAAACCCAACGTGACTAGTTAGGCGCCAGAGCGTTTCTTTGCCGCCGGCGGTCGCGGGCTTGTGGCCGTTTTGGCGGAGGCGGGGCTGGACGTCTTTGCGACAGGCGCCTTTGGCGCGGCTGACGCGGCGCGGGGCGGTGGATTGGCCGCGCTTTTGCTGGCAACACTGGCGCCAGCGCTCGCGCTCAGGGCCTTGTCGGCCGGCGGTGCGCCAGTAGGCGCAGAGTTCGCGGCGGGCGTGGCGGGTTTGCCCGGGTCCTTCGATGCGGGGGCGGGTGTACTGGCGCTTGCTGGTGGGGTCGCCAGATTCACGATCTGTTCGAATTGCGCTTGCATGGCATTCCACCAGGCTAGCGGGTCCAGGCCCGCCGCGTCAGCCGCTGCGGCGGCGGCCGATGCGGCGCCAGAGGCTGTCTCGCCCTTTGGCTGGCCTGCTGGCCCCGCCGATGTTTCTGGCGTCACGGATTGAGTAGGCTTGCCGTATCCAAACGGAAAGGCGCTGGCGGCGGAGCCGGATGCCGCCGCAGCGCCGGCTGGCGTCGACGGCCCCGGTGTGCTTGCGCGCGGTGCCGTGCCCCAGAACAAATCGCTCCAGGCGGTCAAAGGATCATTCGATGCCGCGCCGGACTTTTCGGATTTCGGCGGCGCTGCCGACGCCGGGCCCGCGTGCGCAGCGCCGAAGGGCGCAGAGGCGGCTTTTTTGGGCGCCGCACCCTTGGACTCGCCGCCGCCCGTGGCCGCATCCATCGATGCGCGCGCGAAGGCGCCGAACGCGTTGAGCGTTGCCAGGGTCGCTCGCTGCACCTCCAGACCTTGAATGACCGACTGCAGCATATTGAGATTGAGTTTCAACCATTGCTCGACCGCACGCAGTTCAGCGATACGCTGCTCCATATCTTCCGGCCTCAGCAGCGGTGCGAAGCCGGGAGGCAGGCCAGGCATCGACGGCCCAAAGCCGCCCGTCGTTGCTTGCCCGGGCATGCCTGGCATCGACTCCCACATCTTTTTCCAAACGTCTGCACCCATCGGCGCCATGAATCCTGCGAACGGGAACAACGGATCATTGGGCTGGCTCATACGGTTCCTGAAGGACGGTCGGCGAATAACGCAACGATAGGGCCAAACGCCGGGCGACTCAATCGACGCCGTTTAATATGAGCGCTTCTGGCTTCGCTATCGACAATGTCAACCTCTGCATGAGCGCCTCGAAAACCGCAGCCTCCCTGGCGCGCAACCGCCATCACCTGGCTCCGCCCGCAGTTCGACCGCTGCGCTGGGTGGTGGTGATCGGGCTGGTACTGGCCGGACATCTCGCGCTGTTGCTCTGGGCATCGGGCTATGTTCGACACCGCGACCCGACGCACACACTGTCTGCGCGCATCGAGCTGTTGGGGCCGCGCCGCATCGATTCGATGCAGACCTCGGAGCACGATCGCGCCGCGAATGCGGCAGCGCGCGCGGCCGGGCGGGCCGCCGCGGCCGCGTCGGGCACGAATGCGGGGCCGGTGCTGCAGCAGATCGATGCGGATACGCTCGCCGCGCTGCTGCGGGCGGACGCGTTGTTAATTGAAGCGCAGCGGCGTACAGGCGTGGCGACACCTGCAAAGCCGCGCGTCACGCCTGTTGCGCTGCCCCCCAAGGCGCCGGCTGCGGCGGCAAGCCGCAAAGCGGTGGCTCGGAACGCTGCGCGCGCCCGGCCGACAGCGGCAGAACGCGGCAACCGTGATTCAGCGGCGACCCCGCCTGACGCGATTTCCGCAGCGTCTGCGGCGGTGCCCGGGCGCGCGACGGACTCCGCATCGACGGTGACAGCCGCAGCGGCGGCGGACGCGACAGGCGACGCGGGCATGGCGGCGATATCTTCCACGCCGGCCGTATCTGCAGCGGGTGAAGTGCCCGCGCCAGGCGCTGCAACGTCGTCGGCTGCAACCACCACCAACGCGACCGCACAACCGCCGGCCGACAAGTTCTCGCCGCCGCCATCGGCCGATATCGAATACGACACCTTCTTCAACGGTGCGCGCAACATGGCGGGCCTGATCCACTGGCAGACAGACAAAGGCCGTTACGTGCTCGACGTGTCGATTGCACTGCCCTTCGTCGGCACCTACCGCTATCTGAGTGAGGGCGCGATCGACGATTACGGTCTGGCGCCGGCGCAATACACGGAACAGCGCGGACACCGCGGCGGCACCGTCACCCGCTTCGAGCGCGCCGCCCAGCCACCGCGCATCACTTTCTCGGGCGGTGCCGCCGCGACGAGCCTGCCGCACGGCGCGCAAGACCGCTTCAGCATGGTGCTGCAGATGTCCGCGCTGGTGCGCGGCGACCCGTCCCGCTATCAGCCTGGCGTCACCCGGCAATTCTTTGTCGCGGACGACGACAGCGGCGAGACCTGGTCGATCGCGGCGGTGGGCAAAGAGAGCATCCAGACCCAAGTCGGGCCGATGGATACCGTGCACTTCACGCGCTTGCCACGCCATGACGGCGACCAGCGAAAAATCGACCTCTGGCTCGCGCCTGGGCTCGACTGGCTACCGGCGCGCTTCATGCAGACCGAGCCGAACGGCACGCAGGTGGAACTGGTATATCACGGTCGCGTAGCGTCGCCTGCGCCTCAAGATGACGCGACGCCGACTGACGACGCGTCATCGAGCGACGCTGCCGAATAATCGCGAATCGCAGCCCGCGCCGCGCCCCTCAGCGGCGCCGCGGTCATTCCCACACCGCTGATAGGGCTGCATCCGCGGCCTGCCCGGGCGCGTATCTTGCACTAACACCGCTACGAATTGTTTCCCAACAAAGCCGCCGCGATTCTTAAGTCCCTTTTTATGTTTCCCGCACAAGTTTTTGATTTTTCGCAGATACTGCTTATCAGCCGGTGCAGTGTCCGACGTACCGGTGCCGACAGAAGGACTCTTGAATTCCTATCCTTTCGTCCCATTTAGGCAATATGCCCAAACGGGTTGAGCAGGACCACAAGGAGCGTCCGACATGCAAATGATCTACAACAGCCCGAACTACTGCGTCGTGGAGTTTCCCGCGGAAGACGGACATATCGTGATGAATGCCGGGGGCTACGAAATCGTCGACAAAACTATGCAACGCGAGCTTTTCATTGAAGGCGCGATGGCCGCGCGCTTCCGCGAGCATGTGCAGCGGCTGATCGAGCAGGAACCCAGCGTCGATGAAGTGGACGAGTTTCTCGGCCAATTCGACAGCCTGATGTTGCACCCGGTGATCCTCCACTGATCACACGGCGCAGCCCCGTCGTCTTCAAAACACCGCGGCCCGACCGCGGTGTTTCGTTTTATGGGGTTGGCGCTACAATCTGCACCTTTCTTCCCCGGCATCGAGGCCCATTCGATGAAGCTCGCCGCCCCCCGCTCTACCTTGCCGCCGTACACGCGCGGCGCCGCGCTGCCTGACTTGATGGCGCGGCGCATCCTGATTCTCGACGGCGCGATGGGTACGATGATTCAACGCTACAAGCTCGGCGAAGCCGAATACCGGGGCACACGCTTCGCCGACTATCCGCGCGACGTGAAGGGCAATAACGAATTGCTGTCGCTGACGCAGCCGCAGGTGATCGGCGAAATCCACGAACAGTATCTGGCTGCTGGCGCCGACATAATCGAGACCAATACCTTCGGCGCGACCACTGTCGCGCAGGAAGACTATGGCATGCAGGATCTGGCGCGCGAGATGAATCTCGCCTCGGCCAAACTGGCGCGCGCAGCCTGCGATCGTTACGCCACTGCCGATCGGCCACGCTTCGTCGCCGGCGCCATCGGACCGACGCCGCGCACCGCCAGCATCTCGCCCGACGTCAACGATCCGGGTGCCCGCAATACCTCGTTCGATGCACTGCACGCGTCTTACACCGAGCAGGCCGAGGCTTTGCTCGAAGGGGGCGTGGACCTGATTCTGGTCGAGACGATTTTCGATACCTTGAATGCCAAGGCGGCGCTGTTTGCGCTCGACGAATTGTTCGAACGCACCGGCGAAGTGCTGCCAGTGATGATCTCGGGCACGGTGACCGACGCGTCGGGACGTATTCTGTCGGGACAAACCGTCGAAGCGTTCTGGAACTCGCTGCGCCATGCGCGGCCGCTGACCTTCGGCTTGAACTGCGCGCTGGGTGCGGCATTAATGCGCCCCTATATCGCCGAGCTGGCGCGTTTATGCGACTGCGCGATCTCTTGCTATCCAAACGCCGGCTTGCCCAATCCGATGAGCGAAACCGGCTTCGACGAGACGCCAGACATGACGTCGGGTTTGCTGCACGAGTTTGCGTCGGCGGGGCTGGTGAATATCGCAGGCGGCTGCTGTGGCACGACGCCGGAGCATATCGCCGAGATTGCCAAGGCGCTCGAACGCGTGGCGCCGCGTACCTGGCCGAGCCAATATGCGGAATCCACCGAGGATACGTCGGCGTAGGCTTCACGCTCGAGCGCCTGAAGCGACGCTGTGCGGCGTCGCGCAATCCCACCATCGAACCGGCGCTTTACCGCTTTTCCCCAGCGCCTTTTCCCTGTTCATGGAAATCTGATGATTCACCGCCCGATGCGTCTTGCCGGACTGGAGCCCTTCAATGTGGGCGACCAGACTTTGTTCATCAACGTTGGCGAACGCACCAACGTGACCGGCTCGCGCGCCTTCGCGCGCATGATTTTGAACGAAGCGTTCGATGAGGCGCTGGCGGTTGCACGTCAGCAGGTCGAGAACGGCGCGCAGGTAATCGACATCAATATGGACGAGGCGATGCTGGATTCGAAAGCGGCGATGACGCGCTTTTTGAATCTGATCGCCACCGAGCCGGATATCGCGCGCGTGCCGATCATGATCGATTCGTCGAAATGGGAAGTGATCGAGGCCGGGCTCAAATGCGTGCAAGGCAAGTCGATCGTCAACTCGATTTCGCTGAAGGAAGGCGAAGAAGCCTTCCTGCATCATGCGCGACTGATTCGCCGTTACGGCGCGGCCGCCGTGGTGATGGCCTTCGATGAAGCCGGCCAGGCCGATACCTATGAACGCAAGATCAACATCTGCCAACGCAGCTATCAAACGCTGGTGGAGAAGATCGGCTTTCCGCCGGAAGACATCATTTTCGATCCGAACATCTTCGCGATTGCGACCGGCATCGAAGAACACAATAACTACGCTGTCGATTTCATCAATGCCACGCGCTGGATCAAGGAAAACCTGCCGCATGCGAAGGTGAGCGGCGGCGTATCGAACGTGTCGTTCTCGTTCCGCGGCAACGAAACAGTGCGCGCGGCGATTCACACGGTGTTTCTTTACCACGCCATCGCCGCCGGCATGGATATGGGCATCGTCAACGCCGGGCAATTGGGCGTGTATGCCGACCTCGATGCGGAACTGCGCGAGCGCGTCGAAGATGTGGTGCTGAACCGCCGCGAAGACAGTACCGAACGGTTATTGGAAATCGCTGAACGTTATAAAGGCGGCGCGGCGAAGAAGGAAGAGAACCTCGAATGGCGCGCCGACCCGGTCGAGAAGCGGCTGGCGCACGCGCTGGTGCGCGGCATCACACAGTTCATCGTCGAAGACACCGAGGAAGCTCGCGCCAAGATCGACAAAGCCGGCGGCCGGCCGATTCACGTGATCGAAGGACCGTTGATGGACGGCATGAATATCGTCGGCGACCTGTTCGGCGCGGGCAAGATGTTCCTGCCGCAGGTGGTGAAGTCGGCGCGCGTGATGAAGCAGGCGGTGGCGCATCTGATTCCTTTTATCGAAGAGGAAAAAGCGCGCCATGCCGCCGCGGGCGCCGACGTGCGACCCAAGGGCAAGGTGGTGATCGCCACTGTGAAGGGCGATGTGCACGATATCGGCAAGAACATCGTTTCGGTGGTCTTGCAATGTAATAACTTCGAAGTGGTCAATATGGGCGTGATGGTGGCCTGTGCCGACATCCTCGCCAAGGCCCGCGCGGAAGACGCGGATATCGTCGGCCTGTCGGGTCTGATTACGCCGAGTCTCGAAGAGATGGCCTATGTAGCAGCCGAGATGCAGCGCGACGACTGGTTTCGTGAGCGGCAGATTCCGCTGCTGATCGGCGGCGCCACCACCTCGCGCGTGCACACCGCGGTGAAGATCGCGCCGTTTTACGAGGGGCCGGTGGTCTATGTGCCGGACGCGTCGCGCTCGGTGTCGGTGGCGTCGAGCTTGTTGTCGGACGACGGCGCCGCGCAGTACATCGCCGAATTGCGCACTGATTATGAACGCGTGCGCGTGCAACATGCCGCCCGCAAGGTAGTGCCGCTGATTTCGCTGGCCGATGCGCGCGCGAATCGCTGGCAATTCGACTGGTCTCACTACACGCCGCCGCGTCCGCGCTTTACCGGACGCCGGGTGTTCCGCAATTATGATCTGGCGGAAGTGGCGCGTTATATCGATTGGGGCCCGTTCTTCCAGACCTGGGACCTGGCCGGCGCTTATCCGGCAATCCTCGACGACGAGGTGGTGGGCGATTCAGCGCGGCGCCTGTTCGCCGACGCGAAGGAGATGCTGGCGAAGCTGATCGCTGGCCGCTGGCTGACCGCCAATGGCGTGATCGCGCTGCTGCCCGCCAATTCGGTCAACGACGACGATATCGAGATCTATACCGACGAAACGCGACAACAGGTGGCGATGACCTGGCGCGGCTTGCGTCAGCAAAGCGAGCGGCCGGTGGTGGATGGCGTGAAGCGACCGAACCGCTCGCTGGCCGACTTCATCGCGCCGAAAGCGTCGGGCGTGGCCGATTACATCGGGCTGTTCGCAGTGACCGGCGGACTGGGCATTGAAAAGCACGTGGCGCGTTTCGAGCGCGAGAACGACGATTACAGTTCGATCATGCTGAAGGCGCTGGCCGATCGCTTCGCCGAAGGCCTGGCCGAATGTCTGCATGCGCGCGTGCGGCGCGAGCTGTGGGGCTATGCGGCCGACGAGACGCTGTCGAACGAGGATCTGATTCGCGAGAAATACGTGGGCATTCGTCCGGCGCCGGGCTATCCGGCCTGCCCCGACCACCTGGTGAAACGCGATATGTTCACGACACTGGCGGCCGAGGAGATCGGCATGTCGCTAACAGAGTCGCTGGCGATGCTGCCGGCAGCGAGCGTCTCGGGCTTTTACTTCTCGCATCCCGACAGTACTTATTTTTCGCTGGGCAAGATCGGCAAGGACCAGGTGGCTGACTTCGCGCTGCGCATGGACATGCCGGAAACCGACGCGCGACGCGCCTTGGCACCGCTGCTTTGAAATGCAAACCGCCGACCGGCAGGTCGGCGGTAGGCCGGCGCGCGACAGCGTAACGCGCTAACGCGGCGGCGCTCGGCACGGCGCAATCGTCCGAGGCCTTGACCGCCGCCCCGCATGATTGCGCCAGGCTCACACACCCCAGAGAATATCGGCGTTGGCGCGTTGCGCCTGACGCAGCATGTCGAGAAACGGAAACGCGCGTTGCGCCAGACCGATCGGCATATCGTGGTGATGATCCTCGTCGCTGTGGTGATGCAGCGCATCGTGGTCGGCCAGCGCGCCCTTGTCGACGGTGACGGCGGCTTCGAGGCGCGCGATCGCCTGCGTGGTTTCCGCGTGCGTAATAACGCCTCGTTCGCCCAGCGGCTTGCCGATGATGTTCAGCAGATACTCGGCCAGATCTGCCAGCATCGTGACATCGGGCGCCGCGGGCGATTTAAACGTGATCAGCATGTAAGCTCCTGTGGCGCATGAAAAACGAAGCGCCGGTCACCGCCTTGATGTTGGGGTCGGCCCGACGCTGCTCCGGCCTGCCGTGCGGTTCGTAACTGCCGGCGAGGCGCTTGGACATCATAGCACCTGTTACACTCGCGATTCGCAAGCCGGCCCGCGACGTCTCGGGCGGCGTCGCGGTCAGTTGCCACCGTCATGCGCGGTGTGCGCCGGCTACTTTTGAACAACCTTGCGCCCCGTAGCGGCGCGTGCGCGATGTGGATTGTTGCTGACCATCGCGCCGCGCGCACCACGCCGGCCGTCCACCCTCCGATGCGACGAACGGCGTTCAACGCTACCGACCGCCGTCGATACCATGCTGCCTGTACACAAGAAAACCCTCGAATCCATTATTGCCGACGCGCTCGGGCAGTGCCTGCGCGCCAATGCTGCCGCGGCACCCGCTGACAACGCGCCGGCCCCGGCGACGCCGCCGATTACCCTCGAACGACCGAAAATCGCCGCGCACGGCGACGTGGCCACCAGTGTCGCCTTGCAACTCGCCAAACCCTTGCGCATGAATCCGCGCGCGCTGGCCGAGCAACTGGTGGCGGCAATTCGCGCCGATGCGCGCGCCGCGGCGTTGATCGAAAGCGCCGAAGTGGCCGGCCCGGGCTTCGTCAATCTGCGGCTGACCGGTGCCGCGCGGCGCGCGGCCGCCACCGAAGTATTCCGTCAGGGCGATGCCTACGGTCGCGTCGAACGCGGCGTCGGCGCGGATCAGGCGCCTGCGCGGCGCGTGCTGGTGGAATATGTATCCGCGAATCCGACCGGCCCGCTGCACGTCGGACACGGCCGTCAGGCGGCACTGGGCGACGCCTTGTCCAATGTGCTGGCCACGCAAGGTTGGGAGGTCTGGCGCGAGTTTTACTACAACGACGCCGGCGTACAGATTCAAACGCTTGCCCGTTCGGTGCAGGCGCGCGCTCGTGGCTTGAGCCCCGGCCAAGAGGGCTGGCCCGAAGCGGCCTACAACGGCGAGTACATCGCCGATGTGGCACGCGCTTATCTGGATGGCGCGACGGTCGCGGCGAAAGACGTCGAGGCGGTGCACGGCAAAGGCGATCCGGAAGACCTGGACGCGATCCGGCGCTTCGCCGTGGCCTATTTGCGGCGTGAGCAGGACGCCGACTTGCAGGCCTTCGGCGTGGCCTTCGACAACTACTATCTCGAATCTTCGCTGTACAGCGAAGGTCGCGTCGACGCTGCCGTCGAGACGCTGAAGCAGGCCGGCAAGACCTTCGAAGCCGACGGCGCGCTGTGGCTGCGCACCACCGAGTACGGCGACGACAAAGATCGCGTGATGCGCAAGTCCGACGGCACCTACACCTATTTCGTGCCCGACGTGGCTTACCACCTGAACAAGTGGCAGCGCGGTTTCAGCAAGGTCATCAACGTGCAGGGCTCGGATCATCACGGCACCATCGCGCGCGTGCGCGCCGGGCTGCAGGCACTGAACGCGGGCATACCGCAGGGCTATCCCGACTACATCCTGCACAAGATGGTAACGGTGATGCGCAATGGCGAAGAGGTGAAAATCTCCAAGCGCGCCGGCAGCTATGTGACGCTGCGTGACCTGATCGAATGGTCGGGCGGCGTGCTGCCTGGCATTTCCCCCGCCGGCACCACGGTCGACGAAGACATCATCCGGCGCGGCCGCGACGCAGTGCGCTTTTTTCTGATTTCGCGCAAGGCCGATACCGAATTCGTCTTCGACGTCGATCTGGCACTGAAGCAGAACGACGAGAATCCGGTTTACTACGTGCAGTATGCGCATGCGCGTATCTGCTCGGTGCTGGCGCAATGGGGCGGCGATGCGTCGCGCTTGACGCAGGTTTCACTGGAGCCGCTGGCCAGCGAGCGCGAATTCGCGCTGCTGGCGCGTCTGGCGGCCTATCCGGAAATGCTGGAACGCGCCGCTGAAGAGCTCGCGCCGCACGCGGTGGCCTTCTACCTGCGCGATCTCGCGGCCGATTTCCACTCGTTCTACAATGCTGAGCGCGTGTTGGTGGATGACGACGCGGTACGGCAAGCGCGGCTGGCGCTGCTTGCGGCCACCCGTCAGGTGATTCGTAACGGACTCGCGACGATCGGCGTATCAGCGCCGTCGAAGATGTGACCGGCGCCTTTGCCGGTCGAAAAATGCAATGCAGGGAACTCTGACTGATGGCAAGGAAACAACGGCGCTCGTCTAAACAGAGCGGTGGTACCTTTCTGGGCGTCGTGCTCGGATTGATCGTGGGGCTGGCGGTCGCGGTGGTGGTCGCGCTCTACATTACACGTGCGCCGACGCCGTTCGTCGCGCGCACGGCGCCAGCGGCGGGCGGTGGCACGTCGGCCGGGACGGCGACCCAACCTTATGATCCGAATCGGCCATTGCAAGGCGCAACGCCCGGGCAGGCCGTAAGCCCGACCGCCCCCGCGGCACCGCCGAACACGGCGCCGGGCCAACCGGCAAATCGCGCGGCCGGACTGCTCGACGAACCGCAGATCCTGGAAGTACCGGCCGGCCAGAACGCCAATCCGCCGCCCGCTACCGTGCCCTCGGACAACGACGATACGAACGGCATTGCGCCGCCCGTGGCGCCCCCTGTGGCCAGGCCAGCGCGCCCGGCGTCGAATGCAGGCGCGCCGGGTACTCCGACGGCACGCCCGAGCACGCCGGCTGGCCCGAACGCATCGAGCACCTCGAACGATGCGAACACCGGTTACTACTTGCAAGTGGGGGCCTATAAGACGCAGGCCGACGCCGATCAGCAACGCGCGAGGCTGGTGTTGCAGGGCTTCGATCCGAAAGTGTCGAAGCGCGAAGCCAGCGACGTTACCTACTACCGCGTGCGGCTCGGTCCCTACTCGACCATGGCCGATATGAATCGCGTCAAGCAGCGGCTGTCGGACGCCGGCATCGATACCGCGGTCATCCGCTTCACCAAGCCTTGAGCGCGCGCCGCACCATTTCTCCGTCGGGGCGGTCGCGCACTTTGCGGCGACCGCCCTTCAGATTTACCCTTCGGATCGTCGCTTCATGAAAAAACTCCTGGGTGTTTTGTTTCTGTCACTTGGCTTGTCGGTCAATATCGTCAACGCTTCGCCGGCACAGCCGAAGATCGATGCCGACTACAAGGTACTGTCGCGGCAGCAGCCGGTAGATGCGCCGGCCGGCAAGATCGTCGTGACGGAATTCTTCTGGCTCGGTTGCCCGCATTGCGCGGCATTCGATCCCTATCTGGAAAAGTGGAAGGCGCGCCAGCCGGCGGACGTGGTGTTCAACCGCGTGCCGGTGGCGTTCCGCGACGACTTCATCCCGCACAGCCGGCTGTATCACGCGCTCGACTCGCTCGGCGTGGCCGAGAAGCTGACACCCGCGATCTTCCATGAGATCCAGGACAACAAGAACTACCTGCTCACGCCGGACGCGCAAGCCGATTTCGTCGCGAAAAACGGTGTCGACCGACAAAAATTCCTGGCTGCCTATAACTCGTTCGCCACGCAGAACGCGCTGAATCGTGACAAGGCATTGCTCGACGATTACCAAATCGACGGCGTGCCGACGCTGGCGGTGCAGGGCAAATACGAAACCTCGCCGTCGATGACGAACAGTCTGGACGGCACGGTGCAGGTACTCGACTTTCTGGTGGCGAAGACCCGCACCGAAATGAAAGCCGCTTCCGCGGGCAAGAAGTGATGCGGGGCGCCGCCTGATGGCGCGCGCGCCGATTGTTTTCCTGACGGGCGCGTCCAGTGGCATCGGGCTCGCATTGGCCGGCCAGTATGCGGCGGCGGGCGCGCGGCTTGGCTTGGTAGCGCGGCGCCTCGAGCCGCTGCAGACGTTCGCGCGTGCCTATCCGCATCTAACGATCGAGATCTATGCCGTGGACGTGCGCGATACACAAGCGCTGGCTGATGCGGCGGCTGACTTCATCGAGCGTGTCGGCTGTCCGGATATCGTGATTGCCAATGCTGGCGTGAGCCGCGGCACCGTTACCGGACACGGCGACCTGGATGCCTTCCGTGCCGTCATGGACACGAATTACCTTGGCACGGTCGCAACCTTCGAACCATTTATCGAATTGATGACGCGGCTGCGGCGTGGCACGCTGGTCGGCATCGCCAGCGTGGCGGGCGTGCGTGGCTTGCCGGGCGCCGGCGCCTACAGCGCCTCGAAGGCGGCCACGATCAGCTATCTCGAAAGCCTGCGCGTGGAAATGCGCGGTGCCAACGTCAAGGTGGTCACGCTGGCGCCAGGCTACATCCGCACACCGATGACCGCCGAGAACGACTATCGGATGCCATTCCTGATGGACGTCGATGCATTTGCCATACGCGCGCTGCGGGCGATTGCCGATGGCCGCCGCTTCGTCGTGATCCCCTGGCCGATGGGTGTGGTGGCGGCGCTGCTGCGGATACTGCCGCGTGCGCTGTACGATTTCGTATTCGCGCGCGCGCCTCGCAAGGCGCGTTGAGGGCGCGCGGCGCGCAGCGTTCGTGCGCGCCGCCTTTTTTTCAGACCATCGGGATTCGAATGCCAAACAACTCGCTCGCAGCCGCCCTGTGTGCCGGCTTGCTCACCCTGTTTGCCTTGCCCGCGTCGGCAGCATCCAAGCCCCTCACCGTTTGCACCGAAGCCAGTCCCGACGGCTTCGACATTGTTCAATACAATTCGCTCGTCACCACCAATGCGTCGGCGGACGTGATTTTCGATGGCCTGGTGGCTTTCGACGAAACCAAAGGCACGGTCGTCCCGGCGCTGGCCGAGCGCTGGGAGGTGACGCCGGATGGGTTGTCGTACACCTTCCATCTGCGGCACGACGTGCAGTTCCAGACCACCGACAGCTTCAAGCCAACGCGCGCGCTGAATGCCGACGACGTGCTGTTCTCCTTCCAGCGCATGCTCGATCCGGCCAACCCGTGGCATAAGGTCGCGGGCCCGGGCGGCTTCCCGCATGCGCAGTCGATGCAGTTGCCGAAGCTGATCAAGGCGGTGGTAAAGGTCGGCGACCAGACAGTGCGCTTCGATTTGAGCGAACCGAATGCGACCTTCCTGTCGATCCTGACGATGGGCTTCGCCTCGATCTATTCCGCCGATTATGCGAACCAGCTACTGAAGGCCGGCCAAACCGGCGAGTTGAACGACAAGCCGGTGGGTACGGGTCCGTTCATGTTGCGCAGCTATCAGAAGGACGCTGTCATCCGCTATGACGTCAATCCACATTACTGGGGCAAGAAGCCGTCGATCGATCGCTTGATCTACGTAATCACACCTGACGCATCGGTGCGCGCGCAGAAGGTCAAGGCGGGCGAATGCCAGATCGCGCTGGCACCGAAGCCGCAAGACGTCGCCACGGCCCGCAGCGACAGCAACGTCAAGGTATTGCAGTCGAATGCTTTCATGACGGCCTTCGTCGCGATCAACACGCAGCACAAGCCGCTCGACAATCAGAAAGTGCGGCAGGCGATCAATATGGCGTTCGACCGGACTGCCTACCTGAAGGCGGTATTCGACGGCATGGCGACGCCGGCAGTGAATCCGTATCCGCCCAGCACCTGGAGCTATGCGTCGGCGCTGAAGCCCTATCCGCATGACGTCGCGCAGGCGAAAAAACTCCTGGCGGAGGCGGGCTTCCCCAATGGATTCTCGACCACGCTGTGGACGCGTCCGTCTGGCAGCGTGCTGAATCCGAATCCGAAGGTTGGCGCGGAAATGTTGCAGTCGGATCTGGCGCAGATCGGCATCAAGGCCGACATCAAGGTCATCGAGTGGGGTCAGTTGATTCGTGACGGCAAGGCCGGCCAACATGATTTGTTGTTTATGGGATGGGCCGGCGATGACGGCGATCCGGATGATTTCCTGACGCCGCAATTCAGTTGCGCGGCGGTTGCGGCGGGCACCAATTTCGCCCGTTATTGCAGCCCGGCGCTCGACAAAACCATCATGGATGGACGCCGCACCACCGAGCGTGCGCAGCGCGTCAAAGCCTATACCCAAGCGCAGCAGATCATCCGCGACCAGGCTTTGTGGATTCCGTTGGGCTACCCGAGCTCCGTGGCATTGACCACCAACAAGGTCAGCGGCTATCGGCTCAGCCCGTTTGGACGTCAGCATTTCGCGGGCGTGTCGGTCGACTGAGCGCGGTCGGTTCTACCCAATGCAAAAGGCCCTGCAACCAGGGCCTTTTGTTTTAGCGAGGTGCGAAACGATAAACGCCATCGTCGCCGGCGCTGCGTGTGAGCTCGCCGGCATGCCAGAGCAGATGCAGATGCGCCAGCGCCTCGCCGAGCGCAAAGGTCATCTGATGCGCATCGAGTGCACGCGGGAACATCACCGGCACGATGTCGGCCGCGCTGCACGGCGCGGTATGGCAGGCTTCACGTACCTCATCCAAGCGATCGGCGTGATGCTCGCGCAACTGCTTCAAGCGCTCGTGCAGCCCGCGAAACGGCTTGCCGTGCGACGGCAGCACCAGCGTTTGCGCGGGTAGATCGTCGTAGCGGCCCAGCGACTGCAGATAGTCGTGCAAGCCATTGCCTTCCGGCTCTTGCTCGTACACCGAGACGTTCGTCGAAATGCGCGGCAGCACCATGTCGCCTGAAATCAAGATGCCGCGGTCAGCGCAAAACAATGCGCTGTGTTCGGGCGAATGGCCGAAGCCGGCAATCACGCGCCAGTCATCGTTGCCGATGCGCACGCTATCGCCTTCGCGAATGCGTCGATACGACGAAGGCAATGCAGGCACCAGCTTGCGATAGTGACTGTCGCGCGAACGCAGATAACTCAATGTTTCGGGATCGTTCAGGCCGTTGCGCTGCAGATGGGCAATCAAGGCCTCGTCGGCCGCTTCACGCGGACCGCTGGCGTTCACCAGATTCTTGGACGATAGATATTCGCCCAGCGACGCCCACAGACGTACTTGCCAGCGCCGCTGATCGCCGCCTTCCGTCAGCCAGTGAGACAGCCCAATGTGATCGGGGTGGAAATGCGTGGCGAGCACCCGCACGATCGGCAGGCCGTCGAGCTCCGTCTCGAAAATCTGTTCCCAGCGCGTCTTGATATCGGCGGTGGCCACGCCCGTATCGATAGCCGTCCAGCCGTCACGGCCGTCTATCGTGTCGCGCAGTAGCCAGAGATTGATGTGATCGAGCGCGAACGGCAACGGCATGCGCACCCAGCGGATACCGGGCGCCACATCGAAGGTGCGCCCCGCCGCCGGCAAGGTATCTTGAAAAACGTAATCGAGTTTTTGTTCGAGCAGATTCATAGGGGGAAGGATCGGCCTGAATAATAGAGTGGTCGCGGGCCCATCCATGGCGCGGTGCGTTCGAGCGACGGCCCCGGCCGCTCGAGGCGGTGACAAACGGACATGAAACGCCGCTTGATTTCGCCCACGCTTGACGATAACGTAAACGTCGATTGTAATCCGCGACGCTCCGTTTGCGGATTTTTTACGGCTGGAGCTTAAGAATCGATGAGCATGCCGCCTACCGTCCAGCATTCCATTACCGAACTCGCGCGCGAATTCGACGTTACGCCGCGCACTATCCGTTTTTATGAAGACCAGGGCCTGCTGGCGCCCAGCCGCGAAGGTGCGGGCGGGCTGCGACGGGTATTCTCGCCGCGCGACCGCACGCGCTTGCGACTGACGCTGCGCGGCAAGCGCCTGGGCTTCACCTTGTCGCAAATTCGCGAGCTGCTCGACCTGTACGACTCGCCGACCGACACCGTGGCACAACTGGAAGCGTTTATCGCCGCGTTGCGCACGCACCGGCAGTCGCTGGAAAGCCAGCTCGACGATCTGCAGACCACCCTCGACGAACTCACGCAATACGAAAAGCAATGCCAGGCGCTGCTGGCCAGCGGCGTATCGGCGGGCGCGGCTAAGCCAGACAAGGCCGCGCCAACAGAAGCGGCGGAACCCGCGGCGCCGGCCGCACAACATCGACCGCCAAGCGGCGCATCCCTCCATCCAACCTTAGAAAAAGCGGATACCACCCATGACTGAGCTGGCGTTACCCACGTTTCCTCTGGGCGAAGACATCGACATGCTGCGCGATACGGTTGCCAATTTCGCCGCTCGGGAAATCGCCCCGCGCGCCGCGGAAACTGACAAGACCGACCAGTTCCCGATGGACTTGTGGAAGAAGTTCGGCGATCTCGGCGTGCTTGGCATGACGGTTTCCGAAGAGTACGGCGGCGCGAACATGGGCTACGTCGCGCACATGGTGGCGATGGAGGAAATCTCGCGCGCCTCGGCGTCGATCGCGCTCTCGTACGGCGCTCATTCGAATCTTTGCGTGAATCAGATCCACCGCAACGGCAGCGCGGCGCAGAAGCGCAAATATCTGCCGAAGCTGGTATCGGGCGAGCATATCGGCGCGTTAGCGATGAGCGAGCCGAATGCCGGCTCGGATGTGGTGAGCATGCGCTTACGCGCCGAGAAGCGCGGCGACCGCTACGTGCTGAACGGTACCAAGATGTGGATCACCAATGGCCCGGATTGCGACACGCTGGTGGTCTACGCGAAGACCGATCCAGCGGCCGGCGCGCGTGGCATTACAGCCTTCATCGTCGAGAAAACCATGGCGGGCTTTTCGGTCGCGCAAAAGCTCGACAAGCTGGGCATGCGCGGCTCGCATACCGGCGAGTTGGTGTTCGAAAACGTCGAAGTGCCTGAAGAAAACATCCTCGGACAATTGCACGGCGGCGTGAAGGTGCTGATGAGCGGGCTCGACTACGAGCGCGCGGTGCTGTCCGGCGGCCCGACCGGCATCATGCTGGCCTGCATGGACGCCATCGTCCCGTATTTGCATGATCGCAAGCAATTCGGCCAGTCGATTGGCGAATTCCAGTTGATTCAAGGCAAGGTGGCGGATATGTACACCACCTTGCAAGCCTGTCGCGCCTATTTGTATTCGGTGGGCACGCAACTCGATTCGCTTAAGTCCGAACATGTGCGGCGCGTGCGCAAGGATTGCGCAGGCGTGATCCTGTACACGGCCGAGAAGGCTACCTGGATGGCCGGCGAAGCGATTCAGATCTTCGGCGGCAACGGCTATATCAATGAATATCCGGTAGGACGGCTGTGGCGCGACGCGAAGCTGTATGAGATCGGCGCCGGCACCAGCGAAATCCGTCGGATGCTGATCGGCCGCGAATTGTTCGCCGAAACCGCTTAAGCGAACGAACCTCACGGACCCCGCCATGCACGAATACGAAAATCCCGGCCACGACCCCGCGAGCGACGACGCGCCGCTCGCCCACCTGTTTCGCCACAACCAGGATTGGGTGAAACGGGAATTGGGGAAAGACCCCGCTTACTTCTCACGCCTGGCAGACCAGCAAACCCCCGAACTACTGTGGATCGGCTGCTCCGATTCACGCGTGCCGGCGAATCAGATCATCGGCTTGCCACCGGGCGAGGTGTTCGTTCATCGCAACATCGCCAACGTGGTCGTGCACTCCGATCTCAACTGCCTGTCGGTGATTCAATTCGCGGTGGACATGCTTAAGGTGAAGCACATCATCGTGGTCGGACACTACGGCTGTTCGGGCGTGAACGCGGCGCTGTTCAGCAAGCGTGTGGGCCTGGCCGACAACTGGCTGCGCCACGTGCGCGACGTGCGCGACAAGCACTCGTCGCTGCTGGAGGGCTGGCCGATGGGCGTGGCGCGCGAACGCCGCCTGACCGAGCTGAATGCCCTCGAGCAGGCGGTGAACGTCTGCCATACCACCACCGTGCAGGATGCCTGGGCGCGCCAGCAGCCGCTGATGGTGCATGCCTGCGTGTACGGCGTGCATGACGGACGCCTGCGCAGTCTGGACATGGCCATCTCGGCGCCCGAGCTGCTCGCCGACAGCTATGAGCGCGCCATCATCGGCGTATCCAGCCAGCGCGCCAATCCCGCCACGACGACTGTGCTGCCATAACTGCGGCGCCGCGGTGCGGCGTTTCGCACATGTCTGAACCAGCAAGGAGCCCCTCATGAGCCTCACTACATCGACCTCTACCGCCGCCGATCCGATCGTGATTGTGTCGGCGGTTCGTACGCCAATGGGCGCGTTCCAAGGTGAATTGTCGACGCTGTCCGCGTCCGATCTGGGAGCGGCTGCGATCGCCGCCGCCGTTGCACGCGCCGGCATTTCGGCCGACGCCGTCTCGGAAGTCATCATGGGATGCGTGCTGTCCGCCGGCCAAGGACAAGCGCCCGCCCGGCAGGCCGCGCTGAAAGCGCAACTGCCGCTCGGCACCGAATGCACCACCGTCAACAAAATGTGCGGCTCGGGCATGCGCGCGGCGATGTTCGCGCACGATATGCTGCGCGCTGGCTCGGCCGAAATCATCGTGGCCGGCGGCATGGAAAGCATGAGCCAGGCGCCCTATTTGCTGCCCAAGGCGCGCACCGGCTTGCGCATGGGCCACGGACAGGTGCTCGACCATATGTTCCTCGACGGCCTGGAAGACGCTTATGAACGCGGTCGACTGATGGGCAGTTTTGCCGAAGCCTGCGCCGGCAAATATGCATTCAGTCGTGAGGCGCAAGATGCGTTCGCGATCAGTTCGCTCGAACGCGCCCGCGCGGCCGCCGCCGATGGCAGCTTCGACCACGAGATCGTGCCGATCGAGGTGGCCGGCCGCAAAGGCAGCGTGACGGTGTCGCGCGACGAGCAGCCGGCCAAGGCCGATCCCGCGAAAATTCCCTCGCTCAAACCCGCGTTCGCCAAAGACGGCACTGTCACCGCCGCCAATTCGTCGTCGATTTCCGACGGCGCCGCGGCGCTGGTGATGATGCGCGAATCGTCGGCGCGCGCGCTGGGGTTGAAGCCGTTGGCACGCATCGTCGCGCATGCCGGCTATTCGCAGCAGCCGAGCGAATTCACCACCGCACCGGTCGGCGCGATCCGGCGCGTACTGGAAAAAAGCGCCTGGAAAACCGCGGATGTCGACTTGTTCGAGGTGAACGAAGCGTTCGCGGTGGTGACGATGGCCGCTATGCACGACCTGGCGTTGCCGCATGAACGTGTGAATGTGCGTGGCGGCGCCTGCGCGCTCGGTCACCCGATTGGCGCTTCGGGCGCGCGTATTCTGGTCACCCTATTGAGTGCACTGCGGGACCGCGGGCTGCGGCGTGGGGTTGCCAGCCTGTGCATTGGCGGGGGCGAGGCTACCGCCATGTCGGTAGAAATTGCCAGCTAATACTGTTGGCCCTCCGCAACGCGGCAAAAAAGGCTTTTGACCTGGTTTCGCATTTACCGATAAAGCCCTACTATCCGGATAAAACTACCGGATGGTTCGGTGTCGCGCACAACGCACCCGTTCCGCCAACGGTTGGAGGTCCTGCTTAATGGCCTGCAGCACAGGCCGTGCAGTTTTCCGCCGTCCGTCCAGCGTTCGAGGGCAGGTTGATGCGAGGCAGTGCGTTGTTGAAATCCCGGGCCGTGCTGACGCTGGCACTGCCGTTTTTCCTGTCGGTCTCAGGCATGGCCCCGGCTCGCGCGCAGTCGACCGATGGCTGGGGTGCTCCCGCGCCCGATGAGCCGTATCACGCCTATACACGGCCGCTGCAGAACGGCTCGATCGCACGCGCCGCGAATGGTCTGCCGCTCGAGGCGGACAACGGCAACCGCACCTTGCTGCCGCTTTCGCCCGATCTCAACGAACAAGTGATCAACGTGCCCGAGCGTGACGATCCGTCGATCACGCTTGAAACCACCATCTTCAAACCGGACGGCCCCGGTCCGTTCCCGATGGTGGTGTTCAATCATGGCAAGGAACGCGGCGACCCGCGCTTCCAGTCGCGCAGCCGTCCGCTCGCCTTCGCGCGTGAATTCGTGCGACGCGGCTACGTGGTGGTGGCACCGAATCGGCGCGGCTTTGCGCATTCCGGCGGCGTCTACGCCGAAGACGGTTGCGATGTCGCGGAAAACGGCCTGTCGCAGGCGCAGGACGTGGCCGCGACGGTCGAATACATGTCGCGCCAATCGTATGTGGATGCCGCGCACGTGGTAGTGGCGGGGGCCTCGCACGGCGGCCTGACGACCATGGCGTACGGCGATGCGCCGCAGCGCGGGGTGCGAGGGCTGATCAACTTTTCCGGTGGTCTGCGGCAAGACGGCTGTGCCGGCTGGCAAAGCAATTTGTCGCATGCGTTCGGCGCCTACGGCCAGCATGCGAGAGTGCCGTCGCTATGGATTTACGGCGATAACGACAGCTTCTGGTCACGGCAACTGGCCACGCAGATGTTCACCGCCTACACGACGGCGGGCGGCCCGGCGCGCATGATGGATTTCGGGGTTTATAAAGACAACGCGCACCGGCTGGTGGGCGACCGCGACGGCGTGGCCATCTGGTGGCCAGGGGTGCGCGCGTTCCTGGCCAGCGTCGGCATGCCGACCCACGTGCGCTACGCGGTGCCGCAAAACGATCTGCCGGTTGCCAGCGGCTATGCACCCGTGACCGCCGTCGAGGCCGTGCCTTTCGTCAGCGAAGAAGGTCGCGCCGGCTATCGCTCGTTCCTGTCGCAATATCCGACGCGCGCGTTTGCCATTTCGAATACCGGTGCCTGGGCATGGGCCGAGGGCGGCGACGATCCCGTCTCGACCGCGCTCGATAGCTGCCAGCGCAATAGTCGCGATCCGTGCAAGTTGTATGCGGTGAACGAGCGCGTAGTCTGGCAGTCGCGTTAGGCGTCTGCGTCTGCGTCTGCGTCTGCGTCTGTGGATAATAGGCTGGCCTTGCTTCCCGCCAGGCCAGCCCCGGCAGCATCCGGCCGCTCAAGATCAGACCGACACCGATGGAACTCAAGACAATCAGCCTGCGCCGCGACGAGGCGGTGGCCAGCATTACCTTCGAACGCCCGGAAGTACGCAACGCCTTCGATGACCAGACCATTATTGAACTGACCGCGGCGATCCGTGCGCTGGGCGACGATGCGGCGGTGCGCGTTATCGTGCTCGGCGCGCGCGGTCCGGCGTTTTGCGCGGGCGGCGACCTCAACTGGATGCAGCGCATCGCGGCCTACTCGGAAGAAGAAAACCGCGCCGATGCGCTGGCCCTGGCCACCATGGTGCGGACTATCTATGAATGTCCAAAGCCGGTGGTGGCGCGCATCCAGGGGGATGTGTACGGCGGCGGCGTTGGCGTGGTGGCGGCTTGCGATATTGCGATAAGCGTCGACACCGCCGGCTTCTGTTTGTCGGAAGCGCGCCTGGGACTCACGCCCGCGACCATCGCGCCCTACGTTATTCGCGCCATCGGCGAACGCGCGGCGCATCGCTATTTCATGACGGCCGAGCGTTTCGACGCCGCCGAGGCGCTGCGCATCGGCCTGGTCCACCAGGTAGTGGGGGCGAACGGGGCACGCGGCGGCGGTGACGCGGCAAGCGCCGCCGGCAATGCGCTGCAGGCGTTGGACGAGGCGGTAACGCGCATCACGCAGGCGATCGTCGGCAACGGGCCCATGGCGGTGTCGGGCTGTAAGCGCCTGGTGGCAGACTTGGCTGATGCGCCGATCAACGACGCAACCATGCTGGATTCGGCGGAGCGCCTGGCGCAGGCTCGCGCTTCGGCGGAAGGCAGTGAAGGCTTGCGCAGCTTCCTGGAAAAACGGCGCCCGAACTGGGCGCCGTCGACTGCGGGCAAGTAGGTCGATGCAGGATGCCGGAAGACGCGCGGCTTATTTCCGCCGCGCGCCGTAGCGCACGCTGACTAGTTCGCGCCGGCTTTGGCCTTGAGAATCACCTGGTCGAAGGTGCCGCCATCGGCAAAGTGGGTTTTCTGCGCGTTGTCCCAGCCGCCGAACAACTCTTCGACGGTGAAGAACTTCATCGGCGCAAAATCGGCCGCATGCCGCTGCAGCACCGCTGGGTCGCGCGGCCGCAGATGATGCTGGGCAATGATTTCCTGGCCTTCGGGCGAATACAGGAAATTCAGATAAGCCGTGGCTTCCTTGCGTGTGCCGCGTTTGTCGACCACCTTGTCCACCACGGCCACCGGCGGTTCGGCGAGGATGCTCGCGCTCGGATACACCGCTTCAAAACCTTGCGTCGGCATTTCCTGGCGAATCAACGCCACTTCGTTTTCGAAGGTGATCAGCACGTCGCCGATATTGCGTTGCGTGAACGTGGTGGTGGCACCGCGGCCACCGGTGTCGAGCACCGGCACGTTATGCAATATCTTGGTGACGAAATCGCGCGCTTGCGCGTCGCTGCCGCCTTGCCGCAGGCGCCAGCCCCATGCCGCCAGGTAGCTGTAGCGGCCGTTGCCGGCGGTCTTCGGGTTCGGCAGAATTACTGCCACGTCGGGGCGTGTGAGATCGTTCCAATCCTTGATGTGCTTCGGATTGCCTTTGCGCACCAGGAACACCATGGTGGTTGTGTACGGCGCGCTGTGATTCGGAAACTGCGCGCGCCAATCGGCCCGTACCAGATCGCCGCGGGTGTGCAACAGGTCGATGTCGGTCGACTGGTTCATGGTGACGACGTCAGCCTGCAGCCCTTGCGTCACGGCCAGCGCCTGCGCGCTCGATCCGCCGTGCGATTGGCGCAGATTGACGGTTTCGCCGCTCTGCTTCTTGTAGGCGGCGATGAAGGCCGGATTGATGTCCTTGTAGAGCTCGCGCGTTACGTCATAAGACACATTCAGCAAAGTGGTGTCGGCAGCGTGGGCTGGTAGCGCGGCGCATGTCGCCGCCAGCGCCAGGCCGATCGCCGGCACGCGCGTCAAACGTCGAATCAGGGACATCTCGGCTCCTTTTTTTGGAATGGGGATTGTAATGGATCGGCCGGATGGTGCGCCGCACGGCGGCGTTTGCTACGCACTCCGAGGATTCGCCAGGGGTTGGCAGCGGCGCGGCGGCTTTGCAACGTCTCGTTTAAATCGCACTACAATGAGGCATTCAATGCACATCTTCATTCCGCCCCCGGCGACGGCCGCGCGATAACGGCGCCATCCGGCAGCGCGCGGCAATCACGATGAATGTGCAGGGCGGCTCGCCTCGGACTTTCGTCCCCGCCCCTTCGGCACAGTGCTGCCCGTTCTTTTTCACTTTGGCACTCGCCGCGCTGGCGCCAAGATGCCCGTGTCAACTGACTGCCGGGCGCAGCGCCGCGGCTTTGCTTCGCCCGTCCTTATCCTGGCGTTGCAATTGCTTATTTCGGCGAGCGCCCGATTCCGCAAGAGGTCATGCAAGCTTATGTCACACATCGTCACTATCGGCGAGTCGTTCTCGCAAACCGCCAAATTCAGCGCTGGCAGCATTCGCGAATTCGCGATGCTGGTCGGCGATACTAATCCTTTGCACCACGATGCCGCCTATGCACAGCAGCGCGGCTTCGGCTCGGTGATCGCCTCGGGCACGCAACCCGCCAGTTTGTTCATGGCCCTGGTCGCGAACCATTTCTCGGCCTTCGCGCAACCGCTGGCGCTGGAATTCGAATTAAAATTCCACAAGCCGGTACGTGCCGGCGACACCATCATCATGACCTGGACTGTGACCGATGCGTTCTGGAAAGCCAGCCTCGGTGGCGACCTGACCATGCTCGACGGTCGGGTGGTAAATCAGATCGAACAGGAAGTGATTACCGCGAAAGCCAAAACGCTGGTGATGCCGAAATCGGCCGACGCCAGCGCCTCGCAGGGATTGCGTTGAGTCAGAACCCTCGACATCTGATCGAGCCGATCAGTGCGCCGGGCCAAACCCCCGGCGTGAAAGGAAGTGCTGGAGCGCGCATGCCGACGCCGCTGCCGCATCGGCACGCCGCGGGCGATGCCGCGGGCAGCGGCGCGTCCGCCAGTTGGACCTTCGAGGGCCTGCCAGGCATCACGCTGTTCGAGCGCGGCTGGCTATCGTCCAACAATATTTTGCTGACCGACACCGCCTGTGCCGCGCTGGTCGACAGCGGCTATCAGACCGACGCCGCGGCCACCGTCGAACTGGTGCAGAACGCCTTGGGGTCGCGGCCGCTCGATCTGCTGGTGAACACTCATCTGCACGCCGACCACTGCGGTGGCAACGCCCGGCTGCTGCGCGCCTACAGCAGCCGCCTGGCGCTGCCGGCGAACGCGATGGCGATGGCGTCGAATTGGCAGGAAGAGGTGCTGCCCTTTCGTTCGCTCGGCCAGCGCTGCGAGCCCTTCGCGGTGCCGGCCGACACCACGTTGGCATTGCGGGCCGGTCAGTCGCTGCGGCTCGCCGACCTGGACTGGCAGGTACTCGACGCACCGGGCCATATTGCCGAATCGGTGATGCTGTATGCGCCGCGCGCGGGTCTGCTTATTTCCGCCGATGCCCTGTGGGAGAACGGCTTTGGCGCAATCTTCCCTGAAGTGGAGCAGCAAAGCGGTTTCGCCGAGCAACGCGCTGTGCTCGACCTGATCCGCTCGCTCGACGTCTATTGCGTGCTGCCGGGCCATGGGCGTCCGTTCACCGACGTAAGCAGAGCTTTGGACAACGCTTACGCTCGCCTGCAGTATCTCGCCAGCGAGCCGGCGCGCAACGCCAGGCAGGCACTGAAGGTATTGATTGCTTTCCGCTTGATGTCGAGCGCGCCGATGAGCGAGGCGCAGTTGTTCACGGTGATGTCGGAGGCTCGCACCTGGCGCGCCGCGGCGGCCACCCTGGCGCCGGAGTCGGCATGGCACGATTTGCTGGATGGTACGCTCGGGGATCTGCTGCGCGCCGGAGCGATCCGCCGCGAAGGCGCGTTGCTGGCGGCGTGAAAAAGAAAAAGCCGCCGGGCGGATGCACTTGGCGGCCGAGCGGAACGCGGCCTGCACCGTGTTCCAAGACGTGATCAACGTCGAGCGGATAGTACTGGGCCACCGTCTCGGACAGCATCGGTACTTTCCCGACTGCGACGCGTGGCCGCGGCACTGCGGCTTCCCTTAACGATTCGTCATTGGCCAACAGGCCAAAGGAATGCTTCATGGCATTGCCTCTCGCGCTGAGTAATCTGGCGCTGCCCATCGTCGCTTCACCGCTGTTCACAGTGAGCTACCCAGAGCTGGTCGCCGCGCAATGCAAGGCTGGCATCGTCGGTTCTTTTCCCGCCCTCAACGCACGGCCGGAAGCGCAGCTCGACGTCTGGTTGACCGACCTCGAGGCCGAGCTGGCATCGTGGCAGGCGGCCAACCCGCAACGGCGCGTCGGCCCGATTGCCGTGAACCAGATCGTGCATCAATCGAACGTTCGGCTCGAACACGACATGCGCGTATGCGTCGAGCACAAGGTGCCGATCATCATTACCAGTTTGCGCGCGCCCGAGCGTGCCATGATCGATGCGATCCATGGCTACGGCGGCATCGTTCTGCACGACGTCATCAACAAGCGGCATGCGCAAAAGGCCTTGGAAGCGGGCGTCGACGGCTTGATCCTGGTGGCGGCTGGCGCGGGCGGCCACGCGGGCACGCTATCGCCGTTTGCGCTGGTGGGTGAAGTCCGCGAGTTTTTCGATGGACCGCTGGTGTTGTCCGGTGCCATCACCAGTGGCGCAGCAGTGCTTGCAGCGCAGGCGATGGGGGCGGATCTGGCCTATATGGGCACGCGCTTCATTGCCACGCACGAAGCCAACGCCAGCGCTGCCTATAAGCAATCGTTGATCGACGCCGGCGCTTCCGACATCGTTTATACGAATTTCTTTACCGGCGTGCATGGCAACTATGTGCGCGAGAGCATCGTCAACGCCGGTCTCGACCCGCAATCGCTGGCGGCGGCGGACAAAGCGACGATGAGCTTCTCGTCGGGCTCGGCCAAGGCGTGGAAAGATATCTGGGGTGCCGGACAAAGCGCGGCGATGATTCACGATGCACCGCCAGTCGCGGAATTGATGGCGCGCATCGGCCAGGAGTACCGGCAGGCGAAGCAGCGCATGCAAGGGCTTTAATAGCCGCGCTGTAGCTCGCTAGTTTTGGTAGATGTTGTTCCAGCGGCTTGGCGTCTGCCACATGTCCATGCCGCCGCGCGCTCCAGGCGCGGGCGATGCGGTGGCGTTCGCGGCATTTTCGCGCGACGAAAGCGCGGTTCGGCGCGGTTCTATCGGACGGGGTCGGTCGGCGTTATAGCGCGCGATGTCGGCCCGCAAAGATCCGGTGCGCAGGGCTTCCATGCCTGGCGCGTTACGCGGCGAGTAGGCGGCGCGCAACGCTACCGATGGTCCAAGACTTTCCACGGCGATGGGCGCGGCGTTGTGTTGCGGCACGGCTGGCGGTGTGAACGCCTGCGGCCCATAGTGCGACGCATGCATGGTGAAGCGTGCGCGCATTGCACGCCCGATACGCGCGTTGGTCAGCGAGGGGAAACGGCGCGACTGCATGAGATCGAGTTGCTCGTGCGTGGCCGGACCGATCTGCGGACTGTGTGCAGCGAAATTACCCGTCTCCATGCGCGGCGGAGCGGCAACGGTCGTGGCGCTGAACGCGAGCGCGGACATGGCGGCTGCCGCGAGCAAACAATGGGCGTTGAAAATGCGGGGATGCATGGCGTTCGGTGGTTGAGCCGGGCAAATTTGCCGACTCTTCCGCGATAAAACCTCGGTTAGCAGAAATTTATCCCCCGCCATCCTGGCTGTCGAGGCGAAAAATGTTAGCCCGCCGACGTCGTTGTAACTAGCTGTTACGTACGGATCGGACGCTCTGAATAATGGGAAAGGCGCGGCGGCGCGCATGCTTGACGCTACGCTTGGTGCAATGGCTGCCGCGGCCTGTGCCGTTGCTTACTTTAGCCATTTGGCCTAGGGCACAAGCAACGCCGATTTGCGGCACTATTCGGTGTTTCGCGCACTCTCACCATCCCGCTGCGACTCAATTCATGGCCCGTCCCCGCTACTTGCCCGACAACTTCACGCTTTCTCTCGTGGCGACGGTGGTCGTCGCCAGCTTTCTGCCTTGCGCGGGACGCACCGCCACCGCGTTCGAGTGGTTGACGAATTTCGCTGTCGGACTGCTGTTTTTCCTGCACGGCGCCAAGCTGTCGCGGCGCGCGCTCGTCGATGCCATCACGCACTGGCGCTTGCATCTGTTGATCGTCGGCATGACCTTCGTGCTGTTTCCCCTGTTGGGCATCGCACTCAAGCCTTTGCTGTCACCTCTGGTGCCGCAGGCCATGTACGTCGGCGTGATTTTCCTGTGCTGCCTGCCGTCGACGGTGCAGTCGTCGATCGCGTTGACGTCGCTTGCCAAGGGCAACGTCCCGGCGGCCGTCTGCGCGGCGTCCGCGTCGACCTTGCTTGGCATTTTCATCACGCCGCTGTGGGCCAGCGTGCTGATTTCCAGCAGTCTGGCCGGCAGCGGTGGTGCGTCGGCGCTGGATATGCTGGGCAAGATCGTCGCGCAATTGCTGGTGCCGTTCGCGGTCGGGCAATTGCTGCGGCCACGTATCGGCGCATGGGTCGATCGCCATCGCGGCATGTTGCGCTCCGTCGATCAGGGCTCGCTGATACTCGTCGTTTATACGGCGTTCAGCGCGGCGGTGGTGGAAGGACTGTGGCGGCATGTGCCGCTGATAGCATTGGGCGGCGTGATCGTCGTCAATGCCGTGTTGTTGGGCGTTGCGCTGCTGTGCACCGGCTGGTTGGCGCGACGCCTGGGCTTCAGTACGGCTGACCGCATCACCATCATGTTTTGCGGTTCAAAGAAAAGCCTGGCCTCGGGCGTACCGATGGCCAAGGTGATGTTCGCCAGCCAGACCGTCGGCATGATCGTGTTGCCGCTGATGGTGTTCCACCAACTGCAGCTGATGGTGTGCTCGATCATGGCGCAGCGCCTGGGCCAGCGGAATCTGGAAGATGACGACCCGCAGGCACGCGGATCGCGCGCGGTCTCTCAACGTCCTTAGGATCCAATCATGGAAAACAAGCAGGCGCCGGGCCGCACCGTAGTCGGCGACGGCACACAGGAAGCGCAATGGCAGGCGTGGCCGCGGCTTTCACGATTTCCGCCGGTGAGCGTCGACAAACTGATCCCCGATGGCGGGCGGGCGATTATCGTCGCGCCGCATCCGGACGACGAAATTCTTGCGACCGGTGGCTTGCTGGCGTTGCTATGGGAGCGTCGGGCTCGCAAACGTCTGAGCGAATCCGGCGCGGTCGCCAGCGGCACGCCAGCCGCGCCGCCACAAACCGAGTTAGCGGCGGACCATGAATCGGCAGCGGCGATTTTGATCGCTGTGACCGATGGCGCCGCCAGCCATCCTGGATCGAGCCAATGGTCGGCCGAGCGACTGGCGCAAACGCGGCCGCTCGAAACTGCCGCGGCGCTGGATCGACTGGGCATTGCAGGCTTGCAGCTCATCCGCCTGGGCTTGCCGGACGGCGACGTGAAAAGCTTCGAGGACACGCTGGCCGCGCGGATCGCGCAGGTGACGCGGTCGACCGACGTGGTTATCTCGACCTGGCGTAACGATGGCCATCCCGACCACGAAGCGTGCGGGCGTGCGGCGCTACGAGCCTGCGCGGAAACGGGGGCGCGCTTGATCGAGACACCGGTGTGGACCTGGCACTGGGCCAGCCCCGACGATGCACGCGTGCCCTGGCATCGCGCGGTCTCGTTGCGACTGTCGCCCGCAGCGGCAGAAGCGAAACGCGCGGCCGTCACGGCCTTTGTCAGTCAACTTGAGCCGGATGCGACAACCGGCAGCGCGGCGATTCTGCCGCCCTTCGTGCTGCAGCGGCTATTGCGTGATTTTGAGGTATTCCTGGTTTAGTCGGGCGTTGATTCTCTTTGCTAAACAAGGGTTTACGAGGGTGTCGCGCGGCCTTGTGTTACGTAACGCACGCGGAACAGCGGAACATGTTATTGCGCGGTTTCCGCTTTATATGAAGAGTATCTGCGTTTTTTATGTACTTTGAGCTCGAAATCTGCATAAAAATTCATAAAAAGCGCGTTTCGTGATTGGCCCGCCTATTGCTTGATAGTGTCCACACAAAAGTTCTACGAGGGACACCATCATGCAAAACCTAGCCCGCCGGACCGCCATAGCGGTCGCCGCATCAGCCTTGCTCGCCCTTTACGGTTGTGGCTCGGGCACCACGCACGTCACGCCGATCGGCTCCAGCGGAGCAATCGGAACTAGTTCTGGAGGCGGTGGTTCTTCGGGCACGTCCGGCTCGTCGGGTACGTCCGGCTCGTCAGGTACGTCTGGTGGCTCGTCGGGTACGTCCGGTGGCTCGTCCGGCACCTCCGGTACTTCGGGCACCTCCGGTACCTCGGGCACTTCCGGTACTTCGGGCACCTCCGGTACTTCGGGTACTTCCGGTACTTCGGGCACCTCCGGTACTTCGGGCACCTCCGGTACCTCGGGCACTTCCGGTACTTCGGGCACTTCCGGTACTTCGGGCACCTCCGGTACCTCGGGTACGTCCGGTACTTCGGGC
>JBPBQZ010000126.1:0-31308 GCA_050955105.1 Janthinobacterium lividum | reverse complement strand
CGCGCGAACTCGGACTGACGGCGACCGATCTGGGTACCCTGACCAGCTTGTATTTCCTGGGTTTCGCCGGCGCGCAGATTCCGGCTGGCGTATTGCTCGACCGCTACGGCGCGCGCCGCGTCACCGCGCTGATGATGCTGGCGGCGGCCATCGGCGCAACGCTGGTGGGCCTGGCGCCGGGCTTAGGCGCAATGATGCTCGGACGCCTGCTGATAGGCGTGGGCGTGTCGGTGTGCCTGGGCGGCGCGCTCAAGGCCATGGCCCAGAGCTTTGCGGTGGAGCGCCTGCCTTTTATCAACGGCTTGGTGATGGCGATCGGCGGCCTGGGTGGCGTGGCAGTCGGCCTGCCGCTGGCCGGGCTGCTGCATATTGCCGGCTGGCGCGTCGTCAGCATCGGGCTGGCAGTCTTGACCCTGGCCGTTGCCAGCGCGCTGTGGCTGGGGGCGCGCGATGCCGTGGGCGCGCATGCGCCGCCGCAAGCCACCTTGCGCGAGCAATTCCAGGGCACGCTGCAGGTGATGCGCAGCCCGGTGTTCTGGAAGCTCGGCACCTTCTCGGCGATCTCACAGGGCGTGTTCTACGCGATGCAATCGTTATGGGTGGGCGCCTTCCTGCGCGATGTGCCGGCCACCGGCGGTAACGGCGCGAGCCCGGCCAGCCTGATCTCGATCATCGGCATCGCCTTCGTCATCGGCAACGTGCTGCTCGGTTCGCTGGCGCGCTTGCTGCAGCGGCGTGGCATCAGCGTCGAAGCATTCTGCGGCGGGGCGATGGCGGTGTTCATCATCGTACAGATCGCCATCATCACGCGGCTGCCGCTGCCGCCCTGGCTGGTGTGGGCGGCTTACGGCGCTTTCGGCGGCAGCGGCATCCTTACCTATGCCATCCTCGCCGGCCACTTTCCGCAACATCTGATCGGCCGCGTCAACACCTCGTTCACCTTGATGATTTTTCTGCTGATCTTCGTGTTTCAGATCGCCATCGGTGCCGCGCTGGGCGCCTGGCCGCTGCAGGGCGAGCACTACCCGATCGCCGCACACGCGGTGGTATGGATCGTCTTGATCGTGCTGCAGGGACTGTCGGGCATCTGGTATTTCCGCGGTGCCCGGCGCGTCCGTCCAGAGTAGCTTACCGTACCGGGGACGGGCGCTGCGCGTCTGTGCCGCTGTAGCACAGATGGTATGCTCGGCGCCACATTGGCGAGTGCGGCGCTCTAGCCCGATACTTCGCATCGGACGAGTCGCTCTATAAGGCGGCCGATCCCGCTTGGCGCGACGTCCACCGCGCGCCAATAAAAAACAGGAGACGAATACATGAATCTGCAACCTTCCGCGCATGCGGGCCTGGCATCCACTCGCGCACGCCGTTTGCCCAACTGGCGTCATGCCGCGCTGCTGACGGCTTTGGGCCTCGCACCGCTGGTCTGTTCCGCGCAGTCGCAAGAGCCGGTGCAACTCGGCCTGCTGCTGGCCAAACAGGGCTTCGTCGCGGAAAGCGCGATCGACAGCGCCAACGGCGCCTTGCTCGAAATCGAAGAGCATGGCTCGAAAGTGCTGGGCCGCCCGATCAAGGTGGTCTGGTACGACGATCCGAACCCGCAGGGCGCGCAGCAGAACATGACGCGCCTGGTTGAACAAGACAAGGTGGTAGCGGTGGTGGGCGGCTCGACCAGCCCGTCTTCGTTCGCCATGTCGGCAATTGCCGCGCGCGCCAAGATACCGACCATGATCGTCACCGGTTCGGCGCACGAGTTGACCGGTTCGAAATGCAACCGCTACACCTTCCGCACCCAATTGACCGCTGATGTCGGCTCGCGCGCGCTGGCGCCTGAACTGATGAAGCACGGCAAGAAGTGGTACTTCGTCTCGGCCAACTATGCGTACGGCCAGGAAGTGCTGGATACCAGCCGCAAATACCTGAAGGATCATGGCGGCACGGAAGTCGGCAGTGATCTGGTGCCGAACGGCACCACCGATTTCAGCAGCCTTATCCTGAAAATCCGCGAAGCCAACCCTGACGTGGTGGTGGTCGGCCTGGGTGGCGGCGATGTCGACAATTTCGTCAAACAATTCGCGCAGTACGGCGGCAAGGCCGAGCTCGGCACACCGCTCATCACCGATTCGTCGATCTGGGGCTCGGGCGACGCCGCACGCGGCCTGTACGGCAAGCAGTGGCACTATTCGGATAGCAGCAATTCGCAAGACGAAAAGAACTTCGTCAAGGCTTGGCGTGCCAAGTACAACGACAAGCCGCCATCTACCGGTGCGTGGCAGGGCTGGATGTCGATGCGTATTCTGCTGGCCGGCATCGAACAAGCCAAAACCACCGACGGCCCGGCCGTGGCCAAGGCGCTCGAGTCGGTCAAGCTCGATGGCGGTGCGATGCCGAACTACTACCGTGCGTGGGATCATCAGTTCATCCACCAGATCGACATCGCGCGCGCGCACCCGCCGGTGGCTGGCCGCGACAAGTGGGATATGCTCGACATCGTTACCAAGGTGCCTTCGCAACTGGCTGACGTCGATTCGATCTACGGTAGCCAGGAACAGGTTGGCTGCAAGCTTGGCGACTTCTAAGGTCAGCAGGCCTGTATCATGGCGCGGCTGCAGCCGCGCCACATTGCGTCAGATATGAACGATCAGATTCGTGAGCTCGATGTGTTCGTGCGTCTGGCGGACGAGAAGAATTTCTCGGCCGCCGCACGCGCATTGAACTGCACGCCTTCGGCGATCAGCAAGCTGGTACAGCGGCTGGAGGACCGGCTGGGCGTGCGCTTGTTCCACCGCACTTCACGCGTGCTCAAGCTCACGCAGGAAGGCGAACAGTTCATGGATGCGGCGCAGCGCGTGCTCGATGCGCTGCGCGAGGCGGAAGAGGGCATCGGTCGTTCGAAGCTGGAAGTGAGCGGCGCATTGCGCATCAACACGACCCTGACCTTCGCGCACAATATGCTCGCGCCGCTGCTGCCTGAACTGCTGAAGCGTCATCCGCATCTGCGCGTCGAATTCATGCTCACGGCGACCCCGGTCGATCTCTTCGAAAACCAGATCGACGTGTCGATCCAAAGCGGCCACATTGCCGACTCCACGCTGATCGCCAAGCGCATCGCCGGCAGTCGCTGGATGATCTGTGCGTCGCCCGATTATCTGCGACGCCGCGGCCGCCCCGAAACGCCGGCAGATCTGGCTGCGCACAATTGCCTGAATTTCATGCCTGGCACCTATCGAAGCCAGTGGCCGCTATACGACGGCAAGACTATCCTGAAAAGCGAACCCACCGGCACGGTGCGGGCCAACTCCGCCGAGTTGCTGAAGGTATTCGCCTGCGCTGGCGTAGGCATCGCGCGACTGGCCGATTTCCATGTCGCACCTGAACTCGCTTCAGGCGCGCTGGTGCCGTTGCTGGAAGAGTTCCACCTGAACCAGGCGGACTCGGTTTATGCCATCTATCCCAGCAAGCGACACTTGAACGCACGCGTTAAAACCTTTCTCGATTTCCTCGAAGAAAATCTCAGCGCGTCGGCCTGACGACTGGCGCGCTGCGCGCTGCGTTCAGCCGCGGCGGCTGCCAGTCACCTTGATGCGTCGGGCGAGGATGAAGGCCACCTCATCAAGCGGCCGCGCTGTGCAAAGAGGGCGCAGCCCGCTCCGCCTCCAGCAATTTCAACACCATGCCGCGCACCTGGAACAGCGCGTTGTCCGCGGGAATCGGGATCATGCCTTCTTCGCCCACGTCGTTGATCACCTTTTGCTGCGCATCGATGATGACGCGGTCTTCGACAAAGGCTTTTTCGACGCTGTCGGCCAGCACGCGCGTGACCTCGGCTTCCGGACTGGCGAAGTCGTTATGCGTGGTCGACCAGAAATAATGGGTGGTGGTGGCGGTTTCGGGCGTCAGCGCAATGATGGTACGCAGCCGCACCATCTCCGGCCGGGTACTGTCGCGGCCACCGCTGTTGGCCGGTGAAACCACTGTGTCCTGCGCGAAGAAGTTACCCTTCACATGCCAGGTGTAGACATTCGAGCGATCCACCAAGGCCGGTAATTGCGACAGCGTGCGCAAGAACGGCGGCGTCGGAATTTCCGGCAGCCAATGCGACACCATCAGTTGATTGTCGCCGCGTTCCACTACCGGCTTGCGGTGCGCGAACGAGCCCGAGCCGATCGATTGGCCATGCACATAAGCCAGATGCGAAAAGTCGAGCAGGTTGTCGACGATCAACTGATAGTTGGCATCGTAATGGATATAGCCGCCGGCCTTGGTATGCCAGCCCGGCTCGGTCTGCCAGTGTGCGTCGTGAACCAGTTGCGGCTCGGCGCGTTGTGCGTCGCCCATCCATATCCATATGAACCCGTCGCGCTCTTCCACCGGATAGCTGCGCACTTTCAGCGACGCGCCGATCTTCTCCTGGCCCGGCACGTCGACGCAAATGCCGCCCGCGTCGAACAGCAGCCCGTGATACATGCAGCGCACGCAATCCCCTTCGCGCCGGCCATGCGAGAGCGGTGCGAAGCGGTGGCAGCATTTATCCTCCAGCGCCGCGGGCTCGCCGCTCTCTTTTCGATACAGCATGACGGCGGTGTCGAGCAGGCGGCGCGACACCAGGCTCTCGCCCGTTATCTCAGAACTCCACGCAGCGACATACCAGCAATTCTTGGGGAACATGGGGATCTCCTTGCCTATGAAACATGGCGTTCAAAGCAGTGTTGGCGCTCGAATAATCGTTATTGGCCAAGCCAATAAGTTATCAGCACTTACGCTAATGTACAAACGTTTGATCCTTTGAGTATGATGCCGTTCGAGACAGCTACGGGGCGCGTGCAGCGCGATGCACCGGCCGGTGTGGCTTAAGCAAATGGATAATGCGAAACAATGCTTTTGAAGGATAGATCAGCGCTGGTAACAGGTGCCGCTTCCGGCATCGGCCGTGCTATCGCGCTGGCTTTCGCGCGCGAGGGCGCACAGGTGCTGGTGGCCGATATCGATATGGAGGGCGCACGTCGCACCGTCGAATTGATCGAGGCCGCTGGTGGTCGCGCCGTATCTCATAAAGTCGACGTGGTCGACCCGGCGCAGCATCAGGCCGTGGTCGACGCGGCGCGCCGCGAATTCGGTGCCTTGCACATTGCTTGCAACAATGCCGGTATCGGTGCCGGCGGCACACAAGGTTACGTGCCGCTCGCCGAGGTCTCGTTAAGCGACTGGCAACGGCTTATCGACGTGAATCTGTCGGGCGTGTTCTATGGCTTGCGCGCGCAAATTCCCGCGCTGCTCGAAGCCGGCGGCGGCGCCATCGTCAATATCGCGTCGATCATGGGACAGATTGCGCAAGCGAACATCAGCGCCTATGTTGCCGCCAAACATGGCGTGGTGGGCGTTACCAAAGCTGCGGCCCTCGACTACGCCAGCCGCGGTGTGCGCGTCAATGCGATCGGGCCAGGCTATATCGACACGCCGATGATGGGCAACAAAGATGCCGCGGGATTGTCGCGATTGGCCGCGATGCATCCAATGGGACGGCTGGGCCGCCCCGAGGAAATCGCCGAGTTGGCGCTGTGGCTGGCAAGCGAACGCGCCAGCTTCGTCACGGGCGCCTATTATCCGGTGGACGGCGGCTACCTGGCTCAGTAGTTAGATCAAGCAGCCCATCGACAAACACAACAGCAAGCACGGTACGCACAGCAAGCGACCTTATATTCGCCAGGCGCGCGGCCCCGGTAACGCGGCCGCGCGTCCGGTCGTGCAGGCGTCCAGCAGATTCGAATCAAGTCGGGAGTGATGCGTGGCAGAGTTATTGGGAGTGAACGACGTTACCGTCAGGTTCGGCGGCATTACTGCGCTCGACCACGTCTCGTTCAAAGTCGATGAAGGCAAGATCTGTGGCCTGATCGGACCGAACGGGGCGGGCAAGACGACGCTTTTCAATTGCCTTTCCAGGTTGTATGACTGCCAGGAAGGCAATGTCACCTTCGACGGCAAGCGCTTGAGCAGCATGCCGACGCACCGCGTGGCGCGTGCCGGCATCGGCCGCACGTTTCAGAACCTCGCCTTGTTCGAGACCATGAGCGTGTTGGAGAACGTCATGGTTGGCAGCCATTGCCGCACTTCCAGCGGCTTTATCGCCAACGCACTGCGCTTGCCGATCGCGCGCCGTCAGGAAGCCGAAGCGCGCGCCAAGGCGCTGCGCCTGATCGAACTGCTGCAGCTCGAGAAACTGGTCGACGTGCGCGTCTCCGATCTACCCTTCGGCACCAAGAAGCGCGTGGAACTGGCACGCGCCTTGACGGCCGATCCAAAACTTTTATTGCTCGACGAGCCGGCCTGTGGACTCAATCACCAGGAAGTGCTCGAGCTGGACAATCTGATCCGGCGCGTGCGCGATACCCTGGGCGTAACCATCTTGCTGGTCGAGCATCACATCAATCTGGTGATGGGTTTGTCCGACCATATCGTGGTGTTGAACTTCGGCCGCAAGATCGCCGATGGCACGCCGCAACAGGTGCGGAATGATCCGAGCGTCATCCAGGCCTATCTTGGAGGGGGCGACTGATGGCTGCGCTGTTGAGTGTCAAGAATTTGCGCGCGTTCTACGGCGCCACGCAAATCCTGCATGGCGTCAATTTCGAGATGGAAGAAGGCTCGGTCACGGCCTTGCTGGGCCCGAACGGCGCCGGCAAGACCACCACGCTGCGCGCGCTGTGCGGCATGATCCGCACCGAGGGCGAGATTTCGCTGGCGGGCCAGCGCATCGATGGTCAAGCGACTGAAAACATCGTACGGCGCGGCGTCGCGCACGTGCCGGATGGTCGCGGTACTTTCACCGACCTGACAACCGAAGAAAACTTGCGGCTCGGCGCCTATCTGCGGCGCGACAAAGGTGCGGTAAAAGACGATTTCGAGCGTATCTACAATTACTTCCCGCGCTTGAAAGAGCGGCGCGCGCAGCAGGCCGGCACGCTGTCGGGCGGTGAGCAACAGATGCTGGCGATTTCGCGTGCGCTCATGTTGCGCCCGCGGCTGCTATTGCTCGACGAGCCGTCGTTCGGGATCGCGCCGCTGGTGGTGCGGGAAATCTTCAGCATCATGCGGCGCATCAACGAGCAGGAAGGCATCTCGATTTTGCTGGTAGAGCAGAACGCGTCGATTGCGCTCGACCTGGCCTCGCATGCATTCCTGATCGAAACCGGCACCATGGTGCAGTCCGGCACCGCCGAAGAAATCAAGCGCGACGATGGCGTGCGCCGTGCCTATCTCGGTTACTAGGCGGCTCGCAAGCAGTCGGTGAACAGTATGTAAGCGCGCGTCGGCGGTCGATCACCAAGCGCCGGCGCTCGCCACCGCCGCCACCGGGCGGGTTTGTAATAGTCGTATCTCATTAAAAGGGCATGGCGCCACGCAGCGCGGCACCATGCGGATTCATAAAGCGGGAGGCGGGATGTTCGAAGCTTTTTTACGCCAGGTCGCAGCCGGGCTTGCCACCGGCGGCATCTATGCCAGCGTGGCGTTGGCGCTGGTGATGATCTACAAATCGACACGCACCATCAATTTCGCGCAGGGCGAAATGGCGATGTTTTCCACCTACCTTGCGTGGGCGATGATCCAGGCCGGCATTCCCTACTGGGTGGCCTTCGCCGCCACGGTGGTATTGTCGTTCGTGCTCGGTCTCCTCATCGAGCGACTGATCCTGCGTCAGGTGCCACGCGACAACGCCTTGGCGGAAGTGGTGGTGTGCATCGGCTTGATGGTGATTTTCAACAGCATCGCCGGCTGGATCTTCAGCACCTCGGTGCGCGTCTTCCCGAGCCCGTTCGACGGCGTGATTCCCGGCAATCATTACTTCTCCGCACATGACCTGGGCAGTGTCGGCGTCACGCTGTGCGTGCTGGTTCTACTGTTCGCTTTTTTCCGCTTCACGCCGCTGGGGCTGGCAATGCGTGCCGCCGCGCAGAATCCGGTATCGAGCCGGCTGGTCGGCATCCGCGTGGGCTGGATGCTGGCGCTGGGCTGGGGCCTGGCCGGTGGCATCGGTGCAATTGCCGGCATGATGGTGGCGCCCAAGGTGCTGCTCGATCCGACCATGATGTCGTCGGTGCTGCTGTATGCGTTCGCCGCTGCCTTGCTGGGTGGCATCGAGAATCCATTGGGTGCCGTGGTCGGTGGCTTCCTGATGGGGATTATCGAGAACCTGCTCGGTGTGTACGTCATCGGCAATGACTTGAAATTGACCGCGGCGCTGGTGCTGATCGTCGCCGTGTTGATCGTTCGTCCCGCCGGCCTGCTCGGCAAGACTTTGGTGACGCGTGTATGAAGCTCAGTAGACATCTCGCCTGGCAAGTGCCGATTGCCGTGCTTATCGTGGCCGCGCCCTTTTTCATGAGCGACTACCGGCTGTTCCAGTTGGTCATGGTGATGGTTTATGCGATGGCGCTGCTGGGGCTCAACATCCTCACCGGCTACAACGGCCAGATCTCGCTGGGGCATGGTGCCTTCTATGCGGTAGGCGCCTACGTCGCGGCGATCCTCATGGATCAGCACAACTTCCCCTACTGGAGTACCTTGCCCATCGCGGGCGTGGTCTGCTTCGTCGTGGGCTTCCTGTTCGGGCTGCCAGCGCTCAAGCTAGAGCGCATGTATCTGGCGCTCGCCACCTTCGCATTGGCGATCGCGCTGCCGCAGTTGCTGAAGTACAAATACCTGGAGCCCTTCACCAACGGCGTACAGGGCATCAGCGTGATCAAGCCCGATGCACCATTCGGCCTGCCGCTGTCATCCGACCAGTGGATGTATTACTTCTCGCTGTTCGTCGCGGTGATCTTGTTCATTCTTGCCGCCAACCTGCTGCGAGGCCGCATCGGCCGCGCCATGGTGGCGATTCGCGACAAGCCCGTGGCCGCCGAGGCGATGGGCGTCAACATCGCCTTGTATAAATCGCTGAGCTTCGGCGTGTCGGCGCTCTACACCGGTATCGCCGGCGCGCTGGGTGCCATTGCCACGCAATTCGTCGCGCCCGACAGCTTCTCGCTGTTCCTGTCGATCGCCTTGCTGGTGGGCATGGTGATTGGCGGCGCTACCTCGATCTCAGGCGCCATTTACGGCGCCATCTTCGTACAATTCGTGCCGAACGTAGCCGAGCAGATTTCGAAGGCGGCACCGTGGGCGATCTATGGCGTGTTCCTGATCGCTTTCATGTTCATCCTGCCAGAAGGCATCGCCGGCGGCATCGACAAGCTCAGGATGCGCTACCGGCGCCACGAACGAAAGCAAGGCATGGCGCTCGCGACGGCGGAAAGCGAGCGCGTGCTCGGCAATCCGCTCGCCAGCGAAGCAGGTAAAGACAATCGACAGGAGACAATATGAGCTTTAAGAAGTTGACCATTGCCGGACTGATTTTCGCCACAGTGGCGACCAGCGGCGCGGCACTGGCCGCGAAGCAATATGGCCCAGGCGTCACCGATACGGAAATCAAGATCGGCCAGACCATGCCTTATAGCGGCGCCATGTCGGCACCGAGCGCGGAAGGCCGTATCGAAGCCGCGTATTACAAGATGATCAACGACAAAGGTGGCGTCAACGGCCGCAAGATCAACCTGATCTCGCTGGATGATGGCTATAGCCCGCCGAAGACCGTCGAGGCTACGCGTCGCCTGGTCGAGTCGGAAAAGGTGCTGGCCATCGTCAGCACGCTCGGCACGCCTCCGAACCTGTCGATTGCCAAGTATTTGAATGCGAAGAAGGTGCCGCACATCCTGATTTTGAGCGGCCTGGGCAAGTGGGATAACGATCCGTCGATTCCGTGGTCGATGAACATCCTGCCTTCGTACGAAACTGAGACCAAGATCTTCGTCAAATACATTCTGGCGAACAAGCCCGACGCGAAGATCGGCATCCTGTACCAGAACGACGATGTGGGTAAGGAACAGATCGCGGGCCTGCATGCGGCGCTAGGCGACAGATACGACAAGGTCGTGGTGAAGGAAGCGGGCTACGACATCACCGATACCAGCATCGACTCGCAAGTCGTGTCCTTGCAGGCCTCGGGCGCCAATGTGTTCCTGAACGGCGCTAACGGCAAATTCCCGGCGCTGGCGTTCCGCAAGGCTTTCGATATCGGTTGGAAGCCATTGAGCTTTCTCTTCAGTGCATCCAACTCGCTGAAGAATTCGATCGAACCGGCAGGTGAAGGCCATGCGCTGGGCGTCATCACCACGCTGTGGATGAAGCCGCCGGGCGATCCGCAATGGGCAAACGATCAGGCCACCAAGGACTATCTCGCATTCATGCAGAAGAATGTGCCGAACGTGAACCCGAACGACACCTATGCGACGCTCGGTTACACGACGGCACAAGCGGCAGTACTGCTGCTGCAACGCTGCGGCGACAACCTGACACGCGAAAACTTGATGAAACAGGCGACCACGCTGAGCGGCGTCAGCCTGTCGATGATGTTGCCTGGGGTGACGCTGAACAACACGCCGACCTCGCGCGATCCGGTCAAGCAATTCCAATTGGCCAAATATGACGGCAAGGGCTGGGCGTTATTCGGCCCGGTGGTCAGCGCGGTAGACACCGGCCATTAAAGCAGCGTTGCGCGTGGCACGGTGTGCGACGCGCAGCAGAGCTGGCACACAAGGGAGGCGCGATGCCTCCCTTGCGTCGTCTGCGCGGCCGTCGTGCTAGCATCATTGCAAACGCCTCAAGGAGTTTCAATGATCAAGACTTTCACGCACACCATCGATGCGACGCCCATGCAGTTCTGCGCGACCATCGGCAATGGACCAGGCGGCAACCGCGTCATCATCAGCCGTGCGGAAGCGCCGGAGGCGCTGGTGTTGATGGATATCGAGGGGGCTTTCGCCGCAATCAAGGCGCGCCTCGAGTCGCCCGAAGCATTTATCGACGATGCGATCGCCAAGGCCATCGACGGCGGCCTGATCGAGCAGGCATTGCGTCTGGGACAACCTCAGACCGGTAGCGTTTAGGGTGCTCGGGGGTTGCTCGGGGGTCACTTCGAGGTTGCTACGAGGTCACTCCAGGGATCAGTCTGGAATCGCCACCGCGGGCGACCGCCAGACCTTTCCTGATTCAGGGCAGTCCGGCAGACCGGCTCACGCCCCCGTGGGAACCGTCATGCCGTTATGCCGCAGCAGGGCGTCGATACTCGGTTCGCGGCCGCGAAACGCCTTGAACGAGGTCATCGCCGCACGACTGCCGCCCACTTCCAATATCTCTCTCCGATAGCGCTCGCCGGTGGCCCGGTCGACCACCGATCCGGCGCCGGCAAGCGCCGCCTCTTCGAAGGCCGCATAGACGTCGGCCGACAACACCTCCGCCCATTTGTAGCTGTAGTAACCCGCCGAATAGCCGCCGGCGAAGATATGGCTGAAGGTGTTCGGCCAGCGCGAAAAGGGCGCTTGTGGAATCAGGTGGTACCGGGCATTGATCTCGCGCGCGAACTCATTCACCGATACCGCGCCGGATGGGTCGTAATCGGTGTGCAAGCGCATATCGAAAATTGAAAATACCACTTGTCGCAAGGTAGCCAGGCCGCTCTGGAAGTTTTTCGCCGCGATCATTCGATCGAACAGATCACGCGGTAGCTGGCGTCCGTCGTCGACGTGCGCGCTCAAGCGCTCCACGACATCCCATTCCCAGCAGAAGTTTTCCATGAACTGGGACGGCAGCTCGACCGCATCCCATTCCACGCCGTTGATACCCGACACAGCCAATTCGTCGACCTGCGTCAGCATATGGTGCAAGCCGTGGCCGAATTCGTGGAACAGCGTCAGTACTTCGTCGTGCGTGAAGCAGGCGGGTTTGTCGCCCACCGGGCCCGAGAAATTGCACACCAGGTAAGCCACCGGCGTTTGCAACGCACCGCCGCCGGCACGCCGCGAGCGCGCATCATCCATCCAGGCGCCGCCGCGCTTGCCTTCGCGCGCATACAGGTCCAGGTAAAACTGTGCGATCAGTCGACCGTCTGCAGCTTCGACGCGGAAGAAACGCACGTCGGCGTTCCAGACCGGCGCGGTATCGGGGCGGATGCGCACGCCGAACAGCGTTTCAGTCACTTCGAACAGCCCCGTCAACACCTGATCCTGGGGAAAGTACTGTTTGACCTCGTTTTCCGAAAACGCATAGCGCTGTTCGCGCAGCTTTTCGGAAGCGAAGGAGATATCCCACGGTTCGAGCGTGTCAATCCCCAATTCACTGGCGGCGAAAGCCTGCAGCTCGCGCCAATCGGCTTCGGCGAACGGTCGTGCACGCACCGCCAGGTCTTCGAGGAAACTCACCACCTGCGCCGGCGACTCGGCCATCTTGGGCGCGAGCGACAATTCAGCGTAGTTGTTCAGCCCGAGCATCAGCGCTTCTTCGCGCCGCAAAGCCAGTTGTTCGGCGATGTTCTCGGTGTTGTCCCAGTCGGGCTGGCCACTACCGTAATGCGGGCCCAGTTCCGACGCACGCGTGACATACGCCCGATAGAGCGTCTCGCGCAGCGCGCGGTGTTCGGCGTATTGCAGCACCGGCGAATACGACGGGAAATGCAGCGTGAACTTCCACCCTTGCAAGCCGTCTTTTTCCGCGGCGATGCGCGCTGCCTGCTTGTCGTCGTCGGGCAAGCCGGTCAATTCCGCCTCGTTGCTCACCACGTGTTTGTAGCTGTTGGTCGCGTCCAGCACGTGATCGGAAAAATCCTTGGCCAGCGTTGCCTGACGCTCTTGCACATCGGCGAAACGCGGTTTGCTGGTTTCCGGCAATTCGGCGCCCGACAGGCGGAAATCGCGCACCGCGTCATCGATGATCTTGCGGCGTGCCGGCGACAGCGCGGCGTATTCGGCCGAGCCGGCAATCGCTTTGTACTTGTCGAACAGCGCCAGGTTCTGGCCCACGCCGCTCCAGAACTCGGTGATGCGCGACAAGTTTTCCGCGTGCGCGGCGCGCAGCGCGGGCGTATCCGCCACCGCGCTCAGGTGGCCGACCACGCCCCAGGCGCGGCCGAGCGGCTCGGTGGCTCGTTCCAGCGGTTCGACCACACCGGCCCAGCTAGCTGGGGTAGCGGGCGCGCTGGCGTGCTGCACGGCCGTTTCCGCATTGGCCAGCAGCACATCCAGCGCCGGACTGACATGCTGCGCGTCGATGTCGGCGAAGCGCGGCAGGTCGCTGAAGTCGAGCAGAGGGTTTTCTGATTTCATGGTGATCAGCTATTGCGCGAGAGGGCCAGGCGCAGCAGGTCGGCGACTGTGTTCACGTTGAGCTTTTCCATGATGTTGGCGCGGTGCGCCTCCACCGTCTTGATGCTGATGCTCAGGTCGTCGGCAATCTGCTTGTTCAGGCGCCCGGCGATGATGCGTTCGAGCACCTGCTGTTCGCGCGCCGTCAGCTTGGCCAGCCGCACCGCGGCACTGCGCTGCTGCTCCACGACGCTGCTTTCGCTGCGCGCAACCGTCAGCATGCGTTCTACCAGCGCGCGCAGTTCGGCCTCGTCGAAGGGTTTCTCGATGAAGTCCTTGGCGCCTTTCTTCAGCGTCGATACCGCCATTGGCACGTCGCCGTGGCCAGTGACGAAGATGATCGGCAGTCGCGAATTTTCGGAGATCAGCCGCTCCTGCAATTCCAGCCCGCTCATGCCGGGCATGCGCACGTCGAGAATCAACACGCCGATCTCGGATGGTTGGTAGGCGCCCAGGAACTGCTCGGCGCTGGCGAAGCACTGCACGCGGTATCCGTTCGCTTCTAGCAGCCAGCGCAGTGAGTCGCGCACGGCTTCGTCGTCATCGACGACGAAAACGGTTTCGGCGGATGGGCCTTGGCTACTCATAGGTCTCCCGTGGCAATGAGCCATCTGTCAATGAATGCGTGGTGTTTCCCTGCAGCGCCGCGTCGCTTTGCGAGGCCGGCAAACTGAAGTGGAAGGTACAACCGGTGATAACGCCGTCCGCTTCGATATTATTCTCCACCCAAAGACGCCCGCGATGCGATTCTATGATCGAACGGCAGATATTAAGCCCCATGCCCATACCGTCGGACTTGGTACTGTAAAAAGGTTCGAAAAGACGCTCGGCCAGCGCCTCGTCGACGCCCGGACCTTCATCGATGACGCCGAAGCAGATCGACTCGCCGTCCTGCGAAATCACCACCCGAATCACCGGATCGACAGCGGCCGGATGATGGCCGTGCATCGCTTCGGCGGCGTTCTTCAACAGGTTCACCAGCACCTGCTCGATCAGCACTGGATCGACGAAAATCTCGGGCAGGCGCGACGGAATGTCGGTAACGATGCGAATGCCACGCTTGCGCGTCTCGATTTCCGCCAGCCCGATTGCATCGGCGACGATATCGGCAATGCGCGCGCGCTGCCGCTTCGGTTCGCTGCGTTTGACGAATTCACGGATGCGTTTGATGATCATGCCCGCTCGCACCGCTTGCTGTGCGGTTTTTTCAAGCACGGGCAGCAATTTTTCCGGGCTGACCTTGCCCGATTTCAATAGTGCGACCGTGCCCGAGCAGTAGTTGTTGATGGCGGCGAGCGGTTGATTCAACTCGTGCGCCAGCGACGAGGCCATCTCGCCCATGGTCGTCAGCCGGCTGGCGAACTGCAGCTTTTCTTCTTGCTGCCGCGCCATTTCCTGCGCCTGCTTGCGGGTGGTGATGTCGGTGGCGATCTGCATTTGCGCCAGATGGCCATCCACCCATTGAATGTATTGCCGGCGCACTTCAAACCATTTGTGACAGCTTTCGACGTAGACCTCACGCGCGTCGGCCGAACCTTCGGTCAAGGCCGATGCCGGCAGGCCCGCATAGGCATCCACCATGTCGATCGAATCGCTCGACGCCTGTGCACTGTCGAAGCCCGCGCCGGCCAACTCCAGATGACCGTCAGGACGAATGCCGAACAAGTGCCGGTAATAGCGGTTGGCGAACAGCAGCTCGACTTCGCTGGCAGACAGCACCGACACAGCCGCATCGAGACTCTCCAGCACCGTGGTAAAGCGCTCGTGCGCCGCCGACAGCTCTTCGCGCGCGCGCCGCGGCTCCGAAATATCGGTCATCGACGACATCCAGCCGGTTTGGCGACCCGTGCTGTCGATCAGCGGTGAAACATACAGCCGCGCGTGAAACACGGTGCCGTCGCGCCGCTGCACGCGAATCTCGAAGCCGCGCGCCGGCGCTTCACCGCGCACCGTCATGTCCAGTTGCCGCTGCATTTCGGGATACGCGTCACGCGGCCAATACGGGAACGGCGCGGTCTGGCCAACCAGTTCGGTTTCATCCCAGCCGGTCATCCGGCAGAAGGCCGGGTTGACGTGGGTAATACGTCCTTCCAGGTCGAGCACGCGAATGCCGATCAGCGCCGAATTTTCGATGGCGCGTCGAAAGAATGCCTCGGAATACAGCGCCTGCTGTGCCACCAGCCGCTGCCGGGTGTGCTTCCACAGGCTCCAGAGCGTCCACAGCACGAAGCACGACAAGCCGGCCACCAGCCATGCCAGGCTGTTGTTGGCGAAATCGGTGAGCTGCGCAAACGCGTAGACGCGCACCGAAATACCGTTGCCGGGCGGATCAAGCGGCAGATCTGAAAAAGCGTCACGCGGCAGGCGCGGGCGGCTGGACGACGTGGCCAGCTCGCGGCCTTGCGGATCGAGTATCGATATCTTGTATTTCGACGCCAGCTCGGCCGGCAGTTCGCGCGCCAGAATGCCCTCGATCGAGAACACGGCGGCCAAGGTTCCCAGGAAGCGGTTATCCCGATACACCGGGGTTTGCAGCGTCACATAGCCGTAACCCAGATCGTCGTAAATAACTGCTGAGAAGATCTGCCGGCGCGCGCTGCGTGCCGTGTTGAATGCCGCGCGCGTCACTACGTCGAGTTGCACGTCGGAGGGGTGATGCAGACGCGAGCCGAGGGCAGGCGTGGGGATGTCCTGCTGAGGATTGCCGGACTGGTCGAACTGGCGGATCGCGATGATTTCAGGATGCGTCTTGACCAGGTCGGGCACGGCGCTCGGGTCTTCGAGGTTATGGCCGACCGCGGCGTCGCGGCCGAGCGCGCTCAGTTGTTCTTGCGCGCTGCTGAGTGCGAGCCTGATCTGCTGCTGGGCCCAGGCGACATTTCGATATAGCGCATCTTCTTGCTGCTGTTGTTCGCGGCGGCTCAGCGTCCAGAGAATCAGGCTCATCACGATGACGAACACGATGATGGATGCCAGAGGGGTCAGCAGGTACGCGTTCGACCACCGCAGGCTTTGCTGCGGACGCGCTGTGGCGGAGGATGCGGTGCGGTCACGGGGCGCGAACCAACGCACCAGCCGTGCCAGGGGCCTATCAATCAACATGGGCGGATTGTAGCGCAGCCACGGGGCGAATCCGGCTGGCCGAATGGCCTATTCAGACCCCAGCCGACGGGTGCTGCATCGCAGCGAAATTCCGCATCATGAGATAGCATCTCGCAATTCGGAAATTGTCCTTGCATCGGCGATCGGTCGCTCCTTAGAATCCAGAGGTTTGGGCCAGAGCACCCGAAAAAGGCTCGGTCCGACCCGCTTAGAGCGCGCGTTGCGTGCCGCAGAACCAGGAGACGCCCATGTCCGCATTGCCCGAGGAAGTCATTAAATACGTCGGCGTCGAGCACGACGACGATCCCCAAGAAACCATCGAATGGCTCGACGCCCTGCATGGTGTGCTGACGACGGTCGGTCCCGATCGCGCGCACTTCCTGGTCGAGAAGCTCATCGAGTTTGCGCGGGTGCATGGCGAGCATCTGCCGTTCTCCGCCACCACGCCGTATATCAATACCATTCCGGTCAGCCAGCAGGCGCCGATTCCCGGTGATCAGGATCTCGAACACCGCATTCGCTCGTACACGCGCTGGAACGCCACGGCGATGGTGCTGCGCGCCGGCAAGCATACGAACGTGGGCGGCCACATCGCGTCATTCGCCTCGGCCGCTACGCTGTACGACGTAGGCTTCAACCATTTCTGGCATGCACCATCGGCCGAGCACGGCGGCGATCTCATATTCATGCAGGGGCATTCGTCCCCGGGCATCTATGCGCGCGCTTTCCTGCTTGGCCGGCTCAAGCCCGAGCAGCTCGACAACTTCCGCCAGGAAGTGGGCGGCGAGGGCATTTCCTCGTATCCGCATCCGTGGCTGATGCCGGATTTCTGGCAGTTCCCGACGGTGTCGATGGGCCTGGGCCCGATCATGGCGATCTACCAGGCGCGTTTCATGAAGTACATGCAGATGCGCGGCATTGTGCAGACCGAAGGCCGCAAGGTCTGGGCCTTTCTCGGCGACGGCGAAACCGACGAACCGGAATCGCTGGGAGCCATTGGCATGGCCGGCCGCGAGCGCCTCGACAATCTCGTCTTCGTTATCAACTGCAATCTGCAACGCCTCGACGGTCCGGTGCGCGGTAACGGCAAGATCATCCAGGAACTCGAATCGGAATTCCGCGGCGCCGGCTGGAACGTCATCAAAGTAGTGTGGGGCAGCCGTTGGGATGCGCTGTTCGCGCGTGACAAGTCGGGCGCATTGATGCGCCGGATGATGGAAGCGGTCGATGGCGAGTATCAGACCTACAAGTCGGAAAGCGGTGCGTTCGTGCGCGAGCACTTCTTCAACACGCCCGAATTGAAGGCTTTGGTGGCCGACTGGAGCGACGACGACATCTGGAATCTGAATCGCGGCGGTCATGATCCGCACAAGATCTACGCCGCCTATCAGGCCGCCACGCAAACCCGCGGCCAGCCGACGGTGATCCTGGCGAAGACCATCAAGGGCTATGGCATGGGCGAAGCCGGCCAGGCCATGAACATCACGCATCAGCAAAAGAAAATGCCGGTCGAGGCGCTGAAGAAGTTCCGCGACCAGTTCCGCCTGCCGATCGCCGACGCTGCGCTGGAAGAAGTGCCATACCTCACGTTCGAGGAAGGCTCGAAGGAACTGACGTACATGCGCGAGCGACGCAACGCGCTGGGCGGCTATCTGCCCGCGCGCCGCGAGAAGGCCGAGCCGCTGCCGGTACCGGAGCTAGCCGCCTTCGATGCGGTGCTCAAGGGCACCGGCCCCGGTCGCGAAATCTCGACCACCATGGCTTTCGTGCGGGTGCTGAACATCCTGTTGAAAGACAAGGCGCTCGGCAAACGCATCGTGCCGATCGTGCCCGACGAATCGCGTACCTTCGGCATGGAAGGCCTGTTCCGCCAGATCGGCATCTGGAATCAGGACGGCCAGAAATATGTGCCGGAAGACAGCGACCAGTTGATGTTCTACAAGGAATCGCAAACCGGCCAGATCCTGCAGGAAGGCATCAACGAAGCCGGTGCGATGTGCGACTGGATCGCTGCGGCGACGGCTTATTCGTCGCACGGCGAGCAGATGATTCCGTTCTACATCTTCTACTCGATGTTCGGCTTCCAGCGTATCGGCGATCTGGCCTGGGCGGCTGCCGACATGCGTTCGCGTGGCTTCCTGCTGGGCGGTACTGCGGGCCGCACCACGATCAACGGCGAAGGGCTGCAGCATGAAGACGGCCATTCGCATATGTTCTCGGCGCAGATTCCGAACTGCATCAGCTATGACCCGACCTTCGGCTATGAGCTCGCGGTGATCGTGCAGGATGGTTTGCGCCGCATGTTCCACGAACAGCAAGACGTTTATTACTATCTGACGGTGATGAACGAGAACTACGAGCATCCGGCCATGCCGGAAGGCGCGGCGGCCGACATCATCAAAGGCATGTATTCGTTCCGCCGCGGCGCGCAGAAGAAGGGCGCACCGCGTGTACAACTGCTCGGCTCAGGCACTATCTTCAACGAAGTCATCGCCGCCGCGCAGTTGCTGCGCGACGACTGGGGCGTAGAAGCGGATTTGTGGGGTTGCCCGAGCTTCACCGAACTGGCGCGCGACGGCCAGTCTTGCGCGCGCGAAAGCCTGTTGAACCCGGCCGCGCCGCGCAAGGTGTCGCACGTCGAGAAACTGCTGGCCGAGACCAGCGGTCCGGTGGTGGCCGCGAGCGACTATGTGCGCGGCTTCGCCGAACAAATCCGTGCAATGGTGCCGCGCCGTTACGTGGTGCTCGGCACCGACGGTTTCGGCCGCTCGGATACGCGTGAGCGACTCAGGCATTTCTTCGAAGTCGACCGCTACTGGGTGACGGTGGCCGCGCTCAATGCCCTGGCCGATGACAACGTTATCAAGAAAGAGCAGGTAGCCGCCGCGTTGAAGAAATATCAACTCGATCCTGCCAAACCCAATCCGACGACAGTCTGAGACGGCAACGCCAATGCCGCGCATCGCGCGGTGGGCGCACGGTCGGCGATGCTGCCGTGTGCCTTCGTTCCGTCCACAGGAGACGTGTGTTAAATGAGCCAGACCATGGAAGTCAAAGTGCCGGATATCGGCGATTTCAGCGATGTACCGGTGATCGAAGTGATGGTGGCGGTCGGCGATGCGGTCGAGGCCGAACAATCGTTGATTACGCTTGAATCCGACAAGGCAACGATCGACGTGCCGAGTCCGGGCGCCGGTACGGTGCGAGAAATTCGCGTGAAAGAGGGCGACAAGCTCTCCGAAGGCAGCTTGATTCTTATTCTCGAGCCGGCTGCGACGGCGGCGCCATCGCAGGCAGCGGCTAAACCGGCTGCCGCCAGTGCGGCGCCCGCCGCGGCGACATCAGGAACGCCGGCGACATCGGCGACCTCAGCGGCGCCTACCGCGGCAACGGCTCAGCCGGTGGCCAAATCCGCCGCCGAGCCCAACGTGGCGCCGGCCGCCGCGCCGTCGTCGAAAGAGGCGGGCGCGGCGACCGCGGGCCAGAGCGTCGAAGTCAAAGTGCCGGACATTGGCGATTACCAAGACGTACCGGTGATCGAGGTATTGGTCAGCGTCGGCGATCACGTGAGCGCCGAACAATCGTTGATCACGCTCGAATCCGACAAAGCAACGATGGATGTGCCGACGCCCGTCGCCGGCATCATTCGCTCGATCGCGGTCAAGGCTGGCGATACGATTTCCGAGGGCAAGGTCATCGCGGTGCTGGAAACCGAAGCCAGCGCGCCAGCAGCGCCTGCCAAGGCGCCGAGCGCAGCGCCCGCCACGAGCGTGGCGGCGCCTCAAGCCAGCGCCGCCACGGCGGCAACACCAGCCGAGAGTGCCACCGCGTCTTTTCCGCAAGTCGACGGTACCGGCACCGATGTGGCACCGGTCGACGGCGCTTCGTCGAAGTTGGCGGACGCGCCCGCCATCGCGCCGGGCGAAGGCGATGCGCGGCATCTGTCGCATGCCAGCCCGTCGGTGCGCAAGTTCGCGCGCGAGTTGGGCGTAGACGTATGGCGCGTCAAGGGCTCCGGCCCCAAAGGCCGTGTCACGCAGGAAGACGTACGCGCCTTCGTCAAGCAGGCGTTGACGGCCACGCCGGTCGCTGCCGCAAGCGCGGCGACCGCCACGGGTGGCGTCGGTGGCCTGTCCTTGCTGCCCTGGCCGAAAATCGATTTCAGCAAGTTCGGACCGGCTGAAGCGCAGCCCCTGTCGCGCATCAAGAAGATTGCCGGCGCCAACCTGCATCGCAATTGGGTGATGATTCCGCACGTTACGAATAACGACGAAGCGGATATCACCGAGCTCGAAGCGTTCCGCCTGCAGTTGAACAAGGAAAACGAGAAATCGGGCAACAAGGTCACGATGCTGGCCTTCCTGATGAAGGCTTGCGTGTTTGCCTTGCGCAAATTCCCCTTGCTCAATTCGAGCCTCGATGGCGACTCGCTGGTCTTCAAGAAATACTTTCACATCGGCTTCGCGGCCGATACGCCTAACGGCCTGGTGGTGCCGGTGATTCGCGACGTCGACAAGAAGGGCGTTTTCGAATTGGCAAAGGAAAGCGGCGAACTGGCCAAACTGGCGCGCGAAGGCAAGCTCAAGGGCGACCAGATGCAAGGCGGTTGCTTCTCGATCTCGTCACTGGGTGGTATTGGCGGCGGTCACTTCACGCCGATCATCAATGCACCCGAAGTCGCCATCCTGGGCGTCGGCCGCAACATCATGAAGCCCGTCTGGAACGGCAAGGATTTCGACCCGCGCCTGATGCTGCCGTTATCGCTGTCCTATGACCATCGGGTGATAGACGGCGCCGAGGCGGCACGCTTTAATGCCTATCTCACGCAACTGCTGGCGGATTTCCGCCGCGCCACGCTGTGAGTGCCCACGGCGGTGCGTTGCACGGTGCAATAGACGAATCGGTGAAGGGAGATCACGCATGAGTCTGGTCGAAGTCAAGGTGCCGGATATCGGCGATTTCAAGGATGTCGATGTCATCGAAGTACTGGTCGCGCCGAACGACGCGGTGCTTGTCGAACAGGCGTTGCTAACGCTCGAGAGCGACAAGGCCTCGATCGAAGTGCCTAGCAGTGTTGCCGGAACGGTCAAGGAAGTGCGCGTCAAGGCAGGCGATAAGGTATCCGAAGGAACCGTGATCGCAGTGGTCGAAGTGACGGCGAATGCGGCTGACGAAGCGCCGGCCGCCAGCCAGCCGGCCGCACCGGCCGCACCGGCGGCGCCCGCGCAGGCGGCTGCGCCGGTCGCACAGAATGCGCCGACCGTGGCCAAGAACAACGCCATATCCGCAACCGCTGCGTCTGCGCAAAGCATCGGCAAGGTCGATGGCGAATATCAACTGTTGGTGCTGGGCGCGGGCCCCGGCGGATACTCGGCGGCGTTTCGCGGCGCCGATCTGGGCCTCAAAACTGTCTTGATCGAACGTTATGCCACGCTCGGCGGCGTCTGCCTGAACGTAGGATGCATTCCCTCCAAGGCGCTGCTGCACACGGCCCAGATCATCGATGAAGCGGCGGCATTGGCTGCGCACGGCATCACTTTCGGTGCGCCCAAGATCGATCTCGACAAGTTGCGAGCCTTCAAGTCGTCGGTGGTCGGCAAATTGACAGGCGGTCTCGCAGGCATGGCGAAGGCGCGCAAGGTCGATGTCGTGCAGGGCGTCGGTCAGTTCCTCGACGCCCATCATATGGCGGTCGAAGGGCCGGCGGGGCGTCAGGTGCTGAAGTTCGAACAGGCGATTATTGCAGCGGGGTCGCAATCGGTACGGCTGCCTTTCTTGCCCGAAGACCCGCGCATCGTCGACTCGACCGGTGCGCTCGAGTTGCCGTTCGTGCCTGAGCGCATGCTGGTGATCGGCGGCGGCATCATCGGCCTGGAAATGGCCACTGTCTACTCCACGCTCGGTGCCAAGATCGACATCGTTGAAATGCTCGACGGCCTGATGGCAGGCGCCGACGAAGATCTCGTCAAGGTGTGGCAGAAATTCAATGCCAAGCGTTTTGCGAATGTCATGCTCGGCACGCAGACCGTTGGCGCTGAGGCGCGCAAAGACGGCATCTACGTCAGCTTCAAAGGACGCCAGGCGCCCGCCGAAGCGCAGCGCTACGACCTGGTGCTGGTTGCAGTCGGACGCTCACCGAACGGCCTGCGAATCGGTGCTGACAAAGCGGGTGTGAATGTCAGCGAGCGTGGCTTCATTGCGGTCGACGGACAGCGGCGCACCAATGTACCGAACCTGTTCGCGATCGGCGACATCATCGGCCAGCCGATGCTCGCTCACAAAGCAGTGCACGAAGGGCATGTGGCGGCTGAAGCTGCCGCCGGCGAGAAATCTTTCTTCGACGCGATGCAGATTCCCTCGGTGGCCTATACCGATCCAGAAGTCGCATGGGCCGGCAAGACCGAGGCACAGTTGAAGCAGGAAGGCGTGAAATACGGCAAGGCGGTGTTCCCTTGGGCTGCACTGGGCCGCGCCATCGCAAACGGTCGCGAGGAAGGTTTTACCAAGCTGCTGTTCGATGAAAGCACGCATCGCGTGATTGGCGGCGGCATCGTAGGTCCGAGCGCCGGTGACCTCATCAGCGAAATCTGTCTGGCGATTGAAATGGGCGCCGACGCCACCGATATCGGCAAGACCATCCATCCGCATCCGACGCTGGGCGAATCGATCGGCATGGCCGCAGAGTTGTACGAGGGCGTCTGCACCGATCTGCCACCGCCGCGCAAACGCCAAGGGAGCTAAGCCGAGGAAAGTGATGCGCGATGCCTGAGCAGCAGTAGTACGTGATGCGCGCGTTGCGCGCCCCGCAATAGATTCGGCCCCTGACGAAGCAGGGGCCGAATGCTTGGGTACTGCAGGTAGATCGTCAACCAAGGCGTGCGCGGCCTGCTAATGTCGCCGGCCTTGCTTCGCGCAGGCGCGCATGCCAGCCTTCACAAAAGCAACTGGCACGGTGGTCGGTCGATCCAACGCGATGAGCCGTTGACGACTCAGGCGCCTTCAGACGCAGCCGCGGCACGCGCAACCACTTGTGCGCTGGCTTGCTGGGCGGCCTTCGACGCAGCGGCCGATGCGGCGTCCATATTGTTTTGCGCCGCTTCCATCGCTTGCTTGCTGGCTTTCTGAATCGTCGCGTAGGCAGTGTTGGCTGCGTTCATTGCCGACTTCACGACGGCTACCGCGGTTTCCGATCCGGCCGGTGCGTTGCGCGAGATGTTTTCAACCAGCGCCTGCAGTTTCAGGTTTTGCTCTTCCAGCGCGGTTTCGGTCGCGCTGGCGAATTCGGCTTGCGTGCCCGCCGCGATGTCATACAGATGGCGGTTGTAGGCCAGCATCTTCTCCACCAGCGGTTGCGACATACTGGCCTGCAGCGCGAAGAGTTCTTGCGGATCGCGCACCGACATTGCCTGCTGAGCGACTTGCTGCGACTCCAGCATCGACGACTTGACGACCTGCATGTTCAGCGCAACCAGCTTTTCGAAACTCTCGAATGCCTTGCTGCTGAAACCAAACCATTTTCCGAGATTGGTCTTTTGCGCGTCCACCAACTGCTCAGGGGTCCATGCACTCATGTTTGCTCTCCGTCCGATTGGTTCACCGCGTCAGCGGTGCCTGCCTTGGGTATTCCAGCGCAGTAGGTGATTCGCTCGCCGCAAGAAACCGCTTGCGGTAAACCAGCAGAGCAAAACCCGCCGCCATTGCCGCGCTATTGTGCGACGCAACAAACGCATTCTAGAAGGCGCTACGCGCATGTCAAGCGCAAATTGCAGAGGCAAGGGCTAACCCTAGGACGGTTCATGCTGCACTGCGCGTCGCGCGGCGCATGCTATTCTTACGCTCGATTCCGGTGCAGCCGGTACGCTGCGCCGCATTTACACGCAAGACCGTTGCAGATACGCAACGTCTTTCACCTTTCTTTACGGTTGGGTCATACACTAGACGAAGGTTTAACGAAAACGCGCAAGTAACTAATATTGCGTAATTTTATGGCCTTTACTACACTTTGCCCAATCCGCGCCCTGACTCCTGTTCGCCTAGATGAAAAACGCAGAACGCTCGTCGCTCTCCAGAATCAGTAGCCGCGCCGTGAAAACGGCTGGCTCGCTGGCTTTCAGCGCCGCTTTGGCGCTTATCTGCGCCGCTCCCGGCGTAGTTTCCGCCAAACCCGCTCGTGACACAGCGAAACTTGCGCCAGCCTCGGCTCATTCGGCACGCGCACGTGCCGGACAACACCGCATGGTGGTCAAGGCCGATCTGCCTGGCACGCCGTCCGTGCGCGCTTCGCGCCTGGAAACCGTGCGCGTGGGTGGCCATCGGCGGATAAAGGCACGTTTCTCGCCTTACGCTTCGATATCCCCCACGGTGACTTTGCGCGGTGGCCGTCACACGGTGCGACATGTTGCTTTCGCCCCGTCGCGGTCAGTGCAGGGTCAGGCTTTCCGCTTGCATGAAACGCCTGATGAACTTGCCTTGCGCTCGAGCGTTGCCTACGTCGTAGATCAAAATACCTCCGAAGTGCTGTTCGACAAGAACTCGCAGGCCATCGTGCCGATCGCCTCGATCAGCAAATTGATGACGTCGATGGTGGTGCTCGATTCGAAGTTGCCGCTGGACGAAACGATCCAGGTCAGCGATGAAGACCGCGATTATGAAAAGGGCACAAGTTCACGGCTGCGGGTGGGTTCGCGGCTGGCGCGTGAAGACATGCTGCACATTGCGTTGATGTCGTCGGAAAATCGCGCAGCAGCGGCGCTCAGTCGCTACTTTCCTGGTGGCCGTCCGGCGTTTATAGCGGCGATGAACCGCAAGGCCCACGATCTGGGCATGACCGACACGCACTTCCTCGATCCGACGGGCCTCACCAGTCAAAACATTTCCAGCGCGCGCGACCTCGTGAAGATGGTGCAGGCCGCTTATCAGTATCCGTTGATTCGCCGCTTTTCCACCGACTCATCTTATGAAGTGAATACGGGCCTGGGCGAACTGCATTACAACAGCACCAACGCGCTGGTGCGCAGCGCCTCATGGGACATCGGTCTGCAAAAAACCGGTTTCATCAATGAGGCCGGTGAGTGCTTGGTGATGCAGGCGACCATTCATTCCCGCCCGGTCGTAATGGTATTACTCGATTCGATCGGCAAGTATTCTCGTACCGCCGATGCGCAGCGCGTACGCAACTGGTTGCTGGAAGGCGGATCAGTGCAGCGTGTGACCAGTGCGCAGAGCGACCGCGAAGGGACTTGAAGCGCCCTTCACGTCGAAGTGCCAGTACCTCGTAACGACGCGGTACTGGCCGAACTGCTCGCCCATCAAGCTAGTATTTGAAAACCCGCCGCAGAGTTAAGCGGCGGCACCGCGTTCGTGTCGATGCCCAAGCGCTTTCGAAATCTCGAGCGCGGTCTCGTTCAAGTGCGTCACCCATGCGTCTTGCAGACGGTCGGCCGGTGCCGACAGAGACAGCCCGGCAACCAGGTTGCCGCCGTCGTCATAGATGCCAGCCGCAATGCAGCGCACTCCCAACTCCAATTCTTCGTTATCGCGCGCGCACGCATGCTGCCGCACCCAATGCAGCTCGCGTTCGAGCTTCGGCAGGTCGGTGATGCTGTTGGCGGTATGGCCGGCCAAGCCGGTGCGCGTGGCATAAGCGCGTACGCGTGGCGTTTCATCGGCCGCCAGAAATAGCTTGCCGACGGATGTGAGATGCAGCGGCGCGCGGCCGCCGATGGCACGAACCACCTGCATGCCTGAGCGTTCGCTGTATGAGCGATCGATATAGACGATTTCGTCGCCTTGCCGCACGGAGAGGTTGACGGTTTCGCCGGTGGCGCGATGCAGACGCCGCATCGGCATCAGCGCCGCTTCGCGCACGGATAAGCGCGCCTTGACGAGGTTGCCCAGTTCCAGCAGCCGCATGCCCAGCCGATAGCTGCCGGGATCGGAGCGATCGACGAGGCGGCACGCGACCATATCGTTGAGGATGCGGTGCGCGGTAGACGGATGCAGCGCCGTGGCGGCCGCCAGCTCCTTCAGACTGACCGGATCCTCATGATCCGCCAGCGTGTCCAGCAAGCGCATCATCCTGTCGATAACCTGAATCGAAGTCTTGGACTCCTGGCTTGCTTCGCTCATATGACCCACACCGACCGTCGCTGCAAAGCTGTTTTATATCACATCGTGAAACCGCAGTTGCTAGCGGTGTTGCGCCAGGGCGTTCGCGCATTCTGCGACGAGCGCAGGGCCGCGATAGATCAGTCCGGTGTAAAGCTGCACCAGCGACGCGCCGGCGGCGATCTTGTCCAGCGCATCCTGCGCGCGCAGAATGCCGCCCGCGCCAATGATAGGCAGGGCGCCCTGCAGATGCTGGGCCAGCGTCGCAATCACCCGATTCGATGCCTCGCGCACCGGCCGCCCCGACAAGCCGCCGGCTTCGTCGGCGTGCGCCAGCCCAGCTACCGCGGTGCGCGAAGTGGTGGTATTGGTGGCGATCACGCCGTCCATCCCGTAATGCACCAGCGCCGTAGCCACCGCGGCCACGGCTTCATCGTCCAGGTCCGGCGCAACCTTGGGCACCAGCGGCACATGTTTACCGTGCAGGTCGGCTAGGCGCGCGCGCTTGTCGGCCAGGGCGCTAAGCAGCGCCCCCAATTCGCTGGCGCCTTGCAGCTGTCGCAAATCACGCGTGTTGGGTGACGAGATATTGATCGTCACATAGCTGGCGAACGGATAGACTCGTTCCAGGCAGTACACATAGTCCTCAATGGCGCGATCGATCGGCGTGCTGGCGTTCTTGCCGATGTTCAGTCCGAGCGGCCCTTGCCAGCGCGCGTTCTGCACGTTCTGCACGAATTGATCGACGCCGAGATTGTTGAATCCCATGCGGTTGATGAGCGCCTCCGCCTCGGGCAGGCGAAACAGCCGCGGCGTGGCATTGCCCGGCTGTGCGCGTGGCGTGACCGTTCCCACCTCGATAAAACCGAAGCCGAGCGAAGCCAGGCCATCGATGCAGGCGCCGTCTTTGTCGAGGCCGGCGGCCAAGCCAACGCGATTCGGAAATTCCAACCCCATAACCGTGCATGGCGCGTGCACACGCGGGCTCGCCAGCACGCCTGCCAGCCCGGTTCGGGCGGTCGCGGCAAGCGCCGACAGGATCAAATGATGTGCGCGCTCGGCATCCAGGCGGAACAGGGCGGGGCGAAGAAAGGGATAAAGACTGCTCAGCACGGGATGGCCTGCTCTGGCGCTCGAGGCGGGCACACAGCATCAGCGCTGGGCCCGGCGGTTCGGAAAGGCGCCATTCTACCGATAGTCGTGGCGCTAGGGCACGGCGCCTCCGGGCGCGCGGACTAACTCTGTTCCGAGGCCGCCACGGCGGTGCCGGCGTCCGGTGTTTCGGTAATCTCCGGCATAGCTTGCCAGACGTTATCGATCAAGGCTTCAAGCGGGCGGAATTTGGCCTTATAGGTCATCTTTTTGCTCTCGGCGATCCAGTAGCCGAGATATACATAGGGCAGCTTGAGCGCACGCGCCTGTTCGATCTGCCAGAGTACGTTGTACGTGCCGAAACTGGCGTGTGGCAGATCGGGATCGTAAAAAGTGTAGACCGACGACAGCCCATCTTCGAGGATGTCGATCATGCTGATCATGCGCAGTACGCCCGGTGCGCCGTCGATGCCCGGTTCGCGGAACTCCACGAGACGGGAATTCACCCGACTTTGCAACAGGAATTGCTCGTATTGTTCGCGGCTGTCGCGGTCCATGCCGCCGCCGGCGTGGCGCGCCGACTGGTAGCGGATGTACAGCGCGTAGTGCTCTTCGTCGTATTGCAGCGTCGACACAGTGGTGCGCAAGGCGCCATGCGCGCGCCAGGCACGACGTTGCGTGCGATGCGGCGCAAAAGTCTCGACGGGAATGCGCACTGGCACGCAGGCCCGGCAACCGTCGCAATAAGGACGATAGGTGAACACGCCAGAACGGCGAAAGCCGCGTCGCACCAGCTCGGAATACACGCCGTTGCCGATCAGATGGCTGGGCGTGGCAACTTGCGAACGCGCGATGCGACCGTCGATATAGCTGCACGGGTAGGGTGCCGTCGCGTAGAACTGCAGCGCCGACAGCGCCGACAATGGAAGTTCGTTTGGATGGGTCACGCTTAAACGTCTCTCGACGGAAGGCCCGCGACTTCGAGCAAAGCCGATTTGTCGAAGCGCCAAGGTAGCGGCGCTTCATCCACGGTATGTCTCACGTGCGAAAGGAACAGTTCGCGCGCGATGCTGCGGCCACCGAGCGAAGCCAGATGCCCGGTGCTTTGCTGGCAGTCTATCATGACCACTTCGGCGCGACGCAGTTCGCCACACAGCGCTGCCAGCGCGATCTTCGATGCATCGGTACGCCGCGCGAACATCGATTCGCCGAACACCATGCGGCCGATGGCCACGCAATACAGGCCGCCGACCAGTTGGTCGTCGTACCACGCCTCGACGCTGTGGGCCAGCGCCCGACGATGCAAAGCGACGTAGGCGGCGATCATGGCTTCCGTGATCCAGGTACCGTCCTGGCCTGCGCGCGGCACTCCCGCGCAGGCCCGCATCACGGTTTCGAAATCAAAATCGACGCGAATCTCCCAGCGTGCGTCCCGCAGCGCCGCGCGCAGGGTTTTGCGCAACGATGCCGAGACCTTGAACGCCTGCGGCTCGAGAATCATGCGCGGATCGGTGCTCCACCACAGCACCGGCTGCCCCTCCGAATACCAGGGAAAAATGCCGCTTCGGTAGGCGGTGACCAGGCGCTTGGCGCTTACGCCCGCGCTTGCCGCCAGCAAGCCTCCGGCACCGGTCTCATCGCCGAGCGCGCACTCGAGCGGGGGAAAGGCATCGTCGGCGGACAACCAGGGAATCATGGGGAACGAGCGTCAGTCGGTGCGCATCCGCTTCAAGATGTCTTCGGTATGCAATTCGAATTTGCCGCGCGCCCGGTCGGCGTAGAAAAACTGCAGGGTATGAGCCACGGTCGGGAAGGCGATGTCGTCCCAGGGAATTTCCGCTTCATCGAACAGGCGCACTTCGAGACTTTCTTCGCCGGCCTCGATATCGATGTCGCGCAGGCGTGCCAAATAAAACATATGCACTTGGTGCACATGCGGCACATTCAACAAGCTGTAGAGCGCCTGAATTTCCACACGAGCGCCAGCTTCTTCCAGCGTTTCCCGCTCCGCGCATTGGGAGGTCGTCTCATTCAACTCCATGAAACCGGCGGGCAGTGTCCAGAAGCCGCGCCGCGGTTCGATGGCGCGACGACACAACAGCACCTTGTCTTGCCAGACAGGCACCGTGCCCACGACATTGCGCGGATTCATATAGTGGATAGTGCGACAGCTATCGCAAACGAAGCGCTCGCGATTATCGCCGGCCGGAATCTGCAACGTGACCGACGTGCCGCAGTTCGAACAAAAATTCATCGGCAGCGCGAGAAGGAAGTCGGAGATGCTCGGAGTGTATCACCCACGGCGCGCCGCCAGATTTGAATTACAAGGCAGACCCGCCGCGCTTCAACCGTCGCGCGGAATCGAGCGAATCTCGCCGATTTCCGAGCCCGCGTCGGCGCCGTCGGCGGGAGGCAGCGCCGCCAGCCGATAGGCGAGCTGCAGTTGCCGTGCCATCTCGCGGATATCGTCGGGCGTCGCCCGCTCGGGATGTTGCTCGAATAACGCAAGATCAAGCGGCATCGCATGTGTCCGGTAAGAGAACTGGTGCTGGCATTACCAAAGCGCTCATCCTACGCTCGGCTCCTCGTTTTTTTTCTGGCCGTCGGAATCGTTCGGCCCTTGCTGACGGTTTTTGTCGTCGCGTTCAGGCAGCGAGCTTTTCTCGTTGTCACTGTGCTTAGCCGGTTCTGGGTGTTCTGGCGTTTTGGCGTCATTGACCATTCGGTTCTCCCTTTTCGAGGTGTACCGAAGTCGCAGCAATTCCCAGTCCCGCCGCCAAGGGGACCTATTCGGCGGCGCGGTTTGGCGCGCTCAATGCGAGATGTGGCAATCTGCAACGAGCTTGTAACAATGTGCAAGCGGGATTGGCACGACTTGCTAAAACGGCTTGCTTGCGCGCGCAATGAGTCAGCCTTTGCGCCCCGAAGTCTCCCGGTTCGCAATTGATTTTGGTCCTTGGCTGCTTCCTGGCACCCCGATTGCTTATAGCCATGCGAAGCAACAATTTCGCGGAAGAGCAAAATGACCGATCTGAATCCCTCCTCATGGCTGCTGGTGCTGTCCTTCGCTCTCATCATCCTCACGCTATGCGTGGCGGTGGCCTCCGCTGTGATGACCGAAGACGACGAACCGCTGGGCTTGCCGATAATCAGCCCGGACGACGCCAAAGGCGCCGGCAACTGAAACGGCGTAGCAATTGCTGCGGGCGGGTTCGATCGACCAATCGCTCAGGCGTTCGACGCTTCGCTTTCGAGCGACGGTGTGAAGGCGCGCAAGAAAACCAGCACGCCCCATCCCCAGACCGCATTGATGGTCAAGCCGAACGTCACACGTGGCAGGATATTGCCGCTTGGCCAGGATCCTTGCAGCGGTCCAATCAAGAAAATCGACACTGCTGTCACAGCCACCCCTCCGAATACACAAGCGCCGATCCACGGCATCGGCCGTTGCGGTGACACCCGCAGTAACCAAGTCATCAACACGCTCCACACGCCCCCGTACAACGCATCGACGATAAAGCTAGGTAATCCTGTCGGCGGCAACGGCGCGGTCGAATAGGCCGACAAGGTGCTCAGATCTGCCACGTGGAGCAAGCCTACGGCGCTTTGCTGAAAAAAAACCGTAGCGAGAAAACCCGCTATGAACGGCAGAATCAAACGTTGCATCGATACAGTCCTCATGGGCTGACTCTGGCGGTCCAAAGCGATTGCTGCACAGCACTCGTTAGGCGGCCCGGCATTCGAGGCCATGTATGTCTCGGCGTTTTCACCGACATTG